>JBMOKU010000044.1:0-64388 GCA_049324315.1 Bacillota bacterium | reverse complement strand
ATTACTCTCTTGAGAATTTAGTGGTCTAATCTGGTGTAAAAGATTATTAAAATCATTTGTTCTATTTATGAAATCTAAAGTGCTTCTCATGGACTGTTAGCCACCTCCAAATAATTTATAGTTATTTGGAGGTGTTTTTATAGCTTAAGTTGGTTTCTAGCGTTGTATTTTAATAGAACTTGCTTTTTTCTTTCAGCAGAAACTTCTGTATAAATTTGAGTTGTTGTTATACTTGAATGCCCTAATATTTCCTGGACCGCTCTCAGATCTGCTCCATTACTTAATAGCTGAGTGGCGAAAGTATGACGTAAATAGTGCGGGGTAGAACGGACATCAATGCCGGCTAAATGTCTATACTTGTAAAAGATATCTTCAATTGAGTATATAGAAAGCTTATTTCCGTATTTGTTTATGAACATTGAGTCACATAAAGGTTTAAATATGTACCTTATTGCAAGCCAATCTTTTATCTTTGTAATAACTTCGCTACTAGAGATATAAAGAATTCTTTCTTTTCTTCCCTTCCCATGAATTAAAACGGTTTGTTCATTTAAATCTATATCTTCAATATTAATACCGACTAATTCACCTATCCTCAGACCCGCACAATAAAGAAGTTCAATGATGGCAATATTTCTTATACATATATTCTTTCTAAATTCAGAATTAAGTGTTTTTAAATCATCAATAGGAGATCTAAGAAGTTTTTCTATTTCATTGGGAGGAAGTGTCTTTGGAAGTTTCTTTGAAGTTTTGAAAGAAATACGACAATTTTCAAGTGGAGAATTCAAGATATAATTTTTCTGTACAAGATATTTAAAAAATGATTTCAAGGTCACATATCTTCTTTTTATTGATGAATCTTTCAAATGCTTTTTATTTTGGAGCCAGTTAATATATAAATTTATATGGGCATTATCAATTTCGGAATAATTATTTTCTTGAAACCAATCTATCAGACTGGAAAGATCATAGTAATATGCTTTAATACTCTTCTCTGAAAGATTCCTTTCTATTTTTAACGATGTAATATAATGATCAATATGTCTTAAAAAATTTCCTGCGTTAAAATCCATTTGATGTCCTCCTTTGTGTGTTTTTGCATTAGATATTATAGCAAAGAATATATGACTTGTCGAAAAATGACATTAATTTGCTTTACATGTCGATATTTGCGGTCGATTTATTGTAATACTATGGATTTATATGGAGGAATCTAAGTGACTACTGTTGAAAAATAGTAGGTATTATCTATATAATCAATCAAACATCTGAAATATAGACATGCGACAAGTCAAAATAAACCATTCCTAAGGCAACGTTAATTGTGAGGTCTGTCGCCAATTTTAAAATACTATGGCTGATAATAAATCTATCTATTTGCAATGTTTTATTCAAAAGCTTAGATTATCATTAACCTTGTCTTATTAATATCTATAGATGTGCTTGTGTTAAGTGTGGTTTATTTATTTTGAAATCTAGTCCATATACGGAAAATGTCTATAATGGGAAGTTAAAAATACGAAGACTAGGGGGAACGCTGATATGAAAGATGTATTTTCATACAACATAGATATTAATAGAAATGCTTATATGAATTGGAGAACAAATAAACATGAACATATTAAAAATATGATTGTTATTGCAAAGGGATTTATGATGTCCTCAATAATATTAGTAGAACAGATGTTGGATAATAATGAAAATAAGAATGCAGATATAATTGTTTTTCCAATTCTATTTAATGCTAATCATGCAATAGAATTATATTTAAAAGCAATAGCATGGCCATTAAATGTTATTTTAGATAAAGATGAAAAGATTCAAGGAAATCATGATATAAAACAGATATTTAATGTTGTATGTTCAAGGGTTAATGAATTTGAAACGAGCAAAGAAAGAAAAGAACAGTTTAAGAAATTAACCATTAATTTAAAGGAGTATTTGAAAGAACTATATATAAAGATTGAAGATAAATCAAGTGGAAAACAAAAGGATAATATGGATTTTTCAAGGTATCCATTTAATACGAAGTATATCAATCATTTTTATATAGATACTTTTGATAATGTAGTAATTGACCTAGAAAATTTTTTGTTAAGATTTAAGGATATTGGTACAAACCTAAATATGATAGCAGAACATTATTTGTATGATTTTCTTGAAGCTGATCATGGTGAATAATAAGTTTGTGAAAGACTGTAACTTAATAAAAATCCAGTATAGATGTGACTTGTGATTTTCAGGCTAAGTATTTTTCTAAGTTGTACATTGGGAGAAAACTATAAATTTAAACCATAATTACAATGAAGCTATAATACGTTCATTTATTATATTAAGCCCAATTCGTTAATACCTTTGGGAGGTGTTTTTTTGGATATAAACGGATGGAGGAAAAGAATTTCGAGGAGGAGTGATTTCACGTCTGGCTTGGTACATCTTACAAAGGCGAATACTATAAATGGACATAAGTATTCTTCTTTGGATATTCTTATGAAAATACTAACTGAGCAAAAAATTATTGGAAGTACTACTAAATCTGGATATGTAAATGGTAATATTTCAGCTGTATGTTTTCAAGATATACCGTTACATTCCGTTGCAGAGAATATTTTTTACGAACAGCAATTAAAGAAAGAGAATAAGGCAAAAAGTTTTAGATATACTGGTTTTGGACTAAGGTTTTCAAAGGAATTTATTTTTAATAAGGGAGGAAGACCCGTTATTTATGATATTACTGAAGAGGCTAAAAAGTATCTAAGCAAAGAAAATTATTGGCGAATTGTAAATTTTGATTTATCAAATGAAAATAATTTTATTGACTGGACGCATGAGAGAGAGTGGCGAATACCTGGAAACCTTGAATTTGATTTATCTGAAGTTGAAGTATTAATTCATGATTATAAAACATATAAGAAATTCATTCAAAGATGTAGAGAATATAAAAAAGTTGATATTTTGCTTGAAATAAAATCAGTTATAACTATGCCTTCAATATTATTTTAAAAGAGGTTAATTTTATTTAATTTGCGAAGTTTCTCATTAGACTAATACTACGAAGTTAAAATATAAAACATGAGTTGCTGGTTATTTATATTTGGGGAGGGTGTCTGCATGGACGAGAATTCTGTTTATAGAACAAACATTATAGGCGCTGGTGAGGTTGGCTGCGCCATTTCGGTTGATATGGACAAGGATACGGTTCATAAAACAAACGAGCTTTTCTGGAATACAAAAGGAAATGATGTTATAGGAACAACTGTGCTTCCTTTCTATGGTGCATTTGTTTCAGAAGAAAAGTGTCAACTTTTTGGTAATCTATTAGGAAAAAAAATACTGGAGATAGGTTGTGGCACCGGTCATTCCTTGCAGTATTTGGGTGAACGCAAAGCATCAGAATTATGGGGAATGGATATATCAAAAGAACAGATTGAAAAGGCAGAGCATCATTTGACGTCATGCGGTCTTTCAGCAAAATTGATTTGCTCCCCCATGGAAGAAGAATGTGGTATACCAGTGGATTATTTTGACTTTGTTTATTCGGTCTATGGAATAGGCTGGACTACAGACCTCGAGGGTACTTTTTGTCGGATTGCCTCTTACCTTAAAAAAGATGGTGTTTTTATTTTTAGTTGGTCCCATCCCATACACAAATGTGTCGCAGCAGAAAATGATATGCTTGTTTTCAAGAAATGTTATTTCGATGAATCTTGGTATTCGCTATCTATTGATGGAGGTGTATTATCATTATCAGACCGTAAACTATCAACTTATGTGAATGCGCTAGCAAAAGCAGGATTTGTCATTGAGCAAATGATTGAGCAATCTGATGATAAAATTATGCAATCGCGGGACAATAACAGCGATTTTGCAAAAAAAGCAAAGATGCTTCCTGTAACTTTTGTAGTCAAAGCAAGAAAACTATAAGAGTACAGTATAAGCATACGGGGTAGTTGAAAAACAATTATTCAATGTCCCATTATCCATAAAATTGGACAAGTATATCTATAAAGGCAGTTCTAGATTAAATAGCATGAAAGGCTAATAATGGGCAGTTGAAAAAAGGAATTGGTAGAAGATTTTTTTATATAATGCCTTTTATGTAATAAAAGGAATTCGATTTACAAATTTATGATTTGCAGATAGGTGGTGTTCACGAC
Organism: Bacillota bacterium; assembly: GCA_049324315.1. GTDB lineage: Bacteria > Bacillota > Clostridia > Peptostreptococcales > Thermotaleaceae > JBMOKU01. The sequence continues at coordinate 60,228 of JBMOKU010000044.1, read as the reverse complement.
ACATGTCGGGAGTACAGTAGTTATATGAAACCCCAATACTATGTTGTGAGTTAAAGGAGATATTACATGATCAATAATATTATAAAAGCAGGATGTGAGCATCTTAATGATTGTGTAATAGCATTGCAGAATTCAGAGTTGGGAAGAGTTTACTTTCCGCAGGAAAACAAGGTTATACAGGCTATAAGCGAAGGCATTACAAAACAAGAAATCTTAGTTGCGTTAGATAACAAAGGATTATGCTTAGGTTTTATATAGTTTATACGCAATGGTGCGTTTCATGGTTTTCCCTATTTACATATAATTGCAATTAAAGAAGAGTTTAGGAATCTTGGTATAGGAAAAGAATTACTAGATTATTTTGAAAAAGTGGTTGCTCAAAGCTCAAAGGTTTTTCTTGTAGTGGCTGATTTTAATTCAAAAGCAAAGCAATTGTATGAGAAATGTGGTTATAAAGAAGTAGGGGTTATTCCAAACCTATATAAAAGTGGTGTTACTGAATATTTAATGATGAAAGAATTGTCGTAGCTTAGTCTTTAATAGAATTATACAAGCTTAGGAAGTGGCAATACAAGTTTTCATTAAATGAATCAGCAGTAATAATAAAGAAAAGTTTTGGGCAGTTTCCGTATTGGGGCTTCATATAACATTGTCTTTCCAAAATCCATCGCATTGAGTTTGAGGAAGTATGAAGTTAATGAGCGATGGACTTCGGGAAGACAGGGGACGCTAGGCTCCATTTGCATACCAATATCCACTGCTGCTGCATTGACTTTAATTGACAAGGTTTTGAAACACCAACAGTGTTTGAACATTTTATATAAAAGCTCTAAACTTATAAACGTTACCCTGAATTTTACGCTTGGAGGAAATAACATATGACCTACTGGAACACAGCAGTCTGCGAAACAAACGGAATTAACATACACTACACAAGAACCGGGGGAAACAAACCGCCTTTAATTTTGCTACATGGATTAATGACTAATGGCGTGTGTTGGACAGGTTTGGCACATGTTATGGAGAAAGAATATGACGTAATCATGCCGGATGCTAGGGGACATGGCAATTCAAGTGTACCTGACTTTGGATACCGATACGAAGACCATGCAAACGATGTTGCCGGTTTAATAAATGCCCTAAGACTTCCTCCTCCGATCCTGCTCGGACATTCTATGGGGGGGATGACTGCAGCCGTGGTGGCAAGTCGTAAACCAAATCTACTCCGTGGCCTGGTCTTAGCTGATCCAACGTTCTTGAGTCCAAAAGTTCAGCGCGAAGTTCGCGATAGTGATGTCGCCGATCAGCATCGGCGAATGCTCAATATGTCATTGGATGAGGTGGTGGCAGAAGCGCGGAATAGACACCCTAATCGGTCAGGGGAGACCCTTGAGCTGTTCGCTCGGGCACGACTTCAAACAAGCATGGCCGCCTTTGACGTTCTCACGCCACCGAACCCTGATTATAAGATGTTAGTGAGTGCAATTGACGTTCCAAGCCTCATCGTATTTGGTGATAAAGGCGTGGTTTCGTCTGTTGTTGCCGAAGAGCTGCAACGTCTTAATCCAAGACTTAAGGCAGAACAAATCCGGGAAGCTGGCCACAGTGTCCATTTAGACCAGCCAGAGCGCTTTGCGACTGTCGTCGGATCCTTCATACGTTCAATTGGAACAGTCATTGATTCATGAACGTGCTAAACCTGAATCCTTTGGTCGATTGATGTGCCTGTTTAACAATATGACTATACCATCGTCAAGGATACAATTGCTGATTTCAGGATTGGTATACCCTATAGCAGTGCGAAGAAAGTGTAAGAAAACGGGCGCAAACATAGCTCAATTTCAAACCTGGAAACGACACCTAACAATAAATTTCTGTTCAGCTTGGCTTGAAAAGATAGCCAAGCTAAGAAAAGAGCTTTCTAAGCTTCTCGGTGTCGGAAATTCCAGACGTTATGTGAAAGCTTAAAAATTATATTAATAACAGGAGAATTTTAAATGTATAAGAAATTGGGTGCTGAAAAACCATATATTATTTCTGAACTTTTAGGTATCCTTTAATAGCTCTTGGATGGGCTCGCCCTATTGTAGATTTTGCTATATTATACTCAGATGCATTCAATAATTTGTTATTCGGACTAGGAACTGGTTTTATTGCATCTGGAGCTGTTGCATATATGATTGATAAATCAAATCAGAAAAGTGGGATCAGCTTAAAGTGTAGTTGCTAAAACTATATATAACAATGCCTTCAAGTTCGCTTTCGCTTGGAGAGTGATAAGACAAGTGGCTTGATTTACTGAAATTTACAATTTGAGTGTAGATAATGTTTGAAATAAATACTGCCAAAGCACATTCTTTCACCGGTGCAAGCGCGCCGAAGTGGTATTCCTATGAGGTCCGGTTCAGGAACGTCTTGAATGCGAAACGTTAGGTGAAACTAACTTCCCATTATCCATAAACTTGGTATGTGGAGTGTGCTTTGAGACTTGAAAAAATAATGTAATCCAATAGTAACGTAGCTATAGACATTGCTAATATAGCATAATAAATATGTTTAGAATCAAATCCGATTCTTATATTTGTTTACCTAATGATTATTAGTAATTCAGTTAAGAGCAATATTAAAGCAGAGTTGAAAAAAGAAGCTGATTTCATGAAATTTCTTATATGTTTATAAGCATGGTAGGGGAAATATGGGATCCAGGGGAGCAACAGACCAGGTTCCATTGGTATGGCGGCATCTCACGGATGCATTCGTATGAGAAATCGAGATGTTGAAGAATTGTTTCAAATCGTGAAGGTGGGGACACCGGTGAACATTTGGGGTGGTGTTTTTGGACCCTTTGGCAATGGCTTTCGTGTGCTAACGCCGGGAGATAGAGGATCAGATGTATATGAGGTACAGAAGGTATTGAAGAGAGAAGGATATTATGCTGGTTATGTGGATGGAATCTATGGTGAAGGGATGAAGGCAAGCATTATCAAATTCAGGAAGGATATGAATCTTCCTATGACCCATGATATTGACTGGGGCTTTTATAAGGCACTGGGGATCGATCTGTTTGAGTAGGATTCACCTGCTTTTAAGAGACGGACAGGTCTTAAATGTACTATACTTATGGGAACAACAAAAGAAGAGCAGGAATACAAAGTAACCGTCATAAATTTCTGTTAATATCAAAATATTAAGAATAACCATTTTATTAAACTATGATATAATAGTAACTAAATAAATAGCTGGGCTTTATTTCTACGAGGTTGTTTTCCTGTAGTCTTTGACCATGGAGACAATCCGATAGGGTATGATTGGAAACGGTTATGCCTCCCCTTTGGAAAGTAGAATTAATTGAGTACCTCAGGCTTACTTAGAAAGGTTACTTTCGTTAATGACAGCTTCCATAGGGTGCTGTTTTTTTATGTTCTAAAATATAAGTCTAAACAGGAAAGGAAGAAAAACGATGAAAAACAAACTTGTACTATGGATCATGCTCTTGTTTATTTTCATTTTTGCCAGTATGAGTCCTTCTTATGGTACAGAAAACAAAAGCATAGATAGCGATGGAAAAAACGCTGTCTTAGACCTGGTAGAGTCCGTTCCTAAAAATGCCGCTAAGGACGTGGAGCTGGATGCGCAAATAAAATTGTTATTCAACAAGAATGTGGTTAATCAAACGGTTAAGGAAAATAACGCCAAATGTTTTTTACTGCTAGATGCAGACAATCAAGTGGTGCCTATAGATGTAATCTTTCCTGACGATCAAATGGAACCAGATAGAAAAAGAGAAATTATGATTAAGCCCAAAGAAGCTTTGAGGGAAAATACGTCCTATCGGGTGAAGATTTCGCCAAAGCTTCAGTCAAAAAATGGCACCAGTTTAGAAAAAAGTATCTCTTTTTCTTTTACCACCGTGGCCTTATTACCTGAGGAGAATAATGGAGTTAATACAGCTAATCAAAGTAACACTACTGCTGCTATTGATAGTGCCGATACGAATGAAGGCTCTGCTGGCTATCTTATGTCATTTATATGGCCTATACTTATAACGATTGCCGGGATTTTTGTATTTATTGCCATAGCAAAAGCTAAAAAGAGGACACCATGATAAAAAAGAAAATCCTTTATATAACCATATTTTTATCTCCTATTGTACTGTCATTTTTAACGCTCTTTATTGGAAGATACCCTATTCCACTAAAAGATATACCAGGCATACTGGCCTATCCCTTTTTTAAGAATTATCTAACGATGCAGGATACATATTATACGATTATTTGGGATATTCGTATGCCTAGAGCTATATTAGCTGCTTTAGTAGGAGCCTCCCTGGCTGCGAGCGGTGCTGCCTTTCAGGGAATTTTCCGAAATCCACTGGTAAACTCCGGCATGTTGGGAGTGAGTTCAGGTTCAGGTTTTGGTGCAGCATTAGCCATTCTTTTATTTAGTCGTTCATCTCCCTATGTATATGTTTTTGCTTTGCTATTTGGAGGCTTAGCAGTACTACTGAGCTATATGATAGGACGGATTTACAATACTACTCCCACCATTATGCTGATATTGGGAGGTGTGGTGGTATCCTCCATATTTTCATCTCTTATTTCTTTTATTAAGTATGTCTCAGATCCCTTTAATCAACTGCCGGCCATCACTTTTTGGCTGATGGGCAGCTTTGCCACTGCAAGTCAGCAAGACCTCATTATAGGTGCTCCGCCCATGATTTTAGGCATAGTGGGCTTGCTATTCATTCGTTGGAGAATCAATGTGCTTTCCATGGGAGATCGTGAAGCCCAGACTTTAGGCATCGATGCTAATCTTGATAAGCTAATAGCCATTGGCTTTGCTACGCTATCTACCGCCGGGGCAGTTTGTGTCAGCGGTACCATCGGTTGGGTCGGTTTGATAATCCCTCATATCGGGCGGATGATCGGGGGGAATGATAATAAGATCCTTTTACCTGTCAGTTGTGCTTTAGGTGCTTCCTTTCTTGTTGTTATTGATAATATCTCCAGAGCGGTCACCAGCGGTGAAATTCCCATAGGTATTTTGACCTCTCTTATAGGGGGACCTTTTTTCATCTATCTATTAAAAAAGACGAAAGGAGGGACTTGGTAATATGAGTATTGGGACAATACAAGTAAAGAATGCTTCCTTTAGCTATGGAGAAAAAGCAGTGTTCTCAGATCTTAGCTTTTATGTGAAAAACGGTGAAGTCTTTTGTATTGTAGGGCCCAACGGCTGTGGGAAAACCACGCTGCTGGATTGTATTTTAGGCATTTTGAAGTTAAAACGAGGGGATATACTAATAGATCAGACGAGTATAAAGAATATGAAACCTAAGCATTTGGCAGAAAAGGTTGCCTATGTCCCGCAAATTCATCAGAGGACTTTTCCTTACACCGTGAAGGATATTGTCCTGATGGGCAGAGCCTATAGAACAGCATTTTTTTCCTCTCCTACCAAAGAAGACAGGGAGATTGCCAAGCAGGCCATGGAAAAGGTAGGAATCCTTCATCTGTCTGATAAGCCCTATACGCAAATCAGCGGAGGCCAGTGTCAGTTGGTGATGATAGCCCGGGCTCTCGCCCAGCAGCCTAAGATTATCATCATGGATGAGCCCACGGCACATCTGGATTTTAAAAATGAGCTTATATTATTGGAGACTGTGGCGGAGTTAGTAAAGAAAAATAATATCTCTGTTGTGATGGCTACACATTTTCCCAATCACGCCTATTATTTTGAAACCAACCATATCTCTACCACCCTGGCCCTTATGAATCAAGGAACATTTGAACAAGTAGGCAGCCCTCATAAGGTGTTAAATGAAAATAATATAAAAAGGATATATCATATCAACGCCAAGGTGTTAAACCATAACCTTGATAAAACTACGTTTATTAGACAAATTATCCCTTTGTCTATTGTTAAAGATGCTTAATCCAACGCTGGGAGGTATAGCAAATGAGAAATTTTATTAAATCTAAAAAGAAAATGATCTGTATAGTCTTGCTCATCGTATTGTTTCTTCTTCAAGGCTGCGCTGCCAAACCAACCAATGAACCCCAGAAACAGGCTGCTGGGAATATGCAGAATACGGATTTTCCTATAACTGTTGTGGATTATTTTGATAGGGAGGTGGTTATCTCCAAGCCAGTTGAGAGGATTGCCTGTGGCTATGCGTATACGGGTCATGTTGTTACGATGCTGGGAAGAGGAGAAGATATTGTGGCTGTGGTAGGAGGACTGCAGCGGGATAAAGTCCTAACTGCTCTTTATCCACATGTCAAGGATTTGCCTGTCCCCTTTGGTACAGGGGCAATCAATATTGAGGAATTGCTTGCCTCTAAGCCGGATATTGTTTTTCTCAAAACAGATACTGCCCTCAATGAAAGTGAAGTTGCAAAGCTGGATAAACTCAACATTCCATATGTTGTTATTGATTTTTATTCTATAGAGGAACAAATAGAAAGTATCTCCATCATAGGCCAAGTTCTGGGAGCTGAGGAAAAAGCCCAGCAGTATATCAGCTATTATCTTAAAACCATAGAGGATACAAAAAATATCGCCGATTCTATCCCTTCGGAAGAAAGGATTTCTCTTTACCATTCTGTCAATGAAGCAGTCCGCACAGATCTCAAAAACAGTCTTCCGGCTGACTGGATTAAAATCACAGGGGGCATCAATGTGTCCATAGAGGGTGATTTGAAAATATCGGGAGACAAGTCCTTTGCCGCTCTGGAACAGATTTATCTATGGGATCCCGATATCATTATTGCCAATGAAGCGGGAGTTCCTGAATATATCCTAGGAAATGAGCAGTGGGCGGCCTTAAGGGCTGTTAAGGAAAAAAAAGTTTACCAGATACCCAACGGAATTTCCCGATGGGGACATCCGGGTTCCTTGGAGACTCCCTTGGCGATTTTATGGACTGCTAAACTTTTATATCCAAAGTATTTTGAGCATATAAATATGGAGACGGAGACCAAGGCGTATTATAAAAACTTTTTCAATATGGAATTAAGTGACCAACAAGTAAGGGAAATATTGAGTGGTAAGGGCATGAGAGAAGCAAAATATAATAAATAGTCTGGAGGGAATATTCCATGAGAACCTTTGTATGTATTGACGACACGGATAATTTAGAGACTAGAGGTACTGGTGAACTGGCCAGAATCATGATCGAACATATCGAAGAAATGGGCTTAGGTAAATGCTCTGATATAACAAGGCATCAGTTGTACTTTCATCCTGATATTCCTTATACCTCCCATAATAGTGCCATGTGCTTTGTTATTGAACATCAGCAGGATATCTATGACATTCTAAGAGATTTTGCCGTGGATTTTTTGGTGAAAGAAAGAGCTGAAGGATCTGATCCGGGTCTTTGCATAGCAGCGCTGGAAAAACTCAAAGACCATCAGTCCCTATTAAACTATGGTCGAAGAGCAAAGAAAGAAATTTTAACCAAAGAGCTGGCCTATGAAACTGCCCAAAATCACGGAATTTACCTTTCAGAGCATGGTGGAACAGGTGGTGGCGTAATCGGTGCCTTGGCAGGGGTAGCCCTTCGTCTTACGGGAAATGATGGACGTTTTAAAGGGAAAGTAACGTTTCCAATGCCGGAAAGCACCCTGACTGTCAAAGAAATATTAGCCAATTCCAACATTGATAAGGTTCAAAGCTTAGAGGGGCAATTACTCTCTGACCATGAAAAAATCATACTGGGAGAAAAGGTAAAGGCTGTGCTTCTAGATCATCAAAAAGTCCTACTGGTCTATTCAAAGCTTGATGAAGAAAGGAATACATATACCTGGCATACCTGTATCAGAGAGCAATTGAGAAAATATTAATATTTGTGATAAAGTTAATTTAGCTTACATATTTTAGTAAAAAATGCAAAGGTGGTTGCAGTTGTGTTTTTTATGAATAACCTGTTATATACATTTTTAATTGCTTTTGGCGTAGTAATAGGTGCCAGCTTTTTTGCAGGAATCGGGGCGTTGATCAATAATCATCCCCCACTTAAAACCATGATGGATGTATCCGGCTCCATTAAGATTTGGGCAGTAGCTGTTAGCCTTGGTGGGACCTTCTCGTCATTTCAAATTATTGAACAAGGGATTCTGAAAGGAGAAATAAAATCGGTCATAAAGCAAGTAGCCTATATTATTTCTGCCCTTACCGGCGCAAATCTTGGATATCTGGTTGTTAGGTTATTATGGAAGAGTGGAGCACTATGGGGCGAGTAAACCTGGCAAAGTGGAAATATTTTATTTCAATTATGACAGGAATCATCATTGGAATAATAATTGGAGCTTTTATGATTATTGCGTTAGTTAGCTATAGAGTTGACAAATACTGTGAAGAAATCCAGAAGCTTAACGCTGCCATAGAGGAAAGGGACGAGCGATTAGAGAAACTTGAACAATCAATCAACAGCAAAAAATTAATTCTTAAGGATATCAAGATTGTATTAATACATGATGGGGATGAAATAGATAAGATTACGATCGAAAAGTATGCCGAAGATAAATATTGCAAATTATTGGGTCGTGAAGTAAAAACCATTGATGTTGACATACTAGAAGAAATTATCGATAAAAGGATTTTTAAAGTAGCCAATAAAGAATACCGTCTAAAAGTAACCAAAATAATCTTGACGGATATATTGGAAATCTGGATAGAAACGGAAGTAGTCTAAAGGAACAGGAAAATTCGCCTTTTATTCCATTGTTTCAATCGTGGGATGAAAGGCGTTTGTCTTAATCATTTTGTTGGTGTATCTTTTGTAAACTGTTTCAGAAGTTCCTTTAATGAGTAGGCATCTATCCATAAGATAGGTGCTTTTAATTTGTTAAGAAATCAAAAACACATAATGATAGAAAGTAATTCCTAAATTTGATAAGATGATATGGAAGTAATTTCAATCATTTGTTTTTGAAAGGAAGAGATTCATGATGGTTTTATTTGATGAACTCTATCAAGAACATTACAAAAAGCTCTATACCCTTGCTTTTCGTATAACCGGCAATAAAGAGGATGCTGAAGATGTGCTTCAGAATGCGTTTTTAAGTGCATATAAAGCATTTTCAAATTTTAGAGGGGAGAGTTCCGTTTACACCTGGCTTTATCGAATTGTTGTTAATGAGGCAAATAGATATGTTGATTATGTTGAAAAGCTGCCGGTTGATAGGTATGCGGAAGAGAACCAGATATCATCGAAGGATGTATTTGATTATATCAACAGTTTTGGAGAAGTCGAAGATGAGGTTATGACAAACAACGCCCGGGAGACATGCCTGCAGCTCTTTATGAACTGTATGCCGTCAAAATATCGAGTTGTCTTTACACTACGGGTTATCCTTCAATTTTCCGTACAGGAAACAGCAGAAATGCTCGAGATTTCTGAGAATGCCGTCAAGGTGCATCTTCACCGTGCAAGAGGATTGCTTAAATCGTTCATGGATGGGCGGTGTTCCTTAATCAATCCTGAAAACCCCTGCAAATGTAGTTCATGGGTGAAATATGCCCTGGATTCTAAACGGGATATTCTGATTGAGGATATTAAAGTAATTCGAAATAATGAAAAAAAAGTTGCTGAGGAATTTAAAACGGAAGTTGAAGAGCTGCTTTCGATTTCAGAACTCTACAACACACTGGTCGTTCCCGGACCATACGAGCTTTTTAAGGAACGAATTAAAAACCTGATGAGTGAACGGCGGTTGAAGCTTCTAGAAACTGAATAGGAGAGAATAAAAGCGGCTAATTGTAAATCAGCCGCTTAAAAGAGTGGTTGTTTTACTCTTTATTCTTTAGTGACGGGCCTGCACCAATCGCCATTTTGCCATGATAATATGTTTCACGGATGCTTTTTGCTTCCTTCACCCATCCATCTATGCCAATGGCTTTAATACGGCACAAGTTAAAGAGCTTGTAATTGTGAGGCAGTCTGTTGGCCTGATCGCTGCAGGGCTGCAGCTTGCCGCAGGGAAAGAGATCACAATCACTACAGAATTCGTGTCCTTTGGATTCAACACACTTCTTTGTTGCACATTCACCGGGAATTAACAGGCAGCCACTAATCCGACATCCCTGGCAGTGAAAATCTTTTGGATCCTTGTTCAGGTATGGGGCAATGCGCATACGCATTTCATCCGTAATGTTATCTGCGAAGATTTCGCAGTTGAAGCAGTCCATACCGCAAGGTGCAGTTAATTGTTTGTAATCCATATAATCATCCTCCTTTTATACACTTAGAGGATGAAAAGAGAAAAAGGTTACAGGAAAAATTGATTTCTGAATAAATTTTTCTGTTTAAAATGCAAAATTACGACGAAAGAAAATCATTGTTTTTAATAATAAAAAGAAGGTGGCCAGTATGGATGATATAAGAATAAACTTAAATGAGCTCTTACTATCCTTCTCCTTACTTTTAGATGTTGCGGAAAACAGACCCTTTCAACACGCAAAGAGGGTGGCATATATTGCTTTACAGGTAATCAACAAGCTGGAAAAAAAAGAGCTGCTTGATTTAACCTTTCAGGCAGCGATACTGCATGATATTGGGGTTACCCATTCCATTTTGCTGCATGGCCATGAAGAATTTCATAAGGCGGAGACGATCTTTGCAGCTTCCCATACGAGTACCGGCTATGAAATCGTGAAAGAACTGCCCTTTGGCAATAACATTGCGGAGATCATTCGATATCATCATGAAAGATGGGACGGCATGGGGCCTGAGAGGCTTCAAGGGAATGGCATACCATACATAGCACAGATCATTGCCCTGGCAGATCATATCGAACTTAAGTATGATCGAAGAAAAGATAGTATTAGCTATCGTGATGAGTTTCGCAGTTGGCTGCAAGCAGAAAAAGGGAAAGCATTTAATGGGGACTTGGTCGATGTTGTATTAACGCTATTTGAGCAGGAAAAGCTGTGGCTGGATTTGAGTGTTTATGACATTAGCCCATTGCTGATGCCGCTAATTCCTGATCAAAGCGTTTATATAAATATTGATGAACTGGAACAAATCGCAAAAGCCTTTGCCGTTATCATTGATAAAAAAAGTGCCTTTACACACCGGCATTCTCTTATGGTGTCTCAAAGAGCATTTCAAATGGCTGAGGAATTTGGATATGGGGATATCAAATGCAGGAAAATGAAAATTGCAGGCTATTTACATGATATTGGGAAGCTCATTGTTCCAAATTCCATACTGGATAAACCAGATAAGCTAACGAAAGATGAAATGCTGGCTATTAAGAAACATCCTTACTATTCAAAATTTATTTTAAGGCAAATAAAGGGTTTTGAAGAGATATCCGAGTGGGGACCGAATCACCATGAGAATCTGCTGGGGACCGGTTATCCGGAAGGTTTATCCGGAGAAGCTTTTACAGAGGAAAGCCAAATTATGGCTATCTGTGATATCTATCAAGCATTGACGGAAAACAGGATATACCGAACAGGGATGCCCCCACACGAAGCGGTTAAAATCTTAAGCAAGCTTGTAGATAAAGGATACTATGAAAGATATATATTTGACAGATTTCTTAAAACCAATTGTCTTCTTTGATTTATATGAATCAGGATTATCGCAATCGATGGAGATAATTCAAGAGAGAGCTTTGCTGACGAAGTGCGAAGGATATAATGGAATAAAAAATACATGAAATAGAATAAATTCGCTCCAAAAGCTGCTTAATAGAGTTTGATTATATTTGATGAACGCGATATACTATTATTCGTGTTTCAGAATATGGAATCAAACCGATAGGGATGTATATAGAGTAGATTTGGAGGATGAAGATGATTAAGAAATACTACAAGATGCGTAAAGGCAGAATGTATTTAATCAAAGAGAAGAGCTTTCATTCCCGGTGGCATGAGCAAATTTATAGATTCAGATTGGGCATTTCGGGATGGAAGTTAGAAGAATTAATAACAGAAGCTTACGAAGGATAGGGGATGCAGGGATGCATCCTCTTTTATCTTTCTATTCCGCTTCTGGCTGCCTTTAATAGATTGCTGTCTATTTCAGCATTACAGATACTTATGAATTGCCTCCAAATTTTTTATTGTAATACCATGCCGACTATAATCAATAAGCCCATCTTCCTTCATTCGAATCAGTTCCCTGGAAAGGGAAGGTCTTTGGACTCCTATTCTATCTGCCCATTCTTTTTTACTCATTTTCAGGCTTATCGTCAGCTTGTCCTGTTTTCTATATTCTTCTAATAATAATTCACAGATTTTTTGACGGATTGTTTTTAATGTAACCTGTTTCAGCTTCCCGGTTAATGTATAGGTTTTTCCGCTGATAAGCCTTAGAAATTCGATTAAAAATTCCGTATCCTGCTGACAAAGATGAAGTACGGCGTCTTTGGGTATGCGAAGAAGAACTGTGCTTGTTTTTGCTATTCCTGTCATTGGAAATCTATTGCTATCTCCAAAAAGTAAATTTTCTCCCAATGAATCACCGACATGAAAGTCTACGATGGTAAGGATCTTTCCAAAGGAGTCGATTTTTTGTACTTGAACAACGCCTACGAGTATTATTTTTAAAAAATTGCACGTTTCATTTTCAAGAAAGACAATGCTGCCTTTACGATATTGTGTAAGCCTATAATCCACTGTCTGAAAGAATTCCAGCAGACTTTGTCGTGAGAAGCTTTTGAACAGAGGTAATTTGTGCAATAGGTGGATATATTCCCTTAGCTCCATAAAGATTTCCTCCCAAAATTATTCCATTCGGTAACATATGTTACCGTCTTACAGCATGCAAATTTATTATAATACTACCATAAACAAAATGAAAGAGGTGGAGGAAATATGATTGAAAAAATTTATAACATTAAGGAGTCTCAAACAAAACTAGTAGAAAAACTGATTGACGATGAACATGTGGTCATCAACCACATGGTATTGCCCAAAGACACCAATCTACCGGAACATTATGCTAACTCCCATGTTTATTTGGTGGTCTTGAAGGGATGTATGTCGATCACGCTGGAAGAGCAGGATGTCAATTATTATGTAGAAGGAACGATTGTAAATGTTCCCTTCAACACAAAAATGTTTATTCAAAATAAGCATCATGATTTATTGGAGTTTCTGGTCATCAAGGCACCAAATCCAAGGGATATGGTAGAAAAGTAAATGTTCAGTTCATCATGCAGATGGAAATTATAGGGTAGACAAAAGGGGGATATGGGGAGGGAAAAAAGTGAAAAAAACGCGTTTGTTTATTCAAATACTATTTCTAGCTGTTTTCGGCTGGGTTGTATTCAAAAAGGCGACCAATATATGGTTTATGCTATTTATAGGCAGCTTGATTGCATCCTTTCTATTTGGAAGGATATTCTGTGGATGGATATGCCCCATGAATACACTGATGGGGCCTGCAGCATGGATATCCGTAAAACTGGGAATACAAAAGAAAGGGCTGCCTTCCTGGCTGCAATCGAGGAAGTGGGCAACCTTTATCCTAGGTTTGACAATTGCTCTAATCGTGATTAGTAAAAAAAGCGGTGTGCAGTTTCCATTCCTGGTGTTTTTTCTGATGCTGTCTGTGTTGGTTACATTGCGTTTTGAACCCAGGCTTTGGCACAATCATATCTGTCCTTTCGGTGTGCTGCAAAGTCTAGTGGGAAGATTTGCAAAATGGAGTGAAACCGTTGATTTTGGTCAATGTATCGGATGCAGACGATGTATGAAGGTCTGTCATGCCGATGCGATCAGTATGCTGGATACAGAAAAGAAAGCATCCATAGATCCGAAATTTTGTCATCAATGTATCCAGTGCACATCCGTATGTCCGAAGGATGCAATACAATACAAAAAATACAGAAAACTGAATGAAAGCAAAATCTGATGTATGAAAATACTTGGATTTTGGAAATGGGGATGTGATTTATGAAGAGAAAAGCAAGTATAAAAATTATGATATCGATCCTGTTCTTGATAGCTGCCATTGCGGTAAATCAAAATATTCCCTTGTCTCCTAACCAAAAGACGGATAGTTTAAGTCATGCTGAAAGCAATAAAGAGGGGATACCTATTGAAACCACATATGTGCAGAAAGAAACACTTACAGAAAAAATTGTTTATGTAGGAACGCTGTATCCCCAAAAAACCGTTGAGGTTTCGCCCAAAATTGCTGGTCAAATCATCCACTTGTCTGTAGAAGAAGGAGACTTTGTTCATGCTGGTCAAGTTATTGCCACCCTGGAGAGCGATAGTCTGGTGGCTAAAATAAACACTACACAGGCCAAAATTGACACTGCAGCGTTTAACCTTGCATATCTAAAAGAAGAAGAGGAAAAGTACAGGATTCTATTGGAAAACGGTGCTGTTTCTAAAGCTGTCTACGATAAGGTAAGTCACGAATATGGTATGGTAGAGATGCAGCTTAGGGAATTATATGCCCTTAAAAATGAGTTATCGGTAAGCCTGGAGGATACCATGATCACTGCTCCTATGGATGGGGTTATAAGAAAGGTGAATTACAGTACAGGGGACTTGGCTGCTGCAGGTAAACCAATGATTGTTATTGATGATATTTCAGAGCTGGTTGTGAAGGTAAACATGAGTGAATCTGATTTGGAGAAGGTGAATAAAAAAACGCCTGTATTACTGCAGATGCCGGGACAAGAGGAAAAAATAACCGCTAGTATCACACAATTTGTACCTGTCTTGAACAATAAGACCCGGATTGGTGAGATAGAAATTGGGGGCATTAAACCGGATAAAAATGCTGAAATTCTTATTGGCAGCAGTATTGAAGCACAATTTGTCATTCATGAAGTGAAGGAAAGCCTCAGCATCCCTTCGCAGGCTATTAAGCAGCTCACTGATCGTCAAGTGGTCTATAAAGTAGAGAATGATCATGTTCAAGAGATTTCTGTGACAACAGGGTTGAGGGTGAATAATCGGATTCAGGTCATGGAAGGTTTACAGGAAAGTGACAGGATCGCCGTTACGGGCCTGGACAAACTGTATGATGGCGCAAAAGTATACCTATTCGAAGGGAACGATCAACAATGAATATAGGAAGATTTGCCATTCGTCATAAATATTTTGTTTTAGCTTTTGCCATAGCCATTGTACTATTGGGCGTTTATGCGAAAATGTCACTAAAGGTTCAGCTATCACCGGATACCAATCCGCCCATGGCCACTGTGATGGCCGGGTATCCCGGCGCATCAGCCCAAGATGTCACAAAGGATGTAGTGGAGCCGATGGAACAGGAATTTGGAAAAATTGAAGGTATATCCAATATCAAATCTACGAGTCAAGATAACCTGGCCATCATTCAACTGGAATTTAATTATGGGATAGATATCAATGAAGCATCCATAGATGTTCAAAATGCAATCAGCCGAATCAGAGGCAAGCTCCCGGGAAATATGAATGAACCAAAGGTTTTGAAATTCAACACGTCAGATAAACCTGTCATGACGATCAGCTTAAGCAGTGAATCCCTCAGTATGGAAAAGATCCGGCAGCTGGTTGAAGACAAAATAGGCTACGATATCCAGTTGGTTGAGGGCGTAGCTGCAGTAAATATCTTCGGGGGATATAATGCTGAAATACAGGTAGAATTAGACAAGGGCAAGCTGGATGCATATGGCATTTCACCTCAACAGGTATCCAATACGCTGGCACAGAACAATATTAAAGCGCCAGGCGGTAAACTGATTGAGCAAAATAAAGAAATACTATTACGAATAGAAGAAGGATTTCGCAGCACAGAAGATATCAAAAGTTTAAAAATATCCTTGCAGGATGGAAATTATGTCCGTTTAGGCGAGATTGCAAATGTGCATCTAACCTATGAAGAACTGGAGAGTACCTACAAATTTAAGGGAAAGAATGCTATTGCCCTGTTAATTACCAAACGAAGTGATGCCAACACAATAGAAGTAATCGACAATGTAAAGGGAAAACTGGCAGATTTAGAGAAAGATTACCCAATCATCAATTTTGAAGTAGCGCAAGATGATTCTATTTTTACCTTGCAAATGGTAAACAATATGACATCCAGTGTTCTTCAATCCATTTTGCTTACCATATTCATCATTATGCTGTTTATATCAGCCGTGAATCAATCATTGGTAGTTTCTGTTTCCATGCCTCTTGTATTTCTAATGACCCTGGGATTGATGAAATTTTCGGGACTAAAGCTTGACCTGGTGACACTGTCAGCCCTCATTCTAAGTATAGGTTTTGTCGTAGATGCGTCGATTGTTGTGGTCGAGAATATTATGACCCATCATACCCAGCAGAATAAGGATACGGCAGCTGCGGCAATTGACGGGACTTCTGAAATAGCATTACCCAGTATAGCTGGGGCACTTACGACGCTGGTGGTATTGATACCCTTGGTATTTATTCAAGGCTTTGTAGGAGCAATGTTCAGGCCATTGTCCCTCACCATCATTTATGCCATATCTTCATCCATTATCGTTGCGTTGGTGATTATACCTTTGCTTACCGTTCTAATGAGTAAAATGAAATGGAAGAGGACGGAAAGGGTTATAGAAATTTTCAGCATTCCATTTAATAAAGCCATGGGTTCTTTGTTAGAAGGGTACATAAAGCTTCTAAGGATTGCCCTGAATAACAAAGGAAAAACCTTTGTAGTAACATTACTATTGATGGTGGTCAGCGCAAGATTTTTAATGACAAACGGTGTGGAGATGCTTCCTAAATTTGACAGCGGTGTTACCTATGTTTCCATTGAAATGGAGCCGGGAACCACATTGCAAAAGACAGAAAGTACTGTTGGCAGAATAGAAGAATATCTTGCCAAGGAAAATAACATCATAGGTTATGATACACAAGTCGGCTTCGAAAAGGATAGCAATTTACTGGGCGATTTTGGTGCAATGGGCACGAACCAGGCACTGATAACCATCAATCTAAATACTCGAAAGGAACGGGAAGAAACCATTTGGGAATTTCAAGAAAGAGTGAGAGACAATATCTCAAGGATTCCGGGAATCAAGAGATTTGTCGTAAAAGAGCAAGGAGGCACCGCTGTATCTGGCAGCTCAGCACCTTTGGATGTCAGGATTAGCGGAGAAGATCAAAAGATTCTGTTTGCATTGGCAGCGGAATTGGAAAAGGAAATATCTAAAGTGGAAGGAACCACGAACATTTACAAAAGCTTTCACATAGACAATTTGCAGATTAATATGAACATGGATCATGCAAGGATCCAGGAGTTGGGTCTAAACAGTGCCGTGATTTCACAACAGATATTTCAAGCCGCGGAGGGGATAGAAAGTACTTCCATAGACACGGACGAATACGAAAATCTAGGTATCTCTATCAAGTATAAGGATGAATTTAGCAAGTCCATGGATGCTATCATGGATAGCAATATAGACACGCCTCTGGGAATAAAGGTCCCGCTGCGGGAATTGGCCTCAATACAGATTGAAAAGAGATCCAATATCATAACAAGAGAAAACCTAGAAAATACCATAGAGATCTTAGGCTATACAAACAACAGGGCTTTTAGTCATATTGTGAGAGATATAAATACGGTCATCGATCATTTTCCCACACCCAAGGGCTACAGCATTATGATGGCCGGAGAGCAGGAAGAATTGGGAAATTCTATGAAGGATATGATGTTCTTATTATTGTTGGCCATCGTCTTTGTATATTTGATCCTGGTGCCTCAGTTTAAATCTTTTTTACATCCCATTACCATTATGAGTGCGATTCCTCTTGTCATCACAGGAATTGCACCGGCTCTGGCTTTGTCGGACAAATATGTATCCATGCCCGTCCTATTAGGATTTATTCTGTTGGCCGGTACGGTAGTAAACAATGCCATACTCCTGATCGATTATGTGATTGCACGCAGGGATGAACAGGATACACTGGAAGAAAGCCTGACAGCAGCAGTAAAGGCCAGATTCAGACCAATTATGATGACAGCTTTATCGGATGTAACAGGCATGCTGCCGTTGGCCCTGCAGTTGGCCCTCGGTGCGGAAAGATTTTCTCCCCTTGCCATAACGGTTACAGGAGGAATACTGGCAGCTACCCTGCTGACGATGATCATCATACCGGTTATATATGCTTCCTTTGAGCAGGTGAAGGATACTGTCAGAAAAAGAATAGCTGTATCATAAAAAAAGCTTCAGTTTGACATAAACTGAAGCTTTTTTACGAACGATTGTCACGACGACTCAGAAAAATTTTCTCCCTTTGACTCCAGTCACAGTACAAAGTGGAAATTCCTCCTATAATGAAAGCAGATAAAAGAATTTGAAAAATGTGAGGAGGAAATAAATATGAAAAATCAAATTCAAATAGCCAAAGATACTTATTGGGTAGGGTATGTTGACGATAGAAAAGTACCATTCCACAGACTTGTTTTAGAAAAAGGTACAACCTATAACTGCTATCTGCTAAATACGGAAAAACCCACACTGATTGATACCGTCGATATCGAATTCGGTAGGGTATTTGTAGAGAACTTAGAAAGCATCATGGATTTATCAAAATTAGAATATGTGGTTATCAACCACGTGGAACCGGATCATGCAGGGGGGCTTCCTGCTTTAATGAACAAAGCGAAAAATGCCAAGATTGTCACCACGGCCTTAGGGGCAGAGGAACTCAAAAATATGTTTAAGCTTCACAATAGAGAGTATGTGATCATCCAGGACGGCATGACATTGGATATTGGCGGTAAGACTTTGCAATTCTTTGAAACACCGTTTCTACACACGGAAGAAACCATGGTGAC
Source organism: Bacillota bacterium (assembly GCA_049324315.1). GTDB lineage: Bacteria > Bacillota > Clostridia > Peptostreptococcales > Thermotaleaceae > JBMOKU01. The sequence continues at coordinate 41,459 of JBMOKU010000044.1, read as the reverse complement.
CTATTGCATAGAAGACAGGATCTTGTATCCTTGTGACCAATTCAGTTCTCACGTGGCCACCTACGGATTATTCAATGATGAGGCAGCAGAGGACATAACAGAGGATTTCAAAGTATACTATCAGTTGATTATGCATCCTCACAGACCTTATGTGCAGGACATGATTCAAAAGGTTAAAGGCTTGGATATTCAGATGATTGCACCATCCCACGGATACATTTTAAGATCGGATGCAGCGGATTACATCCGTATGTATGATGAAATGAGCAGGCCAAAGGATCATAAGAAGGCAGCCATTTTATTCAGTACCATGACAGGCAGTACAACCAAGATCGCAAAGCTGCTTTCCGACAGCCTAAATCAAAAATCTATCGAAACAAGGGTCATTAATGTAGGAAATGCTGATTTGGATAGTATCATAGAAGTAATAAAAGAATCCGATGCTATTTTCTTTGGAAGCTCAACACGATATGCGGATATGGTTGGTAAGTTGGAAGAAGTACTGAAAGAATTAAAAAATATGGATTTAAGCGGTAAGTTAGCTGTAGCCTTCGGATCCTACGGCTGGAGTGGAGAAGCCATAGAAGTGATTCATGATTATTTGAACGAGACAAATGCAAAAGTTATCAATAGCTCCTATATTATCAAAAGTACAGGAATGGATGATATACAGGTTCCCATAAGAGTTAAGTTTAGCCCCGATGATCAAGAGAAAGCCAGACTGTACCGAACAGCATCTGCAATTGGTGATTTGTTGATAAGCTAGAAATATGAGCAAGACATGGGGACAGGGCCCCAGTCCGGCAAAAAGCACACCGGACAGCGGACCAGTCCCCATGTCTTGCTCTAAAATATAACGGGCAGGCGTGGAAACCTGCCCCTACATGGACATACCTATCAATGTAGGGGACGGTTTCCACGCCGTCCCGAGTTTGCAATGTCACATTTTTCTACTTTTGCGACACTCCCTTACTTGTGCGCCCAGCATCTGTTTTGCCGGGCATAATCGGGGTATACTATAGATATCTAACGGATAAGGAGCAGATCAAATGAAAACGTGTTGTGAAAGATGTAAAAGTCAACCTTGCGCCAGCAAAGTATCTATATTCGCAAATTTAAATCGGGAAGAACTGATTGAAATTATCAAGATGACAGGACATAAGAACTATCATAGAGGAGAAACTATTTTTTTTGAAGAGGCGGAAGCGGATACCTTATATCTCGTGAACGAAGGGAAGGTCAAGCTGTTTAAATATACCAGGGATGGGAAAGAACAGATACTACATATATTGTCAGATGGTGATTTTGTTGGTGAATTGAATCTCTTGAAAAACGGAAAATACACATTCAATGCAGAAGCCCTTGCGCCTACAAAGCTGTGTACCTTGACAAAGGATAAAATGAAGAGGCTGATTCTAGAGAAGCCGGAGATAGGCTTAAAAATCTTAGAAGCTGTAAGTACGAGATTGGCGAAGCTGGAAACATTGGTACAAAATCTGGCCACCAATGATGTGGAAGCACGAATCGCCCATCTTCTGTTAGAGCTTAAGGAAACCTATGGAAAAACAACATCGGAGGGAATCGTCATAAGGCTACCGCTGACAAGGGAAGAGATGTCGAATTATACAGGGGTTGCTAGAGAGACCATAAGCAGAAAGCTTAAAAAGTTTGAAGAAGAAGGCATGATCAAACTTGTAGGTATTAAAAAGATCATCATTGTGGATGAAGATAAACTAGCTGATTATTTGTGAAGAAACCCGGTCTATCCAGGTTTTTTTCAGTTTTTGATTACAATCACAGCTTTTACGTCTCGGAATGCCTATAATGAAGCTATAGAAAATAATGAGAGGTTAAAGGAGGAGAGAAGTATGAGAAAAGTATTTCATAAAAAACAAAAAATAGGCGAAATTGCGGCAGTATTTCCAAAGGCTATGGATATATTCATGGCATATGAAATTGATTTCTGCTGTGGAGGGAATAGAGAACTGGAAGCTGCTATAAAGGAGCAGGGAATCCAAGAAGAAGAACTGCTTCAAAAACTAAATGCAGCCTATGAGGAATTTGAGCAAGCCATAAGTAAGGAAAAGGATTGGACGACAGCATCGATGGTGGAACTTATTGACTATATTGTTTTTAAACATCATACCTTTATGAAGGAAGAACTTCCACTGATCGATCAACTATTGAATAAAATCCTCAGGGTCCATTACATCGATAATGGTGAGCTGCTGACAAAACTGCATAAGCTGTTTAATAGTCTCAAGTCAGAAATAGAAGCACACTTGATCAAGGAGGAAGAGGTTCTGTTCCCATTGATCAAAAAATATGATCAAAATCCTACAGCGGAAATGTTAGAACGTGTTTTACAAGTCATGAACGAAACAGAGAATGAACACGAACAGGCGGGAGATTTATTGAAGGAAATGAGAGAAATAACAGGAGGATATAAAGTGCCGGATACAGGCTGCAGCTCTTTTGCAAGAACTTACGATAAATTGAAAGCCATTGAGGCTGATTTGTTTACCCATATTCATCTGGAAAATAATATCTTATTTGTCCGATTAAAAGCTGCACAGACTGTGTAGCAGAAAAATTTCTGATTGATATCAATAAATGAGGAAAAACTAAAAGTAGATGAATCTGATGTGCTGCTCTGGAAAGTTTTTAGGGCAGCACATCGAATTACATGAAAATGGAGGGAATTTAAATGGATGCCATAGCTTTAATGATGGAGGAGCATAAACATATTAAAAGGATGCTAAAGGTTGTTAGAAAACTTTGCATAAAAATCCTTAATGGCGAAGAAGTAAATTACAATGGCTTTGCCATGGCTATTGACTTTATAAGAAATTATGCCGATAAGCATCATCATAATAAGGAAGAGGAAATACTGTTTTCAAAAATGTCAGAGGAACTGGGAGAGCATGTGAAGAGTGGACCTATTTTCGGTATGTTGGCAGAGCATGACTTGGGAAGACTGTATATCGCCAATCTGGAAACTGCCTTAGAGAAAGCGAAGCAAGGAGACCACGAGGCCAAGGTAGACATTATTGCAAATGCCATTTCTTATACGGATTTGCTTCATAGACATATCGATAAGGAAGATACAGCTATTTATGTTTACGGACGAAAACAATTGAGTTCTAAAGCCATGGAGGATGTGGAAGAAAGATGCCGGGCTGTGGAAAAGAATGCTGAGAAAGCAGATATACAAAGAAAATACGTAGGAATTGTGGAACAGCTTGAAGAGATAGCAAATCATTAAGAACATAAAAGGGAATCAGATCGTCTGATTCCCTTCTTGCTATCGTGGTAAGCTGTCTATTAAGAGCACATTTGCTCAAGTTTCGGTAAATCCTTGATAATGATCTTTTTATAGCCATCGAATTCGATGATGCGGTCATCCTGCATGATGCTCAGCTTTCGACTGATGGTTTCACGGGAGGTCCCGATATGATTTGCCATATCTTCCCTGCTAAGTGGAATATCCAGAACAATTCCGGATGTTGTCGGTGTGCCAAAGCTTTTAATAAAGCTTATGAGGAGTCCGGCGAGCTTTGCGTCGATCTCCTTCATACCTAATGTTTGCAGCAGATATTCCAGATTGGCTATACGATCATGAAATATTTCCATGACCTGCAGGGCAAGCTCCGGATTATTTCTAAGCATATCGTCAAAGTCGTCTTTCGTTAAGATGCATACCGTAGTATCCTCAATGACTTCAGCATTACAGGTATGATGACTTTTCTTCAGGAGACTCAGGTCTCCCAGATAGTCCCCCTCTGCCAGTACATAAAGGAGCTGCTCATATCCGTCTTTTGTATACTTTGACAGTTTTATTTTACCGTGAGTTATAAGGTAGAATTTGTCAGCCCAATCTCCGGCTGAAAAAATGATTTTACCCTTTTCAAATTTCCTATGTATAATTCGTTTATTGACAGCCTTTTGCTGTTCTTCGTTAAGAATTCCAAAGATTGATATCTTTTTGGTACAATATTTTCCTGTACATTGTTTACATACATCTTTCACTTGCATATTGATTCCCCCATAACTGAATTACAGATCAAGGTCTATTTGATACAGCATTACTATCCAATACTATTATACAGGTTTTAGACGATGAAGGGAATTCTTCTTTTTATGTATGAATTATCAGATAAAAAGCTGCTGTCCTTTACCATGAACAGCAGCTTTCTATTTTTTACTTATTTAATTCTTCAAGCAGCTTTTCTAAATCAATCCCATGAATCTCTGCAGCTTGTCCTAAGGACTCCATCTGAGATGAAGGGCAGCCTAAGCATCCCATACCATGTCTCATAAGGATTTCTGCTGATTTAGGATTCAATCTTAGTGCATCGCTGATCAATGTTTCTCTTGTAATTTTCATATTTATTCCTCCTCCATTATTTTTTTAAGATTTGATGGGTGAATATTGTTTCTCCACGGAGACTCTTTGGCTGCACCTGATACGTATAAGCGCTATTAGCACCTTCTATAAATGCCTTTACCCATGCGGCCCGCAGACCATAAAAGACTTCAGGGTTTGCATTTACTTCATCCCAATATCTTCTATGCAGGCATCGTGTAATATCCCATTCCAGCTTATCGGGTTCTGCAGTCGTAATATTATTGACATTGTCACAAGGCATCCCTTCAAGAATGTAATTGTTTAAAGCCTTATACAGTCCCATGGCATTATCTACATCTTCTTTATCTCTGGCATCCATACCGCAGCGATTACCTTGTTCCGCATAAATAGAGATGGCATCATTGATTGCTTCCTGACCATAGCGGTCAAATATCTGGGTTAGGATAGCGGCGTGTCTTGTTTCAGCTATGGTGATTCTTTCCTGCAGCCAGCCGTGAATATTTCCTTGATCAATGAGTGCTTCCAGTGGTTTATCTCCGATGGGGGAGCCAAAACGCTGGGTCATTTGCTGTGTAAAGGCCCCAATCTCATCTCCATATTTGTCCTCGAAATGAGAAACCAAATCTACCTCCAGTTTTTCATGTAATTGGATTTTATTGAAAAGCCAATAATGAATAGGTCCTAAAAATCTGCTCATTGTTGAAACGCTCCTTTGTTCTTATATTTTCTAATACTATGATACGATTTTTAAAAGGGGCATTCTATGATTTATGTCACATTGCGGGACGTTCATAAAAAAATTTATATTTATTAGTTTGTACAGAAAAGAGGTATTCTATAAAATATCCGCCGCTTTTCTAAGCAGAGAAAAAGAAATAGAATATTTTGAGATGCCTGTACATGCTTGTTTTTAAGATAAAAAAAGCCCCTTTTTTTCAAAGGGACAAATCATGCATTTCACATAGGGTATTGATAACAGAGAAGATTAAGACCTTCGCCAGATTTGCCGTAGTATTATCCTGGTCAAATCGCGGTGAAACCTCAGCGATATCAAAACTAATGACTTTATTTGAACGGAAGATATATTTAAGATATTTTAATACTATCTCGGGATCCAATCCTAGCGGTTGTGTTGCGCTGACACCAGGTGCAAAAGCGGAAGAGAAAACATCGGAACAAATCGTTACATAAATATGGTCTTTGTGCTTTATGAAAGCATCCATTTTCTCCAGTACGTTCCATTGATCACCGGCTGAAATATCCTTCGCCAAAATGTAGTCCGCACCCAGTACATCTGCGGTTTTGAACAAATCAACGGTATTGCTGTATTTCTGAATGCCCACACAAAGATATGCATAGAGGAGATCCTGTTCATGACATAGATCTGCAATCTGTCTAAACATGGTTCCTGAACTGCCGCCGTGGGGATAGGGACGAAGATCAAAATGAGCATCAAAATTGATGATGCCAATTCTGGGTTTTGGCTGATTTTGACGCAGAAAATTTAAGATTCCGTTATAATGGCCAAAGGCTATTTCATGACCACCACCCAGGACGATGGGAAAAAGATTCAGTTCAAGGATCTTTGCAACTGCCTTTGAAAGTATTGCCTGACTTTCTTCCAAGGAGATATTCTCACAATAAACATTCCCAGCATCATATAGCCTTACATCCTTTGTAAATCGACATGGGAGATTAGTTAACTCCTTTCGGATGCTTCCTGGGCCCTTGGCTGCACCAGCTCTACCTTTATTTCTTTTAACGCCTTCATCGCAACAGAAACCTATGAAAGCAAAACCTAATCTGCCCGTAAAAGGTGTAAGGCCATCTTGTCTTAGATCAATAGCTTCTACCCACTGATGCCATCGAAAGGCATCAAAATTCGTTTCACTGTCAATACGTCCTTGCCATACTGTAGGATCAATAGGTTTGTAGTTTATATCGAACATGCTACGACTTCAACTCCTTATATGGATATATAGTTTTATTGTAACAGGACTTCGTCTCCAAAAGGTCGATAGATAAAATAAAATATGTAAATTTTTTAAAATATATTGAGGAAAAAAGAATGAATCTTTTGAAATAAAGCTATTTTATCCCGTAGAATCCATTAAGTAAAAATAGTAATACAACGTCCCGAAAATGAGTCCGATTTTGTCCTTAAATTGGGACTTTTTTTATTCTATACTAGACAACGAAGCTATTCCAATATGCTTGAGGCAGTAAAGAACTGGCATATAAATTGTAAAACATTATGAATATTCACAAAAAGTTTTCGCGTATTTCTGGATTTACTATAGATGACGAATTGCGTATAGCATGATTCATAAAAAAGGTGATGTCCTAAAAATAGGGGGGTGCCCATGGCCCATTGGCTTTGACATAAGGATAGAGAAAAAGAACAGCTTATAATTATTTTGTGATGAAAAGGGGGCGTTATTGTGAGAAAAAACAAGTATTGTTAATGGTATCCATTCTAAGGAAATTACACTGGAGCAGCCGCCCCCGTACTTTTTAGGGCTTCTTAATATGCCGCATTTTTACGGACTTAGAAAGGAGTTGGTTGATATGGCAGCCATTGAGTCTATTAAGGCTGGAATTCCCGGAACAATGTCCTATGAGGAGGCAAAGGAAATCTTTGTAGATACAGGGTATTTAGATTATCACTATAGTGGTCTGGACCATGGTGTGGGATTATTTGTTCACGAAAGACCCTTTATGGGTCCTGTTTCAAAAGATGTTCTTGAAAAAAACGGTGTTGTAACGGTGGAGCCGGGGATATATATTCCCAATTGGGGCGGCGTAAGAATAGAAGATATGGTGCTGATAAAGGAAAATGGATATGAAATACTGACAGATGCACCACGGGAATTGCTGATCATTTAAAAGAACGTTAGAGAAAGGGATGGCATTCAGCATAGAACCGGGAATATATCTGCCGGGTAAATTCGGCATGAGGATCGAGGATATTGTATGAATAGGTATTCATGGCACAGAAATACTTAATCAAGCAACAAAGGAGATGATTGTCATTCAATAATATCTGATATATGATAGTGGTATCAACAAAATGTATTTTTTTAAATAACATGGGAAGCAATGGAAAGGGGGAGGAGGATGGATCATAAGTATCTTCTAAAATCCATATTGGAACATTTAGATGAGGGAATACTGGTTGTAGATACGCAGGCCAATGTGACATTCTATAACGAACCGGCAACAAATATAGCTGGCATCACAGAAAAGGAAGCCATAGGTAAAAATATACTGGACATTTTCCCGGATCTGACCCCCGAAACCAGTACCTTTTACCGGGTGTTGAGGACAAAAGAAGCCATGATCGACTATATACAGACCTATATGAACTTTCGAGGCAAAAAGGTTTCTACGCTGACGTCAACCATTCCATTGATGAAAAACAACCAGCTTATTGGAGCACTGGAAATTTATCGAGACCTGACACAAGTAAAGGAATTGTCCGAAAAGATTATATCGCTGCAAAAAGAATTATTTAAACGGGAAACGAATGACAAAGCTTTTAGAGGAAATGGGACCATATATAGCCTTAAAGATATCATAGGAACCAGTCATCTGATCAAAGCATTAAAAGAGAAAGTAATAAAAATTGCAGATAGCAGCTCTCCCGTATTCATCTATGGGGAAACAGGGACAGGTAAGGAATTATTTGTGCAAGCGCTGCATAATGCCAGTAGAATGAGGAAAAACAGACCTTTTATCGCTCAAAACTGTGCAGCCATTCCCAAGTCTTTATTGGAGAGTATATTGTTCGGCACGTCGGCGGGCAGTTTTACCGGTGCCAAAGAGAAGCCAGGACTTTTTGAATTGGCTGATGGAGGAACACTGTTCTTAGATGAAATTAACTCCATGGACATAGAATTGCAGGGGAAGCTGCTGAGAGTACTGCAAGATGGGATTGTCAGAAGAATAGGGGGGACCAAGACAGCTTCGGTAGATGTACGGATTATTGCAGCTACCAATGAACCACCCTTGTCTATCGTGGAGAAAAAAATCCTAAGAGAGGATTTATACTATCGATTAAATGTGATTTCATTAAATATTCCGCCTTTAAGAGAGCGAAAAGAAGATGTTCCCGTGTTGGTAGATTATTTTATACAGCAATACAACGATAAATTATATAAAAGCATTCGTAAGGTTGATCCTGAGGTCATGCAGATATTTCAGGCTTATGATTGGCCTGGGAATATACGGGAGCTCAAATACAGTATCGAAAGTATCATGAACTTTGCAGATGGAAATATAATTAGAACGGAAGATTTGCCTGCAAATATATGTTATCCCATCAAAGCATTAGTAATGAAAAGCAAAGAGGAATCATCCGACGAAGAAAAGGATATGCCCTTGCATGAAGCATTGGAGCAGTACGAAATAGAATTAATTGAAAAGGCCATACGGAAGGCAAACGGAAACTGCGCTAAGGCGGCAAGACTCTTGAATGTACCTAGGCAAACATTACACAATAAGATCAAAAAGTATCATATCAGCTGGCATGTTATCATGAAGTAATGGTCTCAATTCTGAGACAATGTCGGAAATATGGTGGAAAAGACGTCCTGATTTTGGGACGTCTTATTTTTATGCAGAAAAGACATATGTGAAGACCTGAAAATTCAACGAATATTCGAAAAATTGGATTGTAAAAAGTTGGCATAAGAATTGCAATCATTGCTGTTGATGTCTTAAGTACGGTTGTATTACAGATCCTACTTATAGGAGCCGGTTTCTATCTGTCAAATGACTGCAGCGTCAAAGGAAAAGTCAAAAAGCACCGAACGATTCCCCCTATAAATCATAAAAAGGGAAAAAACCTTGGGAGTGTCGCAAAAGTAGATTGATGTGACATTGAAAACCCGGGACGGCATGGAAACCGCCCCCTACGTTGATTGATGAGTATGGACACGTAGGGGCAGGTTTCCACGCCTGCCCGCCCGTTATATTTTATAATCAACACCCATGTTATGACGCATCATTTACATGTTGTGCAACAGTCCCAAGGCTCGTCCCTAATAACCATAGAGGTGATACTTTGAAAGAAGGAATTGTATTCAACATTCAAAAATACGCCATACATGACGGTCCCGGTATCCGGACCACAATATTTTTAAAGGGATGTCCATTAAATTGCTGGTGGTGCCATAACCCGGAGAGTCAAGGATATAAGCAAGAAATTGTATTTAGAAAAGAAAAATGTATTGGATGCGGTGATTGTTTAGAAAACTGTCCCAGGGGGGCATTGCATTCTTCAGAATATGGTATGGAAAGGGAAGCAAAGTGCAGCTTGTGCGGACTGTGTGCCGACAGATGTCCGACAGAAGCCATGGAATTGATAGGTAGAAAGTTGACGATTTCCGATGTGATGTGTGAGATTGAAAAGGATCAGATTTTTTATGAGCAGTCTGGCGGGGGTGTAACATTTTCGGGAGGGGAACCATTGTCACAGATTGATTTCCTGGAAAGCATGCTGGATGCTTGTCATAAAAAGGGGCTCCATACAGTGGTGGATACATCCGGATATGCCGGTTTGGAAGCCTTTGCCAGAATTATCGATAAGGTGGACTTGTTTTTATATGACGTAAAGTTCATGGATGAGGAAAAACACATAAAGTATACCGGAGTATCCAATCAAACTATAATGAATAATCTACATCAGCTTGCGGCCCGTCATTGTTCCCTATGGATACGTATGCCCATCATACCGGGAATCAATGATGATGAAGAAAATATTCAAAGGACGGGGGAAGTACTATCATCATTGAATTTAAGGGATGTTTATCTACTGCCCTATCACAAAATTGCCATGGACAAATATGAGAGGCTGGGGAAAAGCTATAGGCTTCCTTTGTTGCCGCCTCCTTCAAATAAAGATTTGGATGAGATTTGTAGAAAATTAAAAGATCATGGACTGCATGTAAAAATTGGAGGGTGATACTGCATGATTAGAAAAGCAATGGGCATGAATGAAAGGATTGCAAAGCTTAGAGAACAAAGTGTTACCACAGTTCCACAACTTTCCATAGAAAGGGCGGTATTGGTGACGGAAGCCCATAGACAATATGGAGGCAAAGTTTCCATACCGGTTTTAAGGGCATTAATATTTCAGTATGTGATAGAGCATAAAACCATATGCATCAATGATGGAGAACTAATTGTCGGAGAAAGGGGACCAGGGCCTCAACAGGCATCAACCTATCCTGAATTGTGCTGCCATACGGAAGAAGATTTTGATGTTATTGACAGCCGTGAAAAGATATTTTTTCGGGTAGATGAAGAAACAAAAAGACTGCAGCGTGAAAAGATCATTCCCTATTGGAAAGAAAAATCCATCCGTGATCATCTTTTCAATCAAATGACGGAAGAATGGATCGATAGCTATGAGGCAGGTATCTTTACGGAATTTATGGAGCAAAGATCACCGGGACATACGGTGGCTGACGGAAAAATCTATCAGAAAGGGTTTTATGATTTTAAAAAGGATATAGAAAAAAGAATGCAGGAACTGGACTATCTTAATGACCCGGAAGCCTACGATAAGCAGGAACAGCTGAAGGCCATGGGTATCTGCTGCGACGGGATTATCAGATTCGCTGAAAGACATGCTGAGAAGGCCAGGGAATTGGCGGACAAGGAGCAGAATCCTGATAGAAAAAGGGAGCTGGAAAAGATTGCAGAGATTTGCAGCCATGTGCCTGCCCATGCCCCCAGAACCTTCCATGAAGCTTTACAGGCATACTGGTTTGTACATTTGGGTGTAATCACGGAGTTAAATACATGGGACGCCTTCTGCCCGGGAAAACTGGATCAACATCTCTATCCCTTTTATCAAAAAGAAATTGAAAGCGGAAAATTAACACGGGAACAAGCAAAGGAGCTGTTGGAGTGCTTCTGGGTGAAGTTTAATAATCAGCCCGCTCCACCAAAGGTGGGCATTACATTGCAGGAAAGCGGAACCTATACAGACTTCTGCAACATCAATATCGGAGGCATTCGGCCTGATGGCAGCAATGGTGTCAATGAAATTTCTTATCTGCTGCTGGAAGTTATTGATGAAATGAGAATTTTGCAGCCCAGTACCAATGTACAAATCAGTAGAAAAAACCCGGACCATTTTGTACTGAAAGCCGGAGAGGTCATACGGGAAGGGATGGGCTTTCCATCCGTATTTAATACCGATGCTGTGGTAGAAGAACTGCTCAGGCAAGGAAAGGCACTGGACGATGCCCGGTGCGGCGGTACCAGCGGCTGTGTGGAAGTCGGCTGTTTTGGCAAGGAAGCCTTTATCCTCACGGGATATTTTAATCTGGTGAAGGTCTTGGAAGTCACTCTCCATAATGGCATTGATCCAAGAACCGGAAAGAAGCTGGGGCTTGAAACAGGAGATGCAAAGAAATTCACCACCTTGGAAGAACTGCTTGAAGCGTTCAGAAAGCAAGTACAACATTTTGCAGATATTAAGATAAGGGGCAATCATATCATTGAAAAGCTGTATGCTGAGAATATGCCTGCACCATTCTTGTCCATTATCATTGATGACTGTATCCAAAATGCTAAAGATTATAATGCAGGAGGTGCCCGATACAACTCAAGATATATTCAGGGGGTGGGCATTGGCAGTATAACGGATAGCCTATCAGCCATTCAATATCATGTATATGACAAAAAAAATCTGACTATGGAGGAACTTTTGAATATCCTGGAGGCTGATTTCGAAGGGCATGAAAAAGAGCGGCAGTGGATGCTTAATAGGACGCCAAAGTATGGTAATGACGATGACTATGCAGATATGATTATGCAGAAAGTATTTCATATATTCTATGATGCCGTCAACGGTAGAAAAACACCCACAGGTTTTACCTACAGGATTGAAATGCTGCCAACAACCTGCCATGTTTATTTTGGATCGGTAGTGGGGGCAACGCCTGATGGCAGAAAAGCAGGGAAACCATTGTCAGAAGGAATCTCACCGGTCCAAGGTGCCGATAAAAAGGGCCCGACGGCTGTCATTAAATCTGCATCCAAGATGGATCATTTGAAAACGGGTGGAACACTGCTGAATCAAAAATTTACGCCACAGATTGTACAGGATCAAGAGGGGCTGGAAAAGTTAAAAGACCTGATCCGTGCATATTTCAAAGTAGATGGACACCATATTCAATTTAATATCGTTAGTGCAGATACCCTTAGAGATGCTCAAAGAAATCCTGAAAAATACAAGAATTTGATTGTGAGAGTTGCAGGATACAGTGATTACTTTAATAATCTCAACAAGGGATTACAGGATGAAATTATTGCAAGAAGTGAGCATACGGATTTTTAAGATATCTAGCCTATTATATTAAATATGAACTGGAGAATGATTGCTATGAATTCTCCAGTTCATACAAATCTTAAAAGATGGGATATGATGAAAAGACAATCAAAGATGGAGCGGATATTCAAGTAATTCATCTGCCGGCAAGAAGTAAAAAAAATGCTATAAATCAAGTTGTTGGAATAGAATGTACAAGGCATAGCAAAAAATAGAATTTAGATCAATGCATCATTATGTACCTAATGTTCCAGTGATTTCTTAGATTTTATATAAAGAAGGGGGGCAGTGGTAAATTTATAAATAATGATTATAAATGGGGGGAAATTAAATGTTAAAGAAAAGTTTAGCAATCTTTATGACATTGTTCATGGTTTTCAGTTTCGCTGCATGTGGACAGAAACCAGCAGTTGAACAACCCACCGCTGTAGAGGAAGCAGCACCACCAGAAAATACATACAAGATTGGTATTATGACAGGTACGGTATCACAAAATGAAGAAGAATATAGGGCCGCTGAAAGGGTCATCGCAAAATATGGAGATATGATTCTCCATCAAACATATCCGGATAACTTCATGAAGGAGCAGGAGACAACCATAGCCAATATCATGGCTATGGCATCGGACCCGGATTGCAAGGCTATTATTTTCTGTCCGGCTGTACCAGGAGCATCGGCAGCCATAGACAAAGCAAGGGAAGTCAACCCGGATATTCTATTCATCGTGGGGGTACCCGGTGAAGATCCGGATATGATTGCTTCAAAAGCAGATATCGTATTGCAAGCCGATGAGTTGGGAATGGGTACTGTTATCATTGAGCAAGCAGAAAAAATGGGGGCAAAGACATTTGTCCATTATTCATTCCCACGGCATATGTCCTATCAGCTTCTTGCCATGAGAAGAGATATTTTTAAGGAACAATGTGAGCAGCGGGGAATGAAATTTGTCGATGCAACGGCGCCAGATCCTACCGGAGATGCCGGTGTTCCTGGGGCACAGCAGTTCATATTGGAAGACATCCCGAGAAAGGTTGCAGAATTAGGGAAAGACACAGCATTTTTCAGTACCAATTGTTCTATGCAAGAGCCATTGATTAAAGCCACATTGGAGCAGGGCGCCATTTCTCCACAGCAGTGCTGCCCAAGTCCATATCATGGGTATCCGGGGGCCTTGGGAATCGAAATTCCTCCTGATAAAGCCGGAGATATTGATTATGTCGTAGCACAAATCAAATCAAAGATTGCCGAAAAAGGTGGCACAGGTAGATTTTCAACATGGCCTGTTCCTGTAAATATGATGTTTATTGAAGCGGGTGTTGAGTATACGAAAGCCTATCTGGAGGGGAAAACGACAGGAAAAGTAGACAAGGAAAAATTGGCTGAGTTCTTTAAAGCTTATGCCGGTGTTGATATGAAGATTGATACCATCGTCAGTGAGACATCAGGAAAAGAACTGGATAACTTCTTTATGATTCTGTCAGACTACATTACATTCTAACGGGATATAAAATAACGAGAGGATGAGAAAGCTTCATCCTCTTATTATTTTCACAGGAAACAGGCAATATTAGCCTAAGTTTGACCATAGATGGTGATTTTAAAAATAATTTAGCGAATTCGAGATAATAATATTATGGAATAAACTGTATTTCAATCTATCTCGGAGGAAAAGTTATGAATAAGGAATCGATTTCGGATAGACAAGGAATCATCCTTGTCACTATGTTTATTATAGGGACATCTATCATCATTAGCACAGGAATAGGAGCAAAAAAAGATTTATGGTTAGCGAATATTCTTGCAGTATTGATGGCATTGCCCATGATACTGATCTATGCTCGTCTGCATTATATCTTTCCAGAAAAAGATATGTTTCAAATTATTGAAGTTTGTTTTGGCAGCTTTATTGGAAAAGGAATTGAACTTTTATATATCTGGTTTGCCTTTCATATAGGAGCATTAATTTTAATAAATTTGGGCTGGTTTATTAATACAATTTCTTTACCTGAGACACCTAAAACGATATCGATGATATTCATCTTAATGCTTGGTATCTGGGGCGCGAAAGAAGGGATCGAAGTACTGGGAAGATGGGCAGCGTCTATGATTTTTGTAATTATGAGTTTTTTACTTATTACAAGATTATTATTAATTCCTGAGATGAATATACTTAACATTCGCCCTGTATTAGCAGAGGGATTGAAGCCTGTTATGAAAGGAGCTTTTGAAACCTTTACCTTTCCCTTGACCGAAACAGTAATATTTACGATGGTATTTTCAAGATTTAGAGAAAAAAGGTCTCCGTATAAAATTTATATGTTCGGTTTTTTGATTGGAGGCATAACCATATTGCTAGTCTCTGTAACAAATATATTAGTTATTGGTGTAGACAATGCTTTAAGCATGTACTTTCCTTCCTATAGAGTTGTTTCAAGATTGAACATTGGGGATATTATCAGTAGAATAGAAATCGTGCCATCGGCTGTATTTCTTATGGGAAGTTTTATTAAACTGAGCATATGTATGCTAGCTGTCAGCAAAGGAATTAGCAGCGTGTGGAATCTAGCTGATTACCGCTTTATCATAACACCAGCTGCACTGCTTATGCTTAATTTATCACTATCTATTTATGATAGCCTCATGGAAATGATTGAATTCATTGGCGTATCTCCATACTACAAACTGCCGTTTGAAGTAATCCTACCCATTGTTATATTATTGTTCGCGGAAAAAAAGAAAAACCGTGTAACAGCTTAATTCCATCTAATCAAGCAGCTCTAATTCGTAAAATTCTCCATTTTTATATGTGAGACAGCGGAGTCCTGGGGACGGTTCGTCTGGTACATATGTTTTTTATGTGCCTGAGGAACTGTCCCCGTGGCGTAGCGGATGTAACATATTTATTGCAACTCATATAGCAAAAAAAGAGGACAATGGGCATCCTCTTCTACTTTCACATTACTATAATGTCTTTTTAATTTCATGAGGATGTTTCCTCACGATTATTTTTCCATTGATAATGTAGGGCATCCTTTGGACATGCAGATTGACATTCCAAACATAAGAGACAATGGGTAGAATCGATATCTGCCTTTTTCATTTCATTTAGAGTGATGGCTTCACCAGGGCAAACCTTTTCGCATATACCGCAGCTGTAACAGTCGTTTGCTTTTATACCTAACTTAGCAAATCTGCCGGTAAGACTAAATAATACACCCCATGGACACAGGTAACGATGCCATGTTTTCTCATTAATAAACATTGTCGTTAGTAGCCCTAGGGGTATAATGATTAATGGCAGAGGAAATTTTTTACCCAGGCGAATGGTATAAATGGTATATCCAAGCCCTACAATAAACAGTGCAAATGCTGCCCAGCGTATTTTCTCAGATTTAAAAACCTCAGGGACATGTTTCTTCTGGGTGCCGATTTTCTTTCCGAGCCAATTGACGGGTCGTATGAGGGTGTTAATAGGACAAGCCCACCCACAATAATATCTCCCGAAAACAACAGACAAAATAATTGACAAGAAGATAAACCCCATCCAAATTTGCGCCTTACCTAAAACCATGAATGCAATAAAGACGAATAGAAATAAAAACTGAACGAATGGTCTTATGGCTGACATTTTATTTACCAACTCCCTCCCTACCCTCCGGGGGTATATGATATTTTTATTATAGCGAAACTTTTTAACACTGTCAATGATTATATGCTGAAGATAAATGTTGATTTAAATATTGAATAATTTATTTTCGAGAGAAGATATGAGATTGCTTAACATTAATTCCCTGTTATATCAGCTAAAAAAAATACATAAAAATAATTTTAGATTTCAAGAATCGACAAATTATTCACAAATTTGTCTGTATAATAGTCGTACAAGTGCATAATATGGAAGAATATATAAATATTTACCATATTCTTGGGGAAACGAAGAAATACACATCTTAATTGGGCACCTGATGTGTATGGAGTGAGCGGTGCAACCGACCCGGTATTCAGAAAACTTGCTAAAGTTTTTGAATACTGGGTTATTTTTTTAATACTAAAAGATACATAGACATAAGGGGGACGCAATGGAAGTGCAAAAGTTAAGAAAAACCCTGCAAAGCCTGATTATCATTGCTAGATTTAATCATGTAGGGCTGGATGAAGATCAGTTGGATCATGGTTTTGCATTGGAAGGAAAAGATATTACCGAACAAGATATTTTAAAGATTAGTAAAAAAGTAGGATTAAAAGCAAAAGCGGCAAAGATCGGTTATGAGAAACTTGCTACTTATCCATTGCCGGCACTTATTGAACTAACGGACGGAAATTTTATTGTACTTGCAAAAGCAGATGAAGAGAAGGTTTTAGTTCTGGATCCGGAAAAGCAAAAACCTGAGGAAGTAAAGAAAGATGAATTAGGTGAAAAGTGGACCGGAAAAGTTATCCTCGTTAAAAATAAGGACATGCGTCTACAACAAATCAAGTTTGGTATCAAATGGTTTATTCCATCTATCTTAAAATATAAGAAATCCTTTATTGATGTACTTATCGCAGCATTTACACTTCAAATTATCGGATTGGTATCGCCACTCATTATCCAAGTCATTATTGATAAGGTTTTAGTACACAAGGCCTTCAGTACCCTAAAGGTAATGATGATAGGTCTATTGATTATTGTGGTTTTTGAAATGCTGCTTAGTCTGTCAAAAAACTACGTCTTTACCCATACCACCAACAGGATCGATGTAATCCTAAGTGCCAGGTTATTTAACCATCTTTTCAAACTACCCCTGCGATACTTTGAAAACCGGCAGGTTGGGGAAACCATCGCAAGAGTTCGGGAAGTAGAAAATATCCGTAGGTTCTTAACAGGGGCACCCCTGTCATCTATATTGGATATACTGTTCCTTTCTGTATATATTATTGTCATGTATATGTACAGTACGACGCTAACCAATATTGTACTCTTATCCTTACCTTTCTTTATCGCATTATCTGTGATTGTAACACCCTTATTTCGAAATCAGTTAAAAGAAAAATTCAATTATGGTGCAGAAATGCAGAATTTTCTGGTAGAATCCGTGTCTGGGGTGCAAACCATCAAAGCCTTTGCCCTGGAACCCTTAAGTCAAAAAAGATGGGAAGACCGTATTTCGAACTATGTGGGAGCTTCCTTTAAAACCTCTATCTTGGGAGGCAGCGCCAATGCAGTGGGCCAGTTTATTCAGCAGACCTGTGACCTTACGGTCCTATGGGTAGGAACCCACCTAGTAATCAGCGGAAAGATCACAGTTGGGCAACTGATAGCCTTTCGAATGCTCTCGGGAAGAGTCAGTGGCCCCATCCTAAGACTGGTCAATCTGTGGCAGGAATTCCAACAAACCAGTGTATCCATCGAACGACTGGGAGATATCTTCAACGCCCAGCCAGAGCCCCACTCTGACATGCAAAAGGCCAAGCTTCCAAACATCCGGGGGAATGTGGAGTTTCAAAATGTTACCTTCAGATACCGTATGGACATACCGGAAGCGGTACGAAACATGTCATTTAAAATACCGGCTGGTAAAACCATCGGCATTGTAGGGAGAAGCGGTTCAGGGAAAAGTACCCTAAGCAAACTAGTACAAAGACTATATATCCCTGAAGCTGGGAAAATCTTAATCGATGGTGTAGACATATCCCTGGCAGATCCCTTCTGGCTTAGAAGGCAAATCGGGGTCGTACTGCAGGAAAACTTCCTGTTCCATGGCAGCGTAAAAGATAACATCTGTATTCATAAGCCTGCCGCCAGCATGGAAGAAATCGTCTACTGGGCAAAGGTAGCAGGTGCCCATGATTTTATCCTGGAGCTGCCGGAAGGATATGATACCCAGGTGGGAGAGAGGGGAACGGCTTTGTCTGGAGGACAAAGGCAGCGCATTGCCATCGCAAGGGCCCTGCTAACCAATCCACCGATCCTCATCTTTGACGAAGCTACATCGGCACTGGACTATGAATCAGAAAACATCATCCAACAGAACCTCTCCAAGATCTGTGAAGGCCGTACCGTACTAATCATTGCCCATAGACTTTCCACGATCAAAGATTGTGATGCCATCATGGTACTGGACAAAGGAAACCTAGTGGAATTTGGTCCCCATGACATGTTGATCAAACAAAAAGGACTATACCACTACCTATACAACCAGCAGCATAAAGGACAGGTCAGAATCATCACAGCAGAGGAGGAAGTCAGCTAATGATTATCAAAATGAAACCAAAAGATATACGGACAGAATTCTTGCCATCTGCCCTGGAAATCATCGAAAGTCCTGCTTCACCATTAGGAAAGCTGACCATATGGATGATCTTTCTTATACTCGTCACGGCAATCCTCTGGTCTATTATCGGAAGCGTAGACGAAGTGGCTCTAGCCAGAGGAAAAGTCATTCCTGATGGTAACATCAAAATCATACAATCCCTGGAAGGTGGCGTTATCACACAAATCCATGTGACAGAAGGACAAAAGGTCAAAAAAGGACAGCTGCTTATCGAAGTAGATACCTCCATTAACAAAACGGAGCTGGAGAAACTAAAAAGCTCTTTAGATACAGCGAAACTGGAAAGAGAACTTCTATTAGCTACCTTAAAAGATGATGACGTGAAAGTAGAAAAGCTGATCAAGGAGAATCCAAATCTCCTGCTCAGTGAAGATGTACTAAACCGTCAAAAAGAGTATAAACGATTAAAAGAACAGGACTATCGTGAAAAACAAAAGACCTACCAATTAGAATATGAAAAAGCCATGGAAGAATACAACATGGTTCAACAGCAGCTGATTCAACTGGAAACAAATATTAAGATACTAAAAGATCAGGTAAGAATCCAAAAGACCCTTTATGAGGGTGGAGCCATTCCAGAGCAGGAATATATAGAGAAACAAAATGAACTGGATTTCGCCATCATGGATCGTGACCTGCAGCTTGCCAAGATTGCCTATTACGAAGATCAACTGGAGGTCAATCAAAATCAAAAGGACCTCCACACATTGGACTATGACAAAGAAATCATGAAAGAACTGGTGGAAAAAGATAAGGCCATACAGGAACTTGAAAAAGAAGTGGATAAGATGACGAAAAGGATCGACCTGCAAAAAATTATAGCCCCTGTAGACGGTACCGTACAGGGCATGGGTGCCAATACCATAGGTGGCGTTATCACATCGGCCAATCCCATCATCAGCATCGTACCCGATGCTACGCCACTTCTAATAGAAGCCATGGTACTCAATAAAGACATAGGCTTTATCCAGCAGGGACAAGGGGCAGAGATTAAGCTGGATACTTTCCCATTCCAAAAGTATGGAACCATCAAGGGAAAGATCATCCATATCAGTGCAGATGCAGTGGAGGATGAAAATCTGGGCTACGTCTACAAAATCCTTGTCAAACCCGAAAAGGAAACGATCTTTGTAGACACAAGAGATGTACCCATATCACCGGGTATGGCCGTCCTTACAGAAGTAAAGACAGGGAAAAGAAAAATCATAGAGTTTTTCTTGCCAGCTGCTGATTATATTAAGGATAGTTTTAAACTAAGGTAAATTGCGGGTTGGTTCTAAAAAATGTTTTTATATTACTTTGAACATATTTTTAAATTGATTCGGTAATATCAGGGATGATTTGATATTACCAGATCTACATCTTAAATAATTATACAGTAGGGGAGGAACTACTTGTATATGCAGCTTACCATAGGCGTTACTTTTCTAGTAATATCAGCCTTAATGTCCTTATCAATAGCAGTGTATTTTTTAGCTTTTGGTAAAAGAACAAGGCTACTTTACTCTTTTGTATACTGTCAGATACTAGTTCTTATATGGTCTATAGGAAATATGTTCGACATCACCGCGAAAAAATTAGAAACAAAATGGCTTGCTGTATGTTTTGAAAACTTTTCAATATGCTTTATAGGATTTGCATGGCTATTATTTGCGTTTTTATTTACCGGGAGTAGTATACCTGATAGAAAAAGAAATATAATTATTCTTCTTACAGGTCCTTTTATATTGTATTTGATTGCATTAACGAATAACTACCATAAAACATACTATTCAGTGTTTGAGTTACAAGAGGTAAAATTCGGAATATTCTTCTGGATACACTGCTTTCTATCTTATATATATCTTATGGTGGGAACAGTATTGATTATTAAACATTCCTTAAAAAGATTAGGACATGAAAGGAAACAATCTATTTTGATCGTCATTGCTGCGATGATTCCTATTTTTTCAAATGTAGTTCAATTATTAAAGCTGTCTGATTTAGGTTATGATATTACACCTATCAGCTTTTCGGCTATGATGTTCTTATTTGCACTGGCTACTTTTCGTTTTAAATTCTTAAATGTTATGCCCGTGGCACTAAGGAAGGCTTTTGATACTGTTGAAGGGGCAATTGTTTTTATTGATAACGCTGGTTTAATCATTGATTATAATTACGCATTTCATAATTTTTTTATAGATTTTACTTATAGAAAAAGCATAGAAGACTTCATATGCTTCATAAAAAGTAGAATGATTACAGATAAAGATTCAAAAGAATTATTAAAAGCAATCAAAACAGGTGTAGATAGACCTGTAAGCGGAGAAATAAGACTCGAGAAACCTAAGAATATTATATTTCGTGTTTCAGTGCAGCCTGTAAAAGGAAAAATAGGAAATGTAGTTGGTTATGTGATATCTTTTATTGATATCACACAGTACCGCGACTTGGTTGCTAAGTTGGAGAAAAAAAATAACGAACTTGCTCATTCAAATGCGATGTTAAAATTGTATGCTATGACAGTAGAAGAATTAGCTGTAGAAAAAGAGCGGAATAGAGTTGCCCAGGACATGCATGACAGCCTCGGACATAAATTGAACCTTTTAATAAAAATGCAGGAAGCAGCAATTTATGCCTGCGGTAAAAACAATGAAAAGACTCTTGAAATAATAAAAAAATCCAATGATATAGCTGTTCAAAGCTTAAAGGAATTAAGGATGTCAATATACAATACGATGCAAGAAAAACTGGATTTATGTACTTTTCTTGAAGACCTCAACAACCTCGTAACAAGTTTTAAAAGCTTAGGTGTTGATGTGAAGGTTATAGTTAAAGGAAATGAGCTCAGCAGCAGCTTTATCTACTTGAAGGAAGTATTCCGTACATGTCAGGAAGCAGTTACAAATTCAATAAAACATGGAAGAGCGGATGAAATACATATAATGTTAAGATTTTATAAAGAAGGGATAAGCTTGCTCATTATAGATAATGGCCGTGGATGTAAAGAAATAAGCAAGGGTTGTGGACTATTAGGAATGGAGGAAAGAGTAAAAAAGCTAGGAGGAAGTATTACATTTGGTTCTGACGGTAAAAGTAGATTTAATATACATATCGAGATTCCATTTGAGGTGAAAAAACATGATTAAGGTAATTTTGGTAGATGACAAAATAGACTTTATGAATGCTTTGAAATATATGCTTGAACAATATGAGGATATTGAAGTAATAGGGTGTGCTACAAATGGGAGAGAAGCTTATGAACTTTGTAGATATCATCATCCAGATGCAGTATTAATGGATTTGGTAATGCCGATATGTGATGGTGTTAAAGGTACGGAATTAATAAAAACCTATGACAATAATGTAAAAATAATTGTACTTACAACCTTCTATGAGGATGAGAAAGTATCAATGGCTCTTGAGAAAGGGGCAGATGGATACATCCTTAAAGAAGCAGATACCTCGGAAATAATTACGGCAATCAAAAATGCAATGCAAGGTTTGGGAACTATACATAAAAAGGTATTGAAAAAAGTGTCAAAAATGCTACAGCCTGTACCTGAGACTCTAAAAACATTGGAAATGATGGGAAAGAATCATACTGATAAAGAGATTGAAATAATGAGGCTTGTGGTTGATGGGTTAAGTAATAGAGAAATTGCTAGAAGACTTTGTTATACGGAAGGTACAGTAAAAAATATGTTAACGGGTATTTTGGCAAAGGCTAACGCGAAGGACAGGACACAACTTGCAGTTTATGCGATAAGGAACAGGTTGATATAAAAACAAAGTCATGACCTAGGTCACTTTACAGTCTATGGCAAGTTTTATACTATTTTTTTAAGACATGTAGTCAGAAGATATGTACTAAAGTTGAAACAGAAGTCAAGGCAGGGAAAAGAGAAATCATAGAGTTCGTCCTAACAGCTGCTGACTATATCAATGATAGTTTTAAGTTGAGGTAAAGTGAAGGATAGTTTTTATATGAAAAATGTTATTAACAAGCATTTTAACATTTTTATTATACTTATTTTCAACAGGAGGCTAAGCATGCACAAAAAGATATTTTCACTACCCTTTAACTTTGGAATAGGGGAAAAAGGAGTGAATGGAACGTTAATTCCTTTTATTAAGGAATATAAGGAGCTATTATTTGATATTTACTTCACTTTTTCTATACCTCCTTTCCGTAATGACGCAATGGGATTAGGAAATACAATAAAAAATCAAGATGAATATGAAGAAATATTCAAATTCATGATGTGGTGTCAGGATCGATTTGGTGTTACCGTATCAGCAACCTTTAATAATTTTACAGTGGAGCCTAGCTACAAAAACCTTGAAATCTTTATAGAAAATCTAAAACCCTATTATGATAGGGGCTTAAGATCTATGACCATCCCACATGTTCACTGGGCAGCCATAGGAGAAATAAAGAAGGCCTTTCCAGACTTGTATCTAAAAAATACGGTTTTAAGAAGAGTCTATAACCCTCAGGAATATGCCGATCATTCACAGGCTGGATTTGACCTGATAAATATTGACAGATCCAGTATACGGGATAAAGATAATTTAAAGATGTTGCAAAAAGCTTATAAAAGATATAAGAAACCCATCGCTCTTCTAGTGAATGAGACGTGCCGAGGAAGATGTCCAATCAGGGATGAACATTATGCCCTTAATTGCTCGAATAATTTACAAACCCCATATTTTTTTCAAAGGATATCTGAGGTGAGCTGCGCCAAGTGGCGCAAAGAAATACCCTACTTTCATTTGATCGTTTCAGACATGGCTATATACAGAAAAGATTTTGATGAGATATTAGAATATGTACAGGTGCTGAAACTCCACGGAAGATCTATTGTGGAACTGTTTTACGATTCTTTAGATATTGTAAAACAGTACGCAGACGGAAATGTCGAAGTCGTATATAAAAGGAAAAAAGAGTGGATAGATCGATTTATGTATGATCAAGATATGCTAAAGCGATGGGAAGAGTATGTAAAGAATTGCAAATTTCAATGTTGGAATTGCATCTTATGTGAACAACTGCATCAAACAGCTAGGAAGACATAATCATAGTGGAGGCTAAACATCATGAGATGAATATAGCTAGCAAATTTGTATATATTAATTATTTTTATAACAAGGAATTTGGAAAGCAATATATAATGCAAAAAAATACATAAAAGTAAAATAAAGTAAAGTTAAAGCAAAAGAAACATGGCAGCAATTGGACGCCTTTGCCATGTAGCTGCAGTGGCGTAACCGGCTAAATCGTAAGGATTAGTCTTTTTTGTTTCTTAAATATACGGGATGAGGGGGGGATTTTGCCTAAATTATTTAAACCATAGTGAAAGTTTTTGAACTCTTACTTTGAGAGGAGGTGAAATATTGAAAAAAGTAATTCACTCAAAACATCGAATAAAAGATTATTTGATATATCCACCATATGGTATGATAATAGGTCACTCATTATTAGAAGGAAATATTATGAACATTTTTCTTTTATTACCCGTTATTCTATATCATTATATTTTAGTTAAATATGTATTTTCACGGATGGTCATCACTGATGAATATATTGAAGTTAATAAGGGAAATCTCCATCTTCCTTGGAAGGATATACGCAGATTCACCATTTTAGAAACAGATGATAATTACAATGTAGCTACAGCAAGGTTCATTAGATATCAGTTTACTATTGAAACAAATGAATCAATTTATGAAAATTACTTTTATCTAGGGAAAATGGATAGTGTTCCAATATTTGAGTTAATCAAAAAAACTTGTGAAGCGAATAGTGTGGAATATATTGAACAAAGTGAAATGACGAGGAGGAAAATGTATGATAGCTTAAGTCTAAGCAGCAATCATTTAACAGCAAAGGATACAAAAAGCGAAAGGATGTGGATTATTGAAAAAAGTATTTTATTCGGAACATCCAGCGAGAGTATGGAGCGTTGGGATGCTATATGCGGGTTTTGGCGGTCTATTGGTTTCAATCATAGGGGCAGGAGATGCAACAATTTTGAAAGCTCTTGTGATTTGCTTGCCACCAATCTTGTATCACTTTCTTGCAAATAGGTATATCTTTACACGAATTATTATCACAGATGAATACATCTTGAGTAATAAGGATAATCTGAATCTTATATGGAAGGATATCCAGAGATTTACCATTTCAAAAACAAATAAGTATCATACAAATAGAGGTGGAGTTTTTAAAGAATATCATTTCAAAATTGAATCAAATAAATCTAATCATAATATTTATCTTTATTTTGGAGAAAGAGGTTCTATTCCAATATTTGAACTACTTAAAAATAAATGCCAAACTAATAATGTTGACTATTATGAACAAAGATAATTAAAGATATTTAAAGAAAAAAGGGGGAAAAGGGCATGATAAAAAACTCAAATTTTATATATGAAAGTGGAAGTGGAAATCAAAATATAGACTTAAATCTAATCTCTGGAAAAATAGATCTTTCATTATTTGATAGTGCTACCGTTACATTTAAGCGATCGGCAGATGATTCTGGCGATCATTTGATATTGGAATTAAACAGTGGGGTACAAATTACAATAAGCGACTTTTTTAATAATATTAACGCAATGGAAGGTATCGTGTTCAAAGATAAGTTTTTTTGTTTAAACGATATAATAGAAACTTTCGAAGCAAGTAATGATGAATTAAATACTAAAAATAATGCATATTCTATTTTAAATCATGATACTTTTGCTTGTTTGTATAAACAAGACCTCTTTCATTTTAGGTCAGATAATTATAAAGAATTCTCAACAAGAATAACAAGTGCGGGTGGACAAGTAACTGGTGGCTATGTGGAAGAAGTAACTTTCAAGGTAGAGTCAGTCAATGTAGTAATTAACGGTCTGAAAAATCTTCTTGGGGATCAAGTGTTTGATGATACGATCGAATGTAAGTATTTTAAACATGGACTAAGTGGCCAACCAGAAGAGGAAAATCATGTTATTACTTTTAGAAAAGATGGGCAAGCATTAGGAATAGGATATCTTCCTAAATATGTGATTGACGCAGTTAGTAAAATAACTGACTTAGTCGGAAATTACAATGATGCCATTGTTAGCTCTCCTGAATATGTCATATACTCATCTTATGCAAATGGAGTAGGCTTAGCATATGGCTTATCAGAAGGTGGGACATATATTTTAGGACAATCTCTAACTATTCTTAATTGCGCTATACATACCGCAGTAAAGGAACAAAACGAGACAGCTGTATTAAATGAACTTTCAGAGAAGTTTGGTATTAATGTCGAAGAATTCCAGGGAATAGATAATATTTTCAATGCATTGTCTTTTTTGGGTAATTTCGCCATCGGAAGGATAGGTTTCACACCTCAAGGGTTAATATTGGGAGCTATAGCTTCTTTTATTTTACCTAAACTTTTAGAGATTGGTCAGATTATGACTGAGAATACAATATTACACGATGATGTACAAGAATTATTAAAAGCAAATGGATATATTCAATTAAATGACAACTATATGGGAGACAAAGAACAATTATATATTAATGACTATCTTGTAAAAGAAGGGATCACTTACAGAGAAGTAGCTGGAGGAGAGGATCTAAGTGATGCGATTGCAAGAACAGAAAAGTACCAAAATATCATAAATGCGCAATACCCTAGCAATACTGTCTGGACTAAGGTTTTAACGTCAGGAAGCTCAGGCGCTGATGTTATCTATGGCATGTATGGAGGTATTGCCGATGAAATAAGTGGAAACGACGGGGATGACGTTATATATGGTTATGGCGGAGATGATGAGCTGAATGGAGGTGCTGGAGACGATGTAATACTTGGAGGTACAGGCATAGATGTGCTGCGAGGCGAGGGAGGCAACGACAATTTATACGGTGGAGAAGGGAAGGACTACCTTTGGGGCGGGTCTGGTGAAGATATTTTATTTGGAGGCTCCAATATAGACTATCTCCATGGAAGCAGCGGGAATGATTATCTATACGGTGAAGACGGGGATGATCAATTGTATGGAGAGGATGGTAATGACTATCTACGGAGTGGTAAGAATAATGACAAACTCTATGGCGGGCAAGGCAGTGATACCTACTACTTTGGCAAGGGAGACGGTAAAGATATAATTACCGAAGATTCATCCGATCTAGCATCTATTGATACGATTGTTTTTGACTCAGCTGTTAAAAAGCAACATCTGTACTTTTCCTACGGTACATCTCAAAATGATCTTTTAATAAAATACGGTGATACAGATGAAATTTTGATAAAGAATTTTTATGCCGGTGCAAATACAAACACCATAGAAAAAATTCAGGTCGAAGGTATAGAATATAATATTAACGAGCTAATCAACGAATTAAAAGTCAATATTATTGAAGGAACAGACGGTGATGATAATTATAAAGAAATAGTAACGGGCGGAACGCCTATGGGAATCGATGACAGCCTATATGGTACTGCTGAAGCGGATAAGATTTACGGCCTTAGAGGAAGTGATGACTTATATGGAAAAGAAGGCAATGACTTCCTGTTTGGAAATGAAAACGACGATAAATTGTATGGTGGCGCAGGAGAAGACTATCTTGAAGGGGGTAGAGGGGACGACCGTCTATATGGAGAGCAAGGAGCAGATACCTACTACTTCAGTGGTCATAATTTTGGTAATGATACAATACATAATTACAACTACGATGGCGTAAAAGATAAGATTCATTTTAGTGGATTTTCTTTTGATGAAATAGAGGTTTGGAGAGACGGAAATAATCTCGTCATTGAACCAAAGTATAGCATTACTAGTTCGGTTACTATAAAGGATTACTATAAT
The DNA here is from genome assembly GCA_049324315.1 of Bacillota bacterium. Classification (GTDB taxonomy): domain Bacteria; phylum Bacillota; class Clostridia; order Peptostreptococcales; family Thermotaleaceae; genus JBMOKU01. The sequence goes on along the minus strand of JBMOKU010000044.1, from coordinate 13,600 downwards.
ACCAATGGTACTGAAAATAGATATATAGGAAACGTGATTTTTGAGACGGAAGAAGAAGGTACCCAAACAGTAGACATTTCTGAAATCTCAAATCTGGCGAAGGATAAATCTCTATATGAAAAATTTGAGTTTTTAAGAAGGAACCCAGAATTAGATTTAGATACCTATAAAGTAAACGGAAAAGTTAGGATAACTGATTATAAAAATACCTACGAGTATGAGGACTATAAAACAGTAGTAAATAAATTAAATATTGCAGACACCGAGGATGTAAAAGTATTTTTATACAGAAACGTGGCAGCTTTTGTTGTCGGGTCAAAGCTGATAGGTGTAGGGTATTTTGAAGATGGATTCAATTGTATAGATTCATCTATGAAGAGTGTGATTTATTATCGAAGCTCCGGGGTCATAGCCGGTGACTATAGTCAAATCAAGAGTTATATAAATAACGATGGCGTAAGAAACAGCGAATTCGATGAATATACCGATGTAGTAAATCTGGAAATGAAGAATAGAATCAATGATGAAATTAATCTTTATGATCAGAAGATTGAGATTGAACAGGGAAGTATTCAGTTTGATCTTGTATTTGAAAAAAATACACCGCTGCCTATATTTCCGCCTATTATTGAAATGGAGGAAATTAAGCCTATCGTAGATGCAGCAGAGACACAAATAAGTCCCATCATTCTCGATCTAGATGGCAATGGTGTAAAAACAACATCTGTGTTAAATAGCGTGTACTTTGATCATGATGCCAATGGATTTGCAGAAAAATCTGGATGGGTAGATGTAAATGACGGGCTCTTAGTAAGAGATATTAATGGTAATGAAATCATAGATAGCGGAAGAGAATTATTTGGAGATAATACATTGCTTAAAAACGGCAGCAAAGCGGTCAATGGTTTTGCAGCATTATCAGAGTATGATGACAATAAGGATGGAAAGATTAATAGTTCTGATGAAATCTTCCAACAATTAAAGATATGGAAAGATGTAAACCTCGATGGGATTTCTCAAGTTGAGGAGCTGTATTCTCTAAGTGAACTGGGAGTTAAGGAGCTTAATTTATCATATGATTCCACTGGAACTGTCGATGAGAATGGAAATACACTAATAGCAAAAGGGTCTTACACAAAAGAGGATGGTTCGGTTCTGGAAATGTCTGACTATTTATTCAAAGTTAAACTGTTTGATACTGTTGTGGTAAATGATGCGGATATCAGCGAGGAAATCAGAAAATTACCGAATATAAGAAGCATTGGAAGTTTAAAAAGTCTCCATGAGAGTATGCAAGAAGACAACGAACTGAAAACACTTGTTTCAGTATTTACAAACAATCCAAACTATTATAATCTAGACAATCAATTGGAAGAAATTTTATTCCAATGGGTTGAATGTACTGATGCGGATATACATATCCACGATCGATCTGACGGACATTTTATTGATGGCAGAAAGATAAAGGTACTAGAAAAGATATTAGGAGAAATATACAGTAATACGTACGATGACTCTCTTGTAGGACCCCTCGCAGGATCGCGACTTACCAATGCCTATAGTGAATTTTTTAAACAGTTCAAGGCAATTATGCTGTATGAAGGACATTTGAAGGAAATATTTAGTACAGTTTATACTGGGAAAGACGAATATGACAGAATTATGTCCTATGATTTTTCTACTACAGTTGAGTACTTTGTCAATTTGCTTTCAGAGAGACCTGAGGATGGACTATTAAAGCTTCAACTATTCAATGTTTATATTACTGAAAATAGTTTCAAGGATAATGGAAGTTATGTTGCATTTAAGGAAGTAATGTATGAGTATAGCTATTTACTTGATGGGCTATTTGTTGATGGTACTTCTTTAGATGGTACTTCTTTATTAGATGCAGTTTTTAGTAATAGTAAGCTGCTTATAGGTACAGAAAATGATGATCAACTTATCGGAGCTGATAGAAACGATCTATTTGTAGGCAATGCTGGTAATGATTATTTAGAAGGTAAGGATGGAAGCGATATCTATGTATTTAGAAGAGGATTCGGGAAAGATATAATCAATGATTATTCAAATAACAGCTATATAGATACGATCATTTTTAAAGATATCAACGCGGATGAAATAGAGTTTGCAGTAGATCAAAATGATTATAATAATTTGTTGATTAAAGTTAAAGATACTGAAGATGTAATAACCATAAAAGCATATTTCTCTTCTATTAATAACCGTATTGAGTCTATTGAATTTTCCGATGGTACAGTACTAAATGGAGAGGCATTACAACAGAAAACCTTAGTATGGAATTTTAACGGTACGGAAGAAAATGACATTATTTATGGTAGTAATGCTATTGATGCCAGTGACACCTTTAGTGGGTTAGGTGGAGATGATCAATTCTATGGTGGCAGTGGGAATGACACTTTGGATGGTGGAATTGGAAATGACTATCTGGATGGTGGAGACGGTAGCGATATATATATATTCAGTAAAGGTTTTGGACAGGATACGATTATAGATATTGCTATAAATAGTTCAAAAGATATTATCGAGTTTACAGATATAAATAAAGAAGAAATCGAGTTTGCACAAGAACAAAATGATTTAATTATTAAGGTTTTAGGAACTGACGATCAGCTTAGGATAAAATCCTATACTCTAGAGAACAAATATCGTATTGAAGAAATTGTATTTGCTGATGGAACAATACTTAGTCTTGATACCATAAAAGATCAATTACTGAACTTAAATGTCTCTGGGACAGAAGGAAATGATACATTAGAGGGAAGTCGTGACTATGTAGGTACGGATGAAATCCACGGTCTCGGAGGAGATGATATCATCAACGGAAATACCGGAGATGATAAACTGTATGGAGACGGAGGCAACGACACTATATATGGTGGCAGTGGAATAGATGTTCTAGAAGGCGGCGAAGGAAACGATGTGCTATATGGAGAAAGTGGAAATGATACATATATCTTTGGCCGTGGATATGGCATAGACACTGTCAGTGACTATGACAGTACGACAGGCAATCTGGATACCTTAAGAATGTTGGAAGGAATAGCTCCTGAGGACATAACAGTAACCCGTAATGGAGACAATTTGGAGTTATCGATAAATGATACCTCAGACAAAGTAGTAATAAGCAATTACTTTAATACAAACAATTACTATATAGTAGAGAAGGTACAATTTGCCGATGGAACAGAATGGGATTATAACTATATTAGAGAAGCAGCTCTGAGAGTAACCGAGGGTAATGATCTAGTGCGTGGCTATGAGAGCGATGATAGTATAGCATCCCTTGGCGGAGACGACACCGTATACGGTTACGGAGGCAGTGATACATTAGATGGAGGATCAGGAAACGACACTATATATGGAGGCTATGGAGATGACACACTCATAGGTAGCGAAGGCAGTGATACACTTTATGGGGAACGTGGAAATGACACATATATCTTTGGACGTGGATATGGAGTAGACACTATCAGTGATTCTGACAGCACAATAGGCAACCTAGATACTTTAAGGATGCTGGAAGGAATAGCTCCTGAGGATATCACGGTGACCCGCAATGGAGACAACTTGGAGTTATCGATAAATGATACATCGGATAAAGTGGTAATAAGCAATTACTTTAATACAAACAATTACTATATAGTAGAGAAGATACAATTTGCCGATGGAACAGAATGGGATTATAACTATATTAGAGAAGCAGCTCTGAGAGTAACCGAGGGTAATGATCTAGTGCGTGGCTATGAGAGCGATGATAGTATAGCATCCCTTGGCGGCGATGACACTGTATATGGTAACGGAGGTAATGATACATTAGAAGGCGGAGCTGGCAACGACAGTATATATGGAGGGTATGGAGACGACATCCTTCGGGGCGAAGCTGGCAATGACTATCTAGAAGGTGGATTTGGAAGTGATGTGTACGAATTCAGTAAAGGATTTGGCAAGGACACTATCTATGATTATGCAGCCAACTGGTCATGGTGGTCAACAAACTATGATACAGGAACAGACAAGATAAAATTCAACGACATACTATCCAGTGAAATCACCTGGGCAGTTAGTGAAACAAGTGGAAGTGATCTAGTACTAAAAGTGGCAGGGACAGAAGATGCCATCACACTGAGAAACTACTTCAGCGACACCCATGCCCGTATAGAATCCATAGAATTTGGAGATGGAGAAGTATGGGATAGTGCAGTACTGGAAGAGAAGTTAAAGACCCTGATAAAGAATGGAACAGAATTAAATGATACAATTTATGGAGCAAATGCAGCGGAGTTTGTAGATGAAATCCACGGCCTTGGGGGACATGATACCATCTACGGAAATGCCGGAGATGATAAGCTGTACGGAGATGAAGGAGACGATACTATATATGGAGACTATGGAAATGATACCCTCATAGGCAGCGAAGGAAACGATGTACTATATGGGGAACGTGGAAATGACACATATATATTTGGACGTGGATATGGAGTAGACACTATCAGTGACTATGACAGCACGACAGGCAATCTGGATACCTTAAGGATGCTGGAAGGAATAGCTCCTGGGGATATCACGGTGACCCGTAATGGAGATAACCTGGAACTATCGATAAATGATACATCGGACAAAGTAGTAATAAGCAATTACTTTAACACTAATACCAGATATATAGTAGAGAAGGTACAATTTGCCGATGGAACAGAATGGGATTATGACTATATCAAGACAGCAGCCCTGAGAGTAACCGAGGGTAATGATGTTGTGCGTGGGTATGAGAGCGATGATAGCATAGCATCCCTTGGCGGAGACGACACCGTATACGGTTATGGAGGCAATGATACATTAGATGGAGGATCAGGAAACGATACTGTATATGGTGGATATGGAGACGACATACTCATAGGCAGCGAAGGCAGCGATGTACTATATGGGGAACGTGGAAATGACACATATATATTTGGACGTGGATACGGCGTAGATACTATCAGTGATTCTGACAGCACGACAGGCAATCTGGATACCTTAAGGATGCTGGAAGGAATAGCTCCTGGGGATATCACGGTGACCCGTAATGGAGACAACCTGGAGTTATCGATAAATGATACATCGGAGAAAGTAGTAATAAGCAATTACTTTAGTACAAATAATTACTACATAGTAGAGAAGGTACAATTTGCCGATGGAACAGAATGGGATTATAACTATATCAAGACAGCAGCCCTGAGGATAACCGAGGGCAATGATGTTGTGCGTGGCTATGAGAGCGATGATAGCATAGCATCCCTTGGAGGAGATGACACTGTATATGGTAACGGAGGCAATGATACATTAGATGGAGGATCAGGAAACGACACCATATATGGAGGCTATGGAGATGACACCCTCATAGGCAACGAAGGCAGCGATACACTTTATGGGGAACGCGGAAATGACACATATATATTTGGACGTGGATACGGAGTAGACACTATCAGCGACTATGACAGCACGACAAGCAATCTGGATACCTTAAGAATGCTGGAAGGAATAGCTCCTGGGGATATCACGGTGACCCGCAATGGAGACAACTTGGAGTTATCCATAAATGATACATCGGACAAAGTAGTAATAACCAATTACTTTAGTACAAGTAATTACTACATAGTAGAGAAGATACAATTTGCCGATGGAACAGAATGGGATTATGAGTATATTAAAGAAGCAGCCCTGAGAGTAACCGAGGGTAATGATGTTGTGCGTGGCTATGAGAGCGATGATAGCATAGCATCCCTTGGTGGAGACGACACAGTATACGGTAACGGAGGCAATGATACATTAGATGGAGGATCAGGAAACGACACCATATATGGAGGCTATGGAGATGATACACTCATAGGCAGCGAAGGCGACGATGTGCTATATGGTAGTTATGGAAATGATACTCTCATAGGCAACGAAGGCAGCGATACACTTTATGGGGAACGTGGAAATGACACATATATCTTTGGACGTGGATATGGAGTAGACACTATCAGTGATTCTGACAGCACAATAGGCAACCTAGATACTTTAAGGATGCTGGAAGGAATAGCTCCTGAGGATATCACGGTGACCCGCAATGGAGACAACTTGGAGTTATCGATAAATGATACATCGGATAAAGTGGTAATAAGCAATTACTTTAATACAAACAATTACTATATAGTAGAGAAGATACAATTTGCCGATGGAACAGAATGGGATTATAACTATATTAGAGAAGCAGCTCTGAGAGTAACCGAGGGTAATGATCTAGTGCGTGGCTATGAGAGCGATGATAGTATAGCATCCCTTGGCGGCGATGACACTGTATATGGTAACGGAGGTAATGATACATTAGAAGGCGGAGCTGGCAACGACAGTATATATGGAGGGTATGGAGACGACATCCTTCGGGGCGAAGCTGGCAATGACTATCTAGAAGGTGGATTTGGAAGTGATGTGTACGAATTCAGTAAAGGATTTGGCAAGGACACTATCTATGATTATGCAGCCAACTGGTCATGGTGGTCAACAAACTATGATACAGGAACAGACAAGATAAAATTCAACGACATATTATCCAGTGAAATCACCTGGGCAGTTAGTGAAACCAGTGGAAGTGACCTAGTACTAAAAGTGGCAGGAACAGAAGATGCCATCACACTGAAAAACTACTTCAGCGACACCCATGCCCGTATAGAATCCATAGAATTTGGAGATGGAGAAGTATGGGATAGTGCAGTGCTGGAAGAGAAGTTAAAGACCCTGATAAAAAATGGAACAGAATTAAATGATACAATTTATGGAGCAAATGCAGCGGAGTTTGTAGATGAAATCCACGGCCTTGGAGGAGATGATATTATCTACGGAAATGCCGGAGATGATAAGATGTATGGAGATGAAGGAAACGACACTGTATATGGCGGCTATGGAGATGACACCCTAATAGGCAGCGAAGGAAACGATGTGCTATATGGGGAACGTGGAAATGACACATATATCTTTGGACGTGGATACGGGGTAGACACTATCAGCGACTATGACAGCACGATAAATAACCTCGATACCTTAAGAATGCTGGAAGGAATAGCGCCAGAGGATATAACAGTAACCCGTAATGGATATAACCTGGAGCTATCAATAAATGATACATCGGATAAAGTAGTAATACTCAATTACTTTAGCACAAGCAATTACTATATAGTAGAAAAGATACAATTTGCCGATGGAACAGAATGGGATTATAACTATATTAGAGAAGCAGCTCTGAGAGTGACTGAGGGTAATGATGTTGTGCATGGCTATGAGAGCGATGATAGCATAGCATCCCTTGGAGGAGACGACACCGTATACGGTTACGGAGGCAATGATACATTAGATGGAGGATCAGGAAACGACACTGTAGATGGTGGCTATGGAAATGACACCCTCATAGGCGGCGAGGGCAACGATACGTTATATGGGGACTATGGAAATGATATCCTCATAGGTAGCGAAGGCGACGATACGCTATATGGGGAACGTGGAAATGACACATATATTTTTGGACGTGGATATGGAGTAGACACTATCAGTGACTATGACAGTACGACAGGCAATCTAGATATCTTAAGGATGCTGGAAGGAATAGCCCTTGAGGATATAACTGTAACCCATAACGGAGATAACCTGGAGTTATCGATAAATGAAACATCGGATAAAGTAGTAATAAGCAATTACTTTAATACAAGCAATTACTACATGGTAGAGAAGGTACAATTTAACGATGGAACAGAATGGGATTATAACTATATCAGAGAAGCAGTTGTGAAAGTAACCGAGGGTAATGATGTTGTGCATGGGTTTGAGAGCGATGATAGCATAGCATCCCTTGGCGGAGATGACACTGTATACGGTTATAGAGGCAATGATACATTAGATGGAGGAGCAGGAAACGACACTGTAGATGGTGGCTATGGAAATGACACCCTCTTAGGCGGCGAGGGCAACGATACGCTATATGGGGACTATGGAAATGATACCCTCATAGGCAGCGAAGGCAGCGATGCGCTATATGGGGAACGTGGAAATGACACATATATATTTGGACGTGGATATGGAGTAGACACTATCAGTGACTATGACAGTACGACAGGCAATCTGGATACCTTAAGGATGCTGGAAGGAATAGTTCCTGGGGATATCACGGTGACCCGTAATGGAGACAACCTGGAGTTATCGATAAATGATACATCGGACAAAGTAGTAATAAGCAATTACTTTAATACAAGTAACTTCTACATAGTAGAGAAGATACAATTTGCCGACGGGACGGAATGGGATTATGAGTATATTAAGACAGCAGCCCTAAAAGTAACTAAGGGTAATGATGTAGTGCGTGGCTATGAGAGCGATGATAGCATAGCATCCCTTGGAGGAGACGATACTGTATATGGTAACGGAGGCAATGATACATTAGATGGAGGAGTAGGAAACGACACTATATATGGTGGCACTGGTAATGACAAACTCATAGGTAGTGAAGGCAACGATACACTATGTGGTGACTATGGAAATGACACATATATATTTGGACGTGGATATGGAGTAGACACTATCAGTGATTATGACAGCACAACCGGCAACCTGGATACCTTAAGGATGCTGGAAGGAATAGTCCCTGAGGATATCACGGTAACCCGTAATGGAGATAACCTGGAGTTATTGATAAATGATACCTCGGACAAAGTAGTAATAAGCAATTACTTTAATACAAGTAATTACTACATGGTAGAGAAGATACAATTTGCCGATGGAACAGAATGGGATTATGAGTATATTAAAACAGCAGCCCTAGACTTAACCGAGGGTAATGATGTTGTGCGAGGATATGAGAGCGATGATAGCATAGCATCCCTTGGCGGAGACGACATTGTATACGGTTACGGAGGTAATGATACATTAGATGGAGGATTAGGAAACGACACTATATACGGTGGCACTGGAAATGATACTCTCATAGGCAGCGAGGGCGACGATGTACTATATGGTAACTATGGTAATGACACATATATCTTTGGACGTGGATATGGCGTAGACACTATCAGTGATTTAGACTGTACTGCAGGCAATCTGGATACCTTAAGGATGCTGGAAGGAATAGCTCCGGAGGATATAACGGTAACTCATAATGGAGGTAACCTGGAATTATCGATAAATGATACATTGGACAAAGTAGTAATAAGCAATTACTTTAATACAAACAATTACTTTATAGTAGAGAAGGTACAATTTGCCGATGGGACAGAATGGGATTATAACTATATCAAGGAAGCAGCTCTAGGCTTAACAGAGGGTAATGATGTTGTGCGTGGGTATGAGAGCGATGATAGCATAGCATCCCTTGGAGGAGACGACACCGTATACGGTTACGGAGGCAATGATACATTAGATGGAGGATTAGGAAACGACACTATATATGGTGGCACTGGTAATGACACACTCATAGGTAGCGAAGGCAGCGATGTACTACATGGGGAAAGTGGAAATGACACATATATCTTTGGACGTGGATATGGCGTAGACACTATCAGTGACTATGACAGCACAACAGGCAATCTAGATACTTTAAGGATGCTGGAAGGAATAGCTCCGGAGGACATAACAGTAACTCGTAATGGATATAACCTGGAGTTATCAATAAATGATACATCGGATAAAGTGGTAATAAGTAATTACTTTAGTATCAGTAATAGGTATATAGTAGAGAAGATACAATTTGCCGATGGAACAGAATGGGATTATAACTATATTAGAGAAGCAGCTCTGAAAGTAACTGAGGGTAATGATGTCGTGCGTGGCTATGAGAGTGATGATAGCATAGCATCCCTTGGAGGAGACGACACCGTATACGGTTACGGAGGCAATGATACATTAGATGGAGGATTAGGAAACGACACTATATACGGTGGCACTGGTAATGACACCCTCATAGGCAGCGAAGGCAGCGATGTACTACATGGGGAAAGTGGAAATGACACATATATCTTTGGACGTGGATATGGCGTAGACACTATCAGTGACTATGACAGCACGACAGGCAATCTGGATACCTTAAGGATGCTGGAAGGAATAGCTCCTGAGGATATAACGGTAATCCATAGTGGAGATAACCTGGAGTTATCGATAAATGGAACATCGGATAAAGTAATAATAAATAATTACTTTAATATCAATAATAGGTATATAGTAGAGAAGGTACAATTTGTCGATGGGACAGAATGGGATTATAACTATATCAAGGAAGCAGCTCTAGGCTTAACAGAGGGTGATGATGTAGTGCATGGATATGAGAGCGATGATAGCATAGCATCCCTTGGAGGAGATGACACTGTATATGGTAATGGAGGCAGTGATACATTAGATGGAGGATTAGGAAACGACACCATAAATGGAGGATATGGAGATGATACCCTCATAGGTGGTGAGGGCAGTGATGTGCTATATGGTAGTTATGGAAATGATACCCTTATAGGCAGCGAAGGCAACGATGCGCTATATGGGGAACGTGGAAATGACACATATATATTTGGACGTGGATATGGAGTAGACACTATCAGTGACTATGACAGTACGACAGGCAATCTGGATACCTTAAGGATGCTGGAAGGAATAGCTCCTGAGGATATCACGGTGACCCGTAATGGAGATAACCTGGAACTATCGATAAATGAGACATCGGACAAAGTAGTAATAAGCAATTACTTTAGTACAAGTAATTACTACACAGTAGAGAAGGTACAATTTGCCGATGGAACAGAATGGGATTATAACTATATCAAGGAAGCAGCTCTAGGCTTAACAGAGGGTAATGATGTTGTGCATGGCTATGAGAGCGATGATAGCATAGCATCCCTTGGAGGAGATGATACTGTATATGGTAACGGAGGCAATGATACATTAGATGGAGGTATAGGCGATGATATGCTTTACGGAGGATCTGGCGATGATACATTAGAGGGTGGAACAGGAAATGACTATCTTGATGGCGGATCAGGTATCAACACATATGTATACAGTGTGGAAGATGGTAGCGATACCATAGCAGTAAATAAAGATACAGGCGCAATAGAATTCAACTGGAACTGGCAGGCGAGACAGGACTGGAATGGGACAAATTGGGGTGACGGAGGTAACGATGCATTTGACGGATTTGGAAAGACCGCAATAACTGTAAATGGAGTAACACAGTCATTGTTGAATTTAGGTACAGCAGATGGAACAACAAGAAATATCACAGTAGGAGGAGTCGACTTTACTTCAAGAGTAAGGTTCTTAAGTAGTAATATATTAGAGGTGTATTTAGAAACAGCACCTGGATTTGAAGGAACAAGCTTTTCAGTTAAAACAGGAGGCAATTTGGGATCTGATGGCAGTGAAACATTTACAGAAGGCTATATAGATCTGCAAGGTAGACAGATAAAATATGCCCATTCAGTAAATAGTGGAGGAAGTGATCCTAACATATTCTTTGTAATGATCCCAGAAGAGGATGGAACTGCTGCTGCCACCTATGAGCGAAGTAGAGACAATGTATACTGTAGCCTGGAAAACATAACGACAGCGGTAAGGATATTGATAATACCCAGCTACCATACTGAGCAGGAAATAGCAACACTACTTGAAAACAGCTTATATGGCGGACAGAATATATTAAAGCTAGGAGAAGGGATACTGGCGGAAGATGTAGAGATGACAAGAAGTGGAACAGACCTGATAGTAAATATGGCGACCGAAGGGGATCAGGTAACAGTAGCAAACTGGTATCAAGGTAATAAGCTTGATAAGATAATATTTGCAGATGGAACCGAATGGCTGAGAGAAGAGATAAACAGCGAGGGATTAATAGTACAGGGTAGTGAAGAAGGAGATGTAATAGAAGGGCTGAATGAAGAAGGCGATGTACTATATGGATTAGGTGGAGCAGATACACTAAACGGCTATTCTGGAAATGATACCCTGTATGGAGGCGCAGGAGATGATACGTTATACGGAGGAGATGGAGATGATATATTAGAAGGAGGAGCAGGAAACGACTATTTTGATGGTGGATCCGGTATCAATACATATGTATATAACGTAGGAGATGGCCATGATACTATTGCTATAAATGAATTGACTCAAAATGTATTAAGACTTGGAGCTAACATCCAAGTAGAGGGCGTAGAAATAGTCAGAAACGGAATGGACTTGATTGTAAATCTAGCAACTGAAGGTGATAGTATCACTATAACCAATTGGTATGGTGGTAGCAAACTTGATAGAATCGAGTTTGCAGATGGTAGCATATGGACAATGGAGGAGATACATGATAAAGGTATAGTTACAGGTCTAACTGTAAGGGGCACTGAAGAAGATGATAGAATAGAAGGATTAGATGGCGAAGGAGATGCCTTATATGGGCTGGGTGGTGCAGATTCAATTAGTGGTTATTCTGGAGATGATCTCCTTTATGGGGGCGCAGGGGATGATATACTATATGGAAATGCAGGAAATGACAAATTAGAAGGCGGAACAGGGAATGACATCCTCGATGGTGGATCAGGAAACAATACGTATATATATAACGTAGGAGATGGTCACGATACTGTCATTGCAAGTAAAAAGATGGAGATCATACCATTTAATTGGAACTGGAAAGCATCTCAAAATGATTGGTATGGAACGAACTGGCAAGATGGTGGAAATGATGCTTTTGACAGATTTGGTTATACATCTGTTACCGTCAATGGAGAAACATCAGATCTTTATCTAGGTTCAGCAGATGGTACTGTAAATAACTTTACTGTTGGTGGAGCTCACTTCACTTCAAAGACAAGTTTCATAAGCAGTAACATATTAGAAATCTATTTAGAGGCAGTCCCGGGTTCAGAGGATGCTGTATTCTCCATAACAACAGGAGGAAATTTAGGTTCCGATGGCGGCGAAATTTTTACGGAAGGCTTTATGACTTTGGATGGCAGACAAGTAAAATATGCTCATTCGGAGGATGAAAGCGGATATGACCCTAACATATTCTTTGTAATGATAGCGGAAGGCAACAATGGAGAAGTTAATGCAACCTACCAACGTAATATCGATGACGTTTATGGTAGTTTGGATAATGTTAATTTCCCAGTGAGAATACTGATAATACCAAGCTATCATGAACCACAAGAAATAATCCAACTGCTAGAAAACAATTTATATTCTGTTAGAGATACAGAATATGATTTATATGGTGGTATGGATATATTGAAAATGGGAGAGGGGATAAGACCCCAAGATGTAGAAATAACCAGAAATGGGCTGAATTTAATTATAAACACACAGACAGAAGGAGATCAAATAATCATAGAGAACTGGTATGATGGTAGAAAACTCGATAGAATTGAGTTTGCAGATGGGACTGTGTGGACACAGAACGATATCCATTATAGAGGGCTCGTATTAAATGGTAGTGAAATGGAAGATATGCTAGTAGGAGTATATGGAGAAGACAATACACTATATGGTAATGGAGGCGATGATATATTAGAAGGTATAGGAGCAGGTTATAACTACCTAG
>JBMOKU010000043.1:0-64512 GCA_049324315.1 Bacillota bacterium | reverse complement strand
AAGAATTAATATTTGATAGTTTCGTATCCAGCTTCGAAAGTACCAAAATTTATTCCATTATGAAAGACGCTGTGCAAAGCTTCCTTGACAAAGATCAAGTAGCTTAATCAAAACTTGTAAACTGGTGTTATATTAATAAAAAGCTGTAATAAATAAACCGCTGTGTAAAATACAGGTATTGTATATTTTACACAGCGGTTTATTTTTTTTGATTCCCAACTATTCCATTTTACTCCGGGAATTAAAATACATAAGATGAGATTATAAAACTGCTTTAGATACAAATTCAATGCATTGAAGAATAGAGTAGTGAAATATGAAATTTGCACTAGTGGTATTAATAAGCAATCTGCTTAAATGCCATACCATCCAGAAAGCAACTGGTAAATTATTACATTATAATTATATATTATCTATTTGTAACCTTATAATGAAAGGTGTGTTATGTTATGCCAGCGTCTGACCAAAAATATGCTGATAAATATAAGACAATCATTAATATTTTATTAGAAATAATAAAGCTTCAGGTAGAAAATGTATCAAAGAAAGGAGGTCAAAATTATGACAATCAAGAGAGCCGTGGGATACACGAGAGTGTCAACTAAAGAGCAGGGAGAATTCGGATACAGCATTGATGCACAGCATCAGGTCATTGAGAACTACTGCCGACAGCATGGGTATGAATTAGTTGCTATCTATGAAGATAAAGGCGTATCAGGAAAATCAACAGAGGGCAGAAAAGCCCTCGAAAATCTTATGACTGATGCAAGAAAGGGAAACTTCGATTTAGTCCTTGTGTGGAAAACCAGCAGACTTGCAAGAAAGCAGCTTGACCTTCTCAGCATCGTCAGTGAATTAGGAGCATTAAATGTCTCCTTCAAAAGCTGTACAGAAAACTTCGATACAGACAGTCCTTCTGGAAAATTACTTTTTCAAATTATGGGCGGTATCTCCGAATTCGAACGCAACACTATAGTCGAAAACGTTCGTATGGGTATGAAGCAGCGGGCAAGGGAAGGAGAATGGAATGGTGGTATTATTTTAGGTTATGATGTGGTAAGAATCCAGGGAAAGAATACAAAGGATATTCATAGTTCTCTTGTTATCAACGCTCAAGAAGCAATGATTGTGCAGGAAATATTTGAGCTTTACGCTTCTGGCAAGGGGCTAAAAGCAATTGTAGGCACCCTTAATCGTAAAGGTTACAAAACAAAAAAAGGGAATCCTTTTAACGTAAACGGCGTAAGAGACATTCTTCACAATCCGACCTATACCGGAAAAATCCGGTTTAATGTCAGGGAAAATTGGTCAGAAAAGCGAAGAAAGGGATTTAACCCTAACCCTATCATTGTTCCTGGTAAACATGAGGGTATCATATCGGAAGAACTGTGGAACAAGGTTAGACAAATATACGACAGCAAAAGTGGAAGGCAGAAAAAAACCTTCCACGGTAGCTTTCCCCTTACCGGGTTGCTCAGATGTCCGAAATGTAATTCAGGGATGGTCGCTCATCATACGACTAAGACGAGAAAAGATGGAACTAAGTATACAATCCGCTATTATCACTGCGGTAGCTTTAAAAATAAGGGAAGTTCTATCTGCCGCTCAAACGGCATAAGAGCCGATTATGCCGAAGAGCATGTGTTCAAAAGGCTTGCCGAAGTTATAACAAACGAAAAAGTTTTAAAGGATATAATTGATTCTCTAAATAACAAAAAGAAGAATGAATTAAAACCCTTGGAAGGAGAGCTGCAATATATTGAAAAACAGCTTGAAGAGCTCGCTGCCAAGAATAAAAAATACCTTAAGATGTTTGAGGAAGACTTGCTTGACTCTCACACCATTAAAGAAAGGCTGGGGGAACTGCAAAACGAGAGCAAAAGATATAAAGAAAGAAAAGAAGAAGTGCTTGCTTTACTGTCAGGCAATGACTCTCAGGAAATCCCATATGAAATGGTCAAAGCAGTATTTACGGATTTTTACAACGCCTTGATGGATGCACCAGATGAGCATAAAAAAATGCTTCTGCAGCTAATCATAAAGAAGATTACTATAAGTGAAAAAAGAGAAATCGACTCTATAGAGCTGTTCTTTGATGAAAATATCATAAAATTCTTCATTGATGATGAACCACCGTCTCCGGACGGTGGTCCTTTTTTATGCCAAAAACACAAAGGTTTGCAGTTATTTGTGGTACGGTTCCCCCTTTATAATCCTAAACCCTCTATAAATCTGCTCCAGCAGGATGACGCGCATCAGTTGATGGGGGAAAGTCATAGGTGAAAAGGAAAGGCGGAAATCCGCTCGTTGCAACACTTCATCGGATAGCCCCAGAGAGCCTCCGATGAGGAAGGCTAGGCTGCTGTTGCCTTGAACTGCCAGCTTGTCCAATCGTTCTGCCAGTTCTTCTGAAGATAGCATCTTCCCTTGTATATCTAAGGCAATCACATACATACCGTCCTTGATGTGTTTGAGGAGATTTTCTCCCTCTGTTCTTTTGATTTGCTCCATTTCTTTATCACTCAGATTTTCCGGTGCTTTTTCGTCGGATATCTCAATGATATTGAGCTTGCAGTATCTGCTTAGTCTTTTTGTGTATTCATTGATCGCCTGGACCAAATACTTTTCTTTGATTTTTCCTACGCTGATAATGGTTACATTCATGTCTTCACTCCTTCTTATCCATAGGCAAAGCGGGCGACGAGGACGTCTGCCCCTACAATTATGTTATTCACAGAAATTTTCCTTCATGATGAAAATGACGAGGCATCTCTCCTCGTCATCATTATATCACTTATTTGCAGGTATATCGAATACGCTGTTTTGGTTTATTGCTCTTGGGCGGCTTCCAGTACTACATCCGCATACTTTTGTTCTCCTCCTCGGATAAATGCTACCTTTACCCGGTCTCCAGGTCTGTGTTGATAGAGCAGACGTACCAACTGCCTCATAGTATCGATTTTGACATCGTCGATGGCAACGATCACATCGCCCTCCTGAAGCCCTGCTTTTTGCACAGGTGATTCGGGGTATACCTGATAGACGAAAACACCATGATCCGTACCAATATTTTTGCCATAGCTTCTTATGTACTGCTGGGCATTGACACCTTTTATCCCCATATACACCTTTGTAAATTCACCTTTTTCAATGATTTGATCGACGATGGGCTTAGCAATATTGATGGGGATCGCAAATCCCAATCCTTCTCCGGTCTGTATCTTAGCGGTATTGATACCGATAACTTCTCCTTTGTTGTTTAATAGGGGACCGCCGCTGTTGCCGGGATTGATGGATGCATCTGTTTGTATCAATCCTTCTATACTTTCAAACTCACTTAGCGGAATACTGCGATCCAAGCCACTAATGATCCCCGATGTTACTGTTCTTTCGAAGCTTAATCCCAAAGGGTTTCCTATGGCGATGGCCATTTCTCCCACTGTCAGTTTATCGGAGTCTCCCAGATCCGCTACCGTCAGATTTTGAGCCTCCACCTTGATAATAGCAAGATCTAATAGGGCATCGTTCCACTTGACCTCTGCCTTCATACTCTCCCCATTGCTTAGCAGTACGGTTACTTCCTCCGTCTGTCCGTCATTGACCACATGGGAATTGGTAAGGATATATCCCTTGCTGTCAACGATAACACCGGTTCCCACCCCTTGTCCTCTTTGATAACCAAAAAAGAAGTCCTTTTCCAAAGTGACGGTTGTTATGCCCACTACCGCGGGCATCCCTTTCTTGGCTACAGCTGGAACAACGTTGTAATCTTCATCTTTGGTGATGATTTCAATATTTTGCGGTGCTAAACCTCCCTGCATGTTGGGAGGATAGGGTAAAATTTTTCCGTATAGATACATGGGTGCTATATAAGCTCCCACCGTACCTCCTATCAGTGCTGAGATCAGTACAAGGCTCAGCGTGCCAAAAAAGGAAGGTCTCCGTTTCTTTCGATGATAGGTTGCGTCCGGTTTGTCGATATAATAGCTGGCAGACGTTTGAGGGACAGGAGTTTCACTGTTGTTTACGCCTTCTTGCATTTCTATTCGTTTTTCAAAATCATCTTTTTGATTCCAATCATCATAGGGACTCATCCATATCACTTCTTTCCTCTTATTTTCGTATATTATATACTCTACTTACCCGATCCCGGTAGGTTAAATCAAGATTGAGATCTAATCCAACCTGAATTTTTCTTGACTGCAGTACAGATTTTACGGTTTCATAAGCCAGCTCGGGAAAGTTGTTTTCTTTGCTAAGGTGCCCAAGTAGAATATTGGTTGTCATGCTGTTGTCTTCCATCATATCCGCAATCACTTCACCGGCAGTGTCATTGGATAAGTGACCGCGTTCTCCTAATATCCTCTTTTTCAGATACCATGGGTATTTCCCCATTTTCAGCATTTCTACATCATGATTGGACTCCAGCATCAATAGATCGGCATCTCTGATTTCTTCTTTTATTTCATCACTGACATAGCCTAAGTCCGTAGCGATGCTTACCTTGACACCGTCGCAGAAAAAGGAGAAAGCCACTGGTTCCTTGGCATCGTGGGGGATCCCGTAAGGTCTGATTCTTATGCTGCCAATAGAAAACTCTTCCCCGGTATTAAATGTACGAATATTTTCTTCTCGAATTCCACCGATCTTTCCTTTCATTTCTTCCCATGTATTAGTATTAGCATATATGGGGATATTAAACTTTCTGGAAAGGATGCCAATCCCCCGGATATGGTCGCTATGCTCGTGGGTAATCAAAATTCCGTTGAGCTTTTCCATACGTTCTCCGATGGATTCCATACATTGAATGACTCTCTTTCCAGAGAGCCCCACATCCACTAATAGTCCCATTTCTTCATTTCCGATGTACTGACAGTTGCCGCTGCTTCCGCTGGCTAAAGAACAAAATCGAATTCCCATGTTTTCCTCCATAATCTATAGCTTTAAAGTAATCTACATTTTACGGAACGCCACAGGGGGCGTTCCCTACAAAAAATATCCTGTTTCGATGTGTTGATCTATACTTGCTTGTCTATATATTATATACCAACCCTGAACAAAGGAAAAGACAGGTCGTCTTTCTCATACCTGTCCTTCTCTTTTTTCCCTCGTAATTTTTGCGCCTAGACTTATAAGCTTCTGTTCGATGTTTTCATATCCTCGATCAATATGATGAATATTTTCTATCTCCGTGATGCCATCGGCCATGAGCCCTGCCACGATTAGCGCAGCTCCGGCTCGTAAATCGGTAGCCGCTACCTTTGCTCCGGATAGCCTCTCAACCCCTTGGATAACAGCAACTCTACCTTCTACTTTAATGTTGGCACCCATTCTTTTCAACTCATCCACATGCTTGAATCTACCTTCATAAATGGTCTCTGTGACAATACTTGTGCCCTTTGCCTGGGTTAACACAGCAGAAATCGGCTGCTGCAAATCTGTTGGAAATCCAGGATAAACCAATGTTTTTATATTGACTTTCTTCAACTTATCTTTACCAATTACTCTTAGAGAATCTGCGTCTTCTTCAATCTCTAGTCCCATTTCTTTTAGCTTCGCAGTAATGGGTTCCAGATGCTTTGTAATCACATTATCAATGGTTACATCTCCACCAGTCGCCGCTGCCACAATCATAAAGGTTCCTGCTTCTATCTGATCTGGGATCACGCTGTAAGTGGTTCCATGCATAGCCTCCACGCCGTGAATCTTAATAACATCTGTCCCCGCCCCTCTGATATCTGCGCCCATGGAGTTCAAAAAGTTGGCCACATCTACTACATGGGGTTCCTTTGCTGCATTTTCGATGATGGTTGTACCCTTTGCATGACAGGCAGCCATCATAATATTGATGGTAGCTCCGACACTTACCACGTCAAGATAGATCTCCGTTCCAATCAACTCTTCAGCCTCCACATGGATAAAACCATGCTCGATTTCCACTTTAGCACCTAGTGCTTCAAACCCTTTGATATGTTGATCGATAGGCCTCGTTCCTATATTGCATCCACCTGGCAAAGATACGACTGCTTTCTTAAATCTCCCCAAAGAAGCGCCTAAAAGATAATAGGATGCCCTTAATTTACTGGCGATTTCGTAGGATGCAAAGCATTCTGTGATCGTGCTTGTATCTATTTCCATGACTTTTTGCTCTGGTTTATATACGACTTTTGCCCCAAGTTCTTGTAATATCTCACCCAATACATGTACATCCCGAATATTAGGCAAATTCTCGATTATACATCGGTCTCCCGATAGTATTGAAGCTGGTATGATGGCGACAGCGGCATTTTTGAATCCGCTAATCTCTACTTTTCCCTTTAATTTGTGTCCACCTTCAATAACAAGTTTGTCCATAGGTTATTCCCCACTCCTTCAATTATTCATCCATCATACATCGAAGTTTATTCTCACTATGTACCGATATTATCATGGGCAATTCATTATTATATCTCTAAAATATCTAATTGTCAAAAAAATGTCATCACAATTTCCTCAGTCTTTCATCATTATATCACTAATAGTTTCTTTTGATAAGTATGTATTGAATGGAAATGAAGCTATAGGACTGGAAAAAAGTAAAGTAGGAGTTAGATTTTCCCTTAACTCCTACTTTTTACCTAATAGTTTTCATCGGCGGAAAAGAAGACGGGCTCCTCTACCCCTTGGATTCTTATTCTCCATGCGGGAATTGCCGTACCGGATTTCGCATTGTCCCAAGAAAACCAGTAACCTAATTGGATATCTTGAATGATGATTTCTTCATCATACTCTTTTAATCGGTCAATCCCTAAAAGGATTGCTTTGGGTGCAGGCATGACAGCATATTTCTTTGTTTTCATCTTAATCGGTTCCAGCCATACCCGCTCAAATTGCTTGATTCCCTCTTGATCAACAAAGACCCGCATTTCACTACTCTCTAAGAAAAAGCCTTTATATCTTTGCTTAAACACCACTTCATACTCTCTTCCATTAAAAAAGGTGGTCCAATGATCGATCTCTTCCTTTTTTGCCCATTGATAGCTTTCGATAAATTCTATTGCTTTGTCGTATGCTACAGTCTCATCTAAAGTAGTGAGACTTGTTTTTCTCTGACTGCTGACACAAATCAGCCTGTTTTCATATATATAAATACGCCATCTTCCGTCGTCAACACCGTCGCTGGATAGTCGACGATATACGTCGTCCTTGTCAAAGGTTTCGTAGGCAACATCTAGATTAGATAAAACCATGGGCATAGGAGGCAGCGAGGTATCCACGGTTACATTTTTCTCCTCAAGGATATCCAGTATCTCATTTACCTGATCTTGGGTAAGTACACCAAAATCGTTGGCACTCATCAATTCTCGTTCGATATTGACGATCAGAAATATATTTGTAATAATAAACGCAGCAATGAGAATATTCTTCGCTTTTGACCAATCCATGTCTTCACCATTCCCATAAAATCACAAAGAGTATTAGCCTTATCAATCTGTATAGTTCAATCCTGTATAGATATCAAAATAATAAACGTCTTTTCCGATGGTAATAACCCAAACCGGTATCATCTTGTCATCTTTATCAAAATAGCCCATTTCTATGGAACGAATAGAGGAGAAAATCTGATTTGTAACATCTCTTATCACTGTTTCACCTTGCTTTGTCCCTTCCTTCGCTTCAGCTGCAAATTTCTTTGCAATCATATTCTTGTTCTTCTCGATATTCAACAGTATATGATAAGGTGGAAGGATATCAACATTCTCTATATTTTCTTTTTTGATCTCTTTGATGTACCTTTTATATGAAGTAACCTGATGATTCATTACCTCCAGCTCAATGGGAGATCGAAGCAAATCATGATCAACATAAACCGGAAGCTTATTCATCCGATAACCAAATAAAAGGATATAGCCATTTTTCTTCTCAATAGGTTGGATAGCTCTTAGATACATGCCATCCTCACTTTTCGGAAAATCGCCATGCTTTTTAATAAAATCAATGCCAATTTTCACAGCATCCCATGGTACCATTGTACTGCCGGATTTTGTGTTGTTTTCTTCTTCCAGATATTCAAGGAGTCCGGAAGGATAAATCTTCAACGTTCTTTGTCCGTAGCCATACATGTATATAATGGTTCCGTTGGTTTCAGTAATCTTTCGAATAAAGTCAAAGTTCGTACCAAAAAAAGTACCTGCAAAATAATCTGCTCGATTTTCATTGATTTCAGGTTCCACCACCAGCTTGGAAATAAGCTTTGAGTTGGAGGCGTAGCTTTGGTCCGAGGGGATCGGCATCAGTACCGGATTTTCAACTCCCCAAAATTCTTTAATCGACTTATAGGATTCATACTGATTTTCTGTTTTGATTTCACTGATTTTCTGTGCAATGATTTGATTTCCGTTGCTTCCCCCTTTGCATCCAGCCTTATAGTACTTATCTTCAGCTGCATTAGCCAGGTAAAGGGTGTAATCTTCACCGGCAGGCACCAGTATGCTATCGATATCCGTTACTTTTTTATATATACCGGAGTCGCCGCCCTGTACAACATCCCGTAAAACATGTGCTGGTATCTTATATCCAAAATCCAGTTTTACAGATTTTTTTTGGTACGCTGTTTCCCAGTCCTGTCTTGATATTTCTTCTACTTCCGTCTTCTCTGAGAAATATTCAGGTAAGATAGCACGAATATCCTGCCATATTTGGTATGTATCCGAAAAAAGGACGGTACTATCAAAATCCCCAAAGTTAATGGTAAAACTTTGGGGGTTAATTACATGCATCATATTATTTTTTATATTCTCGGCAGCAAGATTATTCTTCGCTGCTTCACTCATTAAAGCCACTTCTGTTAATGGCAGGTTAATCCACAGCTGCTGTGTCAGCGCTGTACAGAGAGCAAACAGACATATTAACAGAATGGTTTTAAAAGTCTCCTTTTTCATGGTATCCATCTCCCAAATGTCCAGCTACTTTTTGAAAACGTTAAGGACATCAACAACGGGCATCTCCTGCAACTTTTGTATCTCCTTTTCTTTCTTCTCTACCTTAAATAATAAGGACTTTGATTTTTTGCCCTTTGCTTCAAAAACCATTTTATAGTTTCCTACAGCCAGGTCTTTGTACTCCTTTACAAAAGTCCTTGCATCCTCTCCCTTATCAATGGTCTCTGTCTTCCAAATGACATATTCAGCTTTTGCTGAATCTTCCTTATAGATATTCAACGTCACACTGGAATTTTCTAAGATTTGAACAGAAACTAAAAGATTGTCCAAAACAATAATCTCGCCATTATTGTTTTTCTTAGGGCTGTTTACAACCATATTAATATCGGCTTCTATAGATTTATCAACACCTAGCACGGGATTCGCAGTGTCTGCATAAACAACGATGTTTGATGAGACCAGTACGACAACCACCAGTGCTCCGGTGATCACCTTTTTGAACATACATACTCCTCCTAGTACATACAATTATCCTTCGATACCTATATTATATATAAATATTATTACAATCATATTACAATGATTTTAAATATCTATTACACAGTTTTTTCCCTAAGTGGCAAGATAATCTTTACTTCTGTTCCTTCACCAAATTCGCTGGAAATATCAATGGACCCGTCATGAGCTTCTATGATTTGTTTTGCAATGGAAAGTCCCAGTCCGGTACCTCCCATTTCTCTGGATCTGGCCTTATCCACCCGATAGAATCTTTCAAAAAGTCTGGGAATATCTTCCTTGGGTATACCCATCCCATTGTCAATAATTTTGATAATGGCCTGTTCTTCCTGCTGTGTCAAAAAGATTTTAATTTCTCCGCCCTCCGGCGTATATTTGATGGCATTGCTTAAAATATTTAAAAGCACTTGCTCAATCCTGTCTTCATCCATAGTACCAATCAGTGTGGGTTCTTGAGAAACAAATTTGATTCTTTGCTGTTTATTCTTCGCAGTCAAGTCAACTTTTACAACGGCATTTTCGATTAAGTATACAAGGTCAATCTCGCTCTTCTTCCACTTCACTTGCTTGCTGTCTAAACTGGTAAGCTGCAGCAGATCTCGTACCAGTCTTGTCATTCTGTCTGCTTCTGTATTAATAACGGACAAGAAGCTTTCTGAAAGCTGCCGATCGTCCAAAGCACCGCTGAGCAATGTCTCCGCATAGCTTTTGATGCTGGTCAGAGGCGTCTTTAATTCGTGGGACACATTGGCAACAAAATCTTTCCGCATGTTGTCCAGTTTTTGCCTCTCGGTAATATCCTGTAAAACCATGACGATTCCGGCCTTTTCGCCTTTTTCATCTTGAAAAGGCGCAAATTTTGCCAGGAAAATAGAATCTCCCTTCACGATGTTTTCACTGCCCACCCAATCAGGGCTGTACTCTTCAATAGACTCTAAGGTCAGCTTTTCATTTAGCTTACCCATCATATCATCATAGGGGGTATGCTCAAGAACACCCTTTGGCAGCCCTAGCATTTTCACGGCACTTCGGTTGGCATGGATAATTCTCCCACCATTGTTAACGGCAATTAGTCCGTCCGCCATGTTGTTCAAGATTGTTTCCAGCTTGCTCTTTTCACTGGAAATCTCAGCAAGGGTATTTTTCAATTTACCCGTTAAGTGGTTAAACATACTTCCCAATTGACCGATTTCATCATCAGATTTTATGTCAACAATCTGGTCAAAATCACCCCGCGCCATCTTTGCAGCCTTCACCGTAACATCATTGATTGGCTCCGTAACGCTACGGGCGATAAAAAAACCAAGAAAGAAAGTAATGATTAGCGCCAACATGGTGGCTTTCGTTAGAATCACCCTTGATTCTTCCAAGGATTTATAAATTGCTGACAAGTCAGAACGAAGATAAAGAATACCAATCATCTTCCCCGTCTTATTATGGATAGGCAAGACCATGTCCTTCGTAGGATGGGGCTCCGCTTCATAACTGTTTATTTCTTGGTCTCCATTTTCGCTGCCTATCTGTTGGATTTTTCTTTTATAGTCACCCTCCGTGATGGCTTTTCGTCCATCAATGATTAATTCAAAGTTTAAAATGCCAGGATTATCCTTAGCACTGCTACCCCGCACAGATGGATTTTGATTGGTTGTAGCGACAATCTTAAAGTCCGGTGCCTCTTGTTCAAGCACATAAATTTCAACATTCATGTAAGCCAATTGATCGATCGTCAACTTGACATCTTGCTTTCTGTCTTCAAGCTGTTCATATTCAGCCAAGGATTTTATAATCTGATCAGCTATATTACTCAGTTTTTTGCTCTCTTCATTCAGATAATATTCCTCAAACTGCTGTATGATGAACACACCGACAATAACCATTGCAATAAATACAAGTAAGAAGTATATGGTAATAAACTTCCACCTTATACTTTTAAACATACTATGCCCTCCTGAAGTAGTAACCTACTCCACGCTTCGTCATGATATATTTTGGATTGCTGGAATTATCCTCGACTTTCTCCCGGAGTCTTCGTACCGTAACATCCACCGTTCGAATGTCTCCATAGTACTCATAGCCCCAGACTTCCTCCAGCAGCTGCTCCCTGGTAAACACTTGGTTTTCCTGGGTAGCCAAAAATTTAAGAAGTTCAAATTCTCGCAGGGTTAGCTCAATAACTTCCTGTTTCTTTTTTACTTCATACTTTCCTAAATCAATCTGCAAGTCACCTGATGTAAGAACACTTCCCTTTGTCGTGAGTCCATTTGTATCAAATCTTCGAATATTTGCCTTCACTCTGGCCATCAGTTCTCTAACACTGAAAGGTTTGGTAATATAGTCATCAGCTCCCAACTCTAATCCCAAAACCTTATCCACCTCTTCTTCCTTGGCAGTCAGCATGAGAATCGGTGTCGAAAAATTTTCTCTTATTTTCTTGCAGGCTTGAAAACCGTCGATCTTAGGAAGCATAATATCCAGCAAAATCAGATCAGGTTCTATTTGATATACCTTGCGAATGGCCTCTTCCCCATCAAAGGCCACATCCACTTCATAACCTTCTCTTTCCAAATTAAACTTAAGAATATCAGAAATCGGTTTCTCATCATCGACGACTAATACTTTTCTCTTCATGCATCTCTCTCCCTATAATTATAAATAATTATATATTCTGTATTTTTTTAACAAATCCTTTTGTCCACGGAAAACATTTCACTCTACTGCTATTGTCTCTATTGTACCAAAACTTCATGAAAAAGTACGCATTATTTTCAAAAAGGATATGTTTTTCAACATATCCTTTTATCTTATAAGATTTATCGCGTTAAGACCCCCGCCTCTATAGGCGGACCTTGAATCAGGTGGGGTAGAGTCCCCATCTGATTCCCCGATGTTCAGCAAAGCTGGACGAGTTCACTTGTACAGATCCTCTGCACGCATCTGATATACTTCTTCTGTTGCTTGATCAAAGTTTTTTCCTTCTCCTAATTCTTTCAGGACGTCATTTAAGTTGTTAAGACCCCCATTTTCTGCAATTGTCTTAACAATCTCGAAGGAACGCTTATATGCCAACATAATATCAAGGTTATCAAACTCTCCTGAAAGCTGCTCCAATGTATAGGGTTCTCCTTCATAGGACAGTTCTTTTCCCCATTGATAGCCTGTTTGCACGTATTCCTGGTATAATGCCATCCCTTCCGTAAACCACATAGGATAGTTTCCTCTCGTTAGATCATCTACAAGCAGATGGGTGAATTCATGGACCATAGGCCCTTCATTCATAAATAGCTTCTCCATATCTTCTCCCTCTTGCACCCACAATTTTGGGGACAGAATTTGAATCGTAGAAGCATAGTATACACCCATTGGTGGTTTCCCTTGCCCCAAATTTGCGTTCTTCATCAGGGCATCCGGATCATGATATACGATAACATCTGTTTTTTCCTTTGGAAAATACCCTAACTGACGGCTTACATCACTGTAATGCTTTTCTGATGCCTCTGCAATCAACGGAATGATATCCTCGTCTTCTGTTTGATAGTGTATGATAAAGTGCTCTGTTTCCAGTTGTTGATAATCCTTGACATTGCTTAAGATAATGGCTTTCTGCACTTCCCTAAAAAGGGGATACAGTTTCACCTTCAGTACATCTTTATAAAAAATACCCGGGATGATGGCCATAACAAGCAACACAATTATTATGACGATAAATCCTTCTTTTATGTTCCATATTCTTTTCATATTATCCCCTCCCCCTTTAAGAATATGTATATGAGGAGATATAGGGATTATTATAGCATAATACCGTCGTCATATCACTGGTAATAGTAGGTACCCTTGACAAACCACTAATGTTTAACCTTTTCGATCCCTCCAGCATACATTGTATTGAAAATATATGTTATGGAGTGATATAGATGATGTATCGAAATAGAAGAAATTTCGCCAGTAATATACATCCGAAGGTATTAACCAAAACAGCAGGTGCTAAAGAATATCTATCCGTCATTATCGATGGAAACGGCAGCCGTGACCAGCTACTGAAATATATCGAAGAAATCGGTGGAACAGTCAAATATGATCTTCCTCTGATCAATGCCATTGCAGCAGAAGTACCGGCTAAAGCCGTTAAAGAAATCTCCCGCCACCACACAGTACATTTTATCAACCATGATGCAAAAGTTTTTAAAACCATGGATATTGCCTCTTTGGCAGTAGATTCTGATTTGGTTAATGAGGCAGGTTACGGGGGAAAGGGTATCGGGGTAGCTGTGATTGATACAGGCGTACACCCCCATGATGACCTTACAAAGCCCACCAATCGTATCGTTGCCTTCAAGGATTTTGTCAATGAAAGAACAAAACCCTATGATGACGACGGTCATGGCACCCACGTGGCCGGAATTATCGCCGGCAGTGGTTACGTTAATGAGAGATACAAGGGAATTGCACCGGAGGCCAGCATTATCGGTATAAAAGCCCTTGACGAAACAGGAAGCGGTTCTACTTCTGATATCGTAGCGGGTATACAATGGGCCGTGGACAATAAAGAAAAGTATAATATCAAAGTCATATCCATGTCCTTAGGCTCCGCAGTGGATGAACAGGATAGAAACGATCCACTGGCCAGGGCAGTAGATGGCGCAGTCAGAAGCGGTCTTACCGTTGTAGTCTCTGCGGGAAACAGCGGGCCTTCCAGTCGTACCATTACCAGTCCGGGCACAAGTCCATCCGCCATTACCGTAGGTGCCGCCGACGATAACAGAACCTCTACGGTTGAAGATGATTCCATTGCTGACTTTTCCAGCAGGGGCCCAACCTTCGAAGGGCTTTCTAAGCCTGATGTCGTAGCTCCAGGTGTTGATATCATGTCTCTATCCAACAAAAGCAACACTGCCTATGTCAGTTATTCAGGGACTTCTATGGCCGCACCTATTGTTGCTGGAGCTGCAGCACTGCTGTACGAAAAAGAGCCAAATCTGACACCTTCTCAGGTAAAATCAAGGATCATTAACTCCGCCTACGCCATCGACCGTAACAGAAACGCCCAAGGTGCAGGTATTATCAGCATACGTAAGATGTTGGATATCGGTGAATTAAGTACACCTACTGTTCCTGCAGTAGAGAAACCTCAGGAAAAGAAAAAGCCCCTTACTGAGTTCAACCCAGCTTTGCTCTTTCTATTATGGTTATTCCGTTCATAAAAGAATAAAGCGGACGCGCAATGCACGCCCCTACGATGATATTCTCTACAGTGATTCTGCTCAAGCTTTTTCTTAGAAATAAAAAGACGTAATCAGATTTTCTCCGATTACGTCTTTTATTTTAATACTTTATATTCGACTTAATAATTAACGTATTTTAAAGGATTTACCGGAGTACCATTTTTTCGAACCTCGAAATGAACGTGAGGCCCTGTACTACGACCAGTATTTCCTACTTCTCCTATTTTTTGTCCTTTATATACCCTATCTCCAACAGACACAAGATTTTTACTATTATGGGCATAATAGGTCTGGATTCCTCCACCATGATCAATAATAATCATCTTTCCGTACCCGCTCTTCGTACCGGAGAATATTACCTTTCCTCCGTCAGCGGCTTTAATATCTGTACCTATCTTTGCAGCGATATCAATGCCCTCGTGCATCCTACCCCATCTCACACCAAACCTGGAAGTAAGCTTGCCCCTTGTTGGATTTGATAATGATCCTGTTCCGATGGTCGGAGGCAGTGCTTTTGTTCCTTGTAAAACGATCTGTGTCGTAGGACTGCTGATAATATCTTCCTTTAAGATATTTTTATTCACTTCAATTCCATTATGCTTCACGACTTCTGCCACAACCTGCTTGATTCCATCTTGACCCTTCAGCTTAATTTTCTTTTCACCTTTATACATAGCGCTGGTTTCTTCGAATATAGTCTCATACGGAATATTTTCTTGGAACTCTACCTTTTCAACAGTGGCTACTGTAATAAGCGGCTTTGGTACAATCAAATTAATTTTTTGCTTTAGCTGCAGCTTTTCCGGCTTTATATCAGGATTCGCTTTAACTAAATCATCTACCTTCAGATTATACTTCTTTGCAATGGTCCAGAAGCTTTCGCCCTCTTGAATTTCATGGACTTTTATCTCATCTGTCCCTAATTGGATCAGCTTCATTGCATCATCGTAGGCCTTTATATCCTTTACCGATGCATTAATTTCTTCTACGATAACACTTTCTGCAAAATATATCTTCTCAATACTTGTATTATCCGTATCGGTATACTGATTCTTCGTATCTGCTAAAACTCTATCTGCTTCTTCTTTCGATGGAAGAATTGCTACCACAGAATCATTGGATTTAATGGCGTAAGACTTTACTTCATAGCTGATCATTTCCGTAACGGCCTTTTTCAATTCAGCCGCTTCGGTTAACTCTTCTCTTTTGGCCCTTGTCTTCTCAAATACAACGGTTTGCGGAAATACAATATCTGTATTGTATACCTTATGTAAATTCTCTTTCATCTCATCCATCAGCTTTGTAAAATCTTTTTGTTCTCTAACAACCCCGAGGACTTTTCCGTCTATCTTTACCATATACGCTGTATTCATACTATACAAAGAAATAGATAGGGTAATGATCAGAGCCACTGCTGTAACCAATGCAATGATTCGGGTTTTCTTATCTCTATTTATATATTGATAGCTTTTGACTGCATATGTACGTATGATTTTCTTCATAGTGGGGAGGGTACTATTTAGATCCATAATAAAACTCCCTTCGCTTTTCTGTAGTGCTAAAGACCTAAATTCTATACGAATGTTAAATTTCCTTCTTTTTTTGTAATCATTCTGTAACATTTTTTCGGCTTTTATATTATATCATACTCCTACTTGTAATCAAAGAATAAGTTTTTGAGGTTTTTGTGTTTAATTTGTGATGCTGCCGTTCAAATTATTAAGCTTGTTTGATTTCTATTTTATGCTATTATTAGTATTTTATTCCTTTTCGTACATAAGCCAGTCTTGAAAGCTTTGGCGCAATTCCTTATTGGAGATCTGCTCACATACTGTAATAAAATCCTCCGTAGTTGCATTTTTGAACTTATATTTATCAAAATAGATTTTTAGTGTCTGGAAGAAAACTTCATCACCCATTTCACGCCTTAGGTCCTCAATGAACATCGCTCCTTTATTATAAACCAACGCCTGATACTCTGAGGAGTCTTTAAATTCCTTTAGGCTGCGACATACTCGTTCTTCCCGGTTTTTTCCGTCATTTCTATAGAGATCATAGCTTTTAACCACAATGTTTTTATAGACATGGTCCTTTGCTTCCTTGCCATATTTCTTTTCATAATAAAGGAGTGTAGAGTATTCCGTAAGGGCTTCATCCAGCCACGCCTCATTCACTTCATCGTTTCCCACAACCCCGTACCACCATTGATGGGCGGCCTCGTGGGCAATAACATATTCCAAAATATCCTTTCTATCGTTTTGATAAAATGCTTGATTGATATACACTAGATTGGGATATTCCATCCCACCTACATAAAAATTTGATGCTGCAACAGAAAACTGTTTATAAGGATATTTCCCAAAGGTATCATTAAATATCTTGATGGAATCTCTGGCTGCTTCCAATGCCATATCTGCAACTTCTCCGTCAATATAATAGGAGTAGATTTTTATTCCGTCTACTTCATCCTCCATAATACTATATTTCTCACTGGCAATCATGGCGAAATCCCTAACGGCCTTTGCCTCCAAGGTCCACAGTACCTTTCCGTCGCGATTTTCTTTTTTTACAATATTTCCAGTAGAGGCAATCGTATATTCTGGAGGAGCCGAAACAGCCACGCGATAGTTAGCGCTTTCGCTATAGAAAGGGTCTCCAATGGAATAGTATGGCTCCAAATGCCACCCCTTATCGTCAAAAACACATAGTATCGGATACCAATTTCCCATATTGACCGTGTATTCGCCGAATCCAAACCTGCCCTGGGCCGGTGGGATCTTGACAGCAAACTCAATATCCAAGGTTACTTTATCACCAGGCTCCAGGGCTTTATTTAAGATTACTTTCAATATGCTGTCTCCTACGCCTATAATGGCAAAGTTAAGATTTTCACTATCAATTTTGACGGCACGAATTTGTGCCTCTCCAGGCTCAAATCCCTCTGGGTATGCCAAATCCATTTCCTCTTTATCAAAGGGCGTTGTATCTTTTGACTTAAATGCATTTGGATATATGTGGAAATACAGTGCATTAAAATCCGTGTCTGATTGGTTATAGTAGATTACTTTCTCATTGGCAGTCAAGATTTTTTCTACTCCGTCAAGATCCACATCGATTGTATATTGGGTAATATTTTTTCCGCCGGGTAGATTCACATCCATCGTTAAAAAAGCGGCGCGCTCCAAAACTTCAAATCTGGCAGCGGCCATGGAGATTGTCAGCATCAGCGCCGTTAAGGTCAGAAGAAGCCATCTTCTGCTCAATCCCTTTCGAATCAAGGAAATTCCCCCTCTCTTCTCTTCTATCTGGTAATACTACTATATTAAATAGTAAATTCCAATATGTGTATTATTTCATTACGATCTTATACGGGCTTCTGAAGATGTGATATAATATACTCATCCTATCCCATAATCAAGGAGGTGGGCCTAATGGGCTTTATTAAGCAAACAGCTAGTTTTGATCTTGGGGATACCCCTATTGAAAATATATTCATAAATGATTTTATGCCTATGGCAAATGGTACCTACGTAAAGGTCTACCTTTTGGGCTATAAGTACGCCCAGGATAAGGATGCATCCCTTTCCGTCGACAATCAAACCATCGCCAAGCATTTAAACATTCCCCTTTCCGATGTGCTCAGCGCTTGGGATTTTTGGCAGCAGAAGGGAATTGTGATCAAGCATCCTCATCCGGGAAACGAGTCCTATGCATATACCGTAGAATTTTTAAACTTAAAGCAGTTATATATCAATAATAACTATAAAGCCGTTAAGGTAGACGCTCCTGCAGAAGCCTCTTCTTCCGGTACCTATACCTGCTCTCCGGACGACTTAATTGAAGCCAATAAAGTACCCGAAATCAAGGAAATGTTCTATCAAATCAATCAATTGATCCGTAGAAGCTTGGTCCCCAATGAGATGATGGAAATTCTTGAATGGGTCTATAATTACAACATGGATCCAGATATGATTGTCAGAGCCTTTATGTATTGTGTAGAGCAAAAGAACATTAAGAATACGAAATATGTAGCTGCAGTCATTCGAAATTGGTATGACAACGGCATAACAAGTACAGAGAAACTGGATACATACTTAGAGAAAACCGACGGCAGATACATACAGTATAAAAGAATCTTTCAAGCCATGGGATTTTATCGGGCACCTTCAAAATCTGAAAAAGAAACCATGGATCGATGGCTGGATGATTGGCAGTTTTCTATGGATATGATTTTAAAGGCCTGCGAAAATACCAAAAAAACCAGCAATCCGACGATTCAGTATATAAATGGTATTCTGCTGGCTTGGAAGAATGAAGGCATTCAGTCCATTGAAGCTGTTGAACAAAAGCAAATTCAGGAAAAGCCCAGTCCTAAGAAAACGGCAAAGCCGGCAGCAAATCGTTTCCATAATTTTGAACAACGTACTTCAAAGTACTCAAAAGATGAATTGGAGAAACTCCTAAGAAAAAAGGATTAGAGTAGGTGGTAAGCATGAACAATCAATATATGAATGAAATATTAAGGGAATATGAACGGATACAGGATTTCGAAGAAAAAGCATTGGCTTCACGAAGGGAATATGTCTATAGGAAAGTTCCCAGAGTAAAGGCTATCGATGAAGAAATCGGAAAAACAGGAATACTCCTCTCAAAGGTCATTTTAAACCATCTAAGCAATTTTGATGAAGCCATCCAAGAACTTCAAGAAAAGATGCGGCATTTGAAACAAGAAAAAGCCATATTGCTTACAGAAAATAACATTCCTCTAGATTATTTGGAAAGAACCTATCACTGCGCCTCCTGCAAGGATACGGGCTTTATAAGTGATGGTGGTAAATGCAGCTGCTTTAAGCAAAAGCTTATTAACAAAGCTTACGAAATGTCTAATATTTCTCGCGTATTAGATAAAGAAAACTTTAACCACTTTAGCCTTGAGCTCTTTTCTGATCATAAATTTGAGGATGAAGATCTGACACCGAAGCAAAATATGTTGAATATCCTCAATGTATGCGAAGGCTTCGTCATCAACTTTGATAAGCAGCTGGATGAAAATCTTTTTTTCTATGGAACAACCGGTCTAGGAAAAACCTTTATGTGCAATTGTATCGCTAAGGCCTTACTGGACAAGGGGAAGATTGTTGTTTATCAGACAGCCTTCAAAATCCTTGAAATCTTAGAAGAGTATAAATTCAATAGAAATCGGACTCCTAATATTGAAACCAGCTATCAGCTTCTCTTTGACTGTGATTTACTGGTTGTCGACGATTTAGGTACAGAGATGACAAATACATTTACAAATACTGAAGTTTTCAATATTATAAACAGCAGATTAATTGGCAGTAAAAAAACCATCATCTCAACCAACCTATCACCCATGGAAATCGCCAGTACTTACAGCGATAGAATTTTCTCCAGGATATTCGGCAATTTTACCATACTGAAATTCTATGGTAAAGACCTTCGCTGGGAAAAATAAACCTAGCACAATTGTAAATTTTTGCACAAAAATTTTTTCATTATCTTTATTGACATATTTCGAGTTCTCCTGTATTATATATAACTGTGAGTAACATCATATGACCCATTAGCTCAGTAGGTAGAGCACTTGACTTTTAATCAAGGTGTCCCGCGTTCGAGCCGCGGATGGGTCACCAATATCGAATATGGTTTTGTGGGTCCTGGTTGGAACGGTCCTCTGTACTTTGCAACACTTCATGTATACAGACTACAACATACATTCCGCTTAAAACCATATTTTTTGCTAGTGTGGCTCAACGGTAGAGCAGCTGACTTGTAATCAGCAGGTTGGGGGTTCGATTCCCTTCACTAGCTCCATTTACATAAAAAAAGGGATGCGAAGATAGGAACTCTCGTGTCTCTTTTTTTGTTTATTCTCTTCTTGTTTACTTTTCAATATCCAGGCCCACAAGCAAACAAGGGATAGGTAGTATGTTTTATGGCATTGAAAGATGAAACCTACATTTTTTGCCTGAATCTAGCTAATTGCTTTTCACTGGATGTTCTGTCAAACGCATTACCTGTCCCCTGTTTGCGGTTTGTGCAGTAGATGAGGTATACATATTTTTATGCTTTTAACACAATATCTCTTATTCTGATAAAGAAACTTCTTGGATTTCCTCTTCTTTTACACTTCTAAACAATGCAGCTAAAGAGATTGCCATAATAGCTATACCGCCTGCAATGCCGGTATTGACGTCCAATACTCCAGTATTTAACAAATACGGGAATACAAAAACACCTAAGAAATTATAAGAGATATGGACAATGATGGCTGACCAAAGGCTGTTTGTCCACATATATATGCAGCATATAACCAGTCCTATGATAAATGTATAAATTCCTTGAAGCAGGTTTCCATGGGATACTGCAAAAATAAAAGCCTGAACAATAACAGCAATTTTGATATTTGTATTCTTTCGAAATTCGTTAAATATCAATCCTCGAAACAATATTTCTTCAAAAGTAGGCAGGAGTACAATCATACAAATTATTCCGATCATAGAACCTCTGGTGCTTTCTATATTTTTTGCTACTTCTGTATAGTTTGGGAACATATACTGGATTATTCCAGCCAAACTGCACGTAAACGCAGCAAGTCCAATTGAAGTGGCTATCCCAAGTAAAGTTTGATAGGGATATATTTTTCCCAAGCTGCGTTTCTTCCATAAGGTTTCCTCTTTTCTTCTTAACATCAACCAATAGACAAGCAAAGATATGGCTGCTGCTATCGTAGTTACTTGAAAAACATTTTGCATCACCATTCCTGCTAGTTCATCCTGAGGAGTGTTCTTCCCATGTCTCATACCGTAATACATTCCTACTACAAACATTCCCATCACCTGAAGAACAAAGTAAATCAAAAGATATTTCAACGCATTCCATGAAGTTATTAAAAAATTTTTCAATGTTTCATCTCCCCTTATATGAACATATGTCTTGCCTAAATAATTAATACAGTTTTCAGCATCTTATTTTTATTAAATCAAAGTACCCTGCCCCTTCCAGCTCATAGGTATTGTCAGTAACTCTATCTCTCTGATATTATTGAGCTGTCTGTTTTTTTATAAAATTTAATCGGCTGATATTTAACGTAATGGAATAGATTAGACCAAATAGATATGGTCTAATATCATTAGATAACTGAATTTCCGGATAAATTTTCAAATCATACAGTAGAAAGATAGTAACTTCTAACATGAAGAATCCTAGATGATAAAAAGCATTGTCTCTAAGATTTTTCTTAATTATGAGACGTTTTAAATACAAAAACTCTGAGACACTATAAATTATCGCAAGTACTAGAACAAGACCTAAAGAAAATAAAAAATTGTGTAATGGATATTCTAAAGGTTTACCATTATCAATTAATTGACGAAATCCAATGTTTAGAAGCATATAAAGGAAGACAAAAAATCCTATTCTTTTCAGATGAAAAAATTTCCTGCAATTTTCTTTTAGTTCTAATATAGTATTCTTTGTATAAAACATAATCCACATATTCTCCTTACTTACTAATATATCTCTAGTTTCATAATTCTACAGGTAGTAGTAAATAGTTGCACTATCCAATAACTAAAAGCAGTCATTTCCAGTGCAACTATTAGAATAATAAAACTAGCCTATTTTTTTATTATCAGTGTCAAAACACTCAACAATAAAAGTCATATTATTTACTAGAAAGCCTTTAATTTGTCTTGATTTTAATTAGAAATTAATCAACCTTACGAGCAACATAACTCGTAGCTGTACCAACAACATAGCATGCTGCTGCTGCTCCTGCAGTTGCGCCACAAATACCAGCGGTAGCTGCCGCACCTACTCCCCAAACTACATCAGAAGTTTTAATTTCACTGTTATCAATACCGCGACTTTCAGCGTAAGTATAGTAGCCACCATCAACCATCATCATTTCATCCATTCTCATTTCCTTTAACATTCGTATTACCCCTTTCAATTTTTAATTATACTTTTTAAATATATATTATAATCCTCGCCCCACACAGCCTTTTCTCCCATTAAAAGACTTTCATATTTGCTATGCTTTGGGATTAGCAGCAAATACTATGTAGTGCAGGAAATATAATCCCCTTAGAATCTTAAATCAATCTTTTCTAATAAATAGTGCAGTATCTTCTTGGTTTTTGTCACGATTCTTACCTCACAGGCCATTCCTACCTTTATTCTTGCTTCTTCACCCTTGTAGCTGACTAAGGGTTTGTTTTCTATATCTGCTTCTACCAGATAAAAGCTGGCATTGCCCTCTTTGTTGATTTTGGTATCCTTTGCGATTCGGGTGATCTTGCCTGTCAGCTCGCCATACTCCTTGTAAGGAAGGGCTAAGAAGTTATATCTCACTTTGTCTCCTACTTTGATATTGGTGATATCCTCATTGGATGCATAGATCTGAACCTTGTAGTTGGAATCATTGTCTGGAATAATCGTTGCTATGCTGGTCCCGCCCTGGAGACTGTCACCTTTGTTGATATCTGTATAGATATTGATGTATCCATCAATAGGCGCTTTAACAATGCAGTTCTGTATATCCAATTTAAGGGTTTCCAGGTTATTCTCTAATTGATTGATTTCTGTTTCTAGTTTAGTGATTTGATCATTGAGCAGTATCAGATTCTCTGTTTTAAAGTTCTGTACAGCTATATCTGTATGATCTTGGACATACTGTGGAGTACCGGGAGCCGTTTGCTGCAGTTGTATATCCAGTTCTTTCAACATCCGTTGGTTTTCCTCCAAAATTGACTTCAGATCCAGTTTCGTTCCATTTATATATTTCTCCAGTTCCAGTTCACTTTTATCCTTTGAATCCTTTGCATTTTCATATTCTATTTTTGATACTGCTCCTGCTTGGTATAATTTTTCCTGTATTGTAAAGTCCCTAGTTCTCTGTTCCGTTGTACGCTGTAGTTCTTTCAGCTTTAGATTATAATCCAAATATTTGATATAATATTCATTTTCTGTATCCTGAAACAGGTTTTTATTCTGCTCGATAGATGATAATAATATCTTTATATTCTCTATAGATACTTTGACGCTATTGATCTTGGTAATAATCAAATTTGCATTTTCCTTTGCTTGCTTTTTATCGGCTTCAAACTTCAAGTATTTGTAATAATATGCTTCTTGCTCTTTGTTTTCTAAATTGAAACCATTCTTGCCTTCTAAAATACTTTTCTTAAAAGTATTCAAGTTATCCATCTCAAGCCGCTTTTTGCTTAATTCTTCTTCTATAAATTCCTTATTGGTCTGCAACTCTGAATAATCGATGGCATAGAGCAGTTCACCCTTTTTTACTCTTTTTCCCTCTTCCAAATATACTTCTTCTACCTTTCCTGTCACCATATTATTGATGGTACTGATTCGTTGATTGGGCCGCACTACACCATTGGCCTTTACCACCACATCCATTTCTCCAAAGTAGGACCAAGACAGGGTAACGGTTAAAATCCCAATAAGGATGTAAATGAAGATCACGGTAAATGGATGGGGCTTACTTTCCAATAGCTCTCTGCTATCCGTTATTTCGTTCAGATCGAGTATGATTTCCTTCATGCTGAACATTCTCCTAGCATTTTTACTGTTTGTATGGCTTCATGGTAATCCGGAAGCTGCTCCTTCCAAAGATGATAGTATTTGCCCTTTTTATCCATAAGGGACTTATGGGTACCACTTTCAATGATTTCTCCTTTATCCATGACGTAGATCTTATCGCATCGCATAATGGTGCTTAGTCTATGAGCAATGATGATGGTAGTAATCTCGTCACCTAATCCTTCTATGGTTCTTTCTATGGCTTTTTCGGTAATGGAATCCAGGTTGCTGGTAGCTTCGTCCATGATCAGTATATCAGGCTTTTTCAGCAAGGCTCTGGCAATAGCCAGTCTTTGTTTTTGCCCCCCCGAAAGGTTTGTGCCGTTTTCTTCAAGTATGGTTTCATATCTTAATGGAAGCTGATTAATGAAATCGTGGGCACTAGACATTTTTGCTGCTTCGATCATTTCTTCATAGGTGATCTTTTTGTTTCCCAGACAAAGATTCTCCTTGATTGTTCCGCTAAACATAAATATGTCCTGGGAAATGTATGCTATCTTTTCTCGCAGTCTTTCTATATTGATATCCTTGATGTTATACTCGTTGATTAAGATATCTCCTTTTTCATTGGTATAAAAGTTCATCAATAGTTTTGCAAGCGTTGTCTTCCCTGAGCCGCTTTCCCCTACTAAAGCAATCTTCTCTCCTTGCTTTATCATCAAATCGATATTTTTCAGTACCAATTCTCTTGTTCCATATCGAAAGTCAGCATTTTTGAATTCGATTTTGCCCTTTAGTGAAGTAGGACTAATTTTTTGATCCTCATTCTCACCTTTTTCCAATTTAAGGTCAATAATCTCTCCCAATCTGTCAGAGGCTACGATGGCAGTCTGCATCATGGGCTGTAGATTGATAAGATTCTTAACCGGATCAACGAAGTATACCATCAGCGAATTGAAAACCAGCAGCTGTCCAACGGACATTTCTCCCTGTATCACCTTATATGCCCCAGCCCATAGGATGACTACACCACCGATAGCTGCGATGGAGCTGGTTAAAGAGCCTTGGAGGTTATATATGGTACCTGCCTTCAATATGTTCTTTAACAGCTTCACAAACTTCTTCTCCGTTTCCAATTTTGCTTCCCGCTCTGCGTTAAAAGCTTTCACGGTTTCGATACCATTCAAGCTCTCCACAAGATAAGATGTAAGCTGCGCATTGTTTTCCATTTCTTTTTGATTAATTTCCTTGATGGGCTTATTAAATACCCCTACAAGTACGCCGTAGAAAAGAAGCATAATCACAGCGATACCAAATAGAAACGTATTTTGTGTATAAAGGATAATCCCTCCTGCAATGGCCATCAATGTATCGATCATGATGGTCAAGGTTGCACCGGAAATGGCATCTCGTATTTTAGACGCATCCATAAATCTCGATACGATCTCTCCTACCTTTCGGGTACCAAAAAAGTTCATGGGCAGATCAATCACATGCTGATAATATCCCAAAATCAAAGGAATATCGATTCTTTGACTTAGGTACAGAAGCAGATGGGTTCGAAAGGCATTCAAAAGTATTTTAAAGATGTTTAGTATGACAATTCCTGCAGTAATGATATGCAGCGTCTTTTTTAGATTGTACCGGAGAATATCGTCAACCAGAAACTGAAAGTAAAATGCCCCCATTATTCCTAATATGGTATAAACAATGGATGCAAAGAATATATTTAGCAACAGCTTTTTTTGGGGTTTCAATATGCCAAAGAACCTTTTGAATAGTCCCTTAGTTTCATCACCTTTTTCAAATTGCGGACTTGGAACCATGAGAATCAAAACGCCCGTCCATATTTTGAAAAAATCCTCCGGTGTATACTTGACAATTTCCTTTCCCGGATCAGCAATGATAATCTCTTTCCTTGTAATCTTATGGATGACCACATAATGAAGCAGTGAACCATCAACAACCACATGGGCAATGGCCGGAAGCGGGAATTCACTGAAGAACGCTTCTGTGTCACCCTTAACCCCTTTTGCACTAAACCCCAACTGTTCCGCTGCCTTGATAAGACCATAGACATTAGTGCCGTTTTTGTCGGTACCGGCTATTTCACGTATTTTAGTAATCGGCATTTTTAATCCGTAGGTTTTTGAAATTGTTGCTAAACAGGCGGCTCCACAATCTTTTGTGTCATGCTGCTTGATGCATATGTATTTTTTGAATGGATTTGATATTTTTTCAATGATTTCTGATATATTTCTAGTCATTTGCTGCCTCCGAACTTCTGTGTTTGCCTTTTTGCACTTGACTATACCAATAATTTAATGCTGGTAATGTTATATATTTGACAAGTAATTCAAAGCGGAGATTTAAAAAAATAGTATGTTTCGACTTTGAATTGGAAATCTTATACATTATTATATATATATACATATATATATTCAACCATTTATTAGATTTTGTCATCATTTTGTTACTTTTATGTAATATTTTGTAAGTTATTGTGTTTCGCTTATGTTAAAACTTTTGTTATTATATTAACATTGCACTATCATGACGTACCTTCTACCTAATAGACACAAAAAGAGAAAAAAACAAGTGCATGATCTATCACGCACTTGTTTTTTTCTCTTTTTAATTATCTAAATATCTTATCTCTTACGATAGTTTGGCTTCTCTTTGGCCCCACAGAAATCAACTTGATTGGAACACCAATCAATTCTTCGATTCGATCAAGATACTTTCTGGTATTAGCAGGTAGTTCTTCATAAGTAGTACATCCTGTGATGTCCTCTGTCCAACCATCCATGACCTCATAGACAGGTTCACACTTTGATAAGGTTTCTAAGCTGGCAGGGAAGTGTTCAATGACTTTATCTCCTAATCTATATCCCGTACAGATGGATATCTTCTCAAATCCCGTTAATACATCCAGCAGCATCATGGAAAGGCACGTAAGGCCGTTAATTCTGGCTGCATACTTCACCATAACTACGTCAAACCAGCCGCATCTTCTAGGTCTTCCTGTGGTCGTTCCAAACTCATTTCCTGCAATCCGGATTCTATCTCCGGTTTCATTATCCTGCTCTGTCACAAAAGGGCCTTTTCCCACACGGGTTGTATACGCCTTGATGACGCCGATTACTTCTTCGATCATGTTAGGTCCTATGCCTGAACCCACTGTAAAACCACCGGAAATAGGATGGGAACTGGTAACATAGGGGTATGTTCCTAAGTCTACATCCAATAATGTCCCTTGAGCACCTTCAAACAAAACTTTTTTTCCAGCTTTTACAGCATCATAAACGATCACCGTCGTATCATCTACATACTTTCTGATTCTTTCAGCATAAGCTAAATAGTTGCTAATAATTTCTTCCTTATCAACCTTTTCGCCGCCATATATCTTTTCGATAATCTCGTTCTTTTTTTCAATTTGCAGTGATACCTTTTTTACAAAAACTTCCGGATCCATTAGGTCACAAATTCTAATTCCCGTTCTTTCCACCTTATCCATATAGCAGGGACCAATACCCTTTTTGGTGGTACCGATCATTTCTTCTCCCCGCATAGATTCTGCCAGTTCATCTATTCGTTTATGGTATGGAAAAATTACATGGGTTCTATCACTAATTCTGATATTTTCTGTGCTAATTCCTTCAGACTCTATTTTTTCTACTTCCTTTAAGAAACCTTCCGGGTCAAAAACAACGCCATTTCCAATGACATTGATTGTATTTGGATTTAAAATGCCTGAAGGTATCAAGTGTAATGCATACTTCTTATCTCCGACAACCACAGTATGTCCTGCATTATTGCCTCCCTGAGCACGTACCACAACATCGGCTTCTCTGGCTAAGTAGTCTATTACCTTTCCTTTTCCTTCGTCTCCCCACTGTGCACCAACAATTACAACTGTTGACATCGTTGACACC
Organism: Bacillota bacterium; assembly: GCA_049324315.1. Taxonomy (GTDB): domain Bacteria; phylum Bacillota; class Clostridia; order Peptostreptococcales; family Thermotaleaceae; genus JBMOKU01. The sequence goes on along the minus strand of JBMOKU010000043.1, from coordinate 36,357 downwards.
TTCCTTTTTTATATGATATCCATGCCCTTCCTTCGTAAAGGCACGGCATGTTTTCCATCCATCTCAACCGACTTTCTACAACAGCATGCAAAAACCCGAACATGCCTCTCTTATATTATCAGAACGACGGCAACAAGTCAACAAAGCACGAATATTTATTTCAATTAATATATTATTATTCGATATTTGATTCTATAACGGTTATTTTTCCATGGCCGTCTACCGTAGCTAAAGACACTCTCTCCAGAGCAACAATCCCCTGTTCCTCTATCTTTTTTAACAGCCAGTCATGATCATATCCCGCATAGTTCAAATTATCCTCCAGCACTTTTCCATCAATAACAAGGGGAAGGGGTTTTCTATTGCTGCTCACAATGCTCAGCTTACCTGTGTTCTCCAGTATGGCAAATTCCACATCCGCTACATTGGAATATCCCATTTGTCTTAATTCACTGATCAATTGGGGCATCGTTAATTTTGCAGACTTCATTTCCTCTTCTGATATTTTTCCTTTTTTGATGAGAATTTTAGGTTTCCCAAAAATGTAATCACTAATTTTACTATTCCTGCTAATCGAAAGAATAAAGATATGAAGCACCAACAGAAGCGTCAAACCATATAACGTTTTCTCTAGGTCTGCTGTCACAATAGGAGCAGAAGCAACAATACTTAGAATCATAATGCTGGCGATGTCATAATTCGTCAATTGCATAACCGTTCTTTTCCCCATAATACGAAAAACTAAAAAAACCAATATGAAAATAATCAGCACTTTTAGAGAATAGGTCATATCACTCACTCCCGTTTTTTTCTAAGGGTAATATAACGCAAATCCTCCGAAAATATACAAAAGGTGCCTAAGTTACCTTAGACACCTGTATGATTCTTACTCACCTTTATTCTCTAAATAATCATTTAGGTCTTTCATGAGCAGATCAAGATTTAGACCATGTACGTTTGCAGCATCTTCGATGCTTTCCATAGAAGACGCAGGGCATCCGAGGCAATGAAGTCCATGTTTCATGAATATAGGCGCAGTCGCTCTATCCATCCTTAAAACATCTGCGATAATCATATCCTTCGTAATCTTCGCCATTTTCCGTTCCTCCTCACTTTACCATTTATCAAACACATTAACATTATACCACTTTTCCTCTAAAATCAAACACAAAATATCACCATGTCGCAATAATTCCCTGTCAATCTTCTATCCATTCTAAACAACTGCTTCAAGGCAGTCAAAAGCATCTTTTCTTATCTGCCCCGACTTCACCATGTCATGAAGTATCTTCACTGCATCAGCCTTTTTTAGTCCCTTTCGATAGGGTCGATCCTCCGTCAGGGCTTGATACACATCGGCAGCTGCAATAATTTGATCTTCGATGGTTAGTTCTCTCTTATGCAGGCATTCTGGATAACCGGTGCCATCGACTCTTTCATGGTGATTGCCTGCCCATTCGGCAATATCCTCGCATCCTTCCACCTGTCCGATGATGAGCTTCGTATAATAAGGATGGGATTTTATGATTTGGTATTCCTGGGCCGTCAACTTACCGGGTTTATCCAGTATCTCATTAGGTACAGCAAGCTTTCCCAAATCATGCATATATGCAGCGACACCTATTTTCCGCCACTTTAACGCTTCAAATCCCAAACTCTTTCCCATCTCCCTCGATATGTGGGCAATTCCCTGGGAATGACTGTATGTAAATTCACTTTTATTATCAATGAGTATGGCAAATGCCTGGGCGATCTTTTCCATACCATCCATATCGATGGTTGCCATCTGAATGGGCTCTATTTTATTTAAAACCATATAGATATGATGGTCCATCATGTCCATCCAAAACTTTTCCGATCTGGACAAAGTTAAAAAGCTATCCACGATATCAGGATGAAATTGCTTCCCTGCTTCTGCCTCCACATATTGCAGTATCTTTTCCTTTGTCTTGGATACACTGCATTGCCTGCTGTACATTAATTCGATATTGTCCGCCAAATGAATGATTTGGGAACCGATAGGTATTTCATTTCCTTTCAATCTGTGAATCCCGGTCCCATCCCAATCATCATGATGAAACAATATATATTTCCCAATCCGCTGACTTAAAGGAAGATTTTTTACAATATCCGCTCCTCTTGCTGAATGCAGCCTTTTTAAGTCTTTATCCGTATGAAACTCATCGATGCTAAATCGCGACAGATTGCCGGACATACCAATATCATGTAGAAGCGAAGCAAAATAAATGTCTGTCATCGTTTCCGAATCCAGTCCCATTTTTTGTGACAGCATTAAAGATATATAGGCTGTTCTTCTGGAATGTTCAAAGCTTCGATTCTGTGCCAAATCCAGTGCAATGGATAGGGAGGACAGCAATTGGTTTAAACTGATATTTATTTTTCCGTCATTCATTAAGTTGCGCCCCTTTAATTGATAACATTTATCATTTGTATCCTACCATTGTCAACTCATTTTGTCAAATTTATTTTCATCTGTGGAATACTTGTCAAATGCAGTATGATTTATCCACATATCCACAGGGTTATTAACAGTTTACTGTTGTTTTTGTGGATACCCTGTTGGCTTGCTCCAAAAACTTTTCCTTGGTTATCCACATACGTTTGTACGTAGCCCATATTTTCCCGTCTCTGATTGTGAATAAGTGGTGTAAATCTCTGTGTACATCTTTACGGAGGATTTCAGTATCCTGATCTTCAAATTCCAGTTCTTCCTCACAGACCATTTCAAAGCCGCACCGCTGATAGCAGGTACTGGCTCTTTGATTGAAGATGGCAACCCTCAAATGTAATACCTTCATCCCTAAATCGCGAAAATAGTACGCTAAAAAAGTCTTAATCGCATCCTGTCCATAGCCTTTATTCATTTCATCGGGGTCAAGGACAATCCCCAGTTCACTCTCTCCCCGAAACCATTTGATATTTCGAATTGAAAGATAACCCACGATTTTTCCGTCTTCATTTTCAATGACATAGCTTTTCTTTTGAACCAATTTAGCTTTGGTCTTATACCAAAAATCTCCTTCTTTTTTCGTTAACATGGGAAAATTATAATGGAAAAACAATGGATCCGAATGCCTTCCCCACTGCTGCATCTTATCAATGTCTTCCCGCAGCATTTTACGGATTTTTACCTTTCGACCTTCTATATTCCACATATCCATCCGCCCCTATTCAATAAAACGCCTCTAGTGCCTCGCTAAGATTATTATGTGCCAAAAGCGCTGTATATGCCGCCTTTTTTATCGTCATCGTTTTTGAAAACGGTAAAATACACCTTATAGACAAAAAGATGGTCTGATTACCATCTCTCATCTTCTTTCATTTGATTACTTCTCATTATTCGGCTTCATCCATTAGCACTTTCAAGTTATGTAAGTGCTTTACCTCTTCCTTAATCAGTCTGTCCAGCACTTTTTTTGTAAATTCATTTTTTGTATTTTTTAAGATCCCTTCATAAAATAGAATAGAGTCCTTCTCAGCCTGTATACCGATATATAGAGCATCCCTTACCGTGGCTATATTGGCCAAGCCGCTTTCAGTAATTCCTCTGGTATGAAAAATCGATGTTTCGCTGATGGCCTTTAGGTATGCTGTCATTGTTTCCTCATAAACATGTTCTTCCCTCGATGGATCATTGGCTATCCTATCATACAGGTTCTGAAATGTTTTGATATGGTCTTGCTCATCTGCAGCTAGATACAAAAACATTTCCTTCGCTTCATCTTTCCCAAACTTTTCCGCCGCATCCATATAAAATTTGTACCCTGTCTCTTCAATACCTCTTGCGATTTTTAAAATTTCCAGCTCATTTAGACTTTCAAAAATCATCTTAAAACCCTCCCTAATTTCATAAAAAATGATCGGATTCATCTTACCCACTCATGCGTTAGGCATTTTTGTCTCCTATTGTTTTACCCAAAAAAATCTGGGAATAAACATCGGATTTACTCACGGTATTTCTCCAGGTTAGCAAATTTCGTAAATTGCCCCAGCCATGCTAATTCAACGGTTCCTGTTGAACCATTTCTTTGTTTGGCAATGATGACCTCGCCTATATTTTTCTTTTCGCTGTCTGCATGATAGTATTCGTCCCGATATAAGAACATAACAATGTCCGCATCCTGCTCAATGGCACCAGACTCCCTTAAGTCCGAAAGAATAGGCCTATGATCCGCCCTTAATTCCGGAGCACGAGACAACTGAGACAATGCTATCACCGGACAGTCCATTTCTCTGGCCAAACCCTTCAAAGCTCTAGATATACCGGAAATCTCCTGCTGTCTGCTCTCAGATTTTCCATCTCCGGACATTAACTGCAGGTAGTCAATCATAATCATATCTAAGCCCTGCTCCATCTTTAGTCGCCTGCATTTCGCCTTCATTTCCATAACCGTGATACCCGGCGTATCGTCGATAAAGACCTTTGCCTGTGCTAAGGGTCCCATTGCCCTTGCTAAACGGGGCCATTCATCTTCGTTGAGGGCACCTGTCCGAATTTTTTGTATTTCGATAAGAGACTCTGCACTGAGCATACGCTGAACCAACTGTTCTTTGGACATCTCCAGACTGAAAATTGCAACAGACGCCCCCCCTTTAATGGCTGCATTTTGGGCCACATTAAGGGAAAAAGCTGTTTTACCCATACTGGGTCTCGCTGCAATAAGAATGAGATCTGATCTTTGTAAGCCGGATGTTTTTCGATCAATATCTGAAAACCCGGATGTTATCCCTGTAATTCCACCCTTATTCAAATAAAGCTCTTCAATTTTATTGAAGCTGTCCATCAGTACTTCCTTAATAGGGGAAAAGCCTTCTTGTGCCCGGCCCATTGAAATATCAAAAATGTTCTTTTCCGCCATATCCAGAATGCTATTGATTTCTTCCTCTGCCGCATAGCCCTTCTCAATAATCTCTGATGCGGATTTTATCAATCTCCGTAGAATCGACTTTTCCTCAATAATTTTGGCATAATATTTTGCATTAGAGGTCGTAGGTACAGCATTTGATACACTGGTTAAATATGTAATACCTCCAATGGCCTCTAAGGTCTGCCTTTGGGTCAATTCTTCCACGAGGGTTACCAGATCCACCGGTTCGTCTCTTTTAAAGATTTCTACCATGGCCTCAAAGATTTCCTTATGGGCTTCTTTATAAAAATCATCGCCTCGAATAATTTCCGTAACGGTTATAATTGCTTCCTTATCTAAAATCATGGCCCCTAAAACTGACTGTTCTGCCTCCAGATTATGGGGCGGTACTTTTCCAAAGTATTCCATAAAACCACCTCTTTCCTCTATTCCCATTATATCCTCTAGGGCCTTCATAAGGCAATATCTATAGATTTCCAACTGTATTTTGACATAGATAAGTTGTAATAAATGTGTTACATCCGCTACGCCACGGGGACAGTTCCTCAGGCACATAAAAAACATATGTGCCAGACGAACCGTCCCCATGACTCCGCTATCTCACACAGCGTTGTAATAGCTTTATTAAAACTTATATAGATATAGAAAAACCAGCAAAAAAAAGATTTTGCTGGCCCTTTACTATCTAAGCATCAAATCCAGTACCTCTTCGATGGTTTCCACATCAATAATCTCAATATCTTGAAATTGTTGATGGACATCCTTTCGATTGTCCTTAGGAATAATGACCCTTTTCATACCTGCCTGCTTGGCACCATAAATCTTTTCATTGATTCCTCCTACAGGTTTCACTTTCCCTTGTATAGAAATCTCCCCCGTAATGGCAATATTTTGCACGACGGCTCTGTTTTGGATGCCGCTGATAATCGCTGCAACAATGGCTGCACCAGCTGAAGGCCCATCGATTTTCCCGCCCCCGACGACGTTGACATGGACATCGTAATCGGACAGTTTTTGTCCAGTGATCTTTCTAACAACAGAAGCTGCATTGAATAGAGAGTCCTTCGTCATAGAACCTGCCGTATCATTAAAGCGAAGAGTTCCCTTTCCCTTCTCTTCCGCCTTAAACACGATGCACTCAAATTCTAATACGGATCCTACAAATCCGTTTACCCCCAAACCGAAGACCTTTCCAACCTCCGGTGCTTCGCTTGCTTTTATCGTCACATAGGGAGCCAACCGGTTCATCTGAATAACGTGAAGAATATGTTCCTTTGTTATTCGCACATTTTCTTCTTCCCCTTTTTCATACAACGCCATGCTGTAGGCATCCGATAGGAGATTAATTGCTTTACGCCCTTCAATTACATATTGACTGATAATTCCAGGTACTTCTTCCTCTATTTCCACAGACAACCGCTGGACTGCCGTCTTAATAATATCACGAATGTCTGATGGTGACAGGGGTTCAAAATAGACTTCTGCGCACCTTGAACGAAGAGCAGGATTGATTTCATGGGGCTGTCTGGTTGTCGCTCCGATAAGAATAAAATCTGCTGGGGCTCCTTCTTCAAAGAGCTTCTTTATATATAATGGTATTCCTGGATGATCAGGATCATAATACGCAGAATCAAAGGCCACCCTTTTATCTTCCAACACTTTCAGCAGTTTATTTTGCAAGAATACATCCAATTCTCCAATCTCATCAATAAACAACACACCACCGTGGGCCTCTGTAACCAACCCCAGCTTTGGTTCCGGTATTCCCGTCTCTGCCAAATCCCGCTTGCTTCCTTGATAAATCGGATCATGGACGGACCCTAAAAGGGGATTGGCAATCTCCCTGGGATCCCATCGGAGGGTTGTCCCATCCACTTCTACAAACTTAGCATCCCCAGAAAAAGGTGTATGCTTCATTTTTTTCCCTTGTTCCAGAGCCAAACGAGCTGCCGTCGTTTTACCTACACCTGGAGGGCCATAGATAATCACATGCTGCGGAAATGGCGAAGCAATTTTTGAAAGCAGCGATTTGATGGACTTTTCCTGGCCGATGATTTCTTCTAGCCTCTGCGGCCGGAACAACTCCATAGCTGATTTTGTGAGCCCTTTTTCTTCCAAGCATTCCAGCATGGCATATTTTTTAAAGGTATGAGCATTTTCTGGCCCTGATTTTTTCTTCAGAAGCTGCAGCTTCATCTCATCCATATATTGTTTTTGCTTTTCTTCAATATTATCTAATGTCTGTTTTTCAATCCTATTTTCTACGACTTTTCTCGCCAAAAGATCGGATACCTTTTCTTCGATTCGCCGGATTTTCTCTTCTACTGCTTCATCCTGAGGCATTTCATTCAGTTCCTTCTTATCAAAGACAATACGCTGCAAGGCCATTATTCTATCATCAATATCTGTGGAATCTAGTAATCCCACGGCTTCTTCGCCTTCCATTATATTTTTAACCTTATCTTTGCCTATCACATGATGAACGACATGATAAAGAGCGGATATCTGCTTTTCAACCGTTCCGCTCTCAAGAATCTTGTCGTTGAGATCATTTAATTTTTCATTCTCAGGATTTTGGTCAAATATGAATTTCATCAAAATCTCCCTTCTATTCTGCTGCGACCTCAACCTTAACTTTTGCAGAAACTTCAGGGTACACTTTTATCTCCACAAATACGGCACCCAGTTCTTTGATTGGTGTATCTAATTGAATTTTTCTTTTATCTACTTTAATTTTATATTGTTTTTCCAAAGCTTCGGCAATATCCTTTGAGGTAATGGAACCAAACAGCTTTCCACCTTCTCCTGCCTTACCTTTAAGATTTACGATATATCCAGATAATTTATCTGCCAGAGCTTTTGCCTCATCAAGTTCTTGTTGCTTTCTTCTGACCTCTGCTGCTTTTTGTTTTTCAGCCACTTTAATACTACCTTCTGTGGCTTCCTTGGCAAGGCCTCTTGGAATTAAATAGTTTCTGGCATGGCCGTCACTGGCATTCACAACGTCTCCAGCTTTTCCTATACCCTTTACATCCTTTAATAAGATAATCTTCATAAATCTTCACCTTCCTCAAAATATTCATCAATTGCTTTTTTAAGCAGCTCTTTTCCTTCTTCAATGGTGATATCCTTTACTTGAGCACCTGCTACGGTAAGATGACCTCCACCGCCCAGCTTCTCTAAAATAACCTGTACATTGATATCTCCTAAAGACCTCCCACTGATAAACACTTCATTTCCTTCCCGCCAGCCTAGTACGAAGGACGCGGTAATTCCTCTGATATCCAAAAGTTCGTCAGCCGCCTGAGCTGCTACTAATGAAGCATTGGTCACATTGGTAGGGCACACGGATAAAGCAATACTTCTGCCGATATCTTCAGCATTTTTTACCACCTCTGCCTTAGCAACAAAGGTTTGAATATCATCCTGAAACAGCTGTCTCACATTGGTGGTGTCCGCACCTGCCCTCCGAAGGAGAGAAGCTGCTTCAAAGGTTCTCACACCTGTCTTAAAGGAAAAATTCTTTGTATCCACGGTAATCCCTGCTAACAACGCCTCTGCCTCTAATTTTTCCATATGGATTTTATCTTCCATATATTGAAGAATTTCCGTAACCAGCTCACACGTTGAAGAAGCATAGGGCTCTAAATATGTAAGCACTGCATTTTCTATAAATTCAGCACCCCTTCGGTGATGGTCAATCAGCACAATCTTTTCTGATCGTTTCAACGCTTCCGGGCATTGGGTAAAACTAGGACGATGGGTGTCCAGCACTACCAATAGTGCCTCCTTATCAACTTTCATCATATAATCTTCACAGGTGATAAACTTATACTCGCCGCTTTCTTTGATCCGCCGAAACAAGTTTTCAATGGATGGATTTAAGCCATCCCACATAATATAGGAATCTTTTCCCCGGTTTTTTACAGCTCTATATACACCCAGTGCAGCGCCTAGGCTGTCCATATCCGGATATTTATGCTGCATAATAATAACCTTTGGAGATTGATCTATCAACTGTCGCAAGGCATGGGCAATTACTCTGGCCTTCACCTTGTTGCGCTTTTCTACAGCCTTTGCTTTTCCTCCATAAAAATTCAGTGTGTTGATTTTCTTTACGACCGCTTGATCTCCACCCCTTCCCAGGGCAAGATCCAGAGCTGCCCTGGCGTATTCCTCTGATTGGTTGGGAGTCTTTCCATTGACACCTATACCCATACTGAGGGTTACGGGGATCTCATTACTGACTTGAATCTCTCTGATTTCATCTAATATAGCAAACTTTCTTGATTCCAATCGCTCTAGGTACTGATTTTCAAAGAAAACAATATATTTTTCTTTGGTAAATTTTTTAATGGACGCGTTCATTCTAGCGGCCCAAAGGGTAATCCTTCTATCGATTTCAGCAAGAATGAGAGGTTTTTGAGCTTCCTCACTGTTTTGCAGCACATCATCATAGTTGTCTATTTGGATCAGTGCAACATTTAATCTCTCATCATTATACTTGGCTTTTAGAATTTGAAAACTAGTAATGTCAATCCAGTACAACATGACCATAAACCGCTCATCATCATAGTCCCCGGCTATTTTAACTATATTATACAAGACTCTATACTGTCTATCCTTAATTGTTACCTCTATTACCAAATCTTTTTTATCCTGCAAAATATTATCCAATTTTAGCCCATTGATTAAATCTTCAATATTTTTCTCCAGTATATCCTTCGTATCCACAATTTCACTGAACTTAGGATTATACCAGCTGATACTGCCATCAAATTCCACAATAACCAAAGGAATAGGCATGTTTAGTATGGCATGCTTGGTAGCCGAATCAATATCCGAAGAAAGATTTTCGATGTATGCCCTCCACATCTCTTTACGGTCATGCTGGGTCTTCCAATTATGATAGGTTAAATAAAACATCATAAAGAGCCCTAGTCCACCAATAATAATGTTATAGTAGGAAATGACCAGAACAAAAACCAGCATAATCCATAAATGAAGCTTGGTATCCGGTATGAATATTTTCATAAATCGTTTATTTCCCATATACTGCACTCCTATATATAAACTGGGCCATCGTTACTTTAATCTGCGGAGATCGATTACTGCATCGACAAAGCCTAGCATCGTAACGATAAACGCAAAGTTTGGTGTTGTAAAAATAAGAATCCATATGAGTATTCTAACAAATTTTCTCAGGTTGTATGCTGTCATAAAATAATGGACGACAGCTATACCTTGGAAAAAATAGATCATCTGCAATAGCAGTACCACATTAACCACAAGGGTTTCTGAATGTACGATCTTAAGATAGCTGGTTGCTATGGTAAGTAATATAATAATAAAGGTCCCCATGATGATACTTTTGGGTAGACGAAAATGCTTTAGTGATGGGAGTTTTTCTACGGCGTATCCGATTCTGTTTAATACATATGTAGATAGTACTAAGTTGATATATGCTGCCAAGATAGAAGATAATATAATGACAGACGGAATTGCCATGGACATGAATTGAATCATATATTCTATAGATGCCTTTACTTCTTCAATCTTTTTACCTTCCACACCCATCTTTTCATAAAGTGAAATATTTATATCCATACCTTGCCTCATAGCATCAAACATATCTTGAAAATAGTCAATACCCATAATAAAAGAAACCAGATTGATGGATAAAAGGGTTGCCACAAGGGCTGCTGCTGTGCCTGCCATCCATACCTTCTGAGCTGTATATCCTTTATTCATCATATATCCCATCACGATTGCCGTAATACCTGGCAGCGCCACCACAAATAAAGAATAAATCGGTGAGGTCAATCCTCCGATAACAAAGGCCGCAGCCAATATAGACAAAATTTCATAGCGCAAACCATGCCTTTTCCCCAATAAGATAAAAGGGGTAGGAATCAGTGCCGTTACAAAGGTTAAAAAGGGAATATATCGACTGGCTATTGCAAAAAGGCTTGTGATCGCCACCATCAGAGCAGCCTCGACCATTGCCCTCGTATCTTTCTGCGTATTCAAGCTCTACTCACTCCTAGCTCCTGTTTCTATTCATGTATTGTTTAAGACTGGACAAGTCTCCATACCAGTCTTCTACTTTATGATGTTCTAAAATCCCTAATTTAATCTTATCCTCAATTCTCATATCAACAGTGTAAAAATTAACGCCCAATCTTTTCCCAAGAATGTAGGTGACGAGGATAATATTTGCCAGCAAATCCACCAAAGCATCCTGTGAGCCTTTTACCCCTTTCATCAGCAGTTCGAAAAGCCCGGCAACAGAATTCAACAGCTCACTTTTCATCCATTCAATGGTTTTTACATTTTTTGTAACATCTATATTATGATCTCCTCCAGCCATGGTTAATCGCTCCTCCTCCCTCTACCATTATAGCAGATAAACATATCTTGTATATATTCTGCAACAAATATCCGTTTCCTCTTTTTATATGCTTAAAGGTCAAACCTCTACGGTTGACTGCGAGTTACTGGCTAATGGCTGCTAGGATAGTGGTCAAATCTTTCAGGTCTTGTTTAAAATAATAGAATGGTACTTCCGCTACTTTGTAACTGGCTGTAATATATTTAGTGTTATTTACATAGTCCCGATATAGATAAAAAAAGGGAGATGAAGTCATCTCCCTACATGTTGGCATTTTGCTGCCGATCCAGATAATTCTTTAAAAAAGGTACAATCAACAGGGCCACAATTCCACCCACCACAGCCGTGAAAAACTGGGTCACGCCAAAGGCCACCGCCACCTTTTCAAACACGGGCCCTGGCAGCATATTGACCAAAACCAGCTTGACAGCCCCATATAATACCAAAAACTTTACAACAGCTGCCCCACCCACAGCAGCATATTGGTTCTTTTTTTGCAGCATATGAAAGATAACAACCAGGGAAATATTGCCTGCAATAATAAAGGGGATAACAGGTGCCATTGGAGGTTTGATAATACCTACCATGATGGCTACAATAGGTGTAATAGAACCGATGATAATACCTTCCACCATTCCCACTGCTGCCGCAGCAATCACTAAAATAGCGTTAACTGCTGACCCTGTAATAAACTGGGGCATTTTTAAAAATTGGACTGCCAGTGCTAAGGCCAATAATATGCCCGTCCTTGTTATTCTTTTCGTTTTTTGACTCATATTCACTGCTCCTTTCCATGATGTTTATTATTTCCTTTGATTCCGAAGCCGTGATACATCACTTCTAAAAACAAAAAACTTTCCAAAAAGTAAGGAAAGTCATAGATCTGTCATAGGATAGCTTTCTTACCTTTTGCGCAGAAACACCTTGCAATCGGAATCATTTTTACTCCTTCCTGAGAATCATATCCTCAAGTCAGATCCTACTTCTATTTTACACATAATTTCCATATTTTTCAATAGTTCTCTCTATGAATATTTAGAAATAGTATGCTTAACAATATATAGATACGCGCTTCTACAGGTAAATAGATATGTAGGGGACGACGACCCTGTCGTCCCGTAAAATATTTTAGACAGCTAAACGGGTGGACAGAGTCGTCCACCCCTACGAGTGAAAATAGATTTTATTTTATGAGCATATATCTTTAGATGGAACCGTTTGATAACAGGATTTTATTTGTGTTTATAGAATATATTTTTAATACATTTTTATAGGTAAGAGGTGACGATCGTGGATCATACCACCATGGAAGGAAGCAATTCTGCAGCCGCCAGTTATAGAAATGATATGCTGAAGCTATTTGCCATGTTTACAATGCTTATTGACCATATCGGATATATATTTTTCCCGCAATATCGTATATTTCGAACCATAGGTAGATTGGCCTTTCCTATCTTCGCCTACCAAGTCGCTACTGGCTATACTAAAACGTCAAACCTGAAGAATTATGCAAGAAGACTTTTCCATTTTGCATTACTTTCTCAAATACCCTATTCATTTTTTTCTCCTGATTTGAAGTTTGACCCACTCCATTTAAATATCATGTTCTTGCTTTTATTTTCACTGGGTATCATATACGTCTATGATATGGGAATGGCCCAGTTCCATGATTATCAAGAAAAAAAAGATTATCGACATATGTTCACCGGTACGGCACTGCTTTTAGGCGTTTGCGGGATGGCCATTTTACCGGAGATATTAGAGATTGCATATCCTAAATTCCGCTTTAGTTATGGAATGTATGGACTATTATTGGTCCTATTCTTCTACATCTGCCGAGATAAAAAGATTCCAATGGTGTTGTGTTATGTACTGTTATCATTATTTTATACCTATTTTACAGGTGCTAAAACCCTTGCCATCAACTCCGTTAGTTGGCTGGGAACATCGGAAAGCTTATGGTCATGCCTAGCAAGCTTTGATATTGTATGGGGCAATATCACTACCTATAAAAACGGACTGATACAGCTTGAGGGCTATTTCTTCCAAACCCGGAGCATTCTTTCTCTGGTCCCTATCTATTTTTTAGAACAATACGAAACCAAAATCAAGCTGAACAAATATATTGGTTATCTATTTTATCCGACCCATATATCCATTATTATCATCATAGCTATATTCGAACGACTCCCCGTATCGTCAATACACTAACCTGGCTCTGATTAAATGTCCTGATAGGAATCAGCCTGGTTCCCAGTCCGCTGTCTATGTATAACGTTCTTCCTTTACTTAGTTGATATACACCCTTACTGTATTTAGGGAAAAAGCCATCTCCCGATGAAACAATGGCACCTATGAAGGGAAGACGTATCTGTCCCCCATGGGTATGACCCGCTAGGATCAAATCCGCTTCAATGGGTTCTTTTTGTCTGGTGATCTTGGGCGAATGGGATAACAGTATGGTATACCTTTTTTTATTGACCCCTTTAACGGTCCTTTTCACATCATGATGCCTTGTATGGTAATCCTCAACGCCACAGATATTTACAGCCAGATCACCTTTCATAAAAACCGTATTCTCGTTATGTAATACCCGTACCTTTCTATCCACCAATCCTTTGATGAAGGTTCTCCGTCCGGGATTTCTCCATTCATGGTTCCCCTGAATATAATAGATGTAGGGTGTAATCCCCTTCAATCTTTCTACCAGTGAATAGATATGCTCAAAATCTTTTGTTCCCTTATCAATCAGATCTCCTGTAAGGACAATCATATCAGGGATTTCCTTGGCTAAACCTTGCATAAGACGGTTTTCCATACCCTTTGTAAGCTTTTTACCATGAACATCTGATATTTGAATGATTTTTAGTGCTTTTCCTTTCTGTAGTTTTGATGTTTCAAATGAAACATGTGTCAACTTAACCACATTTACTTGATAACCAATATACCCTATTACCGACAGGGTGCAAAAAATAAAGAATATCATCTTCTTTTCCCTCGCCATCACCTGTTTTAGATAAAAAGAGAAGTGATTTCTCACTTCTCCCATTTTCATTAGTCTGTTGTATATGGTAATAATGCAATGATTCTTGCTCTCTTGATTGCAGATGTTAAGGCTCTCTGGTGTGTCGCACAAGTACCGGAGATTCTTCTTGGAAGAATTTTGCCTCTTTCAGTAACATACTTGCCAAGTTTTCTGATATCTTTATAATCTATATAATTTGCTTTATCTACGCAGAAATTACATACTCTTTTTTTACGGCTACGTCTTTTCTTCATCATTTTCGTTTTCCCTCCTTATCCTAGAATGGAATATCGTCGTCTTCCTCAATCGCTTGGAATCCGTCTGTATCTATATCAGATGGGCCACCAAATCCGCGGCTTTCGTTTTTATTACCCCAATCAAGAAATTGTACTTGATCAGCTACAACTTCCGTTGAATATCTCTTTTCACCGCTTTGCGTTTCGTAATTGTTGTTTTGTAGTCTTCCTTGGATCGCAACAAGCCGTCCTTTTGACAAATAGTTGGCACAGTGTTCACCTTGTTTGCCCCATACAACTACTCTAAAAAAATCTGCTTCTTTTTCTTTGGAAAAAGGTCTGTCTACAGCTATTGAAAAGGTGGCTACTGCTTTTCCGCTTCCTGCGGTAAAACGGAGCTCTGGGTCTCTCGCTAACCTGCCGATAAGTATCACTTGATTCATCAAAACACCACCTTAAGCTTTCGATTATTTTACATCATCAAGATTTACAATTAGATGTCTGATCACGTCATCAGAAATTCTGAAATTTCTGTCTAACTCTTTTGGTAGATCAGCGCCCGCCGTGAAGTTGATCAGCACATAGTAACCATCTGTCATCTTATTGATTTCATAAGCTAACTTTCTGTTACCCCATTCATCAACCTTTTCAACTGCACCATCTGTTTCGATGATAGATTTGAACTTGTTGATTACTTCGTTTCTCTTCTCTTCTTCAAGGTTTGCTTTTAATATGAACATCGTTTCATATTTTCTCATGTTTTTCCACCTCCCTATGGACTAATTCGGTCCTGCTCTGACACAGGACAGAGAGCATAATCTCACATTGTAGTATTATACCAGCTTCAACAAAATTATGCAAGAAAAAAATATGAGAAATGCCGTACCTATTCTCAGATACGGCATGGATACATATTTTCTATCTTCTAATTTCCCCGTTAATTACTTCTCCCAGTCTCTTAATACCTTCAACAATCTTCTCTTCCGGCATATTTGAGTAATTTAATCGGAAGGTATTTTCATTTCCTCCATTAGGGAAGAAAGATCCGCCTGGAACAAAAGCAACATTTTTTTCAAGGGCTTTTACCATCAACTCTCTTGTATTGATATACTCAGGAAGTACGACCCATGTGAACAATCCACCCTCTGGATAAGTATATTTTACCTCAGGTGGGAAATATTCCTTCATTGTACTTAACATTAAATTACGACGATGCCTGTATACGTCCTTAATCTTTGCAACATGCTCATCCAAGTTGAACGTATCTAGGAATGTGCTCAATTCTCTTTGGGAAATGGTACTGCTTTGTAGGTCTGCACCTTGTTTAACTAGGATGTATTTATTCAAAATCTCTGGAGAAGCACATACCCATCCAAGCCTTAACCCTGGACAGAAAGTCTTCGAGAAAGTTCCTAGGAAAATAACTCTTCCATCGGTATCGAAGGATTTGATAGATGGTGGAATTTCTCCTTCAAATCTTAATTCTCCGTATGGATTATCTTCAATAATAGGAAGATCATATTGTGTTGCTAGTTCTAATAATCTTTTACGTCTATCAACCGTCCATGTTCTCCCTGTTGGATTTTGGAAATCAGGAATAACATAAATCATTTTGATATTTGGTGTATTGGCTAATACTTTTTCCAGTTCCTCCATGATCATCCCCTTATCATCTGTAGGAACTTCAACAAATTTACATTCATAGGCTTTAAATGCATTAATGGCTCCAAGATAGCTTGGACTCTCACACACCACAACGTCATCCGGGTTTAAAAAGATTTTTCCACTAAAGTCCAATCCCTGTTGTGAGCCGCTGGTAATTAATATATCGTCAGCCGCTGCTTGTATTCCGCATATTTCCATTCTCTTGGCAATCTTTTCTCTTAAAGGCGTGTATCCTTCCGTTGTACTGTATTGAAGGGCTTGCTCTCCGCCTTCCTCCAGTACTTTTAAGGTAATTTTCTTCATCTCTTCTACGGGAAATAATTCAGGAGCCGGTAAGCCTCCCGCAAAGGAAATAATCTCCGGTCTTGTTGTAAGCTTTAACAACTCCCGAATCTCTGAAGCTTTGATTCCGTCCATACGCTTCGCAAATTTTATCGCCATTTGTAAAAGCACCTCCATAAAAATGTAATATTAGGAAAAGGTTTGCCTAGTTACTTATTATTATATCATGTATTCCTCAGGTAGTCACAATTTTTTTCAAATTTTTGTGTATACATTCCACAAAATTTGTAAGACTTTTCGAAATTTTTTCATTATTTTTATTCTTCTTTTCTTTCTGTGATTTTTCTTATTCTCTTTTCCAGCTTAGCTCTTGGGATCCAGACTTCCTTATCACAACCCAGACAACGCATTCGGAAATCCATACCTGTCCTAACAATCTCAAACTTATTATTTCCGCATGGATGAGGTTTTTTTACTTCTACCACGTCTCCCAGTTTTAAATCCATTGGCATCTTCTTCCCTCCCAACTCTATGAAATAACCCGAGACAGGAGTCTCGGGTGCTGTTATCTTCTTTCTGTTGATTGGATTACAACTCTTCGTGGGTATGGTATTTCAATACCCTTTTCATCTAATCTCTCTTTGATTCTCTTTCTTAGCTCTCTTTCAACAGCCCACTGCTCCATGGGAATGGTCTTTGCACTTATAGATATAACAATATCAGATTCTCCTAGTTTTGTCACCCCTAGAACGGTTGGGCCTTCCACGATTTTATCGTTTTCCTCTCGTATTTCCTCACACAAGCGGGTTAATACATCGATGGCATGATCAATATTTTCTTCATAGGCAATACTGACATCTACCCACGCCCTCATACTGCCGCAGCAGCGATTGGTGACCTTGTCAATAGAGCCGTTGGGAATAATATGTAAATCTCCATTAAAATCTCGGAGCTTTGTAACTCGCAGCGCCATTTCTTCCACGATTCCTGATTTACCGCCGGTTTCAATATAATCTCCCACATGAAATTGATTTTCCAGTATGATGAAAAATCCGGTAATTACATCACGAACGAGATTTTGCGCTCCAAAACCGATGGCTAGACCACCAATGCCGGCTGCAGCAATAAGCGACGATATATTGATACCCAAAGTTTCCAGTATCGGTGTGAATGCGATAAAGTAAATTGCATATTTGCTGATACTTTTGACCAGACCTTTTAGCGTATTATACTTTTTTTCATCTCCTGATATCTTTAATTTCTCACGATTGTTAAAAAACTTTTCAGTAACAGCATTGACTACCCGAACGGCAATTCTGGCACCAATGAAAAGTAGAATGATTTTAATTGCAGCACCCATATATTTTTCTAGGTTCGCCGGATCTAAATAAATCTGAAAGATTTCATTCAGTTTGCCTGATATGATGGTATACGTCTCTTTAACTTCCACTAGAATCCCCCCACTAACAAATCTGACTGACATTCCTATGGGTACCTGTTCTCTCTATTTTATAAACCTTATATCTCTTTTCTTCCTCTTTTAGGATATTTAAAATCCCTTGAAGAGAAGTCTCCGAGAACTTAATGGATAATCCACAGCTGGCCGTAATTTCTCTTGGTGTAGGTATCGTTTCAATCTTGAAATTTCCCCTTAATCTTTGCTCTGTTTGTATAGCGTGATGCGTAGAATCAAAAACGATGACATAGAATTCATTATTCAACATGGTTTTCTTCCTTTGTATTGTATTATAATGTTACGGTATTTTTTGCACCATTTACTTTTTCCACAATGGTATACATATTCGTTACGCCTCCTACCAAGAGCTTGTTCTTAATCTGGTAGTAATCCAGGCACGTACCACAGGAAAGAATTTCAACCCCTTGACTTTCCAACTGCTTCAGGTATGCAATAACTTCTGATCCTTCTGTCGTCAGCTTTACGCCGCTATTTACAAATAATAGTGCCTTTGGATAAGGCTTGCTTTCCGTTAAGGTGTAAATAAACCCTTTGATTAATATTTTCCCCAATTCTTGGGATCCATCCCCCAAAGTATCCTTTCCTATCAGAAATACCATATCCTTCTTCAATATACCTTGCGGCTCTATCTTTTCATTAAGCTGACCTTTAAAAATATTGATATAATAGTTTCCTTCTATTTCGTTCACATCTGTATCATAGTTCATACTCTTTGCCAGCTTTGTTACATTTTCCTTCGCTATTTCATTGTCAACGATGGTGGTAATACTTCCTTCACTTATACTTTCAAGCAATTTTTTCGTTTCTATAACAGGCTTTGGACATGCCAATCCTCTAGCATCCACTTGTCGGTTCATTTCCACTTCTCCCTCCATTTTTAATGACCTCTATAAACTTATTATAGCGATATTTCTTTTCTTCATCCTATAGAATTTATCTATTCGTTCTTTGTTGGTTATAAATTTCATCTATAATAAGTTGTAATAAATATGTTACATCCGCTACGCCATGGGGACAGTTCCTCAGGCACATAAAAAACATATGTGCCAGACGAACCGTCCCCATGACTCCGCTTCGGCAAAAAACACACTGGACAGTGGACCAGTCCCCACGTCTTGCCTTATTTCTAGTGTAAAATCTTTATTACATTCTATATATCTATATTTCTTTACTTTTTATACGTCTCTTATATTCATACATTCTTTCATCTGCTATTTTAACCAATTCATCATAGGTTGTCCCATCCCGAGGAAAATCTGCAATACCATAACTATAGCTGCAAACGATTTTGTTTTTTCCGAAGATGATTGGGTGACATCGAAATTCCTCTGCCAATTTCTCAAATTTTTCAATCAAGTCCTTTTCATCTGCTTCTAAGAAAACACCTACAAATTCATCGCCTCCAAACCTGGCCAGCATATCCGTCGTTCGTATTTGGCGGCTAAGGGCTTGGACAAAGGCTCGAATCAATTCATCTCCTGCTAAGTGTCCGTAGGTATCATTTACAGCTTTTAGACCGTTCAGATCGAACATAACGAAGGAAAACTCCGTATCATATCGAAGCGCTTCTGCAATGCGTTTACAAAGGACTTCTTCAAAGTATCTTCTATTGTATACATTGGTAAGCTTATCATATCTGGTTAAGTAGACCGTTTCCTCATACAGTTTGTGTTTACTGATGGCAATAGCTATTTGATTCCGTACGTTTTCCATCAGCATCACATCGGTTTCATCAAAGATATGATTATGCTCGCTGTCCACATTAATCAGACCGAATAATTTTCCCTCTACAAAAATCGGTGCACTCATAGAAGAATGGACTTCAATCTCTTTATTATTATCTAATATTGTATCCCACTTTTCAGGGAAATCCTTCTTCAAATCATTAATAACGACAGTCTTTTCGATATTTCCCCTTGTTTTACTCCACATGAAGGACTCTCGCAGCTTGATGCAAAAGTCTTTACCCGCCTCACGATCATAGCCTTTACTTGCTATGATCCGTAGATTCTCCTCATCATCCAACACCAGCACACATGCCAAATCGGTCTTTTCAATGGCTATGGTTACCTTCTCCAGTATGATATCGAATAAATCCTGAATATTTTTAACGCCCATAATTGCATGGCTTAATTCCAGCATGGCTTCTTTCAGCCGCAGCAGACTGCGTATTTGCATTTCTGTTCTCTTTTGCTCTGTAATATCATTGACAATGCCTACCAAACCTGAAACCTCTCCCTGCCTATCAAAGGTCAGAATCTTTGTAGAACTGACAAAATGAGGCGCTCCATCCCAATACTTCGCTGGCAGCTCAAAGGTTTTGCTGCATCGTCCTGCGATGATCTCCAAGTCCGTTTGTTCATACTTCTCTGCCAATTCTTTTTCAAAGACATCATACAGGGTTTTACCGATTACTTTTTCCCCTGCAATACCCACGTAGGAAGAAAAGCCTTTATTACAATATCTATAGATTCCATTTATATCCCGATAATAAACAGGGTGTGGTATGGTATTTAAGATTTTCTCTAGAAATTCAGTACGCCTCTTCAACACAATTTCCGATGCTTTCCATTGTGTGATCTCTTGCAAAACGCCAACTTTTGATGTTTCATCTGCTATACAGCCAAATATCTGTATCCACCCTTCTTCACCTTCGCTCCTGACAATCCTGACCGTAACATGATTAACCGCATCTTTGCCGCAATTTGTTATGATGTCATAAGCCGCTTCCCAATCGTCAGGATGGATCCTATCCTTAATAAAGGTGTCTATATCTCCATGAAAGGATTCCTTTTGTATATGCAAGATCTCATACGTATTATTAGAAAATGATAGTCGTTTCGTATCCCCGTTCCATTTCCAATAGCTTGTCTGGGTCAAACGCTTGGTTAAACCGGAAATCAGCTTTCCTTCTTGCGCACGTAGTTTCAGCCCATCGATGAACATTTTACCGTTGGAAGATATAGGTTGCTTGAAAAACCCGAATGGTCTTAATAAAGTTTTTAAACACCTGCTAAAAACCATTTGTCTTCCCTCCTCACAAATCCCAACAAAAAAACAGGCTGTTTTATTTAAATATAGCATATAAAGCAACCTGCTCAAAGAGTAATCCTTGTATTTTTTTCTGTAAATTTGTCGTATTTGTTAGAGACAGAGAAATTTTCCGGAAATAGTACTGTAAGCCTACTCTATCAGTGAGGCTGCTTGTATCACTTCTACCCTTGCAGCATCTACACAGCTGATTTCATATTCCGGGAGTCTCATTTCTCTCCCAGGAATGCATTCATCTCTATTCTACAAAGTTGTTATCAATAAGGGTTTTCACAGCGGAAATGGCTTCTGTCTCATCTTCTCCCTCTGCCATAATCTGCAATTCTTCTCCCATACTGGCGCCAAGGCTCAAAACGCCCATGATACTTTTAAGGTTATAGTTTTTTCCGTCTTTCACGATAAACATCTGTGATTTGTATCTTGCCGCAACCCGTGTTAATACTGCTGCTGGTCTGGCATGAAGTCCTGTTCTGTTTTTTAAGCTGACCGTAATACTTTGCATATACGCATCCTCCTCTGGCTTCTTTTTTATCTTTTCATTTCTACCTCTACGATTTGACTTTTTCCACCAGTGACGTTTCCTATCGTTACGTCTAGTTTCTCCACCATTTCCATATTGGTGATAATAACGGGCGTAATGGTAGGCTTTCCTTGCGATACAAGAAAATCTAAATCTACTTCGATCAATGGATCACCTATCTTTACTTGATCCCCTACATTGGCAATTCTACGAAAGCCCTGTCCTTTTAGTTCCACGGTGTCAATACCCACGTGTATGAGTACCTCGAGACCTTCCTCCATGACAATCCCTACAGCATGATTGGATGATAAAATCTGTGCTACAGTCCCGTTACATGGAGATACTACCATGCCATGAGAAGGCTTTATAGCAATACCATCGCCTATCATCTTTTGTGAAAAAACTTCATCCGGCACTTCTGAAAGATGAACAGCTTCCCCTTTCATTGGTGCAGTTATCATTATTGTCTTGTTCTTTTTAAAAAAACCAAACATTTTTGTCCTCCTATCTACTTACATGATATTGGCGTTGAACGTTGATGCATTTAAATCCAAAATTCTTTTGACCGTGTCTCCTTCTCCAGTCCCAGTAAAGATGCTGCCAATTCCTCGATGACCAATGTCACATCCGGATGAAGCTGCAATACAGATGCAGGCACTTCCGGTGTAATCTTCCCATAGATCGTTTGATAAATGGCTTGGGCCTTTTCAATCCCCTGGGCTAACAGTAGTATTTTCCTTGCATGCATGATGGTTTTTATTCCCATGCTGATGGCTTTCTTCGGTACTTCATCAATAGAACTGAAAAATCTAGAATTTGCCTGAATGGTGTCCTCGTCAAGGTCAACCATATGGGTTCGAGCTTCGAATTTAATATCAGGTTCATTGAATCCAATATGACCATTTCTTCCAATCCCTAAAACCTGTATATCGATCCCTCCGGATTCTTGGATTTTTTCTTCATATTCATTGCATTCTTTTTCTATATCATGACACATGCCCCTTGGAAGATGCATCCGATTGCGTTCTATATTAATATGCTTGAATAAATTTTCCTGCATATAATAGTAATAGCTGTGGGGATTATTGGGATCCAGCCCATAGTATTCGTCTAAATTAAACGTCGTGGTTTTACTGAAATCTATATCACCGCTGTGATATAACTTAACCAGTTCCCGGTACATTCCCAGCGGTGTATCACCTGTTGCCAAGCCGATTACACTGTTAGGCTTTAGTATAATTTGGCTGGCTACGATATGGGCCGCTTTTCTACTCATTTCTTCATAGTTATTTACAATAATTACTCTCATGTTGACCCTCCAATCTATTCAACCATATTCACATAGACATGCTCTCCTTGTACAATTGTTCGACAGATATTGAAATTCTCATCAAACACAGTTATGTCTGCGTCCAATCCTACTTCTATTCTCCCTTTTTGTTTCTCGATTCCTAATCTTCTGGCAGGGTTTAGAGACGCCAGGTTAACAGCTTCATAAAGGGTAAGCTTTGTATTTTCCACCATATTTTTAACAGCTGTATTCATCGTCAGGGTGCTTCCTGCCAAGGTTCCGTCTTGAAGCCTTGCTGATCCTTTTTCCACCGTTACCCTCTGCCCTCCCAACTCATACTGCCCATCCTGCAAATACGCTCCACACATGGCATCGGTAATCAAAATAACATTATCCTTCCCCATAATATCTGCAAATAACTGAAAGATTCCGGGGTGGACGTGTATTTTATCTACGATCAGCTCACAGGTTACTTCATTGCTAAAAACTGCTCCCACGACACCGGGCTTTCGATGATGGAGGGGATTCATGGCATTAAAGGTATGGGTAACATGACTTACGCCTTGGTGAAATGCATCGACAGCCTCCTCAAAGGTTGCATTGGAATGCCCAATCGACAGCACAATATCCTTATGTTCTTTCATTTGGCGAATGAACGACAGATTCTCATCCTCTTCGGGCGCAATGGTGATGATTTTTATAACATCCACATAATCTTTGATAAAAGTATAATCAGGTTTTATAATAAATGTTTCATCATGGGCTCCTTTATAGACCCTGCTGATAAAAGGTCCTTCCAGGTTTGCACCCAGGACATTGGCTCCTTCTTTGATATCTCTTGATTCCCGTATGACCTTCAGGGCTTGATGAACCCACGCTTTTCCCATGGTCATGGTAGTCGGCAGAATCGATGTAATACCGCTTTTCGTAACGGTTTGCCGGATATGGCCCAATGCTTCCATGGTACCTTCCATGGTGTCTCTTCCTCCGGCACCGTGGACATGGAGATCAATAAAACCGGGGGATATATAGCTGCCCTTCACATCAACAATTTCCATGTCAGTATTACCACTCACTTCATGCTTCTCCAAAATATCGATTATCTTTTTATCATAGATAAGGACCTTATCTTCTAGAATGCTGCTTGCCATTATTAATTTTCCATTCACCAATGCTTTCATACTTCCACCTTCTATTTCCCATAATTTTTGCTGTTTTCAGTCCTTATGATAAATAGAATATGGTGACTGAATATCAGTCACCATATTCAGTATCTGACTTTCCTATGCTTTTTTTCCCATGGATTCCATAACGGCTTTCATTTCTTCCGCGATTAGCTCTGCCTTTGTACCAACAATAACTTGTATATTCTTATTATTTGGTCGCAATACGCCTGAAGCACCTAAGGCCTTTAATTCGTCTTCTTTTACAATGGATGCATCTTTTAACGTCAATCTCAAACGAGTAATGCAGGAATCCACGTCTTCAATATTTTGAGGACCGCCCAGCTTTTCAACATATTCTCTAGCTAATCCATAAATTCCTTTATCTGCGATTAATTCCTCTGCATTTCCACCTTCTTCGTCTAATCTACCAGGTGTGGGAAGATCCAGTTTCTTAATCACTACATAGAACACAAAACCATAGATTGCCATAAAGACCAATCCGATAGGGATTAGCAACCATCCGTTGGTAGCCAGTTTCATATTCAAGAAGTAGTCGATGGCCCCTGCCGAGAAGCCGAATCCATGCTTGATTCCCATAGCATAAGTCACAGCCATGGCAACCCCTGTTAGTAAAGCATGAATCACATAGAGTACTGGGGCTAAGAACATAAACATAAATTCAAGGGGCTCTGTAATACCTGTTAGGAAGGAAGTAAATGCTACAGAAAATAACGCGCCTCCTATAGCCTTTCTATTCTCTTTTTTCGCAGCGAAGTAGATGGCTAATGTAACACCTACTAGACCGAACATCATCACAGGATAAAAACCTGTCATAAATCCACCGGCAGTAGGGTCACCGGCAAAAAATCTACCTAAGTCCCCTGTAGCCACCGTACCATCTGCCTTTGTATATTCTCCAAAGACAAACCATACGATACTGTTAACAACATGGTGAAGGCCGATAGGAATCAATAATCTGTTTAAGAATCCAAATGCAAATACCCCTACAGCACCTGCACCAATGATCCAATGACCAATTGCATCAATAACACCCTGAATTGGAGGCCAAATATAACCAAAAATAAGGGCTAAAACAATACTACATAGAGAGGTAATAATAGGAACAAATCGTTTTCCACCAAAGAATCCTAACCAATCAGGAAGTTTGATGTCGTGATATTTGTTATATAGATTACCTGCCAAAATACCGGAAATAATCCCCGCAAGAACACCCATATTGATATCTGCATTGATGGTGGTGGCTCCACTGGTCAACGTGAAGTAACCAACTGCACCGGCTAGACCTGCTGCACCGGCATTATTTTTTGCAAGCCCTACAGCAATACCGATGGCGAAGAGCAGTGCCAGGTTCGCAAAAACCGCGTTACCAGCAGCCATCACAAATGGCATGGCCAATACGTCGTCTGCACCTAATCTCAATAGAAGGGCGGCAACCGGCAATACTGCAACCGGCAGCATCATCGCTTTACCAAGCTTTTGAACCTTACCGAATGAATTACTCATAAATAAATCCTCCTTTTCCTTTTAACACTTTTGAATGATAACGGATAATCAGCTGCTATCCTCCTTTCTTTATTGATGTGAGATCATAGAATCTAATCTTCGACTGTAAATCAATTTCCAATCAAAGAATCGTGATTCATAGGGTTAGACGTTAGATGTTAGAGGCTTTATGTCTATCTTTTGGGTCTTTAAAGATTGAAAAGCTTATAAGATCGACCCTGCAACTTCTAACCTCTAACTTCTAACCAAATAGAAGTTTAACCCTCGCAAATAAGCATATTTAAGGACAATGAAACTTTGCGATTCTAGATATACGAATAAAAAAAGCATGAGATTATACGCACAAAAACAACGTCGTTTTTGTCCATATAAGCTCATGCCTGACCCTACATCAGTAACACGCTTATTTTATGATGATTTTGCCGTACTTTTTATTCGTTCAATGTGAATGGTCATATACCCCAACTCATTATCGGAAATCGGTATTTGCTTATTCTCCTGAATATGCTTCCCGACCTTCTGGGCAATTTTAAAGGAATGGGGAAATTGCTTTTTGATGTTTTCCAGCAGTGGATTCTCTATATATTTCTTTTCTTCCAGCCGTGTAATGGCCACACGAAGATGATTAATCAACCGGGTATAGGTTAAGTCATTGCTGTTAATGGTTATGGCCAGCTCTTCCTGCACAATCTCGATAAGTTCTTTCAATAGTCGTGTGTTTTTCATGGTCTCTTTGATCTTTTTATTTTGTCTTGCAGAATGAAGATGCAGTGCAATAAAGCCCACCTCTGAATCACATATTTGAATATTTAAGTTTTGTCTGATCAATTCCGCAGCCATCAGACCCACCTGGAACTCTTCTGCGTATAAGGCTTTGATCTCATAGAGAAAAGGATTATTAATCTCCATGCCCATTTTTATACGGTCCAATGCAAAACCGATGTGATCCGTCAAAACAATATGAATATGAGAATTTAGTTTGCCCAGCTGTCCTTCTGCTTTGGCAATAATCTCTTCACTGACACCCATAACCTTTCCGTCTAGTTGATTAATTAGCTGGAAGTACTCATTTTTAGTCTTCTCATCATAGGCAATGAAGGATTTTTCTATTTGTTCATCCGACAGGGATATGCGGGTGTTTTCCTTTTTTCCAAAGCCAATGCCTTTTCCGACGATAATCATCTCTTGATTGTTTTGTGCTTCAAGGGCTAAGATTACATTGTTATTTAAGATTTTTATGATCTGATATGCTCTTGTCTTTAACAATCTGTAAACCCTCCCTTACCTGAAGTATCGTCTGTAAACTGCAAAAAAGGCACAAACCCCAATGCGACTGCTTTCTCTTTCGCACATAGGTTTATGCCTGATTATCTCAGTAACACACCCAGTATCTTTGTAAAAAACTCTTTAACTTTACTTGATATTATCATAACAGATAAATAACTGTCAATAGGATTCTCTAGGAAAATTTCATCCAACGGTAAATATTCCCTCAATTAATCCAAGAATTGGATTATGATCATATAAATAGCTTGCTAGCATAGACTTTTCCAACCCTTCCATTATAATACCGTAGTCTGTCATGGTTGCAATCGGTGTAATAACTGCCAGTATCAAAAAAATAATCAATAGCCCCTTCATCATCCCCAAGCAAGCTCCAGCTATACGATTTGCTTGATTTAGAAGGGGTAGGGATGCAATACTGTTTAGAAGATGCCCAAGGACATATACAATCAACAGCGCAGCAAACAGAACCAATAGAAAGCTCATAAACTCAATCAATAATTTGGTTAAAACCTCTGAGATATAACTATGTATGCCGTCCATTGCTTTGTCGCTATACTCCTGAACCATATCACTTTTCATCATGAATTCCTCTAAGCCCTTAGGAAATCTCAATACTTGAAAAATATTCCTGTTTCTCACGATGCTGTCCGGTACAGCATCAGCTTGAACGGCCACCTGCAGTCTACCATTAACAAATCCCTGGATTTTTCCCGATAATTCAGGATGATCGATAATATACGCCGATACAACAGGAGAATATTTCTTTGCCACAAAGCCTGCCACGATATATCCCACAATCCCAAAAAGAGAAAGAACCAGTCCTTTGCCCCAACCTTTCAAACTATACACACCGAGAATAACTACTATGGCTACATCCATCCAATTCATTTTTGCACCTCTACTGTTCCTTGTACTTGATTTGTGTTAGCAGCAGTTTGTTATTTGTTTCAATGATCAAACGCTCTTTATCTAGCATTGTAACCCATTTGATATCATTGTTAATCTTTTTTTCTGCTATTAGTTTTCCATCCTTCGATAACACATACAGGGTTCTGCTGGTAAACGCAGCGGCATGGTTTTCCTTTGTGCTAATGCCTATTATTTCTCCTTTTAGCGGCAAGTTTCCAATTTCCTTCCCATCCATATCTATGATGCTAATGGTGCTGTTATTCTTTGTGTCGATGATAAGCTTTTTTCGATTGATCAGATTCAGCACGACAAAGCCCGTTTCGTTCCATGCAGCTCGACTGATAGACTCATCCAAATCTTTTTTCCACACCTGTCCTTTTTCCTTATCAATTTTTATTAATTTCTTATCGCCGAAAATCAATAACTCTGTATTCCCATAAAGATACGTTTTACCGATGACATCATTATCATATCGATTTGCCCTCAGCAGCTTTCCAGTCGTAGAATATAGCATAACATTGCTCTGAATTTTATAATTATCTGAGGAAAGCACAGAAACTGCCAGCATTCCGTTCTCTCCACTGCCTATGTCAACATCCATAATATGCCCTGCGGGTATAGCGATATTCCCTGCTATTACACCATCAGGATTAAATATTGTAAAGGTTCCGCCGCCAGCTTCACTTTCTACAAAAGCTACAACTTGGCCTTGCCCGTTACTTTTTAGCGAGGAAATGGCTCCTTCAAGGGAAGCAGACCATTTTTCTTTTCCTTGCTCATCGATGCAATATACAGTACCCTGCTGCTGATCTCCAAGATAAATCACATTCTGAGAAATCGCCAGCAAAGCCCTCTTTATCTTTTTCGTATTCGTCCACTGTTCTTTACCCAAATGATCATATGCCTTCAACGCTTCCCCTTGATAGACCACAATCCCTTGTTGGAATGGCTGATAAACATCATTTTCGTCACTTTTTTTATCAATGGCTGCCGTTGTCTTAAATTCTATCTCTCCATAGCCCAATAGATTTTTTGCAAGCTGAATCGCCTTTGCGCTTCCCAGAATAAATATACATACAACAAATAGTACAATAATGCAGCCTCTCCGCCTTCGTTTCCTTGCCATCATGATCCCTCCTAAAGATGAATATTCTTTAGCGGTTAAAAAAAATCCTCCTGCTTCCTCAATATGGAAACTAAAATCTTAAAAATTTTGAAAAAAGAAAGAGTCAGAAACAGGATCTGACTCTGGTTGATGTTCGTTATCTTAATATTTCTCCTACAAAGATGGCAATATCATCCTTTAGTTGTTCCTTCGAAAAGGCCATCACTTCATTAATCATTTTTTCAATTAGCTCCTCTATTTCTAACGTTCCATATAATTTACATATTTCCATGACTCTATGGTTTTGAAAAAAACCTTCATTCTTTTCATAAGCCTCTGATATACCGTCTGTATAAAAGAAAAGCTTATCTCCTTTTTGTAAGATCGTCTCTACTTTCTCGTATTGTACATCGTCAAAAAGGGTGCATATAGGGAGGCCTGAAGCTTCCAACTCTTTTATATCATCTTTTCTAACAAGAACAGGCATACAGTTATGCCCTGCATTGGAATAAGTAAAGGTTTTATTGGATTGATTATAAACACCATAGAATATGGTGATGTAATACTGATCATCAATATGCAATTCTCTATATCGGTGATATAGGTACCTTAAAGTAATAGCAGGGTCAATAGCTTTATCCCCTAAGTTTTTCAATGTCTGACGTATAAACATGGTCATCATGGATGAAGTAACGCCATGGCCGGATACATCCGCTATATACATGCCTATATGCTGATCGTCAATTTCAACAACATCATAAACGTCCCCCCCCAATATTTCTGAAGGGATATATTTTGATGCAATTTTAAGAATTCCGTTATATACGCGGTTTTCCGGCAAAATTTTGTGTTGAAGCTGCTTTGCAAAATTCAAATCCTTCTTCATTTTGTTATTTTGCTCGATAATCAGATTTTCCATGGCCCTTTTTTCTGTAATATCCCGGAAAACTTCTACTGCACAATAAATCTCGTGATTTTCGTCCCAAATGGGAGAGCTGACCACGGAATAAATCCTTCCATCCACAATTTCTTCTTTTGTAATGGCTTTGCCTTCAAAAATAGCGCGATTGGTTATACAGTGCTGGCAGGGCTCCTTTTTACCTAAGGACAGAAAACACTGTTTGCCTACATTGTCTCCCACCTTCTTTTTCATGGGTTCATTCATAAATAGTACCACATTATTTTTATCAATAACCCGTACCCAATCCTTCATACCCGATAGTATATCATCGAAGAACTTCCGCTGTCTTTTTAATTCTTTCTCTAAATGTTTATTCATAGCGCTCTCCCTAAAAGCATCTTCACCTTTTGTTCTATATTCTAGTAATCTTATCAAATTCCTCCTATTTTAACAAGCCTATTCTTAGGGTTTTTTCCTTGTATAATGATGCATCCTTTTTTTCACCCATGGGCTCATAACAGTCCTTATCAAATTGTAACAGAGCGAGGGTTAGTTCTCCTACATGCTTTTTTTCATCCTTGACGATTTCTTTAAAGACATCGATGACTTCCTGATAAGGTATTTCTGCAATATACTTCTCATAAAGAAGAATAGATTCCTGTTCCCCTCTAATATCCCGACGGATATGGTTCAGCATCAATTCATGGGTATATTTTGATGAATAGGAAAAATTTATGCCCTCGGCCTCTAATTTTATGTGATTTTTTACTTCCTCCATCATGGATGATTGTATCGGATCGTACTTTCTCAAGAGCCCTAAGAACATACGGAAATGTCTCTTTTCATCTTCCATGATATGCTTCCATACTTCGTTGATTTGATGACTATCTGAACTGTTAATATGATAGGCATAGCCATTGATTGCAGCCAGTTTTCCCATCATAGCTTCCCTGATCTTGTTGGTAAAATAGTATGGAATTCCCTGGGGCTGCCCAGGTGCTGTGTAGTTCATAAGCTTCACCTCTTTTGATTTTGATTGACCACAATAATATATATTGAAATCAAAAGAAGATTATGTCTTTACATAAATAGGCAGAAAATATGGATAAAGGAAAGAATTTTCATGATGCATTCTCTCCTTTATGATTTAGCCCTTTTTATAAGTCCGCACATGAACTTTACTGTCATTATGCACAAATGTTCAGTATAGCCTATCCAAAAGTTTGAAGGAATTGTCATATTTTTGTCGAAATTGTAATATAGTGCAATTTTATGCGGTTATTAAAGTCTATATTCAGAAAGGAGCATGCTAATGAATATACCCTTTTTCAACGCAGGACAAAATTTATTTAAATCCTATACGGATGTACTTCCATTATTAAAAGACATCATCCAAGAGGATTGTATGGTAGCCTTAACAGATCGTGAAAAGTTCTTATCTTACTATCCGGGAAATAAGATGAAGGTTAATATCTCCTCAGGCTCCAAAATCCCCAAAGAAGATCCGCTGACGCAAACAATCGCACAGAATCGGATTTTTACAGCGATTGTCCCTAAAGAAGTATATGGTATTCCTTTTAAAGCCGTTACCTATCCCATAAGAAACAATAAAGGAGAATGCATTGGTGCCATAGGCTTTGCAAAAAGCCTAGAAAAAGAATTTCTTATCAGCAATTCATTAAGTGACCTGGAGAAAACCATCAATGCATCAAATTCACAAATGAGTACCATTACAAGAAGCGTTGCAGAGATTTCAGATGAGGTACAGGATAATTCTGCCGCCATTGAAGAAACTTTAGCCGGTATTCAAGAAATGACCAGTAACTCCCAAATCATTGATCGCGTAGCAAAGGAAACCGACAGTCTGAGTAAAAATGTTAAGAATCAAGCAAAAGAAGGGTCTGAATCACTAACAGATATTCTACATTCGATTAATAGTATTTCACAATCATCAAAAAACATTGTAAAGCTTATAGAGGGCTTAAACGAGTCCACACAGAAAATTAGTGAGATTATCGATCTGATTAATCAGATATCTGATCAGACAAACTTATTAGCTCTTAATGCAGCTATTGAAGCAGCAAGAGCAGGTGAGCATGGAAAGGGCTTTGCCGTGGTCGCAGAAGAAGTTCGAAAACTAGCCGAGCAGTCAAAAAATGCAACCGTAGATATTGCAACCCTAGTCACATCTATTCAAGAAGAAAATAAAACCATTATCTCTGCTGTTCAGGAATCAGATGCTAAAATATCTCAAGGTGTACTATCAACAGAATCAGCCTCTGGCACCATCATAGGCATACTTAACAGCATAGATTCCGTTGCCATAAAGATTGAGGAGATTTCTTCAAAGTCAAATTTACAAGTGGAAATATGCGACCAAGTATCCGCCGCTGTAGAAAATATTGCTCATTCCGTCAATGAAACCGCCATCAGTACCCAATCTATCAGTGGTATCGTTGATGATCAAACAAAAAATCTAGTGGCCTTTGAAAAAACAATTCAACAAGTAATAAAGGATTTAACCGACTTATAAGTTTAAAAGCAGCATAATGAAGGGACTGTCGTGTAACGCGACAGTCCCTTTTGCTGTGTTTATCAGGTTTTTCCTTCATCCCAAGGCCACATCTAGCATCATCATTACTGCAAAGCCCACCATGGCGCCCATAGTTGCTATATCCGTATTTTTCTCTAATTGAGATTCAGGAATCAATTCTTCCACCACCACATAAATCATGGCCCCTGCTGCAAAGGACAATGCATAGGGAAGCAATGGTTTGACCAAAATCACCGCCATTGCACCAATAACGCCTGCAAGGGGTTCAACAATGCCTGAAAGCTGGCCGTACCAAAAGCTTTTCAATCTTGAGAAGCCCTCCCTACGAAGGGGGACAGACACAGCCGCTCCTTCAGGAAAGTTTTGTATACCAATACCGATGGCTAAAGCCACTGCTCCGGCCAAAGATGCAGAAGGTAAATTGGCACCCAGTGCACCAAAGGCTACACCTACTGCAAGACCTTCCGGAATATTGTGTAGGGTAATTGCTAAAACCAGCAAAACACTCCTCTGCCAGCTGGTCTTTATCCCTTCCGCCTCCTCAATGGGGAATCCTGCGTGTAGATGAGGCAGTATTTTATCCACTGCCCATAAGAACAAACCTCCGGACATAAATCCAACCACTGCGGGAATCCAAGGTGGTATACCGGACGCTTCCGCCATCTCTATTGCCGGATTCAGTAAGGACCAAAAACTTGCTGCAATCATCACCCCTGCTGCAAATCCCAGCATTCCATCCAATACCTTTCGATTAATACTTTTAAAGAAAAACACAAGCCCTGCCCCTAAAGCCGTTAGGAACCAAGTGAAGCAAGTTGCCAAAAATGCTTGCATAATTGGATTTTGCGCTACAAACCATTTCAGTACCACGTTTATTACCCCTTTCATTACTTTTAAAGATAAATATTCTACCGTAAAGTATTTGCCATCATTACTGAATGTTTTTTCATTTGTGCATCTTGTGAAGCCAAATTTTTCATTTCATATATACCCACCATCATCTTTTCTAAAAAAAATTTTTTGTCTTTTACACAGAAATATTGCCATTCATCCTCAATATCATGCAGTTCATCCGGCAAAGGTTTTCATACCTCCTTTCTTTTTTTATAATCTACAGTAACAACTGTTACACAAAACTATATGCATTCATACAAAGGAGGAAAACCATGGTAAGCTTTTTAATCTCAATTGTTGTCCTTATTCTTGGTTATTTTACGTATGGTAAGTTCGTGGAGAAAGTCTTTGGTGTTGAGGAAAATAGACCAACACCTGCCGTTTCAATGGCTGATGGTGTTGACTACGTACCCATGGACTGGAAACAAATTTTCTTGATTCAGTTCCTTAATATCGCAGGTTTGGGTCCTATCTTCGGCGCCATCATGGGTGCTCTATATGGACCAGCAGCTTTTCTCTGGATCGTCTTTGGATGTATCTTCGCTGGAGCTGTACATGACTACTTCTCAGGTATGCTTTCCATAAGACATAACGGTGAGAGTATCTCTGAAATTGTAGGCTATTATCTGGGCATGCCTGCCAAAAAGGTCATGAGGGTGTTTTCCGTAGTTCTTTTGATTCTTGTAGGTACCGTATTCATGACGGGTCCTGCCGGATTATTAAGCAGTATCCAACTATTCGGCATTGCTGACAAAAACATATGGTTGGCCATCATCATCGTTTATTACTTCTTAGCTACCATTATGCCGGTAGATAAGGTTATCGGAAGAATCTATCCATTGTTTGGGGCCGCCCTGCTAATCATGGCCGTAGGCATTGGAAGCATGATGGTCATCAAAGGATATCAAATACCGGAAATCACGTTGGCAAGTATGCATCCAAAGGGATTGCCTTTATGGCCAATGTTGTTTGTTACCATCGCTTGTGGTGCTATCAGCGGATTCCATGCTACCCAGTCTCCTATGATGGCAAGATGTGTTAAGAGCGAAAAGTATGGAAGACAGGTTTTCTATGGTGCAATGATCGCCGAAGGTATTATTGCTTTAATCTGGGCTGCTGCTGCAATGACATTCTTCAATGGTATACCTGGCTTAAATGAAGCCCTTGGAAACGGTGGCGCCGCTGCAGTAGTTAACACGATTTCCAAAAGCCTATTAGGTCCTATCGGCGGTTTATTGGCGATCTTGGGTGTTATCGCTTGCCCTATTACTTCTGGGGATACTGCCTTCCGAAGTGCCCGTTTGACAATAGCAGATGCATTAGGCTTTGAACAAGGAAAAATCAACAGCAGACTGATCATGGCCTTGCCGCTATTTGCCATAGGCTTTGCCCTTACGAGAATAGACTTCAACATCATCTGGCGATATTTTGCTTGGTCCAATCAGACATTGGCTATGATCGTCCTTTGGGCAGCTGCAGTATATCTTGCCGTGAAGCAAAAGCCTCACTGGATGGCGTCCATCCCTGCTGCATTTATGACGGGTGTTAGTGTAACATATATTCTAATGGCACCTGAAGGATTTAAGCTTTCTACTTCTATTGCTTATCCTGTTGGCTTATTTGTTTCTGCTGCAGCCTTTATTCTGTTCTTAATGAAGATCAAGAAAAAAGATGCTGGTGTAGTTCAAGAAGCATAAATAAAACAAAAGCATTATATGCTTTCATAATGGAAAAGAGAGAAAACCTTCTTTCTTAAGGTATGTCCTTTAAGAAAGAAGGTTTTCTCATTTATTTATCTTTATTCGCAAAAGCACCGCATTTCTTTCCTGAGCTTTTTTGTACAAGGGCTGACGGCATTAATTTTGTTTTAAAGCCAAAATACGAACAGCCTCTGGGATTATCAGGCTCCCACGTCACAAAAAAGTATTTGCATTTCATGCAATTGATGTTTTTATCCTCTTCCATAATAAAGCTCCTATTCTATTTATACGTTTCTTCCATCTTTATTATAATCTAATGATCCTTCTTTTACATCCATGATCTATTCTTGAAATCATACACTTTTTTTACAATTTCCATATGTTTCTACCATACTTCCTCTGTAAGATAAAGATAACAAAAATAAAGAAAATAATTGAAGGGAGAAATGAAAATGAAAAAATTAGTTGCTTTATTATTAGTCAGTTTCTTAGCTTTTGGAGCAGTAGGAAGTCCTGTATTTGCAAATGAAGATCTAGCCATTGAAGAGGAAGTATTTGTTGTAGAAGAAGAAATAGAAATCATGGAAGAAGAGATTACTGCAGATATTCAGGAAGAAGAAGTCATGGAAGCAGTCTATGGAACCTATAAACAATTGAAAGACGAATTCAGAGCACTCTATGCCGAAAGAAAGATTACGAGGGAACTCACAAAGGAAATTGCAAAAGACCGCGTTAAAGTCGCTGCATTAAAAGAGAAAGCAAGAATCAAAGGCGAAGATCATAAGCTAAAAGCAGCAAATCTTGTTGAAAAAGAAATAAAAGTATTCAAAACGGCCATTGAAAGAATTAGAAAAGAAAAGCATGAACTGTGGAGCACTTTTAAAGAACAGATTCGAAATGGAAAAATCGATCAAGCAGAAAACACCCTTAAAAAGATTGTTGTATCTAAAAAGCTAATCAACGAGAACTTGAAGCACATTCATCGACTACTTGAAAAGGAAATCCAAATATTAAATTAACATTTAAAGCTTCTGCACGAATTGCTGCGGGAGCTTTTTTCTGGTTAGCACGGGTTGTTTAAATTTACTATAATTTCCCATACATATAACATGATCACAGCGGTTAATATAATAGCGTAGGGTACGTAATGGTTGAGCCAAGATTCATATATGCTCCTGTCATGGGGTGTGTATGGGTCGGCCAAAGATTGCATACGGGTCTTAGCGGGTTCGTATGCAGTCGGCGGGAAGATTCTATATGGTTGGGAAAGGTTTTATTGCAGTCGACCTCAATTGATTGTAATAGGATCCCAACCTATCATATAGGGTCGAGCGAAGATCATGCAGAGTGCCGCAGGTCTTTGGACTAATGGTTGTATGCAGCCGAGAGGTTGCATGTAGCTGTTAAGGTATTCTGTATGGTCGAACGAACCATCATCATGGGTAATGACCTGCTTGGTTATGGTCGAAAGATCATAGCTGGGTAATAAG
>JBMOKU010000042.1:0-65140 GCA_049324315.1 Bacillota bacterium | reverse complement strand
GAAAAAACGTGTACTTATGCATGCTTATTCAGTATGCCCTTTTTTAGGTTGCTTGAAAACACCTTATCAAAATAATTGCTCACACATCAGATTATTTTTCCAAATTTTTTTAAGTTGACGACATTGAAGGTACCTGTCCCCCCCGATTCTTCCTTATTCTTTTACTAAAAAATAGTCGGTCATTGGATTTAATCACCGCTTTTTAGATTCTTTAGAAAGTAAGGAGACTGTCCCCTTATTTCTCCTAGCAGCACGCCTCGTCACTTCCCTAGGAAAATATACCCGTTTTTTTTAGTTGTATAAATTTTTAGAAATATATATTTACAAATGTTTCCACGTATTGTAATATGTAAACATATTTATATAATTTTATTTACACATCGTTGTATATTTTTATATTTTATATTTACTTTACATTTTAAATTTCTATGAAAGGAGTGAATCCAATGTACAGGTAAATTGTTTAATAAATCAACAAATAAAAAACGAGGGGGATTACTTATGAAAAAACAATTTATTTTTGTCCTGATTACAATGCTTTTGTTTAGTATTGTCGCTGCTGCTGAACCCAATATTGTTAAAAAAGATCCTGAGATTGACAAAAAAGTCAAGCAGTTGAAGATTTTGGAGAAATTTAATGATCAATCGGACAAGAAAGGCAAAGAATTAAAAATCCATTGGAATGAAAAGAAAGGTATTCCAGACTTTATTACTGGTCAATTATCAGATGAGTCCGTTAGAAATGAAATGAGTGCTGTTTCATTTTTAGAAGATAACAAGGATCTCTTTGATGTCACAGTTGGCAGCTTTGAAGTCAAAAAGACAATAACAGATAACCTAGGAATGAAGCATTATCGTACACAATTGTTAGCTGACGGCATACCAGTCTATGGAACAGAGATCATCGTACATACCGATAAGTCCGGAAATGTATACTCCATAAATGGACAAGTTGAGGCAGATTTTCCTGCTAAACTGTGGAAAAAACAAATTAAGATCAATGAAAACCAAGCATTTAAATCAGCTGAAGATGAGATAGGTTTAAAGTTGAAAAAAGAAGACTATTCGTCAGAACCAACGTCTGAGTTGTACCTCTATAAAGTCAACAAGGAATGGCAGCCTGTCTATTTAGTTACGCTTCAATTTATCGAGCCATATCTAGCAAATTGGAAAATCTTCGTAAATGCTGAAACAAGTAAAGTTGTTGACAAGTACAACGCCGCCACTGATTCAGCTGCAATAGGAACAGGTGTTGGTGTACATGGTCAAGTTAGAAGTTTGAATACTGATTACACCGGAGGTACCTATTATTTGAAGGATACAACCAGAGGTGCGCAGATCCTTACCTATAATGGAAATTATTCATCCAGTTTGCCTGGCACATTGATGTCCGATACGGATAACAATTTCAACGCTTCAGCACAGTATGCCGGTGTAGATGCCCATTATTATACAGGGCTCGTATATGATTATTACAAAAACAAATTCAACAGAAACAGCTATGACAATAATGGCGCTGCATTAAAATCTACTGTTCATTATGGATCTAACTATAACAATGCTGGCTGGAATGGTGTGCAAATGATTTATGGAGATGGTGACGGTGTTACATTTGGACCTTTTAGTGGAGCGTTTGACGTAATAGCCCATGAATTGCAACATGCAGTTACAGAGCATACGGCAAACCTCGAATACAGAAGCCAGCCTGGTGCTTTGAACGAATCTTTTTCCGATATTTTCGGATATTTTGTTGAAGGAGACGCCAATGATTGGTTGATGGGCGAAGACTGCTATACCCCTGGTACACCAGGAGATGCATTAAGAAGTTTTCAAGACCCCACCCTCTATAATCAACCAGCTCATATGAATGACTACGAGACTCTTCCCGAAACACAAGAAGGTGATTGGGGCGGTGTGCACATTAACAGCGGTATCCCAAACAAAGCCTTCTACAATATCGCTACAACGATTAACAATAATTCTAAGGTTGAACAGATCTACTACAGAGCACTAACCGTATATTTAACCAGTACTTCTGTATTCACCGATGCAAGAAACGCCCTTGTACAAGCAGCTGTGGATCTTCATGGATCCGGCAGTACCGAAGCTCAAGCAGTATCTGATGGGTTTGCCGCAGTTGGTATTGCGGGCACTTCATCTGACCCCGATGGCAACTCTACCATGGGTACCGCCGAAGGACCGATTAGCAGTGGCGAAGTCATTAACTCCTACATATCATCTACAACCGACGTAGACTACTTTTACTTCAATACTGCGTCAGCAGGCACCATAACAATTACCTTATCAAATCTACCTGGTGATTATGAGCTGTATCTATATAATGAAAGCGGCAGCCAAATCGGAAAATCGGAAAATGGCTCTACCAATAGTGAAAATATTTCCTACTCCGCTTCCAATGCAGGGAAATTCTATGTGAAGGTATTGGGTTATAATGGTGCTTACAGTACGACCGTTGCCTATGCATTAAAGGCAACCTATCCAAGCGGATCAGGTGGCAGCTATCAGTGGTATTATGAAAATGTAAGCATAGATACACCTCATAATTATTCAAACAATTATAATGCTACTTATGACTACAGCAAGCCAGGTGCTTCAAAAGTAGCTGTACACTTCTCACAATTTGAGACAGAAAGCGGATATGACTTTGTATATATTAAAGATAAAAACGGTAATGTCATCGCACAATACGACGGTACAAAAAGCGCCTTCTGGGCAATCGTAGATGAAGATAAAATCACTGTAAATTTGGTATCTGACTACAGTGTAACTGCATACGGATATCATATTGATCAGGTTGGCTACTACTCGAATACCCAATTGGCCGCTGAGGGCGACGTATTGGTAACTGATGAACTACTCACCCCTGAAGAAGTGAATACTTTGAAACATAACTAATATAGATAAAACTCTAGAATATTTGCCTGATCCCGAAGAAAAAGAAAATCCAACGAAGTCCAATTAAAAGAATGCAAGAAAATATCCTCTACCCCAATAGAATAGATGGACTTCGAATAGTTAATCAAATGTAGATAAAAAGCAGTAATATATTTCTTGGGTTAAGGCAAAATAAAACTCCTTTCTGTAAAACTAAAATGTTACTTCAGAAAGGAGTTCTTATTTATTCTTTGCTAGTTTTGAATTGATTTATTTCTTTTTTTCATCATGAGCTATCTCCTATCGGTGAATTCCCCTGCAACTACACCAGCCAGGGCATGTCAAGGGGACGGGGTGCCGACAACCTGCAAAAAGAAAACAAGCGGAGCGTCCCCTTGTTTCCGTTCCAAACTTCCTCAAATTCTTCTTTCGTAATTTCGACAGGTTTGAATTGAGGGTCGGCGGCTATTTCCTCAATTTCAGGTAAAGGACATTCAGATAAGCCAGAACCACCAAATTCAACTTCTTCTGTTGCATAGCCTATTTTACCAGCTTTGAACAACTCGATTTTCCTTACTTCGTTTCTCTGCTCGTCTATCTCGGAATATATTGTAATAGGTTCATCAGAGAAATTATGGAACCAGCCAACCATTAAATATTTCATAATCACCATTCCTTCCAAGCTATTTCCTTACAGTTGCTTTACTTGAATTTGCTATACAGAGAAGCACAGAGACAGTCATTTTGTTTTATACTATTCACTCTTTTCTCCAATTTACCATGTTATTTTTAAAAAGGAAAACAAGAGGTGCATCCCCTTGTTTCCCGTACAAACAATCGCCTTGTAATTCATTACTCACCTAGCTTTTGAAAGTTTCTTTATCGCCTTTCCAGCTTCCTTTTTTATGTATTTCCATGCTCCCTTTGAATCGATATAAGCATATTCAATATTATCAGGATTTTCTTTTTTGAGTCTTTCAATTCTAGTAATCCATTTCTTTCCATTTTCTTCATCTAAAAAGTATTCCAAGTGACAGATTAAGCCTTTGTCTTGGTATTTGCCTAAAGCATCAATTACATGTGGAGTAATATGGTCTTCATGTAATATTTCTATAAGGGCTTGTTTAGCTTTATCACTCCTTATAAACCCCAGTAGTAAAACTATCATTTGCCTAGAACTTCCATTCTTTGGATCCTTAACAATGTTAATATACTCATTAATGAATCTCGCATCTCTTATTTCGTATAACGCATTGCCTATAACCCATTTATAAGTCATATTATTTGAAGAGCAAAACTCATTAAGTAATTTTTCTGTAACTTCAGTATATCCTCTCTTTGTTAGACATCTAACTAAGTACTCTTTATAATTTAATTCTTCAACCATATCCAAGTGTTTTAATATTACCGGTATAAGCACCTTATCATCTGTATATATTGCTTTTACATCTTCAAAGGTCTTAAAGTTATACCCATATGAATTTAACTCTTTTAAAAACTCCATCTCGTCAAGCTTTTTCATTTGCATTATTCATTCCTTTCTATGGATTTATATGTTTAATGATAATCTCACCAGTATCAATTAGTTTCTGTAGTGGACTTGATATTTTGGTATCTGGTCTAACAAATAATTCAAAAGTATAACCTTCTCTTTTAGCATATGCTGAAAAGTCCTTTATTTGATTAGTTAAACCTTGGTATTTTACATTCTTAACTTCTTGGATTAACTTGTTAGCATCATCTAGCCCATCTGGAATACGGTATTTAGCTGAACCAGTAATTGATTTAATACGAGTAGTATTTTTTATTATTCCTGCTGCTTGTTCTCCTGCTCTTCCAACCCTTCTAGCATATTCTGTAGCACTTTCTACTTTTGATGTTGAACTTGCAACACTATACCATACCCCAGCCTGAAATCCATCCGTAAATCCCTCGAAAAACGCTTTTACTAAAGGATTCGTATTCTTTTCTACAACAGGGTACTGTTCATATAATGGAACAAGTCCTTGATGCAAACCACGCTCAGTTATGTATTTACTAATAACATTATCAGAAGCTGTATATGCTGTTGAATATTTAGCTTGTAATTTCTGTGCCTCTGCAATAATAATAGAATCAACTATCGGTATCCTCTGCTCATCCGATAAATCTGACGGTATCATGTCAATTAGTGGTTTTATATTATTCTGTAATTCATCCTGCCAGTTTTTAGGATCATACACATATTGTCTATTACCAGCGAGTTCTTTTCCATAATCTATGATATATTGGAGTAATCCCTCATACGCCTCGCCTGATATAGTAGTACCCGTCTCCTGATATAATATAGTCATTCTATAATTACTATTTATTGTAGCTGCATAGTATACAGGTTTACTAGCATCATCAAAATCATTTGTACTCTTTCCATATAAGAAACGAGTCATCCTTGCTATATCAGAGACTGGTACATTTACCGCA
The DNA here is from genome assembly GCA_049324315.1 of Bacillota bacterium. Classification (GTDB taxonomy): domain Bacteria; phylum Bacillota; class Clostridia; order Peptostreptococcales; family Thermotaleaceae; genus JBMOKU01. The sequence continues at coordinate 59,785 of JBMOKU010000042.1, read as the reverse complement.
TTTCCAAATATGCTTCTTAAACCATCTCCCCAATTGTCAACATCATAGGATGATATACTACTACCACTTCTATCCCTGTCTCTTCTGTCTCTCTTCCATTCCTTATCCGCCATATGACTGCCACCATGGGTATCCGTAGCTTCATCACTGTAATCTGTATAGTCGTCTCCATCAGTAGAACCAATAACTTCTCCAAATCTGTTCCATACTTGACCATGGCCTGTAGGGTCATAGTATACGATAGGATTGTTTGAACAATAGGTGTATAGATTTAAGCTTAGTGGGTCATTTAGTTGACCTTTGTAGGTATCTTCTGTGATAAATCTGGCGATCTTAGGGTCATAGTATCGAGCATTTAGATAATACAGGTCCATCTCTTCGTCATACCTGTAACCAGCATAAGTGTATGGATTTGATTTTTCGTATGTCTTTTCCCGTATGTTTCCGAAGGCATCGTATTGATAGGTTCCAAGGACGTTTCCTGATGCATCGGTAAGGGCTGTTACGTCTCCATGGGCATTGTACATATATAAAATTACAGATTTTTTTACTGCTGTATAAACTTGTCAACACGTAAAATAGTTCATTTTACTATGTTTCATGATTTGGTATTTACTTCCACTTGTTACTTCAAATATTTTAAAAATATTGTTTTTTAAAATATTGCAAAAAACAGTATTGGAAGTAACAATATTTTTTATTGGTTTCAGTATATCAAAGTAACAAAAAGTAATCCAGAAAACGGTAAAAAAATAACCAGCTTTTTATAGCTGGCATAGTATGGGGGCATAAGTTCTTATTCAAATATGTAACGCTTCTTTCACTTGGCTTTCATAACCGTATTTCTTAAGGAAATCAACTAAAGCAACTTCTACTATATCCTTTTGGGATATATTTTTTTCCTCGCTAAACTCCTTTACTATACGGTCAAGGCTGCTTGCTATGCTTATTGTTTTGGGTATATTAAATCCTGATAATGTGTACCTTGGGATGCTAGGATTGCTCTCTACCGCCTTAAATATTTTCGTTAATTTGTCCTTATTGGCTTTTAACAGTTTAAGTATATCGCCGTATTCCTCCATAATGCTTTTATTATAGGCTTGTTCTTCTGTTGTCTGCTCTGCTTGTGGATGTTCTTCTTTTACTGGCTCGGCTTTAACCTCTACAACTGTTTTTATATAATTCCCCTTCTTGCTATCCCATTGGTATCCCTTGGACTTCATATAGTCCGCCATTTCCTGATAACTGCTGAATTTAAGGCTTTTGGCAATCTCTTTCCCGTCCATTTTCTTAGCGAACATTAAAATTATGCTGCCTATCTTTCCAGTCGGGGTATCCTCCATCACTTCCTGCGACGCTTCTTCCTGTTTCTCACCTTTGACCACATACAGCCCTTTATTGCTGTTCCATACATAGCCTTTTCTTCGCATGAAGACGTATAGGTTATGTACATCTTTATATCCTAATTCCTCTGCAATCTCCTTGTTTGTTTTGCCAGAAGCAGCCTGATTCATTATATATTCCATTTTCTTGACTGGATTTTCTTTAAATAGTGTATTCACTTTCAATGCCCCCCTTAACCATTAAAGCATGTTTACTGCCCTTTCTAACTCCTCCATATTGGTATGCAGATAAATACTTGTTGTCTTGATATTTTCATGTCCCAGAAGCTTCTGTACTCGGAACAGGTCTACCCCTCTTTCGATAAGGTTACTGGCAAAGCTATGTCTGAGAACATGCGGTGTTATCTGTTTTTCTATTCCCATTTCCTTCAATGTCTCTCTCAGTACTTCTTCCACTCGGACAGGTGATATTTTGCCTGTCCTGCAAGAAAAGAAGTTGTCGGTTCCTATGTCCACCCTTTCATCATTAAGGTAGTCAAGCAGTATCTTTTTTAGCTTTTCGTTCATGGGAACCATACGTTCTTTTTTGCCTTTGCCCTCTTTTACATGTACATATTCATGCTCGAAATTCACATCATCCATTTTAAGGCTTATTGCTTCTCCAAGTCTAAGCCCTGTATAGAATATCGTCTGTAATACCGCTTTTACCGTGGAACTTTTTATCTTCTTGGCTATTTTCATAAACTCCAGCTCGCTTATATACAGCCTTTCTTTTGTGTATACCTTGACGAATTTGACCTGCTTTCCGACATTGACTTCACAATGCCCCTTTGATATACAGAAATTGTATAGGCTTCTGAATGCAGTTATCATATTATGCCTGTAAGATGATGAATACTTGCTTTCACTCAGTTCGTTGAACAGATATTTGTTCATGTCTTCGGCTTTTACGTCTTCAAGATATACTGCCTGATTATACGTTCTACATAGATAATCATTGAAGCTTTTTAGCTGATCTGTATAATGTCGTATAGTACTGTTGCTTCTTTGTATCATCTTCATATATTCAGCAAACAACTCTATTGCTTTTATAAACAGCAATTTTATTACCCCCTTTGTCTATAGCTTGTCTACTGCCTTCCGTAATAGCTGCATGTTGGTGTGCAGATAGATGTTAGTCGTAATTATCGACTCATGCCCCAACAGCTTCTTTACCCTGGCAACATCAACGCCTTTGGCTATAAGGTTGCTGGCGAAACTGTGCCGCATGATATGTGATGTCATATTCCCATCAAGCTCTGCTTTTTGGGCTGTACGTTTTATCATTTTGTTAAAGCGGCTTTCTGTGTAATTTCCGCCGTTTGCAAGTACAAAAACTCTATCGCTGTCTGTTTCTATTTCACTCCTGCAATATTCAAGATAGTCCTCAAGTATAATCCTCAATTTTATGCTGATCGGTACTTTCCGGTCATATCTGCTTTTGCGTTTCTTGACATGGATATAATTTCCTGTAAAATTTATATCAGCAAGTGTAAGATTTATTGCTTCCCCGATACGCATTCCGGTGTAGAACATAGTCTGCATGATTGCTTTGTCCGTTTCATTACTGATCTTACCTACCATTTTCATTAGCTCTTCTTCCGTTATATATGCCCTTTCCTTTGACCTTGCCTTAATAGGTGTAAGCTGCCTTCCTATATTCCCTTTACAGTAGTCTTTGTTGTAGCAGAAGGTATAAAAGGACTTGAAGGCTGTTGTAATTGTATACCTGGACACCTGGGTAAGGTTCTTGTCATTTGGAGGCTCGTACAGGTATTTTTCAAAATCATCCGGCGTTACTTCATCCACATATACCAAACGGTTATATTTCTCAACCAGATACTTATTGAATCTGGACAGGCATCCATCATAATGGCTGATTGTTTTAGGACTTCTATCTTTTTCATTAAGATGCTCCATGAATAGGTTAACTGCTTTTTCAAAATCCACCTTTCATTCTCCTTTCCTTAGTCTGAAAACAAGTGATTTTTCTTTAGATTTTAGAGTCAAAGCACTATCGGTAATTACTCTTATTAATAGTGCTGACACTTTATAGATTGACATTCCTTCCGGCGTTATTTTTTGTTCTATCCAGGTTATGCCAGTAACGCATAGTCGTATTGATTGACGAATGACCACTAAACTCCATCACCAGTTCGGGCTTTATATTTTTTTCAAGTAAGGCTGTAACCGTTTTATGCCTTAATGAATGCGGGGATAAGCGTTTGGCGATCCCTGCCTTTTCAGCATACTTCTCCAATAGCTGCTTTATGGCATCTGTTGTCAGTTTTTCATTATTAAGTCCGTTTGTACTTAAGCCTTTAAAAATGAAATCATTTGTCTGGTCTTTGATACTCCTTCCCGTAACTAAAAGATACCTTTCAACTGCCTGGACAGTATCGGAATTGATGAAATTACTTCGGGTCTGGTTTCCTTTCGCTTGCAAGATGCTAATCCAATACTCAAAGTCTCGTTCGTATATATCCCTTATCCTCAGATTCACCAACTCCGACCGCCTTAAAGCTCCATTCAACATTACCTTAACTATGGCATAATCCCGCAGCCCTTTAATTGTAGTCGTATCAATAACCTCATAGAGCCTTGACAGTTCATCATCTGTCAACGTCTCAGTAATGCAGGCATCACCTTTTGTAATCTTCTTTGCCTTTTCCTGTTTGATGATACCATTCTTAAAGGGATTGAAATTCAATAGCCGTATATCCTTCTCGTTGCTCCTGAAGCTCAACAGGTAATCATAAAAGCTGCTGCAAGCACTTAAGCGGGCTTTTATCGTGCTGCTTTTTAGTTTTCTGCTGTTTAATTCATCCAAGTAGCTTTGAACATCAGGAATAGTAACAGCCTTAACCATTTCAAATGTAATTCCGTAAATATCCGTCTTAAAAAAATCCTCAATTCCAATCCTGTAACTACGTTTTGTTTCAATGCTTCGTGTACTTTCCAACCATTTTTGAATCAGGTCATGAAATACAAACTCTCGTTTGACCGCTACCAAATCACTGCCTGTATGATGAGAGCATCCTTCAATAGCGGTAATCGGAGCTATACCCATAATAAACACCTCCATAAATATTCCATATTATGGATATAATATATATTTACATTATTTAACATTTCGTATAAGCTCACGTTCAAGCCTGCCGGAACATAGAAACTTATGCTTTACCGTTCCAATTTCCGTTCCCTGTTGTTCCAAGCAGCTAAAACCCTGTAATATTTATAAATACTGGATTTGAGTGTATCTGTTCCAAAGGTTCCACAAATTCTCCCTACTCTTTTTCATCTAAAATCTCTTCCAATAATTTTATTCCTTCATATCCCCAAAGTGGGGCTGAACCATCAAGTCTGAACTTTTTCTTTATAACCCTGTGTTTAGATATCTCTGCAAAGAATTCTTCCTTACTATAGGCTCTAAAACAGTTTTCATGACAATACCTAAGATATCTGTCATACAAGGTCTTTAAATGAACTTTGTTATTTCTCTCAAATTCACAGTAGCTTTTAATAAAATCAATAGTATTGTTTTGTTCCATGATATATCTTTTTTTGTATTCAATGGATTCCTTGGACTCTGAAAATACAAAGTTATTTTTTATTAATCTCTTTAGCCCTTCAATAGCCCATGAGAGTATGTACGATCTATCATTTTGTAGTATCTTTTCCTCCATATTGTAATCTCTTTCCTTTTCTGGTACTGTATAGTCAAATCTTATAAAAGTGAGCCTGTCATAAAAAGCAGAGGTTATATCACGATTTTTCAACATAGGCTCGGTATTCCCACAAAACATAAGCTTCAATTTACTCTTATAGGAAAAATGGTCTTTTCCCTTAAATTCGGCAACTAGCTCATCTCCACCCGTGATGGCTTTGAATACTTCGATATTAGAAATTGGTTCATCGCCAATTTCAGAACATATATTTGCCTTCTTTGTGCTTAGATGGGCTAATATAAAGCGTTCATGCAAGCGGTGCATCGGTACATGGGATACATATTCATTACCGATCAGGGTAGTTAAAACTCTACTTAATGTACTCTTACCACTATGTCTTTTTCCAATTATCATAGGAACTTTCTTGGCATTAGAGTATTCAGACAACATATATCCCACAACCTCTTGGAGGTGCATTTCTTTTTGAATATCATTCCTCAAGGAAGTTTTTAAGAACTTCTTAAAGGTTTCACCACCAGAAGGCTTTTCCATATAGTCTGCTTGTACACAGTGTGTAAATCTAAACTCTGGAGAATGTTTTTCTAAAAATTCACCAGTATCAAGCTTATACACGCCATTCCAGCAGTTCACTAAATGGGTATAGCAATTAAAATAATCATCATCGACTTGCATACTCGGCTCCGTTCTAATCCTTTCAATGATTTCAGGTAATACGTTTCGTCCTAATCTAGCTTGAATTTTATCATCCCATCCACTCCGAATAAGCGTTTTAAGTTCATTGTCATTTAAATGAACAAACACTCCCTGATCGTCATGATAAACAAACACTTGCTCCTTCCAAACCTTAAACACATCCCTTTGAATTACCTTTTTAAACATTTTGAACTCAAATCTCTCCGGTGCTGCTTTATCAGCCTTCTCACCTTCACCGCTTCCGGATTTATAAGGTATATTAGCCAACACACTCACTTTTTCTCCTGAGTCTATCAATCTTGGAGAAGTGTGATCACGATCTTGCTCATCGGATTCTAAGGAATTCTGACTTTCAGAAGCCATACCAACTAAAACACTCACTTTCTCTCCCGAGTCTATCAGTTTTGGAGAGGTATGATCACGACCATGCTCGTCTGGTTCTAAGAAATTCTCATTTCCAGAAGGCATATTTATTGAAACTTCCACTACTTTACCTGAGTCTATAAACCTTGCAGGAGTATAGTCAGTTCGATTTTTCTTTTTAGAACTCATATCAATGCATCTCCATTAATATAAATTTTCAAAAGCTTTTGAATTAATTAAACCGGCAACCTAATAATATGACAAGAAAGAACACATTAAAATCCAATATTTTAGCGATTATTTTTAATAAAAAATCGCCTATTTCAAGTATTGAATTCTTTAAAAAATCCCTTATACTTGTACGGCTAAAAATAACAAAAAAATAACAACCGGAGACTGGTTGTTATTTTCTACTGCTATATATTCTCATGTAGACTCGTATTTTTGTCATTCCTACAAACATCTAGATTGTACTTTAAATGATCATGGGCTTTTGAATATGTAGAAAAATATACTATTTCGTTTAATTCATATTCTGCAAAGCTTCCATATAGGTCTTTTATTGTAGGTTTATTCGGTTCAAAATCCTTTAAGTATTCATATATGAGCACCTGATTTGCTAACAGCTTGCTGCAATTCATGTTCAACTTTTGATATAAGTTACTTGCTGTAATAGCATTTTCTATGTATCTTTGAAGGTAAGATGCCATTGATTCAATGATTGATATTAACTTTTGTGAACTAATATTTTCAAGTATGTTTAGTTCCTCTGAAAGATGCTCGAAATTAAACAAAAACAACTTAAGATTATTGTATTTTATCGGAATAAATGATGTTATAAGCTCTAATTCACCTTTAAGCCCTTTTATCTTCTCGTCTTCTGTGTCAATGTAATAATCAAAGGCGGGTTCTCCATTTATTTTAAACCTATCATAGTATTCATGGCTATTTGAATGATCATTCGCCTTTAAATATTTATATGTATCTACCATGAACTGTGTTAAATAAATATCCATCAATCTTGTGCTTTCGTTGAAAATCTGTAGGTTTAGGGATTTGTTCATATTTTCTATGGTTATGCTGTTTTTTCGTTCCTTAGAGTTAATTTCATATAGCTTTGTAACAAAATGAATGAACTGTTCTTGTTCATATAGTATGTCTTCTCCTACATTATTATTAAGTGTTTTTACTTTTGACAAGTTTCTGAGCTTAAAGTTATACTTTAATGCGTCAAATGACTGGCCTTTTTGGATTATGCCCTCGTTCACCAGCCTTGTAAATTTGTAGCACCCCCACAAGAAATTAATCTTTGGAATGACTGTATGAAGGTCGCTTTTTTCAATAATTCCTTTTAATTTCTTTTCATCAAAACCCTTCCCCCAAATTTCTTTATTACCCATAACACTGAAATATTTTTGTATGAATTCATCCTTACTGTAAAATAGTTCTGACTTTATTCTTTTGAGCGTTTTATCGGTTATATTTCTATGGCTTCCGAAATAATCACATATGTTCTCTATAGATTTTTCAAGCATTTGCAGCTTCACATCATTAACAAGGCATGTAAAAAAGCCTCTTATATCTTCTTCATCCGGTGAATGGACTATATTTCCTTGCGAAATATTTTCTATTTCCACATATTCCGCACTAAAAACCATTCTTACCAAATCAAGGCACGGTGATTTAAAATCAAGGCTTGTAAATATATCGTCTACTATTTCCGGTCTTTTGTTACATATATTAAATCCAAAACCAGCCTCAATTTGTCCATTAATTGACTCTTTGCTAACTTTGGCTATCTCTATACCGCCAATGCTGGACAAAAATTCAGTGGTTTTTGCATTTATCCGTTCATATAAGCTTTCTTCCATTCCATCATCTCCCAAATTTTTGTTATTTCATCAGTTTTCCATTATGGCAACTGGGAAACGCTCTAATTATTGCACTTTTCAACCTTTTTCCCGCTTTTTAATTCTTTTATATTCTATAATATACACGATTGTTTTTAAAGAATATATAGTATAGGCTTCCAAAAAACGAAGAATTCACTGGAATACATCTAAGAGACAGTAGAATATTCACGCCAGCTAATCTACCACCAAATTCTAAAGTATTTTTCAATGCCCGCCCAGGGCATTGAAAAATAGCTGGTTAGTTCAAGCTTGAACTAACCAGTCTCATCTTGTTATCTCATATGAAAAATCTGTAAGATTTTTCATATGAGACTTAATCCCTAGACTAATTAGAGCAAATAACCCTTGTATAAGGGCCAAAACCTTATCATTAGTGCAAAACCTTAATATTATAACTATATATTATTATAATAACCAGGTATATTTATAAGCTCTAACGGGGTTCTGTTAGGGCTTTAATTATGTCTAAACCCACAATTTCAGATAATCAGAAGAAAGGACTGATTCTAAATGAAGATTGAAAAATATGGTCTAAGGAACTGGGCTGTATATGATAATGCTGGGGTACTTGTTTGCATTACGGTATATAAGAAAGGTGCAAAGGAGGTGGTTAGAAGGTTTGAAGGCTCAGAAGGTGGCTGTATTTCTGAAGCAGATATCAATTACCTACCAAACATAAAGAAGCTTCTTAAGGAAATCAAGCATTCTTCCAAACAGATACAAAAGCTTGCCAATCAGATTGAAGTATGAAATGAAAGGAGTTGTAAAGATGTCAGCATCAAAGGATATGTTTAATAACGCCAGGTATGTAACGCAAAAGGTAACTGGCAGTGTGCCAGGTTATATTCAGAATCTATTGTGGTATCTGGTGGAAATCATGGAAGTCTCAAAGAAAGACTATCTACAAGTATTTGAACTTATTAAGACAACACAAGATGGGAAATCTTTTCAAAAGATCCTCCACAAGCAGGAGCAGCCGAAATATATGAAGGAGCACATCATTCCAATAAAAAGCCCTGTAACAGCAAGGATTTATGTAATTGATGATGGTACTCACAGCACCATGCTTTTAGCAGACGAATACTAGATCGCAAGCGAACCCGTTTTCCGTATCAGTAGAACCCACCGATATATATTATATTAAGAGATACTATACTTAATGCATGTATGATAGTAGTCCATTAGGTTGGGTGGGTGGAACATAGAAACCGCAGGTTCATACAAAGTATTACCGTTTCTTATCCAATAGCTCCACAAAGGCTTTAACGCCTTTATATATGGCTTCCTGTTCTTCCGGCAAGCATCCTTTCAATTGAAACACAATCTTATCAATGACTTCCATATCTTTTTCCTTCCCATAATTCATTTCAAACTTGAAAAGGTCTTCAAATGTAACATCCAAAGCATTAACTATCTTTTCCAGGGTATCAATCGTCGGCTTTTTGCCGCCACGTTCAATTTGCCCTATAAAAGAGGTATTCAGGTTTGCCTTTAATGCAAGCTGTTCCTGGCTCAATTCCCGTATTTGCCTAAGTGTCCTTATTCTTTCTCCGACTAACTGTGCTATTCTACTCATAATCTCACCTCTATACAAAACATAGAGGTTAATCCAAAATGTTACAATATTCTAAAGTAACTATATAAATTAGTGCCTTTAGTATTGATTGTTATTGTCTAATTTTGTATAATCATGGTATATGCATGGTATGTTATTACAATTGATACCATGCAATTGTATATCTTATCATTCAAATTTACTTTACGGGAGGTTATATCATGAGAAAAACGATTGTATCGATCATTCTGTCTGTTATTTTTACTATGAGCATGTCACTTTTTGCATTTGCCGACACAGATATTACGCTTATTGTTGACGGCAAAAAACTTAACATGGACCAAAGACCGATTATTGCGAATGGTAAAACCTTAGTCCCTATAAGGACAATAGCCGAAGCATTTAATTTACGGGTATCCTGGACGGCGGAAGTAAATTGTGCTTTTATTTTCAAAAATGATGGTAATCAAATAGTCATAGAAGTCGACAGCAATACGGCTGCCGTGGATGGAAAAATTGTAAACTTAGATGCTCCGGCACAGCTTATAAATGGTAGGGTTATGGTTCCTTTACGGTTTATAAGTGAAGCTCTTGGAGCAAAAGTTGGCTGGGATGGAACGACAAGAACTGTGACTATTATATCAAACGAGCAAAATAATGCCGTCCAAATGGCTATAAACCCTTCCACAGATCAAAATACCAGTGAAATAAAGATATTCGTTAATAACACACAAGTTGAGTTTGATCAAGTCCCAGTGTTAACTAACGGAGTTGTATTGGCCCAAGCAGATGCTTTTCTGAGAGCTATCCATGTATATAATTTTGATTATAACAATGTGGCTAGGATATTGACTGCATTTGATGGACTTAAAAGCCTTGAATATCAAATTGGCAGTGCAAGGGCAAGAGTAAACTTCGACTATTATGATTTAGGATCTGCACCGACAATTGAAAATTCCTATGTTATGATACCCGTTGAATTTACAGCAAAAGCCTATGGGGCAGCAGTCAGATGGGTTACAGAGACTAACAGCATGTATATAACACTTGACGCTGGTGAATCTGTCGAACCTAAGAAAGAAGAAATTGTCAATCTAGATAACAAGCCATTAGATGAAAACGGGAAGGAAATACATATTGGTGACGTTGTAGGCAAGGGAGGTTTTTATGGTTCAGTACTTGATATCAATGGTACAAAGATTTTGGTTTACTGGGACTCTAAAACAGCTATTATCCCTGATCAGGACATTGATTACTGGACTATAGTTATGGGCGTCAAGTGGAAAAGCAGCCAGTGGGTTGAGAGCAAAGATGTAGAAATTGAAAGTTCAGGTTATTAAAATACACAAAAAAAGAAGCTTCGGCTTCTTTTTTTGTATCCATATTCAAGTTATACCAGTCCTTATTTGACTTTATTTGGCGAAACAAAGCGAACAAAAGTGTAATAAAGTCAAAGGAGGTCTTACTATGTACGACGAGCCAATCATCGAAGTTGAAACCCTAATGGATTTACTAAAAATCGGTAGAGGAACAGCTTATCATTTGTTAAATACAGGAGCAATTAAAGCATTTCGCATCGGAAGGAAATGGAAAATACCTACAAGTACACTAGATGAATTTATCATAAATAGTGCTGTAAATACTTCCAAATACTCAATCCTAGAATAGGAACACTAGAGATTAAAAATTCAAAAAAGACTTTTTCAGTAATCCCATTCTTTCCCCGTAACATAGGCAAAAGGAAAACAAGAGGTGCGTCCCCTTGTTTTCCTCCGGTTTTTAAATTCGATACCGTGATGGAGATAAAGGAGCCAGTTGTAAACTAACTGTAGAATTTAGTGTCAGTTACCCTCCCCTTGGCATTTTCCTTAATAATTATTTTTGCAGTTACTTTATCTTTTTGATTATCTTTAGTGTTTTAAATGATGTTGCTGGATTAGCTTTTGTCGCATAGATTAAAGGAAACTCATATCTATCCATCTCATATATTTCTGCATATGTTGCATTAATATATTTTCTTAAAGAATCACCTAATACATCTTCATCGACTTTATAGAAGTCACTTTTATTTACGATTAAAGTTACATAATCTGAATTCCTTACTAAAAGTACATTATAATCAAACGATGCACTCTTATAGTTATCTTCAAGTGAAAAAATGGAAATACTTTTTACCACGTCTCCATTTTCTATGGCATTAACAAGTTTTTTCTCATTTCTTTTCAATGTCATTACTTTTCCAGATTTTAATGACGTACTTGTTATGCCTATATGATTAGGCTCATATCCAAACAGACTTATTATTTTTTTACCCTCATTATACCATTCAATCCATTTATTATTATCATCATCCACATGTCCATTAAATGTAATTGAAATTGTTGCATTTTCCATAGCATTATTCTCCTTACTTATCTATTGGTCTCACCCTTATATTTCCTGCTCTATCTCTAAGTGTTTTTTGATTAAGTCTCATTCTATCAATTAAGTCTACATGGTGGAATCACAGGGGACAGGTACCTTGATTTACAATTTCAACACTTACCAAAACAGAGTACCAAAACAGAGGGACTACCAAAACAGAGGGACGGTCATTTTGTTTTAAGTTTGACCAAAACAGAGGGACGGTCATTTTGTTTTAAGTTTTATGTAATTAATTATTCTTCCCTATTTTACCATATCACTGTAAAAAAAGAAAACAAGAGCATCCCCTTGTTTTCTTTTGCAGCAAGTTTTACAGGAATTTTGTTTCAAGTTTTCTAACTAAGATTCTTAAGGCTTATATTTCATCATATCTTTCTTTGCTGAATCTTGTTATCCACCCATCTTCTGTGAAAAGTTCGCCTCCTAGACCATCACTAATTTGTTTAATATCAGTATCTGTCTGTCCATCAGATATTGTTACTTTTAATTCATCATTTTGCTCGATTACCGTAAGTAGATTATATAAACATGAATCTGTAACTTTTGGTATTAACCATTTTAACACTTCTATTTGTTCTTCACTAAAACCTGATATCTTCTCCCTAACTTGTTGTGCAGTTAAGCCTTTCATTTTCCCATTAATTATCATGTCCCAACTAGTTATTGTTTCATCTCTTACCTCAGACATTATTAGTCTCCCAAAATAATCCAATGCATTTTCATTCATTCAAATCATCCTTTCTCTAAAGCTTATTTTGAATACCACGGTATTCTTGTCGGTTGTGTTACGCCTTGTTCTGTTAGATTTCTAAGTGATTGATTCATTAATTCATTGGCTTGTTCTTCGGTAGCACCGCCAGCTTTTAATGCTTCTTTAGCAATCCGTGTATGTTCTTCAAGAGTATTTGCTCTACCGCTTTCATAAAGTTCTTTAAATAATTGTCTTTGCTTAGTGGTCATATCTGAATGATTCCATCCATTATTTTTCATGAAATCTTGACTGATAGAAAATCCCTTATCAGGGTCATAATTGATATCCCCTTTAAATGCTGCTTTAGCATGTATATGGTGACCTCCTACATCACCATACCCACCAGTGCCAACCTTAGCCCCCCCCTGAACAGTATACATACTATCTTTAGCCGAACTTTCCTGCGTAGGCATTCCTTGAATTGTTGATCCTTTATATATGTCATCAGAAGGTAAATCAACAAGACTTGGAATGGTAGGGGCATCTGGTACTAAAACTGTTTGATTAGGAGTACTATAGTTATCATAAGGTGTAGGTAAAATAGTAGGTCTGTCATATTCACTTGATGGGAAAGTTATTATACCTGGCATCTTATCGTCAGTTACAACTATCTCCCTATCTTCTTCTCCTGCCACTATTGTTCTTTTAATAAATACATATACACCTGCTAAATATGGAGTTCCCTTTGTTATATTTATTGAAGGTATGTTAATAGTCTTCGGCAATGTTGCTACTATTGTAGTTCCTGCTGCTATCGAAAGCCCACTAGATTTACCGCTACCTGTATTACTGGTCTTAATGACATTTACCTTGTCCCTAGTGCTATCAATTTTATTGCTCTCTTTCTTAAAAGCTTTATCAAAAGCATCCTTACTTACTTGAATACGACCATCTTTGACTTCGTACTCCCGTATATCATATTCTTTCGTTTTGCCATTTAATTTTACTACGGCTACCTTACGCTTTTCATCCCATGTGACTTTTCCACCTTGTTTCTCTGCTGCTTCCCTAAGTCCCACTGTTTCAACTTTAGCCCCATATTCATCCTGTTTATGTCCAGTAGGGTCATAGTATTTGATAGGGTTATTACTTACATAGGTATAGAGGTTCAGACTTAATGGGTCTGCAAGGCTTCCCCTGTAGGTATCTTCTGTGATGAATCTGGCGATCTTAGGATCGTAATATCTTGCATTCAAATAATATAGACCCATCTCTTCGTCATACCTGTAGCCTGCATAGGTATATGGGTTTGGTTTTTCGTATGTCTTTTCCCGTATGTTTCCAAAGGCATCGTATTGATAGGTTCCCAGGACATTTCCTGATGCATCGGTAAGGGCAGTGACGTCTTCATGTGCATTGTACATGTAGTAAGCTTTTTCGTTGTCTGCTTTTCTTGTTATAAGGTTTAGTCCGTAGATGTTTTGTGCTTTGATGTTTCCTACGGCATCGGTCTCCAGGATAACTTTATTGCCATCATAGATAAATCGTAATGTGTCTTCTGTAACAGCACCTGTTGTTGTATTTACGGTAATGATGGTTTTATCATCCCGGTAGCCTTCGATGTTGTAGCCATAGGTGATAGTTTGGTTTCCGGTTATGGTTTTGATCATTTGGTTGTATTCGTTATAGGTAAAGAGGGTGATTTCATCGGTCTTTCCATCTCCAGCAGTAGATAGACTTACGGTTTCTAGTTCCGTGTCGGATACAGCCTTTATTTCATGTTCTGCCTTACTTACCAAGTTGCCGTTGGGATCATACCGGTATTGTCTTTCTGTGGTCTTTCCTGCATCCTGAACCGTTTCTCTTTCCAGTTGGTTTCTGTTGTTGTATTGGTAGTTGGTCAGTTTGACCGCTCCATTTGTTACTTCGATTTGTGATGTTCTGTTTCCTGCTTTATCGTAGTCAAAGGTTGTTTTGATTCCGTTGGGCTCCTGTACTTCTTTTAGTCTGTTTACACTGTCGTAGGTATAGACTGTGGTTCCCCATTTCTCTGTTTTGGTCAGCTGGTTGCCGTTATCATCATAGGTATAGGTGTATTCATCGATGATGGTACCGTCTGCCTTTTTGTTAGTAAGTTTTGTTATTTCTCCCCGTTTGCTGTATTCGTAGGTTTCTTTTGCCCCTGCCGGGTAGATGGTTTCTTTTCGGCTGCCGTTGTCATTGTAGCTGTACTGGGTAGTTTCTCCGTTGTTTTCCACAGCTTTAAGTCTTCCGGCTTTGTCAAAGGTTTTTGATGTCACGTTTCCGTTGGGATCTGTTACGGTTGTTTTTATTTCTCCAGGTTCTACACCAGCAGTTATGTCATAGGTATACTGAATGATACCATGACTTGGCATTTCCTTGGTAAGGAGCCTGTTTTCTTCATCATAGGTCATAACGACGGTTCCTTTGGCATCGGTCATGGTCAGGATGTTGCTGTTAAGGTCGTAGGTGTACGCCTTCTTGGTCTGTCCCTTTACGATTTCGTTGGTTAACCGGCCATGTATGTCATAGATATAGTCAAATCGCTGTCCCATGGGGTCTATTTTTGATTGCAGATTTCCGTCCCCGGTATAGGTAAAGCTTGTGACCTTATCCGATTGATAGATATAACTGCCCTTCTCTCCCGTCCTGCCTCCATGAAGGATTTCTTTGATCTGTAGATTTCGGCTGTTGTATTCATACCTTACAGTATTGTCGTTGCCATCGGTCTTTTCTATGAGGTTGCCATTTAGGTCATAGCCGTATTTTGTCTTGCTTCCGTCAGGAGCGGATACTTCCATCAGGTTGTTGCTCTCATCGTAAGCATAGGATGTGGTTCTGTTTTTCTTGTCTGTCTTGGCCGCCACATTGCCCACATCATCATAGGAGATGCCTTCGATTTTACTTAATGGATCGATGGTGTAAATCAGTCTGTTGTTTTTGTCATACTGGTATTCTGTCGTATTTTCCAGAGCATCTATGGACTCTATCTGCAGATGGTTATCGTTATAGGTCAGTTTTTGTATGGTCTTTCCGTATGAGTCCTTTTCTTCGATCAGTCGATCCAGCGGATCATAGGTTTTGGTGTATTGGTTCCCCAGCCAGTCTGTTGTACAGATAATATTGCCATTCAGGTCATAATCATATTGTGTTGTCTTCGGAATACTTACCGTTGTAAAAGATTCTGATTTCAGACGGTTCAGTTGGTCATAGGTATATGTCCGCACATGACCGTTGCCATCCGTTTCACTGGTCTTATTTCCGTTATTGTCATAGGTAAAGTGAATGGCGATGTCGCTCTCTTGGCTTGATCCTTTATCGATCTTTGAAACAATTCTTCCCAGTCCGTCGTAGGCATTGGTTGTTTCTTTCCCCAAGTTATCCTTGATGCTGATCAGTCGTCCCATCCGGTCATACTGGTAATTTTCTTTGTACAGCCCAATCGTACTGTCATGGGGGTATTCGATACTGCTCACGCTGCCGAAGACATTGTAGGTATAGACGGTAATGTTTCTATTAGCATCCTTCTGGGTAAGCCTATTACCCAAATAATCGTAGGTGTTTTCCTCCAGGGTGATTGCTTCTGCTGCATTGTTTCTTTGTCTCGTTATCTGTAGGATATTGCCGTCATCATCATATTCATAGTTTATGATGACACCCCCACCGTTTATTTCGGATGTTTTTCTTCCTAACGCATCATATTCATACTTAGCACTAAAAGGTTTGTTCCTGTCCTTTGATACAGGATTAAGGACGGTTTTTAAGTTTCCTGCCAAGTCGTAGGTCATGAAGGTACCATAACCGTTTTTATATCCCAAGGCATCTGCTTCTTTGGTAACTTGACCCATACTATTGTACTGCACGGTCTTGGATACGATACGCTGCCACTGGTTATTTTGATCCTTATAATAGTATTCCTTCGTCTTTAACCTATCCATCTGATCATAGGTAAACACCATACGGTTCATTTGGTCGACTTCCACACCATCTATATAGTTTTGAGGTGTTACTTCGCCGATCTTTCGTCCTGCCAAGTCATATTGATAGTAGGTTACAGCACCCAGCGGCTGCTTTGTCCTTATGAGGAACCCTCTTTTGTCATACTCATTTTCCGTTATGTTTCCATTGAGATCAATGACTTTTACAGGCAGTCCCTGGAAATTAAAGATTGTCTCTTTTACAATGGCTGCAGGATTTCCGCCTGCATCCTCTGTATAGCTGATAATCTTCGTTTGATTGTTATTGAAATCGTATTCGTAGGTTGTCTTGATGCCTTCCGCATTGATAACTTCTTCTAGATTTCCGTTTTTATCATAGGTATAGTTGGTCGTTAACGGCAGAGCTTCCACAGCTCCGAAGTCATTTCCATAAATGTCTCCGGAACGGGCCTGTACGATCTCTGTTTTTATCTGATTTCGATGGTTATACGTATAAACTGTAATTTTTTTGCTCTGATTATCCAAATACTCTTCCTTTTGTGTCTGGTTGCCGTCTCCATCGTATATATACAGAATTCTGCCACCACTGCTTCTCTGGACTTCTTTTACTTTACCGTTTTTGTCATAGCCATAATGAATTGAAATAAAATCTTCAGGCTCTTGATCAAGAAGCACACCATCAACACCTACTTTTTCCGCAGTCTTTCTTCCTGCTCTGTCATAGGTATAGGCTTTGTATGTATAAAGAACACTTCCATTACTATCATCTAGTGGAATATGCTCTTTTACCAGACGATCTAACGGATCATAGGTATAATAGGCTGTGCTTCCGTTTTTAAATTTTTTCGTCTTGAGTTTTCCGTTTAAGAAGTACTCAAAGCTTTCAGCGGTACTGTCAGGATATTCAATTAACGTAATGTTATCCCTATAATCATAGATTGTACTGGTGACTGCCTGATCCTTGTGGTTTAGATACACCGTATGCTTTGCCTGCTTCTTGTTGTCAAATGTCTTCAGATATTCGTATTCCTCCAGTGTTGTCGTTCCTCCGACAGCTTCTTCCTTGAATTGAACCTTAATCACCCTGTCTAATTTATCATAGGTATATTGGTATATACCACCGGAAGGCAGTGTTTTGGTTTTGATGTTTCCATATACATCGTAGGTGTACTCCGTCCTGTTATCCATAGGATCGACTTCAGCCTTAAGAAGTCCATTATCATAATATTCGTATCTTCTGCCATAATCCCCGGCATACGTACCGTTTACTTCGTCATCATCTTCGGCTTTATACTGATTGGGCCGTATTTCCTTTACCTTTCTTCCCAACAAATCGTATACAATCCGTTTTGTTTCACTTTCATGTTCAGTGACCTTTATTAGTTGGCCATTTTTATTATATTTGTAGCTGGTGATGTACCCTTCAGGTGTTTTTTGTTCCAGCTTCCACCCAATAATATTGTAGTCAAAGGTTGTTATATACCCTTCGGCATCTTCTATGGACGCAATGTTTCCATATGAATCATAGGAATATGTTATCGTATTGTTCTCAGGGTCCGTTTCACTCTTTAGCAGCCCTTTAGCAGTCCAGCCCTTGGCCTGACTCTCGGCATCAGTATAATACGCATAGGTTGTTATGGCAAAATTATCGGGATTGATCAAATCCTCTATGTTTACATTTTCTACACTCAAAGCCGTGAGTTCAGATACGCTGTCTTCCACATTCTCTTCGTAGACCTGTTCAACAACTGTCACATTTTCAAGACTTGTGGTGAGTCCGGGAAACATTTGGCTGAGACTGAAGGGCTCCTCCGCATCACTATATACATAACTGGCCACCGTATAGCTTTGCGGTGTTATCGTTCCATCCAGTGCTTCATCACTGCCGATGAAGGATCTCAATACTTTCAGTAGATAGACTTTGCTTTCATCATAAATATAGTAGGTTACCTTATCTTCCTGATCTGTTTCTTTGATAAGGTTATTCTTTTCGTCATATGCCATTGTCTTCGTGCTTCCATCTGGAAAAGTTATTCTCGTTACATTGCCTCTACCATCAATTTCATAGGATGTTTTATTTCCATATTCGTCAATTTCATATTCGATATCGCCAAATTTGTTCTCACCTGATGTCAGATAATAGTGGATTTCTTTTTCACGGCCTTCTGGGTTCTGCTGCTTCGTGATGTAGTTGCTCTCATCGTACCAATAGGTCCATATTCTGTCGCTGTTGTTTTCTACAATGGTGGTCTTCTTGTTTGTGGTATCATAGGTATACTTGGTAACACTACCATAGGCATCCACAGCTTGAATGACCTTACCCTGATCATAACCTGTCGTATGGTTGTAGGTAAGCTTTTGGATAACTATATTGTTATGGTTTTTCACTTCCGATAAATACCCATGGCTGTCATAAACATACTTCATCGTGATTCCCATGGGATCTGTTACTTCTGTAAGCAGATTGTTTTGATATTTATAGATTACTTTTCTTCCTAACGGATCAGTAATTTCTTCTATCAAATTACTACTGTTATAGGTTAATTGATAGGCTCTCCCTACCTGATCTGTTACCTTTGTAATTTTTCCGTTGCTATCTGTTTCGATACTCACTTCATTACCTCTGGGGTCCATCATCCTCGTCAGTAGTCTATCCTTATTAAAATGATAGGTATATTGATCCTTCGTAATAAGCGTATAGGTATTATCCTCGTTTTTCTTAAATACGCTTCGATTGTCTTCTGCCCTGTAGGAACCATCCACCAGCTTTTTAAACATCTGTACGCCGCCATTGGGAAGTATGACCATGATATTGTTCTCTCCATATATGCTGCCTTCAAAGCCAAAGGTCCATCCCTTACCTAATAAGCCTTTTTCGTAGTTCTTTGCATTATAGGTCCTGCTGATATTGATTTGAAATCCCGGTGCGTCCAGATTCATATCATTTACTGTCATGGAGTAGTTACCTGTTGCAGGGTTCACACCACTTTGACCATAGTGAATCTGTTCCTTGATTTTGGCAAGCTGATCCATGGTATACCATGAATCATTGTTAAACTCATTATCACCCGGATCCAATGGATCCCCTTCCGGGTCAACATAAGTGTCGGGCTGGGGCTTGATATTTGATAAAACTGCATAGGCATCTACTCTGCCATTTGAAGTTAGTTTTCCCTGCAGGGTATTGCAGACTACGGCATTAGTCATAATCCTATCTGTTATTTGTGTATAGTTTAAATTTGGCTCATAGCTTTTCAATAGAGCGACCACACCTGTTACATGGGGTGTACTGGCTGATGTCCCAGTAAATAGATCATATTTGTTTTCCGGCATGGTTGTCATGATTTGTTCCCCTGGTGCAGCGATATCGATGTAGGGACCATAGCCGGAGAATGTGCTTCTTACCCCTTTATTATCGATGGATGCAACGCCTATTATATTGGGAAGAGGAAAGCAAGCGGGATAGGTGGGATGGGTCATGGTATTGCCGCCCCTGTTCCCTGCCGCAGCGATAAATAGGATGCCGCTGTTTTCCATAGAATCCTTCAAAGCATAGTTGTTATCCGATCCTCCAAAGCTGCAGTTGATGATTTTTACACCCCTCAACATGGCATATTCAATGGCCTTAATAGCATCAGCAGTATACCCGGTGGTGCCGTGGATAAACTTCAGCGGCATGATTTTAACATTAGGAGCTACCCCTGTGATTCCCTTATCATTGGATGCAGCTCCGATAACCCCTGCCACAGCCGTACCATGCATATCGAAGTTAACACCATCATAGATCGTATTATCATTATTGAAAAAGTCCCATCCGTTTACATCGTCGATATAGCCATTTTGATCATCATCAATCCCATTTCCAGCAATCTCTAATGGATTATGATATATATTTCCTTTCAGATCTTCATGATTAATATCTATTCCGGAGTCAAGGACCCCAACGATGACCGCTTGACTACCTTTCGTCAGATCCCACGCCGGCTGGATATTGATATCTACGCCTTGTCGTCCGACTTCTCCCCCTGCTTCCTGACCGGTGTTGTATAATCCCCACTGCTGGTCAAACAGAGGATCTGTGGGTGTTGCTAGAATAGTAAGCTCATAGTTTGGCTGTACATATTCTACATCCGGTGATTCTTTTAATTCTTCCGCTAGTTTATAAATATCTTTTTCTTCGGTTTCTAAAACATCCATATTTAGAAATTTGAAATGATCCTTTGTCTCAAGCTTATTCAGCTTTAGCTCATTTTTAATATTCTTTTTTAATGTGTCTACCTTCTGTAACAGTTGCTGGTGATTCTTTTCTGCATTATTTGACTCAATTTTTTTAGGAAGTAGATTCCCCATTAGTTTTACATCTGTTTTTTCAGGGTCTTTATATTTAACAATGATTTGATTTTTATGATTATATACCGCATCAGTTACAGTATCTTGCGGTATGTCTGTAAAAAGGTCGATCTCTTCATTTTCTCCATACACTTCATTTAATACGATCTCTTGGTTTTTGTTCTTTTTGCTGTTTATGCTTTTGCTAAACAACTTTCCCATCCCATTGAATATATCTGATTCAGTTATGGCCATTGCAGTGTCCGCAGTCAGGATATTTGTAAGGATGATCAGGCATAGAAGTGCCCTGGCAACATATACATATTTCCTTTTCATAGTATCCCCCTTCTGCTAATTTGTGGTATAGGTTATAACCACTTCATTTGCCGTTTTCAATTTGAATCGCGCACTGTTAATCACACCGGAATAGGCCTGTCCCTGGGGTATGCTGGTTAGTTTCTTAAACTGCAGTATTCCCGGTTGATTTTGAATGATTTCTATATCCGTTCCGACAATATTTCCGGTCGTCACATCCATTTTAGCTGTAAGACTAGATAAATCTACAAGTTCCACTTCATCCGGATTATACATAAGGGTAAACACATAGCCTTGGAAACTTGCGATATTTGAAGCAGTTATGACTAAATCTCTTTCTTCTCCTATCGCACCTGATACTCTAAATTCCTGTGAAGAACTGTTGGTTACTGCGGTAATTGGTTCACTCCATGGACTAACATCGGTATTATTTTTACTTCTTACAGCATACGTATACTCTGTATTTGGTACAAGTCCAGTATGGAGGTATTTTGCGGATACGCCTGTGCTGATGATGTCATTCCCAATCTTAAGTTCATACTCTTCTGCATCCGTTACACTGTCCCATGTTAACAATATCGTTGATGTAGATGCTACCGCAGACAGATTTCCTGGAATGCCAGGAGCCTGCGACATGGTTTTAATCGTCATGGCCTCACTCCATTGACCGGAACCTTCTGCTGTTGTTATCCTTACCATGTACGTATACGCCGTATCGGGTGTAAGGTCCTTATGTACGTAGGTATTATTCGTTATTTCAGTAAAGATTTGCTCACCCACTCTTACTTCGTAGCCATCTGCACCATTGATTTCCTCCCATATCAATGCAATTTGATCTTTCGTTGTAATAGCACCTATGTTTTGGGGAATCTTGCTTCCTTCTCCAGCTGTTAGGACAATAAGAGGTGTGCTAAATCCGCTGGTTCCCTGGGTGTTTACCGCTCTAATACTTATGGTGTGCTGGGTACCTTTTAGCAAACCAGTAATTGTATAGGTGGTACCTGTGATGTTTTTGATGCTATTTCCATCCACCTTCATTTCATAGCTTTCAGCACCCATCACGCTGCTCCATGAAACCGTTATTTCTGTTTCTGTAGCCGTTGTTGTTATATTTCCGGGCTTCGGCAAAGTATAGGTAGCAACCGTTATGGGCTCGCTCCACTGACTAACGTCACTGCCGTTTCTTGCCCTTACCTTATAGGTATGGCTGGAACCAGGATCAAGCCCTTCATGGACAAAAGATGTATTGTTTCCATTGTCAATGATCGTGCCATCTACGTCTATATCGTATCCATCAGCATCTGTCACTGCTTCCCAGGATACAGTGATTTTTGTGTCATCCGCATCACCTTGAACATTTGTAGGAACTGTAAAAATATCTGCTTTTGTTCTAACAACAATCAGACGGCTCCAGTCACTGTAGCTGCCATCTTTTACCGATCTCACTCTATAGGAATGTTCCGTATCCGGCAGCAAATTATCATGAATGTATTCTGATACGGATCCTAAGCTTTTTAAGTTTCCATCTACTTCAAGTTGGTAGGTTAATCCGGGGATCATATCCCAAACCATTCTAACTTTTGTTTTGTAGGGCTCTACCACAATATTTTGCGGAACAGGCAGCTCCTGATCCTGTGTTATAACGGTTATCATGTCACTCCATCCACTTTTTCCTGCAGGATTGATGCTCCTTATCCTGTAGGTATGATTGGTATTAGGTATCAGCCCAGAATGTACGTAGTTGGTACTGTTACCATTGGATATGATATTTCCGTCTACCTCAATATCATAGGCCGTAGCACCATTGACGGAGTTCCATGTTACCGTGATGGTATTTCTGGTTGCCAGGGAATTGATGTTTGTAGGTGCTACTGGAATTGGCGGAAGGGTTGATTTGCTGATGGGATCACTCCATGGACCAGCCACCGTTCCATTTTTCCCCCGCACCCTATAGGTATGCTCTGTATTGGTTATGAGTCCCGTATGGGTGAAGCTTGTCCCCTGTACGCTGCCAAGGATGACGCCATCTCCTTCTATCTCATAGGAAGTGGCATAATCCACAAGAGGCCAGTATATGGTGATGCTGTTCATGTCAGCTGTCGCTGTCAATTCCCCTACCTTTGGCGGCGGTGTTGCCAGTGTCGTGCCTGTAGCTGGACTGCTAAATCCCGATACGGCCCCTACCTCATTCTTCGCCTGTACTTTGTATGAATAGGCAGTTTGAGGTACTAAGTTCCTTGCCGTTAGCATTCTGTTATTGGGCTGTATCCATGTGGGAATGGATGTTTCCTCCCCAAAGGGTGTCAAATATTTATTGTTAGCTGTATTTATAATTTGATATACAGTATTCATCGGATTATTGTCACTGATTTTAATATCCAATGTATAGGATGTTGGGTTTTCAATGTTAATCCTCGGTATTTCGGCCTTTGTATAGACAAATTGAGTCCTAGAAGCGATATTTCCCATAGTATCTCTGGCTTCGAATTTTACAGTATAGGCTGTATTTGGTGTTAAATATCTCTGCGTATAAGATGCATTGGTAAGCCATGCACTGATATTTGATCCTACCGTGTATCGATATGGGGTGACATTCAGACCTAAGAAACTATCTGTAGCAGAACCTGTTACCGTTATTTCGGTGGTAGAAGAGCTAACATTTACTGATCCCAAGATAGGCGGTTTATCTACTATAAATTTAACAACTAGGGTAATAGCCTCCAGCCCATCATTAACTTCAAACCTCATCGCATGATTTCCCTCACTTAATGAGGATATGTTTATTGGGCTAAAATTGACTGTTTTTGCTGTGGATGTATTGGTTACGGTTTTTACTTCTCTTTCTGCTGTTTCCGAATCAATATAGTATTTGCATATTAAATTTGCATTCTCTTCATCTGAAACTATAATGGAAGGGGTAATGCTATTATCATTTTGAGTATAATACTTGTTCTCTATAGGGCTATTTATCGTTACATTAGGTGCTGTATTTAATGCTTTTCTCTGTAAAACAATATTATCGTACTTTAACATTACCGACCCATCTAGTGTAATTTGAGTCCAACCATGTGCGCCCCCAATGATAAATTTATTCCATCCTATTGTATATCCAGGCTCCCAAATGACAGAATAGCTCTCATTTAAAGCTGCTCGATATAGATATCTTGATTGGTCAAAAGTATAAGTATCTCCATTATTGAAAATTCCGACATTCTCCCAATTACTGTCTCTTACTTTTACTCTTTGCAGTCTAACGCCTTGTCCATAGCGCGTCATCGTTTGGCTTCCTGATTTTGTTACATATACCCACCCACTACCTTGGAAACCTATTCCTCGTACCCAGCCATAATCGTCCATAGTTACTGTTGGCCCCGAGGCCGTATCTTGTACTCGATAAACATAATTAGTTTGATCGAAGTTATAGGTATCTCCCTTATAAAAAACACCTAGATCTTCCCATGATACATCAGCATATCCTATGTTAAGGTAGCCTGCATTAGTGAATACAATCATTAAAATTAAAATCAGCATTATATTTTTTACTGGTATCACCTCCCCAAATTGTCCCTTACCTCGAATTTGTTTCGTTTTTATTTGAAAATCTTGTATTTTCAATACTTTCTCCCCCTTTTCTCAAGCATCAGTTAGCTAACAAAAGTAATTTGTATAAACTATCAGAACTTAAATGTTACATATTCAAAAACCTCCTTTAAAAATTAATTTGAAATAAATCTAGAAAAGTAAGGCATTTATACGTTCCATCCCATCATGCCTTAAAATATGACAAGATCCTTAGACAAATTTATATAGTATAATCATTATAGTAAGAAAAGACTAAAAAAAATGTAGAAATATGCGATTATCTAAAATTTTGCATACTTCTACATATAAATTATTTTCATATTTTACATAATATTAACATATACATCATAAAAGGGTGATCTATACCCATTCGTCCACAGTTTAATCACCAGATTCACAGATTTATCCACATTTATTCTTACTATATTGCTTTTTTCTCGGAGTTTTCCACATTATCCACAACCTTATCCACATAAATTATTCTTAATATGTGGAAAAAGAAAATGCCTTTTATGATTTACATAAAAGACATTTATAATCTTTACAAAACGACGAGGGCAGAGACTGCTGAAAAAGTAACCCTTTGTCCGGCAACACATGGGGACAGGGCCCCAGTCCGGTAAAGAGCACACCGGACAGCGGACCAGTCCCCAATTCTTGCCTCTTTTAATCAAATAACCTGAGTTTTTCAGTGGTCTCCTACGGAACGACGAGGGCGTCGTTCCCTACAGGTATTCTCTTGTAGGGGACGGTCTCTGTGCCGTCCCGCAAAACTAAATACCACTTTAAAGGCGTAAATCTATATATTTTTCCCCCAGTTTCAAGCTGGGCACAGCATTTAGATATAGGTCTGCAATACAGCCGTTCAGAAAATTATGATAAGCTGCGCACCCGATCATGGCAGCATTATCTGTGCATAGCTTTAAGGAAGGATATTTTATTTCCAAGCCTTTTTTAGCGCCCTCCTTCGTCAACATCTCTCGAAGATGACTGTTGGCCGCCACACCTCCGGCTAATATGATCTTGTCTGTCTTTTTCAGCTTGGCAGCTCGAATAGCCTTGCTCACCAACACCTCCACCACAGCCTGTTGAAAGCTGGCCGCCACGTCTTCCACAGCTATTGGCAGATTTTTTTGTTTCTGGGAATTTAGATAGTTTAAAACCGCTGATTTGAGACCACTAAAGCTAAAATCAAAGCTTTCTTCTTCTAAGTATACCCTGGGAAACGGTATGGCATCGGGATTGCCTGTTTTCGCCAACTTGTCAATCAATGGGCCTCCAGGATATCCCAGTTCCATGGCTCGAGCTACCTTGTCAAAAGCTTCTCCTACCGCATCGTCCCTGGTTTTTCCCAGTATCTCATAGGTTTTATAATCCTTCATATATACCAGATGGGTATGTCCCCCGGATACAATCAGGCATAGAAAAGGCGGTTCCAACTCTTTGTCTTCAATAAAATTTGCATGGATGTGCCCCTCAATATGATTCACACCGATAATCGGTATATTTAATCCGAAAGCCATAGCTTTCGCCGTCGATACACCTACCAGCAGGGCCCCTACCAGTCCAGGTCCATAGGTTACGCCGATATGATCGATTTCTTGTAATGAAACCTTCGCCACATCCAGCGCTTCTTGAATAACGATGTCGATATTTTCCACATGTTTTCTGGATGCCACCTCCGGCACCACACCACCATATTTTTTATGTTCGTCTATCTGAGATGATATGATATTGGATAAAATCTCTCTACCGTTTTTTAATACGGCAGCCGAGGTTTCATCGCAGCTGGTCTCAATGGCCAAGGTCAGATAGTATTGTCCGTTTTTTGGTTTCATTTGTTCCTTCATGACTTTCACCTACGTTTCTATTTTTACCCATACTATTATATCCAAATCTACTGGAAATAGCAAAAATTTCTTGAAGCAACACATGGGGACAGGACCCCAGTCCGGTAAAAAGCACACCGGACAGTGGACCAGTCCCCAAGTCTTGCTTACTGTTGGAAGAATGACGGACGGGCAATGCCCGCCCCTACTCTACAGAAACTTTACTTAATCACAAAACACAAAACAAATTAGCACTTAGATTGGATATCTATGAATATTCGTGGGATACTAAGTTCACCAAGGATTATGCGAGGAGATGAAAAGATGAAGAAAAGAGGGCAAAAAAGAAACTTACATTCCGGTCATGCCTATCATTCTGGAGGCGATGGTCCTAGAGAAAGAGATATGTTTGATAAAATTGCTGATCATATGGTGATGTCAGATGGCATGCTGTCCACAGTGGACCAAACAGACTATGTGAATTTTATCTTAACGGAGGAATCTATTAAAAGGGCTTTAGGACAAGGTGAACGACCGCAAGATCCGGCTCCGTAAGCAAAGCGACTTCGTTGCTTTGGTTGAAGGTTCATACATCCGCTATGCCACGGGGACAGTTCCATCGTTTTCCCTTCGGTCCTTCGCTACGCTTCGGAAACGCTCGAACCGTCCCCATGGCTCCGCATGGCTTCTCATAGTCCTGCGAGACGGCACGGAGACCGTCCCCTACAAAAGGAAATACCTACAGACATTACAACGTAAAAAAGCAGCCAGGCTGCTTTTTTATGTTTGATCCATATTTACCAATATTTCATCAACCAGATCAATGTCACATTTGTGATCCTTTGTAAAATGTCTGCAGTTTTCGCAGGTTACATTGTATCCTATTGCAGATGTCATTTCGTTTCCTCTTACATTATCAAATTCACTGCAAAGAGATGCTACTGCATGAAGCTGATCTCTACTAGCCATAAGACGCCTCCTTTTTCTTTTTCTGTCCTATGACTATAGTATTTGTAAACTTCTTTTCAATATACAAAATCTATTCCAGTAAATCCTTAGGTTTTTCCTTCGCAATGCTTTCTCTCAAGTTATATAAGAAGCTACCGATACCGAATAGTATCGCCACCAAGGAAACAAGAGCGCCTAAATAAGGAATATAGGATATCAACATCAGAATAATGATCCCTAACAGCAGTGGCAGCAGTGGCTTTTCTTCATTT
Source organism: Bacillota bacterium (assembly GCA_049324315.1). Classification (GTDB taxonomy): domain Bacteria; phylum Bacillota; class Clostridia; order Peptostreptococcales; family Thermotaleaceae; genus JBMOKU01. The sequence goes on along the minus strand of JBMOKU010000042.1, from coordinate 31,841 downwards.
TTTAAAATCTTCTGCCCTATCCAAATACCTGCCGGAAGTTTAGCCAGATATACCATAATTCCATACAGCATGAAGGTAATCAGTCCTAATGGAATTCCGATCACAGTGATCATTACCAAAATGGATGCAATGGGCAAAGTGACAAGTCCCACAACGCCAATACCCACTGAATGCCATGGCTTTTCTTCCAAAGTAGCTGCCGTTCTCTTCATAAAATCTCCAAAGACAAGTACAAGAATTGTCCCAATAATAAGATATCCCAGCATACTTATAGCTTTGGCCGCCACATGGAATACTTTGGCACCCTTTTCTACCCTTTTTGCCACGTCTTGTGCAGCTTTGTCTGTAGGAATTTTATGTTCAATTTTTCCTGACACAATCCCCTCTGGGACAGTCATTTCTTCCTCGCTGGTATAAATAAGATCTCCATCAATCTTTGCTAGAGGACCAAAATCCAGGCTCCCCACAGAAACCTCTACATCACCCTTAATTTGGTTATTGATATGCAGTGTTTCGACACCGGCCTTCAGGTCTCCACCTACGATACCGTCAATCCTCAAGTTTCCTGCAAAGGCATTAAAGTTTCCATCTACCGCAGCAGATTCTTCTAAAATCAATTCACCAGCAAAGGCAGTGACATTTCTTGTAATTTCACCGGTTATGCTTCCATTTCCTGTTCCAATCCGCAGGTCTCCATCGACCCTTCCACCGATCTCACTCCTGCCTGCTCCCACGATGATGTCGCCCTTTACTGTACCTTCATTAGTGAAATCATCGGTACCGGCATAGATGTCGCCGTTAATTTCACCGGCATTTTTTACGTAATTTCCGGCAGCAAACCAATCACTATGCAGCACCTGGCCCTTCTCAATCGTCATGCGATTGACATTATCAGCGAATACAGAAACAGGTAATACGATGATCAGCAAGACAGCCAAAACGATTCCTATTGTCTTTTTCATGATGCGAACCTCCTAACGTGTTTCCTGATATAAGTCTTGCGGGACGGCATGGAAACCGTCCCCTACAACATCCGCTGCGGGACGGCACGGAGACCGTCCCCTACAAAACATCCGCTTCGCCACGGGGACAGTTCCATCGTCTTCCCTGCTGGAAGCAACGGACGCGCAATGCGCGCCCCTACAAGAAACCCTCGAACCGTCCCTTTGGCTCTACTTATATAGCTTCTACCTTTTTTCAAGGTCTTCTTTGGACAAGAATCCCACTCTTGTTTCTACATTCATTCCTTGTTTTCCGAATTTGGTATCAATCACGGTTCCGATGCCAATAGACTTTCCAAGGAAGATGGCAACCTTGCCGATCATAGTGATCTCTATCAATCCATAGACAAGGGTTCCAATAAACAGTTCCATCATCTGAGACCAGGGCTGTGTCCTTGATGCGCCGATTTTCTTTCCAATAGCCAGCTTAACCGCCGTATTTCCTGCAAATCCTAGAAGCGTCATCAGTGGGATCAGCAGGATAAAAAACGGTATTCCGATAATAACCATAAACATAATGGCGCCCAGTACATAAAATCCAATGGTTAGCAGCAGACCAATCACCAGTTTTCTTTCCATATTGATCGATACTTCCCTGGCCATGCGGTCAAATTGATCTGGGAAAAGTAGTACTGCGATGACTGAGAAAATATATGCAATAATAATTTTTCCTAACGTAATGCTTAATATAATCAAAAGCAGAATAGACATGCCGGAAATTCCACTGATTCCAAAGCTGGCAATACTGAGCTTTTGCCCACCCACGTAAGAACCTGCTTCTTCCTCCATTTTGCCGCCTAGGATCTGAACCGCATCAACGCTGACATCGGCCTTATTGGTCAGATGGATGGAGCCAAAAATAGCTATCGCACTGCCACCGACCTTTCCGTCAACCTTTACATCACCAAATATGGCAACGGCATCACCACTGATGCTCCCCTCCATGTCCACATCGCCAAAGATTGCTATGGCACTACCATTGACCTGTGTATTTGCAGGAACAAAAACATCTCGGAAAATGCCCACCATATCGGCAACATCTTTCACAGCAACACCAAAAACTGAGGTTGTTGCCAGTATAAAGAGTATTACGGTTAAGACAATATATTTGTAATTTCGCTTCATACCATTTTACCTCCCCTAGTAGAACCCGGCATCGTGATCTTCACCAAGCTGTATTGCGTTAGTCCAAATACTGTACATAAAAGAATCATACAGCCCACGTAAATTTCTGCTCTTCCTTTCATAATACTTAATAAATCTCTACAGGCTTTCAATAAAGTCACCATAGATGACGTTAGTATTTTTATGCCGGATCCAAAGAGCATTTTAAAGCTGTAGAACAGGTTCATCAGATTTTCTACTGTTCCCATCACGTGATAACTGGTATGCAAATTGGATGGTCCATAATAGATATACCATAAAACACTGCTGCATGTCACGGTCAATATCATAAAAAGTGACGTCCAGATTTTTTGTCGGCTCTTGTTTTCTACGGGCTTATAGTATTCCAAATCAATTTTGGCCATAATTTCTTCCGTAAATCCCACTGGTACTTCTAAATCTACAAGCTGTTCGATCTCTGCAAAGGCTCCTTTCATGATTTTAAAATCAGACATGCATGCTTTACATGACTGGATATGCTGAAGAAGCTCTTTTTCCTCTATTTCATTAAGTGCCTTATCAAAGTAATCCATCATCATATCTGAAGCTCTTTGGCAGTCCATACAGATTCCTCCTCTTTAACAGCTTTTAGACGTTCCTTTAACATGCTTCTGGCCCTATGAAGCCTGTTTTTTACCTTCGACATGGGAAGGTCTAACGTATCGCATATACTTTGGTAGGATAATCCTTCCTTGTGGTACAGTAAAATAAGTATTTTATACTCCTCAGGCAATTCTTCAATGGCATTGACAATTTCTTTTTGGTTCTGCTTGTGCAGATACATGTCCTCGGCACTGGCCGTATCATAGGGCATGCTTAGTCTTTCATCGATAGGCATGGTTTGAACCTTTTTCTTTCTGAGATAATCAATACAAAGATTGGTTGCAACCTTTAGGATCCAAGTGGAAAACTTGTATTCTGGGTTATACTTGTCAAGAGAATGATAGGCTTTGATAAAGGCTTCCTGTGCTAAATCCTTTGCTTCTTCTTGGCTGCCCACCATACGATAGCACAGGGAATAGACAGCATTCTTATATCGATCGATGAGCTCTCCGAACAACTCTCCATCACCCTTCAAAATCCTCTGCACTATTTCGTTGTCGGATTCCTTCATTCTCTTCACCTCACTTTGCCTTGCAATTATATGTACGGTATATTGATGATTTTGTATGCTCTATTTTAGATTTTAATGCTAATATTATTTTCTAACAAGAGGAAAAGTATTTAAAAGGTTAGACGTTAGATGTTAGAAGTTAGAGGCTTTCGGGTCAATCTCTAGGGGTTTTTTGACTTATCAGACTGACCCCAAAACATCTAACGTCTAACTTCTAACCAATATATAAGTCTAATCCTCATAAGTAAAGAAATGCTAACAATACTAAAACTTTGCTCATATCTCTATAAAAAAAGGATTGTTTTACAAGCCCAACTTTTTATCGGACCGAAAACAACCCTTCTAGAAAATTTATCCTCTTATTAAAGTCATACTGATGCTAACCGCGATCATAACCGCCCATGTACCAAATACAATCATACCCGATTTTTTCATGCTGATTTTATGAACATACTGAACACCGATGGTTGCCAATATTAAATACCAAATGGCAAATACATCAAAAGATGCTAACAGTGTATACAGTGGTTTTCCCATCTGATCCGCAGACATCAAAGCTGCCGGTGAAGTAACCACAAGGAAGTTTTGCGTAATCATAGAGATCACGGTCCTTACTACTTCACCGATAACATTCACCAGATAGGAGAAGGAAAGTACGGAAAGTATTGCTTTGAATTTTCCTTGTCCATCCACTGCCTTTCCAAGTATAAGTGTAAACAGGCTTTTAATGAGTAAGATCAATAATGGACCAAATGCCGCACCCAAAATCACGGTCCAAACAGCAAATGAGAGCATATTGTCCGGTAAATCCATCATAGGACTGCCGGCTTCAGCCATTTTCTGAAGCGTTTGGTCTTTTGTAAACTGCAGAATCAGTTCCTTTCTCGGCAGCATCAACAGGAAAAACCCAACAACAATCGCAAGTATCGGAAATAACACCTTAGGCTTCTCAGCAAGATATCTCATGGTTCTTGAAGGTTCTATAATGAGATATTTCAGTCGTTCCCACAACGACAGTTCCTCTACAGCCTCTTCCTTTTCTTCCATAATCTCCAGTTCTTGATCCCTTTCAAACTCTGACACGATAGTTCCCCCTTTTTATTTCTATAAATTTACACCACTAAAATTTTTTCATGTGCGGATATGGCACTTTTAAGAATGCTACTAAAAGTATTCGATTCACGGTACGCGGTTCACGCTGTTCGATACCAGGTCAATCTTTAAAGTCTTTTCCCGTGTATCGTGTATCGCGTATCGAAACATGAAATCGAAAATCCATTTAGTATAAAACTTCCATCATTTATTAAGCTTAAGCATTGAATATCTCAATGTTTATTCATATCGCAGTGCCTCGATAGGGTCCAGCTTTGCGGCCTTGTTAGCCGGATAGATTCCAAAGAAAATACCAACACCTGCCGAGAATGCCCATGCAATCAAAATGGTACTGGGCGAAACAGAAGGCGGTACCTTGATAAATATGGAAATCAAGAATGAAAATCCAATACCCAGCAGGGTCCCTATGACGCCTCCTATTCCTGAAATAATCACGGCTTCAACCAAAAACTGCAATAAGATATCCCTATGTCGCGCCCCAATGGCTTTTCGTATCCCAATCTCTCTCGTTCTTTCTGTGACAGAGACAAGCATGATATTCATAACCCCTATGCCCCCTACGAAAAGGGATATGGCGGCGATTGCTCCAACGACAGCCGTCATAATACTCATAATTTTATTGACGACTTCCATCTCACCCTCTGCCGTAAAGCCTCTGTACTTTTCTTCTCCTACATTGTCATGTCTCCGCTCGATCAGGTTAATGATCTGATCTACTGTTCCCTTGGCATCAGCATCTTTATCCAGATTTACTTCAATCCCATAGATGGTATCCACGATACCCAGCATTTTCTCAACCGTGCTTATAGGTGCATAGATGTTAATAGGCTGCTCAAAGTCCCCCATGTTGCTAAATATGGACTTTGGCGTCTCGTATATCCCAACGACTACAAAAGAAATACTCTTAGCATTTGTCTTTACGAGGAATTTCTCTCCAAGAACATTGGTTCTCCCAAAAATTTTCAAGGCGGCAGACTCATCAATCACGGCAACTTCTCTTTTTGCCTTGATATCACTATCAATCAAATATCGACCGGCTACCATATCCAGCTTTTCGATCTTATTGTAGGTCTCATTGACACCGGAAATATAGACATTTAACGATTCCTTTTTAAGTACAATTTTTCCACTGTCATCCAATTTGGGTGAAGCAGCCACAATTTTATCCTCAAATGCCCTGGTTATGGCATCGAGGTCACCATAATTAAAGTAGTCCCTTCTTATAGGATCTTCTCTCCAATTAAGTCCTATGTATACCCTACTGACACCAAACTGCTCAAATTCTTTTCCAATCAAGTTTTTACTGCCTTGCCCCAGTGCAACAACTGCGATAACCGATGATATACCAATAATGATACCCAGCATCGTGAGGAGTGACCGCATCTTATTGACCCATATGGCATTAATCGCAACTTTAAAGCTTTCGAAAAAATTCATCCTATCACCTCGACTCTACAGGAAGGCTCTCTGAAATCACGATCCTGTTTTCCACCAGTTTATCTTCGATGAGCTTCCCATCTCGAAAGGCGATGATTCGCTTGGCATGCTGTGCGATTTCAGGTTCATGGGTAACCAGCACGATGGTAGCACCTTCATCATTCAATTCTTGGAATATGCCCATGATCTCTTCACCCGATTTTGAATCCAGATTGCCAGTGGGTTCATCCGCTAAAATGATAGACGGATTATTAACCAACGACCTGGCTATGGCCACCCGCTGTCTTTGTCCTCCAGACAATTCGTTGGACCTATGGTCGACACGATCACTTAAACCCACTTTCTCCAGGGCTGCTAAGGCCTTTTCTTTTCTTTCCTTGGCCGGTACCCCCGCATACATCATGGGCAGCTCCACATTACTCAACGCCGTTATCCTGGGAAGCAGGTTAAAGGACTGGAAGACAAAACCGATTTTTTTGTTCCGTATGGCAGCCAGCTGTATATCGTTCAAGGTCTCAATCTTTTCACCATCCAGTTGGTATTTGCCATCTGAAGGTCTGTCAAGGCATCCCAAAATATTCATCAGTGTGGATTTACCAGAACCGGAGGGACCCATGACGGCTACAAATTCGCCGGGAGCAATGTCGATATCCACATCCCGAAGGGCTTCCACCTCTATGGTACCCATTTTATATACTTTTCTAAGACGCTGTATTTTTATCATGATCCATCACCTTGTTTTCCTTTACAGGGTCTCCATCCTTCAACTTCTCACTGGGGTTCATAATTACCTTATCCTTTTCCTTCAAGTCTTTGCTGATTACTTCTACGACTAGGTCACTTTCAACCCCTGTTTTAATGATATGTTCCTTCGCCTTTCCATCTACAACGGTAAAGATAACTTTATCGCCATTCTTCCTTGTAAAGATGGCTTCATAAGGTACCACCAGCACATCCTTTTTATTGGCCGTCAATATATTGACATTCGCAGTAAATCCTGGCTTCATGGCAGTATTTTTATCGGTTACTTCAACCTTTACTTCCACAATGGTTTCTTGCCCCTGACCGGTATTGACGGAAACAGCTGCCGCACCGATCAGCTTAATCTTTCCTGAGTATTCCTGTCCCGCGAAGGCTTCTCCCGTAATTTTCACGGGCTGCCCCTCTTTCACTTTCACCACGTCGTATTCACTGACTTTCGTTTCAATTTCCAAATTATCTACATTTAGGATCTGCATGATCGGCGTGGTCTGGGTCACATTGCTTCCTTCATTGACAGCTACCTCTACGACAGTACCGGATATAGGACTCTTGATCTTACATTTTTCCAAATCATCCTTAAGCTTTTGCAGTTCCATCTCCGAAAGCTGCATGTTTTTTTCCTGCGTTAGAATATCATTATCGTCTTCTACATCATTAAAGTTGGCTTCAGCCAGCACAAGATCATTGTGAGCCTTTTCAAACTTACTTTTTGCACTATCCATTTCGCTTTTACTAATTGCAGCGGATTCATAAAGAACTTTATTCTGATTATACGCTCTTTCTGCATCTGCATAAGCTATTTTGGCATTGTCTAATTCAATTTCTGATCTGGTTTTATTTGCTTTCCGCATCTTTTCTAAGCTTTCCTGTTCAATGGATAGCTTAATTTCAGCCTGCTTGATTTCATACGCTATGTCTGTTGTATCCAGTTCTGCGACCACCTGTCCTGCTTGAACCGTATCTCCCTCCTTTACGTGGAGAGCCAAAACTTTTCCAGATGATAGATCTGCTGTGATATCTCTTTTTTCCAGTGAATAAACTTCACCACTGGTAAAAATATGAGAATCAATATCCTGTTTTACGATCTCAGCAGTCTCCACCATCATTCCTGCCTCTTCCTTACCTTTGCTGGCCTGTACAGCTGCCAATCCTACAAAGACAACAAGAATGACAACAGCAGCGATGATCATCCATTTCTTTTTTCTTGTTAATGCCACGCAAAATACCCCTTTCTCTATAGACTTCCATGAGTTCTTCCAATTTCTTTGCTACTCCAGTATAATCTACTACGATTAATTCACCAAAATGTCTGATTATCCTGGCAGAATCATACATGTTACAAAAACGTAATAGAGTTCCATTACACCCACCTGTATCATAACATATAAATTTTTTTAAAGAGGTTACAATAAGCTTACAGTTTATGTGCATAAATAAAGGCCGTGAGCAAGAGACATATTTGTCTTTGTTCAAGGCCTACGATGCATTACGAAACATTCATTCACGCCACATAATCATGGCATCTTCTTGGTTATCCTCATAATATCTAGGGCGAAAGCCGCAGCAGGCAAAGCCATACTGCTCATAGAGTCTTTGGGCGGCAATATTGGACCTTCGTACCTCTAAGGTCATCCTATATATATTTTCTTTTTCTGCAGCTTCAATCAATGCTTCTACGATTCCTTTGCCATAACCCTTTCCACGATGCCCGTGTCTGACTGCAATATTGGTTATATGGGCTTCGTCGATAATCATCCACATTCCTCCATAAGCTGCAACCATACCATCTACCTCTACCACGAAATATCTGGCAAACTTATTCTTTTCAATCTCCATCAAAAACGCATCTTTTGTCCATGGAACGGAAAAACACTGATGCTCAATCTCCATGACATCGTCAAGATCATTGACTGTCATCTTTCTGATTACCATCCAACCCCACCCTTTTCACTCTATCCTCATACTGCCTTTCCGCCTCGGATTTCCGCAGATATTCCGGAGTCAGCTCATAATACGTCATCAATTCTTTATTTTGTGCCTTTTGCAGGGCCAGTTCAGCCACAGAAGCAGCACTGGGCATTTTGGCACGATTTGGTGCCAAGATAACCCGACCCTTTAACGAAGCTTCCAGCTTTTCTCGATTTACTTCAATACCGTCACCTAAGAACACGACTCTTTCCGGCCTCTTGGACAGCTCTCCAATCAATTCCTCTATGGTCATTGTCTGTGGTGTAAGAATCCGATGAAGCATACCTGCTTCCCATTTATATACCCCGGTATAGACCTGGCTTCTTCTGGCATCCAAAATCGGACATACCAATCCCTCGCAGTATGGAAGATTGAAGGCCAACGCATCCAATGTAGATACGCCAACTACAGGAATATCCACAGCATGGGCTAGACCCTTTGCCGTAGCTACACCTATTCTCAATCCGGTAAAGGATCCTGGCCCTTCCGCAACACCGATTAAATCAACATCCTGCATGGTCAGTTCACAACCCTGCAGCAGTTGATCAATCATAGGCATCAATTTTTGTGAGTGGGTGCGCTTATGGTTGATGGTATATTCTCCTAATAATTTTTCATCCTCCATTAATGCCACCGATGCCACAATGGAAGATGTATCTAATGCAAGAATGATCATAATGATCTCAACTCCTCAATAATCTCCTGATAATGTCTTCCTATTCCTTTTATCTCAATGATTCGCTGCTCTTCCTCTATTCCTTTCACGATATGTACCCAGAGGTGCTCTGTCGGAATCAACCCTTGTATTTTAGAAGCCCATTCAACAATGCAGACACCATCACCGTAGAAATATTCTTCATATCCCAGATCTTCCATTTGTATCGGATCTTCAATGCGGTAAACATCAAAATGATATAATGGAAGTCTTCCCATGTATTCATGGATGATGGTAAAGGTGGGGCTGGTAACATCCTCTTCAATATCCAAGCCCCTTGCAATGGCTTTTGACAAGGTTGTTTTTCCTGCACCTAAATCTCCTGTAAGACAGACAATATCGCCCCTCTGTAATAAGGTTCCCAATTTAAATCCTAATTGATCCGTCCTCTGTTCACTGCTGCTAATTATTTGTAACACTGCTGCACCTCGCTATCGTATAACGTGTATCGTTTATCGTAAAAAAACATATTGAAATTCTATTAGCGGAGCCATGGGGACGGTTCGAGCGTTTCCGAAGCAAAGCGAAGGACCGAAGGGAAAACGATGGAACCGTCCCCGTGGCATAGCGGATGTAAAGTACTTAGTATGACATATATATTTTACCCAAAAACCTACATTCATTATATAAGTAACGGAAAAACAACGCAAGGACAAAGGTGTGAAATTTTTCTTGCTATTTTCCAGTTTTTTCATATAATTATTAATAATGGGATTCATATCTAATGCACAAGCTTTATTTGGTTTTTGCTATAAGCTATATGCTATGAGCCAGTATTATAACTAGGAGTGTGATTTTATGTTATATAGGGTGTTATCGGTCGTAACCTTTATCATGCTTTTATTTCCCTTGGTTTTAGGAATCAAATACCTTCTCATTAAAATCCAGTGCAAAAGCCTATGGATGAACATAGCCATTGCTGTTTTTATGGGATGGTCTTTGGTTGATTTTTGCGAAGCTTTTTATTACAGCACATTTGCTGACTATGCATTGGAGGCCTTCCTTGAACAAGGATATAGTGTCATGGATATCTATCGCTATATGATTACCGGTTCTATAACAGGAATCATCGGTTTCCTCCTTCGAAAACGTATGGAACGACAATCTCTGATGGCCCAAAACAATAAAAGTCAGCAGTGGCGTGAATGGCTTAAAACAACGAAATAACCATAAAAAAAGCCCCGAAAGGGCTTTTTATCTTTTACCTTACCTTTAAAATAGGCGAAAGCTTCTTATATAACAGACTTGTTACGATTGTAACAACGATTCCCTTCAAAATATTAAAAGGCACGATGGCATATAAAATCAATGTCTTCATATCGACAATCAAGCCATTGGCCGCTGCACTCCAGGCAATAATCTGCTCCATAGGCATCAGCTTTGCATAAAATGGCAGTAGGATATAATAGTTTGCCAAAGCACCTACAACACCCATGGAAACAACCCCAACAACCATGCCTTTTAATGCTGAAGATTTTGTTTGTTCAATACTGTAGGCAATAGCTGGGGGTACGATCAGTGCAGCCCCTACTAGAAAGTTGGCGATTTCTCCTACACCGCCAGTGGTTGTTTTTGTTGCAAAGTGCAGAAAGTTTTTGATCAATTGAATAACGATCCCCGCTGCAGGTCCAAGGGTCAATCCCCCAATTAGCGCGGGTATATCACTTAAGTCAATTTTTAAAAACTGGGGAAAGAAAAGTACTGGAAATTCTAAAAACATGACCAAATATGCGATGACGGACAGCAGTCCTATTTTCACCAATGCATTTGTGGATTTCAGTTGATGGATTTCAAATACTCCCCGTTTTGCAGCAATTGTTTTGTTTGTCATAAAATTTTCTCCTTCCTATAACTAAAAATGCCTGAAGCAGTAGCTTCAGGCATCCTATACATCAAAAGTAAAACACGTTTCATGGATACGTATCTTCTTCCATCCAGACTTTACTGTCGGTACCGGAATTACACCGGATCTGCAGCACAAGCTGCTCGCGGACTTTACCGCCGGTCGGGAATTTCACCCTGCCCTGAAGACTGCTCCTATGTAGTTTTTATCATCTACTTATTATTATAAATGATTTACCCGTATTTTTCAATCCTATCTCATAAATTTTCCCAGAGAACCTAACTCTTGCACCAACGAAATATTCTTTTTATAACAGATATAAATGATCCCTGCCAAGGTCAGCTCATGGGGCAGGAAGAAAGCAAGTCTTGTTAGATCTCTGGACATCAGATAGATGGCACTGTCCTCAAAAAAGATAACCATAGGTCCTTCAATCATAATCACCACAACAAAAGCTAAAAGAGATGCCAGTATACTTGTCAGTGTCTTAACATCAAAGATGATGCGAATAAAGATAACAAAGAACATCAAATTGACCAATGCATGCACGCCAAAGTCCACGTACTGTCTGACAAAATAGGATGACAGGCCTAATAAGACGCCTGTAAGCAGTACCTTTCGAACAGGTGGTCTCACCCCTACCAATAGCAAACCTGCCCATACCATCAATATGGCTTCCGGTATGGCCCCCAGTAATAAAATATACACAGGCATTTGATCCATTCCCTATCCCCCCCATGTCTCTCGAGCTCGATCCACGATACGCGGTTCACGTTGTTCGATATCAGGGGCAATCTCTAAGGTCTTTTTATGCATCGTGTATCGTGCAACGCGTATCGCAGCATGAAATCAAAAACTTTATTCGATATAAAACTTCATTTGTTTGTTAATTTTTAGAGGCGTAAATCCATATATTCAATTTATCGGCTAAAAACAACCTTTCCATCAATAATGGTACATACAACCTTTGAATGCAGCTGGAAGGGATGTCCTTCCCAAATTACAATATCTGCATCCTTTCCTTCCTTGATGCTTCCCATACGATCCTCAATCCCCAAAATTTCGGCTGCGTGAATGGTGATGGCTTTCATGGCTTCCTCTTCATCCATGCCTGCCTTCACTGCTAGAGAAGCACATACCGGCAAATACTGCAGCGGTATTACGGGATGGTCTGTCATGATAGCTACCTTGACCCCTGCCTTACTTAAAACTCCTGGAGTTTCAAAGGTAAGGTTTTTCAGTTCAAATTTGCAGCGTTCGCCAAAGCTTGGCCCCACGATAGCTGGGAAGCCTTCCTTCGTAATATGCTCTGCAATCAAATGTCCCTCCGTGCAATGCTCTAGAGTTAACTTGAGATTAAATTCTTTTGCAATTCGAATCGCCGTAAAAATATCATCTGCTCGATGAGCATGGGCTTTTACTGGCATCTCCCCCCGGATGACAGGAAGAAGCGCTTCCATCTTCATATCAAAGCCGGGTTTTTTGGTTGGATCTTCTTTTGCAGCCTCCAACTTCTCCGCATACTCCTTTGCTTTAAAGAGCGTATCTCTTAATATGGCAGCCGTAGCCATTCTTGTGCTGGGGGACTGCTTCTTATCGTTATAGACCCGCTTTGGGTTTTCTCCGAAGGCACACTTCATGGCTGCGTATGCCTGTACAATCATATCGTCGATTCTATCCCCATAGGTTTTTATCACAGCAAACTGTCCCCCAATGACATTGGCACTGCCCGGTCCTGTGGCAGCAGCCGTGATGCCCCCTTCATAGGCTTCCCTGAAGGTTCTGTCCATAGGATTGATGGCATCGATAGCTCGCAAATGAGGGGTCACCGGGTCTGTTGCTTCGTTCCCGTCCGCCCCTTCAAATCCGATGGCGTCTTCCCACATTCCCAGATGACAGTGTGCATCTATCATTCCAGGCATTACGATTTTTCCTGCAGCATCAATGATTTCTGCATCCAGGGGGACGACAATATTTTCTCCTACTTCTTTTATTTTACCATCTTGGATTAAGATACTTCCCTTTTCATATGTTCTGCCTTCCATTGTTAAAATGGTTCCATTCTTGATCAATAGCATAATTTGTCCTCCAATTTATAAAAGAATTCCCTGCAAATTCCATTTTAGCATTACTCCATCAGGGATTCAACCCGTCAAAAATAATAGTTTTTAACATATGAATTTTGTATTATAATAATAAATGAACATTGAAATTATTTTTGCAAGTGTTAAAATTTTTTTGCAAATCAATATTGTTTGAAAGGAGATGCAGTATGAAAAAAGGTGATTTTCTTTGGCTTCTGCTATTATTGTCGGTTGTAGCAATTTTGGTTATCCCAAGCACCCATGTAGTTTTTATCTCTCTCACAAAAACCCACCCTTACGTAATGGGTTTTATAAAGGTTGCCATCCTAGCTACGATGGGAGAATTTTTGGCCCTCCGCATTATCTCCGGTAAATGGGTAAAGCCGGTTGGTACTTTCTGGCGAATTGTCATCTGGGGATTTTTAGGGATGGCCTTCGTCCTCGTGTTTCAGTTATTTGCCGGTGGTGTTGTTTCTGCCATCAAAGCAAACCTGCTTCCCGCATTTGCAGAGGGAAGTACTCTGGCAGCCGTCGGAACAGCATTTTTTATAAGCTGCACCATGAATCTTATCTTTGCACCTACCTTCATGGGGCTCCATCGAATAACAGACACATACATCGAGCTATGTGATGGAAAGCTTAGTAATCTAAAGGATGTTACCCTGCATAAGGTTGTTGATCATATTGATTGGAAGGGTTTAGTGGGTTTTGTCTACATTAAGACCATCCCCTTCTTCTGGATTCCGGCACACACCATCACCTTTTTGCTGCCGCCAGAATATCGCGTATTAATGGCTTCCTTCCTGTCCATCGCACTGGGTGGAATTTTAGCTTTTGCTAAAAAGAGAAGTCGGGCTGCATAGTTTGCTGGTTGCTGTAGGTAACACATGTATTCTTTTAACGGGCAGGCGTGGAAACCTGCCCCTACGTGGCCACATCCATCATTCAATGTAGGGGGCGGTTTCCATGCCGCCCCGGATTTTCACGATTGTAGGGAAGAACACGTGGACAGGCCCTCTGTCCCGCCAAAAGCAGGCGTGACAGCAGGTACAGTCCCCATGTTCTCAATCCTCATGTTTTTTTATCACTTATCTCTTATATTATCTATCAATGCTATCAATTCTTCCATGGTATCTACCACATAATCTGGTCCATACTGCATATATAGGTTCTTTGGCAGCGCACTCCAGCTCACAGCCACAGAAAGCATTTCTGCATTTTGAGCGCACTGGATATCAAAAGGACTGTCTCCCACCATGATGGCTTTTTCCGGACTACCTTCCAGTTTTTCTAACGCCATTAGAGCGGGTACAGGACTGGGTTTGTGTTCTTCGGTATCATCAGCTCCGATAATCACCTCAAAATATTTTTCAATATCAAAGTGCTGCAGTCCTCTTATAGCTGATGCATTCAGTCTGGAAGTAACCACAGCTAAGCGGTAGCCTTTACGGGACAAATTCTCCAGCCCTTCTTTTACCCCTGTGTGGATGGTAATATAGTTTTCAAAGTTTACCTGTTGAAAAGCCCTATAGCTTTCTACAGCTTCAGACAAACAGTGGCTGCATTCCCTGGCCAAGGTGGTTGAAAGTGTCTCTCCAAAGGTCTTGATAATATATTCTCTAGGCACCTCTTTCTTGAGATGCTTTTTATAGGTATGCTGGAAGGATTGAATAATCAATTCATTGGTATCCAATAAGGTACCATCAAGATCGAATAGGATGTATTGAATTGTCATGTTATGGCTCCTTTCTAGTCGCTGGGGGCAAGACATGGGGACAGGGCCACAGTCTGGCAAAAAACACACCGGACAGCGGGCCAGTCCCCACGTCTTGCCTAGTCGGGCGAACACTGTTCGCACCTACGTCTAACCTCTACTATCTTGCAAACAAATGAAAGATGGCTGGAATATTCCCAGCCACTTTCTATGCGTTTTTCTCTTCTTGCTCTTTGACACACAAGTCTCGCTCTAAGGCTGTTTCTTGATCATCTATCTGTTCTTCATCTTCTACCACAATCATCGCCTCTTCTTCAACAGGTTCCTCATCTACAGAAACAGCTGCTTCTGCCAATGATTCTTCGAAGGCTTCTTGTTCTTCTATTGTTTCCAACCGGTCTTGCACTTCCTCTACGCTACTTTCTTCTACATCTATCTCCATAGGCTCATCGTAGGGCTCAACATCTGACTCTTCAAAGCTTTCTATAGATTCTTCTATTGCTGCTTTGGTCTCTTCTTCCTTTCTGATGTGGAAAGATTTATCCTGATTGCCGGTATTGAATCTCTGAATAACCAGCTCAAGATTTTCCGTCATCTTGCTGAGCCCACTGATAGAATCAGTGATACATCGGATTGCATGATCCTGTTCCTCTGTGCTGGCAAACACCACCTGAGTGCTGGCTGCTGTCGCTTGCGATACTTGATTTACTTCAATGATCGATTGCTCCACCAAATCCATACCGGCCGTCAGCTCTTCTATGGCAGCTGCAAAGCCTTCCACTTTTTGCGTTACCTTTTGTGTCTCTTCAATGATACTGTGGAAAGATTTGGTCGTTCCATTAATAACATTAGTACCATTTTTTACGCCTTCAAGGCTAGATTCCATGGTTTTAACAACCCTGTCGGTCTCTTGCTGTATCTTTTTGATCAATTCAACGATTTTGGTTGATGCCTGAGCAGATTGATCTGCCAGTTTTCTTACTTCTTCTGCAACTACGGCAAAGCCTCTTCCATGCTCTCCCGCTCTGGCTGCTTCGATGGCAGCATTCAGTGCCAATAAATTGGTTTGATCAGAAATTTGCTTGATCAGTTGTACAATATCGCTGATTTGATACGTATGAACACTTAGCTCTTTGATCAGCCCCGCTGATTCTCCAACGGTTTCATCAATGGATCTCATGGAACTAACAATATCTTCAATATCTTCGGCACCCTTACTGGCTAATTCCGATGCATAATTGGAGGACTCTAAAATCTCAATGGCATTTTCTGAAACACTCTTTACACCCTCAATCATCTGATTGACTGCAAAAGTACTTGTCTCAACGCTCTTAATTTGTTTTTCTGTACCATAAGCTACCTCATCGATGGTCACGGCTATTTCCGCAGCAGCCTCAGAAGTTAATTGGGCATTACTCTCCAAGTCCTTCGTGGATTGATAGATTTGCTTTGCCGCACCGTTGACATCCTGAATCAATACGGCAAGGGAGTCCGCCATTTCGTTAAAGGCCTGCTGTAAGATTCCCACTTCATTGGTCGAATTGACCTTGATTCGCTCTCGAAGATCTCCATCCTTTATTTTATTGACGACACCGATCATGTCACTAAGGGGTTTTGTAAACACATTGGCAAAAAACATGCTGACAAGCAATCCTAAAAGAATAAAAATAACAGATATCATGAATGTACGCTGTAGTGTATTGGCGGCCTGCTCCTTGATTTCGTCATACTGCTGCTCCACCAATACGCCCCACATGGTCAGTGGTACAAAGGCATAGCCTCCTACAACCTTGTTTCCTTCCGTATCCTCATAGACCATTACATTGTTATTCCCCTTGGTAACTTCAATAGCTCCTTGAATACCATTTTCTACGGCATTATATTTTGTCAACACCTTTTCCTTAAAATCCGGGTGTGCAATAATATTACCCTTTTGATCCACGATGTAGCTGAATCCTGTTTTACCTACTTTCATATCTTTTGTTAAATAAAACAATCTGTCCAATCTCAAGTCGGCAGCAATAACCCCTGTTTGGCCTTTCAAGATACTTTCTATAGGCAGTGCCACCACAATCACAGGATTACTGGAGTCCTTATCGATCATCACATCAGAAATGTGTACTTTACCTTTGGATGCATCCTGATGCCAAAGAGCACTTTTATAATTTTTACCATTATCCCGTCTCGAATTGGTTGTTCCTGTAACATTCCCCTCTAAGTCTGTTATATATACAGATTTGAACTGGACATTGTTTGAAACAACTTTTCCCAATAACATATTTTGTGTATAGGAGTCTATGGTATCAAAATCTGTTGTGGCAGCGAATGTCCTCAATGTTTCGATGGAGGACGTCAAATACATCTGTACTTGACGGGAGACAACCTCTGCCATCAGCTTGTTCGCTTCCTTCTTACTGTCCACAACATCATCAATATCGTTAAAATAGTTGACAGTACCTATGGCCGAAATTGTAACTGCAATGATCAATACGATCACAACCGACAGCTGAACTTTCATTTTTGATTTCGTTTGGATACCGCTGCCCAATCCCACCGATTTATTTTTTCTTATCATATTTTTCACCACGCCCCCTAACATTCATCCATACTTTAGTAAATTTTAACATAAAAAAAAATTTTTAGACAATTATATAATTATTCTCCATGAATTCGACAAATCCTTTCGACCTCCCAAACATTTTTCCATTTTTCAAAAAAAATTTTTCATTCTCATCAAGACTTTTCAAAGGATACAAGGAAATCGTTAACATGCAAATTTCCCAGCACAAAAGAAAAAGAACAGCCCGTGGTAGAAATCGTTCCGTCCACAGTAGATGTTCTTTTCCTTTATCATTGAATCCGTTAGCTGCATTGATGAATATGAATATTCACTTCTTGATTTTGACTTTTTTGTACTGCTGACAATCCCAGCTTTACTGCTCCCCAGGCTGCTTCCTGCTGTAGTTTTTTTATATGAAGCTTCGGATATTTTTCCTTCAGTCGTCCTTCAAAGCTTTGATATAGAAAATCATTCTTCAGCAAAACACTCCCGCTGACAATAAGGTTTGTTTCTTCACCAAAGCCTAGTCTAACAATGATCGATTCTACCAGCAAAGCCAGTTCACCGGCCGCTTCCAATATAATTTCTTTCGCTGCTGCATCTCCTTCTTCCTGAGCCTTTTCCACCACCACAGCCAAAGCAGCTATTTTTTTCTTATCAAAGGGTACCTCATAAACATAACCGATAAAATCATCCACCCGATCAATCCCTATTTCCTTCATAAGGGCGTCCAGTAAAATCGTAGCCCGTCCCCTTCCTTCATGATATCTTAGAGCAGCATCGATGGCTCTCTTTCCAATCCAATAACCGCTTCCCTCATCCCCGATCAAATGGCCCCATCCACCTGCCGTGCAGGAAATCCCCTGGGCGTTTTTACCAAACGCAATAGAACCTGTCCCGGCAACCACAATAATGCCCTCATCCCGATCTGCGCCGGCAGCCAAAGCAATTTCTGAATCATTCACAACAATAACCTCACCTGGCAGTCCCATATCTCGGATCAATTGCTGTATTTTCAACCGCTCTTCATCTCGATTGACTCCTGCTGTACCGATACAAACACCCATGCAATTCTGAGGCTGAAGGTTCCCGCTGTCCAACAGTTCCTTAATCGCCATCCTTAAGGTGTTCTTCACCGTATCATATTCCAATGACGTGATATTCGTTGGTCCACCCACGGCTTTCCCCAACAAATTTCCCTCCATGTCTGCCGCCAAAAGAATACTGCTGGTTCCTCCCCCATCAATTCCCACGACATATTTCAATGGTTCTCCACTCCCTTTTCCGGCTTGATGCATACTTTATCTCTTATGAAAGAATCGGGGCAAATATCTTTTGTGGGCTTCCTCAACATCACCTTTTTTCGCACATATAACGGCTTCCATGGCTGCACTTCTTGCATTACCAGCATGGAGGACAATAGAAAATACGATGCTTTCGTAGTCCATGATTACCCATCCTTTCTTTTTAACCTTTTAATACATTGAGGATATCCTATAAGCAGGAATCTCCCCTGTTGACTGCAGTTTTATAAAAGCCTCATTACATGCATACATCCGCTTCGCCACGGGGACAGTTCCATCGTCTTCCCTTCGTCCCTTCGCTATGCTCCGGTGACGCTCGAACCATCCCCATGACTCCGCTAAATTGTAATATACTTAGTGGTATTTCTATAGATTGCATAATGAATAAGTTCAATGCCTTTTTCTTCTATCCATCTCATCAATCGTTCATCGGTTAGTATTTTCAGTTCCTTTTCTCTCTGGTCTGTATAGGAGCTTCTTGCTTTCAATGTATCATCCACATAGGACGGATGACACATAAGCTCTACGGTAGGATAACGGGAAGCTTCTTCAAGCAATACCGTCAGACCTTCTACAGTCAAATGACTGCCATAGAAAGCTGCCGTAAAAAAATCCGTGGTTTTAATCCCTTCCCAACCCGCTTTTTTCAGTTTCATTTTATTGCCCAGGCGTACCGGCAGATGAAATTCTGATGCCAGCTTTAGTACGATGGGCAGGACCCTCTCATGGAGATGTACATGATGATGACTGTCTATATGGGTAGGTACAACACCGTAGGAAAGAAATCTATCCAACTGCATGCGAAACTCTTTTTCCACATCCTCTTCTTTAGCATAATCAGCCATTACCGATTGATTGTGGAAATTTCCTTTATCGTCCATTAAGGATGGCACATCACTACATAAGGGTCTTCCGGCAGTCAGCACCAGATGGATTCCCAGACCCAGTCCAGGATAATCTCTCATCAAAGAAAATCCATGATCAACAGCATCCATATTCATCATCATTGTGGTGGACCGTACCACACCTTTTTTATATGCTTCAACAATTCCTAAATTAACCCCTTTTGACAAAGCAAAATCATCGGCATTTACAATTAGTTTGATAACCATCCCTCCCTTTGTTCTAAAACGGCGTTCCACGATACGCGGTACACGTTGTTCGATATCGGGGTCAATCTTTAAGGTCTTTTCCCTGTATCGTGTATCGCGCATCGCGTATCGAAACATCAAAGCAAAAACTTCTTTTAGCATAAGACTTCATTGATTGGTTAAGTTTTAGAGTTATACATCAATACTTTATACATTCGTCTCTTTTCTGGATTCACCAGTCATTCGATCTGCTAAGATGACAAAAGGCAGATAAACGAAGAATGCAACTGCTAAATTAAGTAGTGAAAGAATTCCACCTGCAATACTTCCTCCCGTTCCCAAGAAGCCGCTAATTCCGGGAGGTGTAATCCAAGGTATGGCTACAAAGGTAGGTGGCACCATTCCTAAAGCCGTAGCCGTATAGGCGATGGCTGCCAAGATACCTGGAACGATAACAAAAGGAATGAACAGTATTGGATTTAAGACAATGGGCAGACCAAAGATAACCGGTTCGTTGATTTGGAATAGTCCTGCAGGTGCTGAAAGCTTTGCCACCTCTTTGTAATCCTTTCTTTTCTTAGAGGCAATAAAAATAGCCAACAGTAAGGCTAATGTAGCGCCGGAACCGCCCAGATGGACATAGGCATCAAAGAAAACTTTTGTAACCACATTCGGTGCCTGCAGCCCTTGCTGTACAGCACTGGCGTTGGCTTCAAGGGCCGGCATGTAAAGGGATTGCATAACCGGCTCCATGATATTGGCCCCGTGAAGACCGAAGAACCAGAAAAGATTGATGAGTACGCCCATTACGATGACGGAGAAAATACCTTGACTGAAGCCTTGCAGCGGTTTTTGAATGGTCATGTAGATCAAATCATGTAAGCTGGTTGCACCGGTTTTTGTAATCAGATAACCGATAATTCCAAATGCATAGACAGCCAGGATACCCGGTATTACTGCGGCAAATGCCCTTCCCACTGCCGGTGGCACATTATCCGGCATTTTGATAACCAGCTTCTTTTTCATCAGCTTGACAAATATTTCTGTGGCTATGAGTGCAACAATAATGCCTGTAAACAAACCTGTAGCATTTAAATATCCCCAGTGAATATACCCCCAGGGTGCTTCACCATGAACTTGCGGTGTAATAGCCAAAAATGAACCCACTGAAATCAAGCCGGCAGCAAGGGCATCTTCTCCATAGCCTTTTGCAAGATTGTAACCCACTGAAAATA
The DNA here is from genome assembly GCA_049324315.1 of Bacillota bacterium. GTDB lineage: Bacteria > Bacillota > Clostridia > Peptostreptococcales > Thermotaleaceae > JBMOKU01. The sequence goes on along the minus strand of JBMOKU010000042.1, from coordinate 10,736 downwards.
CTACCAGCAGTGTCATAACGGCAAAAGTGCCCCACCACACATTTCCATTGATTCCTTTCAATTCGCCAAAAATTGGCATCCAGTTAAACAAGGTATTATTAAGTAATACGGCAAATGACCCCGCAAGAATTAATGGCATGATACCGATAAAACCATCACGAATTGCTACCAGATGTCTTTGTGCACCGATCCTGGCAGCTACCGGTACAAAGTAACGCTCCATAAAATCAAAGAAACCTTTCATTGTTATCCCCCTCTGTTCCATATTTTCTTCCATTCCCACATCACGCTAAATCTGACAACTTAATAAATTACTTTAATAACTCTAGTGCCTGCTGCAGCACAGCTTTGCCATTCATCATGCCATAGGCCGTGTTTTGAATAACAGCCACAGGTACACCCTTAGGTTCCAGGACAGACTTCATCTTTTCCAGCATGTATCTTACTTGGGGTCCCAGTAGTACGACACTGACTTCATCGAAATGGTTTTTGGATTCTGCTTCCGATACGGCGAAAATCTCTACATCCAATTTTCCAGCTTCAGCCTCTGCCTGCATTCTTTTTACCAACAGACTGGTTGACATACCTGCAGAACAAATCAGCATGATTTTTTTCATCTTTACGCCTCCTTCCCTCATTTTATAGTCATGAAACCTTTTCCCTCAAACCCTCTATTTTAGTAGATTCTCATAGAAATCACTCCAATAAATGGATTATTTATCCTTAAGCATTAATCTACTATATGTTTAAATACATAATCCAAGGCCACCACAAAGGCACCATAGATGCTGGCATAATTGTCCAGGGCTGAATTCATCACTGGTGTAGAAAAAGGTGTAAGCTTCTTCACCATTTCCTGTATGGGGTTGATAAAGCTACTTCCCAGCGTACATATCTCACCACCGACAATCACTACATCCAGATCAAGAAAAGAGCTGACATTGGCAATGACAACCCCCATCAGCTTTGCAGATTGTCGTACCATCTCAATGCAGTAGGGATCGTCTTGGTCTACAGCTTTCTTAAACTGCTGAAAATCCAATTCGTCTATTTTCTCATCGACTAGTTCCAACAGTTGGCTGCTTTGACCGTTCTTTAGGTCTTTTTTGACTCTTTCTAAAAGGCCATTGATAGAAAGATAGGTTTCTATGGTCTTTGTCTCACCATTTACATCCTGTATATAGGGTACCCAGTAACTGATTTCACCGGCTGCCTTTTTGCTTCCCTCATACAGTTCGCCATTCATGATGATTCCTGCGCCAATACCAAGTCCCATACTGATATACGCTAGATTATGGTAATCCACCCCTGCGCCAAAGCTACTTTCCCCCAAGGCTGCCAGGTTAATATCATTCTTGATAAACGTCTTAACGCTAAATTTTCCTTCAAAGGATTCCTTTAAGCTTAATTGGTTCCATCGCTTAAACTGCGGATTCAGCACAAACTCTCCCGTCTCTTCGTTGACAATCCCTGGTGAAGCGATAGTAATGGCACCAAGGTCTTTCTGATCAATCTCCTCGGCTGCTAGCAATCTTTCAATACAACGAAAAAGTTCTTGTAAAATCTCTTCCTCTTTGATCACCTTCGTCAAATCGATTTGATCCATGCCTTGTACTTCGCCGTTTAGGTTGCCTACGGCAACGTTTACATGCTCACTACTTAAATCAATACCGATCACATATTTATAAAACTTATTGAACTCCAGCAAGATTGGTTTTCTTCCTCCCATGGAGTCCCCTTCACCGATTTCCTTGAGAATTCCCTGTTTCAGCAAGCTTTCTATATTCGTTGAGATTGTTGGTTTGCTCATATTCAACTTTTTTGCCAAATCAGCCCTTGATAGTAATCCCTCGTTTTTCACCAATTCAATGATTAGCTGTTGATTGTTGATCCTAACCATGGATTGGTCTCCTGCTACTCTTTTCATGGTATTTACCCCCGTGTCCAACTTAGTTAGTTAACTTTACTAACTCAAATATAGCATAGTTTTTTTGTTTTGTCATCTGGTTTTTGAGAATTTTTTGAAAATTTGAATTATGACAAGACAAAATAAAAAAAGCCATGGTGCCTTTTCGCACCATGGCTTTTTCTCTTCTATTTCACATTCTTCATACTTAAGGATACCTTACCCCGCTCTGTATCCACTTTTAAAACTCTTACCTGAACGATATCCCCTACAGACACAACCTCCATGGGGTTTTTAATATATTTGTCACTCATTTCTGAGATATGCACCAGTCCATCGTTCTTGACGCCGATATCTACAAAGGCGCCAAAATCGATGACATTCCGAACTGTACCTGTAAGCACCATATCGGGCTTCAGATCCTCCAGCTTTAGTACATCGGTACGGAACACCGGTTTTGGCATTTCCTCCCTTGGGTCTCTGCCCGGTTTCTGAATCTCCTTGATCATATCCCGCAGCGTCGGAACACCGACTTCCAAATCTTTTGCCAAACCTTCAATCGATACATCCTTTAGCTTTTCATGCAAATCCGTCATTTTCAGGTTTACGATATCCGCTGCTGCATATCCCAGCTTTCCGAGAAGTCTTTCAGCAACCTCATAGGATTCCGGGTGGACCGCCGTACGATCGAAGACATTGGCTCCATCCGTGATCCTTAAGAATCCTGCACACTGCACAAAGGCAGCCGGTCCCAAGCGTGGAACCTTCAGCAGTTCCTTCCGGTCTTTGAACTTGCCTTTTTCTTCACGGTATTTGACAATATTATTGGCCACTGCTTTGGTAATACCGGAAATATATTGGAGCAGGGACGGAGAAGCTGTGTTCAGGTCTACACCCACACTATTGACTGCATCCTCCACGACACCCTTCAAGGCCTCATCCAACTTTCCTTGATTCACATCATGCTGATACTGTCCAACCCCCACGTGTTTCGGGTCAATCTTCACCAACTCCGCCAATGGGTCTTGCAGTCTTCGTCCGATGGAAATGGCCCCTCTTAAGGACACATTGATGTCGGGATACTCTTCCGCTGCCAGCTTGGAAGCTGAGTATACGGATGCGCCTGCTTCATTGACAATCATATAATAAACGGTTCTATCCAGCTTCTTGATCATTTCTGCTACGAACATCTCAGATTCCCTGGAAGCCGTACCATTACCGATGGCAATCATGTTTACATGATGTTTTTTGATTAAGTCTATCAATACCTTTTCTGCTGTAGCCACATCATTTTGCGGTGCTGTGGGATAAACGGTGGTCGTATCCAATAGTTTTCCCGTTTCATCCACCACGGCAATCTTACAGCCTGTACGATAAGCAGGGTCAAAGCCCATCACCACCATATCCTTCATAGGAGGCTGCAGCAGCAGATTTTTTAGATTGGCGGCAAAAACTTTGATGGCCTTCTCTTCTGCCCGTTCTGTCAGTTCGCTGCGAATTTCCCGTTCTATGGATGGCTCGATCAGCCTTTTATATCCGTCTTCCACACCTGTCTCCACATATTGCGTAGTTATACTTCTCTTGTCTGAGACAACTTCTTTCTTTAGATAATATAGAATATCTTCCTCAGGTGCATTGATCTTTACTTTCAGCAATTTTTCTTTTTCTCCCCGGTTCATGGCCAATACACGATGATCCGGTACTTTTTTCACCGGCTCCTTATAATCATAATACATTTCATAGACCGACTTTTCTTCGGGATTTGCTGCTGTAGAAATCATGATGCCTTTTTCAAAGGTTAGGTTCCTGATTTTCTTTCGATATTCAGCATTGTCTGATACGGTTTCAGCTACAATATCCATGGCACCCTGCAAGGCGTCTTCTACTGTATGTACTTCTTTTTCTTCAGATAGAAAAGGTCCAGCTATCTCAGCAATATCACCCTTCATCAGGTTTTGTGCCATAATGATTTCTGCAAGAGGCTCCAAACCCTTTTCTTTAGCCACAGTAGCCCTGGTTCTCCGCTTTGGTCTGTAAGGCCTGTATAGGTCCTCCACTTCTGTAAGGGTCACCGCCCGCTGAATCTGTTCCTTCAGTTCATCTGTCAGCTTGCCCTGCTCGTCAATGATCCGTACAACGTCATCCTTTCTGCTTTGCAGATTTCGAAGATATGTGAGTCTTTCAAAAAGCTCCCTCAATACCGTATCGCTCAATTCTCCGGTCTGCTCTTTTCGGTATCTGGCAATAAAGGGAATGGTATTCCCATCATCAATCAACGCAATGGTATTTTTTACCTGATACTCCTTGAGCCTAAACTCACCCATCAGCTGTTTCATAATTTGATCCATAAGCAATTCTCTCCTTTTTCACTGCAGTTCATATCCTTTATTATACAGTTGCTGTCCCTGTGGTGCAAGGTATAGACAATAGGTCCATAGTCTCCTTCACAGGGACAAGCATCACATCCGCTACACCACGGGGACAGTTCCATCGTTTCCCCTTCGGTCCTTTGCTACGCTACGGAAACGCTCGAACCGTCCCCATGGTTCCGCTACTTATCGTGCAAGGCTAACGGACGCGCACTGCGCACCCCTACAGCTACGGTTATGGAAGAAAAAATCCGGTTTGTGCACCGGATTTTATACACTCTTTAAATATTCGTTAATGAATAAATCAATCTCACCATCCATCACTGCATGGACATTTCCAATCTCTGCATTGGTTCGGTGGTCTTTCACCAGGCTGTAGGGATGAAATACATAGGATCGAATCTGGCTGCCCCAGGCAATTTGACTGTAGTCTCCCTTGAGGTCCTCGATTTTATCCTTTTGCTCCCGTTCCTTCAGTTCTACCAGTTTACTTTTCAGCATCTTCATGGCGGTGTCCCGATTGCTGTGCTGGGACCGCTCATTTTGACACTGTACCACGATGCCTGTAGGGATATGGGTAATACGGATGGCAGACTCTGTTTTGTTGACGTGCTGCCCTCCCGCACCGCTGGCACGATAGGTGTCCACCTTTAAATCACTTGGATTGATATCAATCTCAATATTTTCATCCAGCTCCGGCATCACATCCAAGGAAGCAAAGGATGTATGACGCTTGCCTGAAGGATCAAAGGGAGAAATCCGGACGATTCGATGGACGCCCTTTTCACTCTTTAAATATCCATAGGCATTTTCCCCTTCAATCAGCAAGGTCACGTTTTTGATACCCGCCTCTGTGTCCGCAAGGATATCCAGAGTCTTCACCCGGTAACCTTTTTTCTCTGCCCAACGGGTATACATCCGCAGCAGCATTTCCGCCCAATCCTGTGCATCCAATCCGCCTGCACCGGCATGGATAGAGATAATAGCACTGCTGCTGTCATACTCGCCCGTTAACAGGGTTTCTACCCTGAGTTTATCCATATTTTCTCGAAGGATATCTACACTTTTACGAACATCTTTTTCGATAGAGCCGTCCTCTTCTTCCATGGCCATATCCAGCAGGATCAGCTGCTCTTCCCATTCTGTATATAGCGATTGAAACTTTTCCAGTTTATCCTTCAGCTGTTTCAGCGTTTGCAATACTTTTTGCGCTTCCTGCGGATCATCCCAAAAACTTGATTCCGTCGCTTTACTATCTAATTCCTGTATCTTTTCCTTGACCCTATCAATGTCAAAGAGAAACCCTCAAATCGTTTAAAGGTTGTTCAAAACTGCTCAATTCATATTTAAGCTGTTCTAATTGAATCATATTCTCACGTCCTTTATAAAAGTTGGCGGTTAGCCGTTAGCCGTTAGCGGTCACCACTAAAAGATCTTTTCTAGCTGCGATGATAGACAAATCTAAATGACCACAGAGATAGACTCAAGCTACTTCTAACCTCTAACGTCTAACTTCTAACCTCTTATTTCCCGCAGCACTTCTTATACTTCTTCCCACTGCCACAAGGACACGGATCATTTCTTCCAATGTCGTCATCCTTTGTCACCGGTTTTCTTCCTGCCACACCATCGCCACCGCTGGTTCCTGTCACTTCCGCTACTTTTGTTCTTTCTGCTTGGGTTTGCACGGTAACATTAAAGAGATATCTTAGGGTATCCTCTTGGATACTCTTAATCATCGCATCAAACATATCAAAGCCTTCCACCTGATAAGCCCGGACAGGGTCCTCCTGGCCATAGGCTCTGAGTCCAATTCCCTGTCTCAGCTGATCCATGGCATCGATATGATCCATCCACTTGGTATCCACAACCTTAAGAAGCATGACACGCTCCAGCTCCCGCATTCTTTCTTCTCCCACTTCCTGCTCCTTACGGCTGTAGGTTTCCTCGGCTATGGACATAATACTACCCTTTAAGTCTTCCTTCGTCAATTCTTCAAGCTTTTCAAAATGCAGACTTCCCTTTGGAAGGAAAATCGTATGGAGATTGTCTTCTAATCCTTTTAAGTCCCACTCCTCAGGGTATTTTGCATCAGCTGTATAGATTTCGATGGCCTCATCCACCAGACCTTCCAGCATGCCTATCACATGCTCTCTAAGGTTGTCTCCTTCCAATACCCTTCTTCTTTCCTTATAAATGACTTCTCTTTGCTTGTTCATGACGTCGTCATATTGGAGTACATGCTTTCTGATGGAGAAGTTTCTTCCCTCCACCCGTTTTTGTGCACTCTCAATGGATTTGGAAAGAAGTCCTGCCTCTATGGGCTCATCATCATCCATCCCCAGCTTATCCACAATACCTTGTATTCTTTCGCTGCCGAAAAGCCGCATCAAATCGTCTTCTAAGGATATATAGAACTGAGATGCACCGGGATCTCCCTGACGGCCAGCACGACCTCTAAGCTGGTTGTCAATCCGTCTGGACTCGTGACGTTCTGTACCTATAATATGAAGGCCTCCAGCTTCAACAACCTTTCTATTCTCTTCGTCAAAGAATGGTTTTTCACGCTCATAAAGCTCCTGATATTTTTGTTTTGCTTCAATCACTTCAGGATCATCGTAGGGTATCAGGCTGGTAACCTTTGAAAGAATAGTATCACTATAGCCCTGTTTCTTCAGCTCTCGCTTGACCTTAAACTCGATGTTTCCACCCAAGATGATATCCGTACCTCTACCTGCCATGTTGGTAGCTATGGTAACTGCACCATAATGTCCGGCCTGGGCAACGATCTCGGCTTCCCGCTCATGATGCTTGGCATTTAACACTTCATGGGGAACACCATATTTTTTCAACAGCTTGCTGAGCAGTTCAGAGTTTTCAATAGAAATAGTACCCACCAGCACCGGTTGCCCGTTCTTGTGTCTTTCTATGATCTGGTTAACAACAGCCCGGAATTTCCCTTCCTCTGATCTATATACAGAATCAGGCATATCCTTTCTTTGGATATCCTTATTCGTAGGAATCACAACAACATCCATATTGTAAATATGCTTAAATTCATCTTCTTCCGTCTTGGCAGTACCTGTCATCCCGGCAAGCTTTCGATACATTCTGAAGTAGTTCTGCAGGGTGATGGTTGCCAAGGTCTTGGATTCCCGCTGTACCTCAAGACCTTCCTTTGCTTCAATGGCTTGGTGGAGACCGTCGCTGTATCTTCTACCAAACATCAAACGTCCTGTAAACTCATCAACGATAACAATTTCGCCATCCTTAACGACATAATCCCTATCTAGCCTCATTAAGCTGTGGGCTTTTAGGGCTTGATTGATATGATGGGATATCTCCATATTTTCCGGATCTGCCAGATTTTCCAGTGAGAAGGCTCTTTCTGCCTTCTGAACGCCATCATCCGTCAGCACAACAGTATGGGCTTTCTCATCTACCGTAAAGTCAACCTCATTTTTTAATGTTCTGACAAAGTGATCTACCAGGGCATACAGCTTTGTAGATTTTTGCCCTGCACCGGAAATAATCAGCGGTGTCCTGGCTTCATCCACCAGAATACTGTCTACTTCGTCCACAATGGCAAAGTTTTGCTCTCTTTGTACCATTTCCTCTTTGTAAATCACCATATTATCTCTCAGATAGTCAAACCCGAATTCATTATTCGTACCATAGGTAATATCACAAAGGTAGGCGTTCCGTCGTTCCTCATTGGTAATCCCATGAACGATACAGCCTACGGAGAGTCCTAAAAATTCGTAAATCTTACCCATCCATTCCTTGTCACGGCTTGCCAGATAGTCATTGACCGTTACCACATGGACCCCTCTGCCCTCTAAGGCATTTAAATAGACCGGTGCAGTAGCCACTAAGGTTTTACCTTCCCCAGTCTTCATCTCTGCAATTCTTCCTTGATGAAGCACGATCCCGCCTAAAAGCTGAACCGGGAAATGCTTCATCCTCAGGGTTCTCCATGCAGCTTCACGAACAAGTGCAAATGCTTCAGGAAGAATATCGTCTAAGGTTTTTCCTTTTTGCAATTCACTTTTGAAAACCTCTGTCATATTTCGCAGTTCCGCATCACTGAGGGCCTGCATTTTGCTATCTAAAGCTTCTATTTCATGAACCGTCTTAAATAGTTTTTTTACCTCTCTGTCATTAAAGCTTCCGAATATTTTATCTAATATTCCCATGATTTTCACCTCTTTTTTATTGTACAATACCCCAACCTACATTTTAACATAATATAGAAGAAGTTGAAAGTTACAGGCAAAAAATGAATAAAAAAAGGAAGACACCAACGTCCTCCTTATATTCTGCCTCGATATCCAAATTTTATCATTCTACTTCTTGAAAATCCACGGCCACTTAGCATTTCTCCCTGGATTAGTACAATGACCCCCAGAGTGATGAAGATATCACCGATACTAATAACCTTCGGCAGTGGGTATGGCTTAGGGATGACAATAAACTTTCCTAAGAATTTAAACCACTCTGCCACTTCTTCTAGAGGCATATAGTATGCCATTTGTCCGCTTTTAATGGCATCTAGAATCGCCGTCATTTCTGTTAGCTTCAGGCCTTCAAGGGAGATAGGAATTCGATAACCGTTCAGTATAAAAACAGCCAAATTCAGCATAATACCTGTACCTAAGAGCCAAAAGCCTTTTTTGTTTAGATTTATCAAGACACCAATTAACAGAAGTATCATGGAGCCCATATATACATATTGAGCATAATCAACAAGGAAAGAAATTTTCGATGAAAATACAAATATGATCTGCATCATAAGGGCTATTACAAGGAGCGGCCACATGGTAATGTTCATATGGCTCAAATGCCCAAATCTGCCGCCTCTTAATTTACCCACAATAAGACCGATCAATATACCTTCTGTAAACATCTCGTGCCACCACCAGACAAATTTTTTATGTATGAATGTTTTAAACAGACACCTACGTATATTTCGACGCTTATCATCATTATTCCTGCTTTTACCGTAGATTATTATTCATGCAAATAGTCGTGAAAAAAGGGACTTATTGTCCCTTGTTCCTGTTAATATGTTGGCTCAATCAAGCCGTAATTTCCATCTTTTCGCTTATATACCACATTGACTTCATCGGTTTCAGCATTGGTAAATACATAAAAGTTATGCCCCAGCATATCCATCTGTAGAACGGCCTCTTCAGCATCCATTGGTTTTACCGCAAATCTCTTTGTCTTCACAATCTTTGCTTCCGGCTTCTCTTCTTCTTTTTCTATATCAGGAATATATTCAAATCGGATGGTATCATGTCCTTGATATCTTTTTTCCAGTCGGGTCTTGTGTTTGCGAATTTGTCGATTTAACTTATCCACCACTTTGTCCATGGATGTATACATATCCTCGGTGGCTTCCTCAGATCGTAAGAGAGATCCGTTAATGGGAATCGTCAATTCAACAATCTGTCTGTTCTTTTGCACGCTTAGTGTTGCCTGAGCCTCTGTATCCTCCTTGAAGTATTTGTCAAATTTCTCTAATTTGCTGATAATTGTGTCTCGTAAGGCGTCTGTAACCTCAACATTTCTTCCAGTCACTTTTACTTTCATATACTTCAGCTCCTTCCAGTATATATAATGATTGAGTCGATACTGCTACCCACTCAAATATTATAATCATATCTCATGCCTTATGAAGTTTATATATTGTATTCGCTGCCCTTGTATTTTTTTCCTCCTAGTCTTCAAAATATTTAGTCTATTTCTTTTTTTGTTATGGACAAGTTATATATATTATTTTACCCATCACTTTTTTAATCAAACAGCAAAAAAATTTTTTCTTTCACTTATTACACGTCATCATAGCAGATGCACTGTTGTGTCTTATTTTGTAGATTTATGCAATCAGTTACATTTCTAAAAACAATCAAATTTTTGCAAGACTTTTCAACACTATCCACTATTTTATCCACAGAATTTTTTAAATTTGCAGCATTTTTCAATGAATTTGTCATATGAAAATATTCTGTCTTTCTGTATATACTGCAATTTTATGTGTATATACAGCTTATCCACACACTGTGAAGATGTGAAAAACAAAACTGTGGATAATGTGGACAATTCTGTTGATAACTGATAATTTCTAGCTTGGATTCTGTTGATAACCATGTGAATTTTTCGGGGATAATTCAGATCTCCGAAATATTTGTCATTTATTGTCATCCATTTTTTCTTGTATTTATTAATTTTTTTATAAATTATACAACGTATAAATCCTTCAGATACGACGGTGTTTTTTTCACAACATATATTTCTATGCAAATTTCGGATAAATTATAACACTTTTTTGTATAGAGTAGGCGAATGAAAAATTTTCATTCGCCCCTCATCAAACCGTGCATGCGATTCTCCCGCACACGGCTTTCCGACATTCTTCTTCCTACAGCTTTGTGTCATGCAGCTAGTTTCAGCAACCC
>JBMOKU010000041.1:0-65562 GCA_049324315.1 Bacillota bacterium | reverse complement strand
AATATAGTATATGAAAACGGATTGCTGAAACTTTCTGCATGACATAAAGCTGTAGGAAGAAGAATGTCGGAAAGCCGTGTGCGGGAGAATCGCATGCACGGTTTGATGAGGGGCGAATGAAAAAAAATTTTTTTCATTCGCCTACTCTATAAAGGAAAATATCGTGTGGTGTAGAATATCTCTTGTTAAGAGTCGTTATTGAAGAAGACTAAGGAGGAGGGATACACATGACGATTGATCGTATTATGAATTACCACACTATCACAGCTAAAGTGCAGGACACAATAGCAAAGGCTTATGAAATTATGATCGAAAACGGTGTTAATGGAACACCAGTAGTGGATGAAGAGAATAATTTACAAGGTATGATCGTAAAGGCTGATATATACAGATTTTTAACGCAACCGGGGCATTATGATACATGTCCGGTAGAATGGGTCATGACGAAAGAAGTTGTGACAGCCTACAAAAATGAAGATATTGTAACAATAGCGAAACGGTTAAGAGAAAATGATATTATCGCCATTCCTATTGTAGATATGGATAAGAAGGTCATAGGTATTGTATCAATTGAAGATATTGTAGATTATTTTATTGAGCACTATAAATAATCAGCATTTGTGCTGTCTTTCCTTGTCATTCTTTTAAACAAGGGAAGACTTTTTTATGCTCGGCAATTCGACGAAATTAGACAAAAAATGGGAAAATAGTACTAAAGTCGTCAAAAATACGAAAATAAATATTCATCTATACGAATATACGGTATAATTTATACAGCAGAAAAGATATCGAGGTGATTTCATGGAGGAACTTACAAAGGAAGAACTTGATTTTCTATATCATAAAGATTGCTCTGCTAGAAATAAAGAAAAGTTATCCCATGGTATAGAAGGGAATATTCGAATCTTTTTTTCAATTATTTTGATTTTAACGGTGGCTGGTGTTGTATACGTTCATTAGAAATTCTTAGAATTATCTGTTTGATGAGACTCCTTCATTTCTATTTCAAAAAGAAATGGGGGTTTTTTCGTTGCATGGCTGAGTGAACTGTGTTCTTTTCATCAATTATCAATTATAGTATAATAGAAAACGACTTGTGAATTAGGAAAATGGAATTAAAGGAGATATATCATGAGAAATATTGAAGCTGTTGTAGTTAAAAAGTCTATTATACATGTATTGGACAAGAACACGGATGCCCCTATATTGACTGATTTTGAACAAGAGATTGACGAGGATATTCACGAATTTTTAGAAAAACACATTATAAAATCATTGGCTGATGAAGAAAACAGAAAAGGCAAATTCCGAACAGGCAGTACTGCTGTGAAAGATGCTTGTCAGCGTATTTTGGAAGATGAAAATAATTTTGTTGATGCATCGAAAGAAATTGCTATTCAATTATTTAAGGCAATGAAAAATCATAATAACATATCCTCTTCGGACTTGGTTGTTTGCTTATATACGGCAGAGGATAAGGATTATATAGGAATTCTAAAGTTAGATTATAAGAAGTCATTTATTCATAATATAGAATTTTTTGAGGATAGATTTAAGATAACCATTATGCCTCAAGCTATTGGATTGCCCGGCATGGGACAAAGGCTTCAAAAATGTGCTTTTATCAAACCTTATGAATCGGATGATGAATTTGATTTAATACTTCTGGATAAACAAGGATTCGGAAAAGAAGAGGATACAGAGATCGCTGAGTTTTTTGCTCATCATTTTTTAAATTGCGAGGTATTGGTTGACAATCGGGATAAAACAAAGTTATTTCGTCTGGCAGCAGAGAAATGGACCAGAAAAAACCTGAAAGATGATATAGAAAAGGCACAAGAAATTCGAGAGGAAGTAATTTCCTGCCTAAGAAATGATATAGAACTGGATATAGAAAAGTTTTCTCAACAAGTTTTGGGAAATGATGCTTCTCTTCAGACCAATTTTATGCAGCATCTGGACAAAGAAGGACTTACTGTAGAATCCTTTGATATAGATAAAACTTGGGTTGATAGAAAAATAAAGAAAAGAGTGCTAAAAACGGATACAGGCATCGAAATTAAAGGAATGATTGAGGATATGGAGGATGATTCCAAAATCGAAGTGAAGCGAAATGGTGACGGTACAGTGAATATTATTATCAAAAGTGTACGACATTTTGCAGAGAGATCATAATGCTTCAACATAGAAACACAAATTCTTTGGAAAAGATCATAAAGAACTTCTTTTGGCAGAGCGAAAGTCAAAAGGGGTTCTTTATTCTTTTTTGCTGCAGTAGACAATCAAGTTATTTATGTACCTTTTTAGAGCTGAGAAAAGGGGAGGGAATGCAAGGTTGGTCACCATATCCTGGTACCGATAATGAAGGATGTAATAATATGTTTGTTAGCAAGTCTTATAACATAAATACTTGCATTTAAAAATAGCAAGATAACAACAATAAATATTAACATGTCTATGGAGATCAATAGTTTTGTTAGTTTCTTATCTTTGATGATCGCACTTGTTAGTGAATCTATATATTTAGCTGCGTGCATTGTAATGAAGCTTATCAATATTCCAAAGATAACTTGCTGAATAATTGAATGTAACATTGTCTTAACCTCCTTTCATGTATAGTACAATAGGAGATAACGCTATCAAGATATTAGAAAAAATACGATACTGCAAGTTACCACCTCCCTTCTATGTATGGTCAATCGGTTACTTTGTGAATAGGATAAGCAGATTACATGGTAGAAATTCCCTCTCCCCTTACTATATTTATACAATATTTTCCATGTAAATAGAATAGGAAATTTGACTTACTTAGAATTGTTTTTTCATGAACTACTCTCTTCACTTCATGGAATGGTACAAAGTGCTAAATGAGAGAAACCCTGAACGACTTTTCATTTTCTAAGAAATATGGTATTATATAATACATTATGTAAACCAATCGCTGTTTCAAAAATTTCACTGGACATCGTAGACAGAGGGACGATGCCCGTAGATGGATGGAAAGGAGTAATAGGCAAAGGGGTGAAATGATGAGATTTAATAAGAAAGCTATGATGATAACATCGGTTGTTATCTTGTTGTGTTTGAGCCTTGGTTTTGGTTATTACTACATGATGAAAAAGGATAAGCCTGCACATATTACGTATAATCAATTTCTTGTCTTAATGGAACAGGGAAAAATCGGTTCGGTTAATCTTGTGGATGAGGCGAACCTTACGGGTAAAATGAAAGACGGATCTATCTTTACAACGGATAATCCCAGGACAGTGGATTATAAAGAAATGCTGCTGAAAAATAATATCCAGGTAGAGGAAAACACACCAAATCAGCAGTTAATGAGTATTATAGGTGTTATCGGATTTATTGCACTATTTGTTGGGATGGGTATTTTCTTACCGCGACATTCGTCCCAACAAACTTCAAGGGAGTTTTCCAAGATGTCCAGTATCGAGACGTTGGATGAAAACAATATCCAGGTTACTTTTGCCAATATCGCAGGAAATGATGAAGCGAAAGAAAATATCATGGATTTAGTTGATTTCCTGAAGAATCCCGATAAATATGCAAAGTATGGAGCCAGAATTCCAAGGGGAGTGATCTTATATGGTCCTCCAGGTACCGGAAAGACCCTTCTGGCAAAGGCTTTGGCCGGAGAAGCCAATGTCCCCTATTTTGCGGTATCAGGATCAGATTTTGTTCAAATTTATGCTGGCCTTGGGGCGGGAAGAATAAGAACACTTTTTAAAAAAGCCAGGGAAAAAGGAAGAGCCATCATTTTCATTGATGAGATTGATGCATTAGGAAAAAAAAGAGATGGGATTAATGGCAGCGATGAAACCGATAGAACATTAAATGCTTTGTTAACGGAAATGTCAGGATTTAATGATCATGAAGGGATCATTGTTATAGCTGCGACCAATCGTCTTGATACATTAGACGAAGCCCTCTTAAGACCTGGAAGATTTGATCGACAGGTAGAAGTTGGATTACCCGATGTCAGTGCAAGATATCAGATATTGAAGCTCCACAGTCGCAAAAAACCATTAGAAGATGCTGTGGATTTAGAAAAGCTTGCTCACCAGACTGTGTATTTCAGCGGTGCATCTTTAGAAAATCTGTTGAATGAGGCGGCGATACTGGCGGCAAAGGAAAATGCAAATCATATTCGCGTTGAGCATGTCAATAAAGCCTTTTATACAGTTATTGCTGGAGACGAAAAGAAAGACAGGACCAATATATCTGTACTTGACAGGGAGATAACGGCATATCACGAGGCGGGGCATGCCCTTGCTACAAAGCTTCTTATGCCGGAGAATCGAGTGACAAAAGTTACGATTATACCGAGTACAAAAGGAGCAGGTGGTTTTAGTATGAATATACCTCCTGATAGACTGTATCGGACGAAGACAGAAATGTTAAATAATATAAGGGTTGCTTTAGCTGGAAGAGCGGCAGAAGAATTAATATTTGGTGCTGATCATGTGACTACCGGCGCTGCCAATGACATTGAGAAGGCTACCAATATAGCCCTAGCGATGATAAAGCGGTTTGGTATGAACGAAAGGGTAGGAATCGTAGATTACAGTGTACTTTATAAAAATAGCACAGCAGAGCCAAATCAGGATATTGTGACGGAGTGTAAAAAGCTTATGGATCAATTGTACATGGAAGTCAAATTAAGGCTTGAAGATAACAGAATACTACTGGAAAACATTACGAGACTGCTACTGGAAAAAGAAACGCTGGAAGAAGAGGACTTAAACCATACCATTCAGCAGCATCATAAAAAAGAGATTGCTTCATGCTAGGATGAAAATAAATAGAATTATTGGATATAATAGAGAAAAGAGCTAGATTTCTACACTTTTAAAATCCAGTGAAATGGTGTATAATAAAAAATAACAAACGCCTGGAATGTACGTTTAAACCTAAAATTCAACCTACAGAAAACATCCGGGAGCTCGTGTTCCTATGCGTATGAAATGCCTCCATTGTGTGGACTTCAAAAACATAAGATAGGGCACCCACCTAGGTGAGCCGCGGGTGTGAATTTATAGGCGGACGGCATTCTGGGGTTTCTTTTTTTTTGCAAAAAAAGAGAGGCCATATAATGACCACCAAGGGAACATGTTCTATTGCAAATCCATACACACATATAGAATTACTTCTATTATAAAGTACCCGATAGACCGATTTGTTATGGTGCTGTTAAAAATTTGTGCTATTTACTTAACCATTATTTAACAAAGTCATAATAATATGTCGATATATATCGATTATACTTGTATTATCAAGCAGAAAAGGAAGGGTATTATGGATCTGGCACTTAAAAACAATTCCTCTGAAGAAGAGTTTTATGATATATTAAAATATCAACGAATTAGAACCGTGTATCAGCCGATTATTTCTCTTGAAGATGGACAATCTTTAGGCTATGAGGCTTTAAGCAGGGGACCGAAACATTCCGATTTTGAATCTCCGGCAAATCTTTTTGATTTCGCGGAAAAAAAGAATAAACTATGGGATTTGGAATTATTATGTAGAAAAATAGCATTAGAAAATGCGAGAGAATTGCCAAAGGGAAGACTGTTATTTATAAATGTAAACCCTGAGATTATCAATGATACTCGATTTGAGAAAGGTTCTACAAAAGAGTATTTAGCCCAATATGGGATTAGTCCTACAAATATTATCTTCGAGATTACAGAAAAAACTGCTGTTCGTGATTTTAAAAGCTTTCGAAAAACGATTGACAATTATATAAGTCAGGGATATAAAATTGCCATTGATGATACCGGTGCAGGCTATTCCGGGCTCAGATTGTTGACGGAGACTCACCCTCAGTATATAAAAATTGATATGGAATTGATACGAGATATTGATAAAGATATGATCAAACAGGAACTGATAAAAACCTTCTGTCATTTCGCCCATATAACGAATATGAAGCTGATTGCAGAGGGGATTGAGACAGTAGACGAACTAAATAGACTCATTGATATAGGTGTCCATTACGGTCAAGGCTACTTTTTACAAAAACCCGTTGAGGGCTTTGTAGATCTTGTGCCGTCAACGAAGCAGATGATCATCGATAGAAATACACTGAAATACATTTCTAAAACGAGACATACAAATGAGATTTCCATTGGTGAAATTGCAAGGCAAGATAAAGTATTTACCAGTGATGCAAACATTTTTTCCATATGTCAAGCTTTAAACGATAAATATAATCTGCAGGGGCTGGCTATTGTTGACGGCGGCAATATACCTATTGGCATTGTGATGAAGCAAAAACTGAATCTACATATTGAAAAGAACAAAAATAATACATTTTTTATACAAGATAAAATTGAGCGTATAATGGAAAAAAATATTTTAGTATTAGACTATGAGACGTCTGTGAAAGAGACCTGCAGAAAAGCACTTTCAAGAAGAGAAGACAATGTATATGACTATATTGTTGTAACAAAGAACCAGCAGTACTACGGTGTTGTACCCTTTGGAATTTTATTATATGCTATTAATGAACGGATTTAGAAGCAATCATTTGTTTCTTTTTTTAGTGAATGCTTGGAGTATAAAGACCTGATAAAAGCACTTTTTGAGGCATTTTTGCCTAAGAAAGTGCTTTTATTGTCTTCGTAAAATATATTGGAGGGTTTTTATACGTAAACAGCCTGTTAACAGGATTATAATGATATAAGTGAAAAAACCGATACCCATGCTAAGAAGAAGGGCAGATGCTCTACTGACGTTACGTACAAGAAGTGCATGGCTGTTTACGATAAATAGGATCATGATGATGGTTGCCATTATGGGCTTTATTACAGCATTTGTTAAGTCAATGCGAATTTTTATGCACCGTGTAAGGGTGAAGAGATTGAGCAAACTTATGGTAATTGTCGCAAGAATAAAGCCAAGGATAAATCCATTGACACCAAAAGAGGGATTTGGTACAAGGTATAAGGTACAGAACAGTTGAAGGCTCATGCCAATGAGATAGTTGGCGGTTGCCCGGACTTCTTTGCCGATACCATGTAAGATACCGGATAAAGTATGCTGTAGACTCAAAAATATTACGGAAAAGGAAAGCAACGATAAATACATGCCAACCTCAGGTTCATTATAAATAAGATCGCAAATAGGCGCTGCAAAGAAAATAAAAACTGCTGAGAGCGGGATAGAAATAAGAAGTGTCATGCGTATTGCGATACTGGATTTTAAGCCTATAGAAGTCCAGTTCTTTACAGCTATTTCTTCGGATAAGGACGGTATAATATTGACAACTAAAGCTGACGTCACAATAAACGGAAGAAAAAGTAAGGGCATGGCCATCCCAGACAGCTTTCCGAAAGCAGCGATAGCTTGCTGGGATGAGTAACCGGCCTGTTCTAGTTTCTGGGGAATCAAAACAGCATTAACTGTTTGCATCATAACGCCTATCAGTCTGGATGTGGTAATTGGCACGGCAATTAATATGACAGATGCTAATATTTTTAAACTGCCTTCTCTTAAAACAAAATAAGTCTTTCGCAGGTGTAAGGCTTCACCAAACTTAAACCTGAATAAAAGCCATAAAAATCCCGTTAGTTCGCCAAGTGAAATGCCTATGACAGCGATAACGGCTGCATATTTAGGTTCCAGTGACTGCAACAGTGACAAAAAGCCGAGCACAAAAATGATTCGGACGAACTGCTCCATTATTTGGGATGTCCCAGCTGTGGCCACGTCCTGAATGCCATAATAATAACCTCGGAAAATCGATGATAGGGTGATAAGAAAAATTGCGGGAATAAGGGCAATGATACTATAGTATGTATCTGTATTTTTAATGATAGAAGTGCTAATGAAGCTGGCAAAATATAATAAAGAAAAAGATAGTAGTGCACATATTATAACCCCAAAGAGCAGTGAAAGGAATAATATTTTATTGCAGCCCCGTTTATTTCCTAAAGAAATATTCTTGGCCACTAATTTGGATACAGCAACAGGAATACCGGCGGTGGTAAATGTTATGCAAGTCATAAGGACGGGAAAGACTAAGTGAAAAAGACCAATAGCTTCTGCACCAATCATTCGAGAAAGTAATATTTTATAAGCAAAGCCAAGAAACCGAACGATAAAATTGACAATGATAAGAATCAGCGTGCCGAATAGAAACGATTTTTTCTTCAAATTTCCACCTTCTTATAAAGTGTTGTACCTTTATAATAAGTATTCTTTATATAATCCTTCTATTACTTATTCTAGTTGGAAAAATAGATTGATGTAAAATGAAATCTTAGAATAATACAAAAAGCGAAGGCTTTGTTTTGGCCTTCGCTTAAAGATGCTTAACGGTTTGATAAATATTTTCAATATTTTCTTTCTGCCCTTGGATTAACGCAAACTGATTATTCACGCCTTCCAATGAGTGTTTTGTACTATTGGTTACATCCACAACAATTGTAGCAAACTGCTGTATAGATGACAGGAATTGTTGTGTTTTTGCCTCGATGCTTTGAGAATATTCCTTAATATTTTCTGTTTGATGATTTGTTTTTGAGGAATTATCAGAAACCAAATCTGTCAGATTCTGAATGTTGTTGATATCACTGACAATGGAAGAAAATAGTCCGCTTACTTCATCAAAGATATCGGTTATTTTTTGGGTTTCACCAACAGCTGTAATTGCAGTGGTGGTACTGGTATTAAGCTTTTCTACAGTAAACGACGTGAAGGAAATTAATTCTTTAATGATGCGTTCAATCTCACGGGTATTAGCGGCTGACTGATCCGCCAGATTTCTGATTTCGTCTGCCACCACTGTAAATCCTCTTCCGTATTCTCCTGCACGGGCAGCTTCGATAGAAGCATTTAATGCCAGAAGATTTGTTTGCTTTGAAATGTTAGCGATGGTTGTGACAATATTCTTAATGTTTCCGACCTTAGTGGAAAGCAGCAGTACTTCATTGGAAGCACTAGTTATCTCATTCAAGCTTTCCCTTAACTTTGTGATAATCTCTGCAACCTTTGTTAAGTTGGCATCTAATCTATTGCTGAAAATATGAATATCATTCTGTGTTTTATGTACAAATTCGATAGCATTTTCAGTTGAAGCGGAAAGACTGTTGTTTAAGTCGCTAACTTGATAAATACCCCCGCTGACTTCAGTAATACATGCGGCAATTTCGTGGGTCCCGCTAACCAAAACCTCAATATCACTTGATAGATTCATCAAGTATTGGCTAGAGTGACTGGCATCGTCCTTAACATTTGACGAGATATTTAATACCTCATCTGTTTCTTGGACTAACTCTTTTGTCAAATGATTAATATGATCTCTAAATGTGATCACACTGCGGTAAATTGTTATGATAAAGTATAGGGCAATAAGCGTAGCGCCACATGCGACCATAATAGACAATATGGAATAGAATTTGTTTTGTTTTTCAATTTTCTGAAACAACGGTGCTGCATATTCTATTGTGTATTTGTTCAATAATGCTGAAGAATCGATCAATTTCTCGATCCTGTCTAATGAAAGCAGTACGACGGTGTCATTGGTGGCTTGTGAACGGTCTGCGTAGACATTTGGAAGCTTTTCTGCAAATTCATCCAATCTCAGATATATATCCTGAAAGTTTTTGATTTCTTTCTGAATTTCTTGAATTTTTTTATCATCTTTATCCATAGATATGGACTCATTGAATAGCTGCGTTATTTCATCAATTTCAGCTAGCTTTTTCTCAATATCTGCAATCGAGTGATGTTTGGCAAGATAGCCCTGGAAAATGGTACTAAGCTGCAAACTGGCAACCTGAATCTTTGAGGACAGCATCAGCTGATTTTCAATAATCCCTTGTACCTTTTTTAGGTTATTGTTCGAAAAGCTGAGGGCAACATTTGCGATTGCAGAAACGATGAGAATTAGTACAATAATAGATATAAAAGCATTTAGGATTTTTTTATGTATCGTTGTATTTTTAGATCGAACCGCTAATAATCTGTTTGCTGCTGATGTAGATTCAGATGAAGATTTTTGGACATCATTTGACTTTTTTGTTATCATGAATGTAGATTTTAAAATACGGAATTTTTCGACTATAGAAATAAAAGAAATTCTAGCCAATGAGTTTTTTATGGATTTCTGACTTTTCGGCAGTATTACTGTGAATTTGAGAGAACGGAGCCTATCAAAGATAGCGGAAAAGAAAGTCTTGCTACTTAGTTTATTTATTTTTCTACGTGTTATTTTAACAAATTTCGGCTTAATCTCATCACTCATCGTTTTTCCTCCTTAAGTTTACTACTTCCTTTCTAATTGTAGATGGGATTTGATAGCTTTTGATTATTTAGGCGTTAGTAAAGTGTTAAGAATATGTTAAATTGTGGGTATATAGATGCATGTAAAAGACAAATATCAGTGCATGATAAGAATAAAACTGCTTTAATGGAGGATTTTTATGGATGTAAAAAATAATCTGCTGTATCTTGTGGCGATTCCGAAGGGAAGATTATTGTACTGCGGTCAGAAAATACAAAAATATTTATGGGAAAAATATAATCTAGGCGAAGTAGAAGTACCAGAAATTCATTTAACAATAGACGCTTTTTATTATGACAGAGAAGATGACATTGAGAAAATAAAAGAAAGCTTACAGCAGATTTTAAAAAAAGTTGGTCCTTTTGAAATCATTACCAATGGGTTTAGCTACATACCAGCGCCTTTCAATTGTATAACCATTCATATTGTAAAAACGAAGGAGCTAAAGAATGTATTTGAATTGATTCATCGACAAATGATGGAAAAGAAATTTTTGGTTAGAGAATATCATGAAGATGAGATTATTTTTCATATCAGTGTAGCCGGTATACACGGCAGGCAATGGAGTGAGGAAGAGAGTATGATGGCGTGGGATGAGGTAAAGGATATGAAATTTCAAGAGCATTCTATGATTGATGAATTACAGCTATGGTTTCCCTTATTAGACCCAGAAAGGAAAACCATCCACACGTATAAGCTATAGATTTACGCCGCTGAAACTTAACAAATAAAGGGAATCTTATAACGAATGAAGTTTTAATCTTATACCTCGATACGTGTTGCGCGATACACGATACCAAAAAAGACCTTTAAGATTGACCTCTATATCGAACAACGTGCACCGTGTATCGTGAACCGAACGCTAATAGCAAAACTTCTGGAATAGCGATATATTCCCTTATAAATTAGATTTTGAAAGCGTATATCTATAATGGATGAATTACCTTGATGATGAAATTATCATATTTCATGAATGTTTTCTGCAGAACCGCCTAAAATATTAGTATTGACATAAGAAATGGAGGCGCAGACATGGAATATGTATGTCCGTTATGCAATGCAATGGTAGCTTATTTATTTAAATGTCCGGAATGTGGAAAACAAATGGAGAACGTAGGGACAATCCAAGATTTTTTTGATGATTACAGTCCATATCTTCCCATGGATATTACCCAACGGCTGGATGGAGCACCATCTTATCAGTGTGTTCATCTATTCAAATGTACACATTGCAACCATGATAAACGAATATCGATAGACCGTGTTACGATGTAAGAGAGAGGATGCATATATATGCATCCTCATATTTTTTCTTGCAATTAGTGAAAAGGGATAGGTCAAGAAATATCTTTAAAAAATAGAAAAATAGGATTGACTTTGCTTAAAGATGCGATTAAAATTATACTATAAACTTTAGCGTGATAAAGTGATAAATCATTAAAGTGAAAGGAGGGAGGTAATTGTTGAAATTGACAAGTTACATCCCTGAAGGCGTAGCAGATACCCACTGCAGTGAATTTGAAATGAAAGAAAATATCATTACCAGCGTAAAGAATACAATGAAGACCTATGGATATAGACAGGTCCAGACGCCAACCTTTGAATACTATGATCTGTTTACCAGTGTAGAAGGATCTGTTCAAAGAGATGAAATGTTCAAATTTATTGATGGCAACGGAAAAATTCTCGTATTAAGACCAGATGTAACTACACCTATAGCCCGAATGGTGGCTGCTAATTACAGAAATTGTACCGGTTATCTAAAGTTTTCCTATGTAACCAATATATTTCGAATCAATGAGGAACAAAGCGGTCTTAAAAAAGAATTCACACAGGCAGGGATTGAATATTTAGGGAATGAGAAACCGGATGCAGATGCTGAAGCGGTTGCAGTGGGGATCAAGAGTTTGCTGAATTTTGGATTTAAGGATTTTCAAATTGACTTAGGTCAAGCCAGATATTTTAAAGGTTTGATCAATGAATTAGGAATTAGCAAGGAAGAACAAAACAAGATAAGAAGTCTTATAGAATGCAAGAACTTTGGTGAATTAAAAAGCTATTTAAAGCATGGTAAGATTCCTGCAAGACTTAAAGAAATTATTTTTGAAATGCCTTATCTATACGGGAAGCCTGAAGAAGTCATCCATCAAGCCCGAAAGATGGCCTGCAATCAAGACATGATAGAAGCAATCGATAATTTGCGAGATGTATACATTATACTTAAAAATTATGGTTATGAGCAGTACATTTCAATTGATTTAGGTCTAATCCATCATATGGACTATTATACGGGTGTTATATTTAAAGGATATATTAATAACTTTGGAAAACCGATACTTAGCGGTGGAAGGTATGACAATCTGACAAAACAATATGGCTATTATATGCCGGCAACAGGTTTTGGATTAAATATTGATGAAATTATGGAGGTGTTGAGAATGAAGAATTTGAACAAAGAGTACCGCTGTTATACGGATTATTTGGTGTTGTATCCAGAAGGAAATAGAGAGAAGGGAATGAGTTTAGCTGAAAAGCTGAGAGATAGAGGATTCATCGTTGAGTCTGATGCCAACGAGGAAAATATGAAAAAACATATACAAAATGCAAACTATCGAAACATTCGAGAGATCATCCAAGTCATTGGAGAGGAATTAAAAATCATTAATATTCGAAACAATCAAATATATAAAGACACCATTGCTCAGTTCTTGAAAAATTTGGATAATGACAATATTCTTGTTTCGATTCACTAGGAGGATGCTCGCGTGGATTATATAAATATTGCACTGGCTAAGGGAAGATTGGCAGATCATACTTTTCAGCTTTTTGAGCAAATGGGTCTCGTTTTTTTAGATTATCATAAGAAAAGCAGGAAGTTGATTTTTGAAAACCCTGATGAGAAAATCAGACTTGTTTTTGTAAAAGCCAACGATGTACCTGTTTACGTAGAAAGAGGTGCTGCAGACATTGGTATCGTAGGGAAAGATACGCTCCTGGAATCAGGCGCTAATGTATATGAGGTTCTGGATTTAGGATTTGGTAAATGCAAGTTCGCTGTGGCTGCCCTGGGTGAATACCCCATACCCAGCGATAGAAAAATTCGAGTAGCAACAAAGTATCCGGAAGTAGCTAAAAAATATTTTGCCAGTAGAGGAAGATCTATCGACATCATAAAGTTAAACGGCTCTGTAGAATTGGCACCATTGGTAGGACTGGCGGATGTTATCGTTGATATTGTTGAAACGGGTAAAACGCTAAAGGAAAATGGACTTGTGGTACTGGAGAATATTTGTGAGGTAAGTGCAAGAGTCATTGCTAACCGGGTGAGCTTTAAGACAAAATCAAATCGTATTAGTAAGTTATTGAGGGGATTTGAAGCAATTTTGGATGAGATGGGAGAAACTGAAAATGAGGATCATATCTGTAAAGGACTGTGATTATGAGAACATTGTAAAAAGTATATGTAATAGAACTGAGGACGCTTTTTCAGAGATCGATGCAGTTATTGAAAAGATTTGTATAGATATCCGAGAACGTGGAGATAAGGCCCTTTATGATTATACCCAAAAGTATGATCAGGTGTTTCTATCAAATCTTAAAGTCCAACGATCAGAAATAGAAGAAGCACTGCAGTTCGTAGAAGAAGCGTTTCTTTCAATTATTAAAGAAGCAAAGGAGAATATTTGGCAATACCACCAAAAGCAGCTCCAAAGCACCTGGCTTCAATATAAAGAAGATGAGATTATCCTTGGACAGTCCATAACGGCCATTGAAAAGGTGGGTATCTATGTACCGGGAGGGAAAGCGTCTTATCCATCAACCGTCCTTATGAATGCCATACCTGCAAAAGTGGCTGGTGTTAAGAGAATTGTCATGGTGACACCTCCTAGAAAAGATGGAACCATTGATCCATATATATTGGCGGCAGCTGCCATAAGCGGTGTGGACGAAATATTTAAAGTAGGAGGAGCTCAATCTATTGCGGCTTTGGCCTATGGGACAGAATCTATTAAACCTGTTCACAAGATCGTAGGACCAGGGAATATCTATGTAGCCAGAGCCAAGAAAAGGGTTTTTGGTGCAGTTGACATTGATATGATTGCCGGGCCCAGTGAGATTTGTATCATTGCAGACGAAAACGCTAATGCAAAATACATTGCAGCAGATCTATTATCTCAAGCTGAACATGATGAAATGGCATCGTCTGTTTTGATAACCACATCAAAGGGCTTGGCTGAACGAGTAAAAAATGAATTGTATCAGCAAATGGAGGGGCTTGAAAGAAAAGACATCATGAAAGCATCCATCGCAAACTATGGTGCCATCTTTGTTGTCAGCGATTTGGAAGCTGCTATAGCACTATCCAATGAACTGGCACCGGAACATTTGGAGTTAATGGTGAATCAGCCCTTTGAATATTTGCCCAAGATCAAAAACGCTGGAGCCATCTTTTTAGGTCAATATGCGCCGGAACCATTGGGAGATTATTTTGCCGGCCCCAATCATACCTTACCTACCAGTGGGACAGCAAAATTTTCTTCTCCCCTGGGTGTCGATGATTTTATAAAAAAGTCCAGCATTATTTATTATGGTAGGGGAGCACTGGAGAAAGCGAAAGACAAGATTATCTACTTTGCCCAAAAAGAAGGATTATCTGCCCATGCAAATTCCATTAAAGTGAGGTTTGAGGAATGAAGGATTTAGTAAAAGAAAAAATTCTGTCGTTGAAAGCATATCAGGTATGTAAGGAACCGATGGTTGCGAAACTGGATGCCAACGAAAACCCGTACAATCTCTTTAAACAGCTTCAGGATCAATATATACAAAACATTTTAAAGATTGACATTAATAGATATCCTGATACAGACAGCGATGATTTGAGAAGAGAAATTGGCGGTCTTATCGGCCTTGAGAAAAAAAATATTATGTGTGGAAATGGTTCCGACGAGTTAATCAAGATTATCATCGAAACATTTGTAGATAAGGATGATTGTGTGATTATCCATACTCCTACCTTCGGGATGTATAAAGTATTCACCACCATTGCCGGCGGGCAGGTGGTAGAAATACAGAGTGATGCGGATTTTGCTGTAAAAACTGATGAGATTATCCAACAAGCAAATGCCAGAAAGGCAAAACTGATTTTTTTATGCAA
This sequence comes from Bacillota bacterium, assembly GCA_049324315.1. Taxonomy (GTDB): domain Bacteria; phylum Bacillota; class Clostridia; order Peptostreptococcales; family Thermotaleaceae; genus JBMOKU01. Next base: position 50,101 of record JBMOKU010000041.1, on the reverse strand, counting down.
TCCCAATAATCCTACAGGAAATGTTATCCCTAAAAAAGATATCTTAAAGATTTTGCAGTCAACAGAATCGGTTGTGGTGGTAGATGAAGCTTACTATGAGTTTTTAGAGGAAACCGTCATTGAAGAAGTTCTGAAATCAAATCGATTAATTGTGCTTAGAACCCTATCGAAGGCCTTTGCTTTAGCAGGTGCTAGAATTGGATATGCAGCTGCCCATGAGAGCCTTATGGATATTCTTTATTGCGTAAAGCCACCCTATAATTTAAATGTTTTCTCTCAAATTCTTGGAGAAATCATGCTTCAAAATCAAGAGCTTGTTGCAAAATCTGTTATAAAAATAAAACATGAAAAAACAAAACTGTTAGAGCGGTTAAACGGTATTCAAAATATAACCATCTTTCCATCAGGCAGCAATTTTATTTTGATAAAGAGTCCGAAGGCGGATTGTATCATGAAAGCTGCTTTTACGGAAGGAATTGCTCTAAGAGGATTTGAAAGTGAAGGTTTGTTGAAGGATTGTATCCGTATTACGGTGGGAAGCAGCGAGGAAAATGAAAGATTCGTCAGTTTACTTGAGAAAGTGGTGTAGCGGTTATGAGAGAGTCAAGGATTAATAGAAAAACCAAGGAAACGGACATACAAATGCATCTAAACATAGATGGAAAAGGTAGAGCAATTATTGACGCAAAAGTGGGTTTTATGAACCACATGCTTGATCTAGCCTGTAAGCATGGATTGATGGATATGGACTTGCGATGCGAGGGAGATCTAGATGTAGATAACCATCATACCGTAGAGGATATTGGAATCGTGTTAGGGACGGCAGTCAAAGAGGCTTTGGGTGATAAAGCAGGTATCACTAGATATGCCACAGTTTTTACGCCGATGGATGAGGCTTTGTCCATGGTATCCATTGATATCAGCGGTAGACCTTATCTACACTTTCAAGTTGAATACAATAGTCCTTTTGTGGGAAGCTTTGAAACAGAATTAGTAGAAGAATTTTTTAGAGCATTTGTTAATCACGGGCAGATTACCCTGCATATTACTTTACAGTATGGAAAGAACAACCATCATATTATCGAGTCGATCTTTAAAGGATTCGGAAGGGCATTATGTCATGCAGCGACAGTACAAGACAGGATTGATGGTGTTTTATCTACGAAAGGCATATTGTAGTAAATAATAAAGGAGAGACGTTCATGATTGCGATTATCGATTATGGTGTAGGGAATTTAAAAAGTGTTTATAAAGCTTTAGAAAAATTAGGCTATCCCGGGAAAATCACGTCAGATAAAGAGGAAATATTGAAAAGTAAGGGAATCATACTTCCAGGTGTCGGAGCTTTTAAGGATGCAATAGACAATCTTTCAAATAGAGGATTGGTAAGCTGTATACAGGAAAGTGCCCGAAATGGAAAGCCTATATTAGGTATCTGCCTCGGCATGCAGCTGCTATTTGAAAAGAGCTTTGAGGACGGTGAATGGAAGGGATTGGGTATTTTAGAAGGGGATATTGTTCGCTTTCAAGATGGTCTGAAAGTGCCTCACATGGGCTGGAACAATGTATATTCGGGAACGAAAGATACCATTGGCAATGGCGTTGAAGATGGTGAATATGCATACTTTGTACATTCCTATTACTTAGAGCCTCAGAACAACGAAGATGTCGTATTCTGGACAGATTATGGAGTAAAGGTGCCAGCCGTGGTGAGAAAAGATAATGTAGTGGGTATGCAATTCCATCCGGAAAAAAGCGGTCATACGGGACTTAAGCTGTTGAAAAATTTTGGGGAGTTGATAAGATGATTGTTTTTCCTGCAATCGATATTCGAAATGGTAAATGTGTAAGACTACAGCAGGGAGATTTCAATAAAGAAATTATTTATGGAGAAAATCCTGTAGAAGTTGGGAAAAGATGGATGGACAAAGGCGCTGAAGCTTTGCATATTGTTGACCTTGATGGGGCCCTTCATGGGGTTACAAAAAATTTGCAGGTTATCCGATCTATTGTTGATGCGGTGAATATCCCCGTACAGCTTGGGGGAGGTATCCGAAAAATGGAGGATATTGAGAAACTCTTGCGTATTGGCGTGCAGCGGGTTATTCTTGGGACGTCGGCAGTTCATGATGCCATATTTCTGAAACAAGCGGCAGCGCAGTTTGGCAGCCGGGTTGCTGTGTCTGTTGATGCCAAAGACGGATGGGTAGCTGTGGATGGATGGACGAAGATAAGTGATGTGAAAGCAACGGATTTCATATACGGACTTGAACAAAAAGGAATAGAAACCGTGGTATACACAGATATTGCAAAGGATGGAATGCTGTCAGGCCCCAATTTTGAAGAAATAAAACGAATCCAAGAGAATACCGGTATGAATGTTATTGCATCCGGGGGTGTCACCAGTTTAGATGATGTCAAGAGACTTTCAAGCTATGATTTATATGGGGTGATCATTGGAAAGGCTCTATATACGGGTAGTATCAAGCTTGAAGAGATCAAAGGGGAGATAAAAAATGTTGACTAAAAGGATCATTCCTTGCCTTGATGTGAACAAAGGCCGGGTTGTAAAGGGCAAAAAGTTTCAAAATTTAATGGATGTAGACGACCCTGTGAAACTGGCCAAATATTATAACGATCAAGGCGCTGACGAACTGGTTTTTTATGATATAACTGCTTCCAATGAAAATAGAGATATATTTGTCCAAGTGGTAGAGAAAACCGCAGAAGAGGTGTATATTCCTTTCACAGTGGGCGGCGGCATCAGGACAATTGATGATTTTACAACGGTATTAAGGGCGGGTGCAGATAAAGTTTCTGTTAATTCTGCTGCTATAAAAAGACCTAGCCTAATTACAGAAGCTGCTTTGAAGTTTGGACGACAGTGTGTCGTTTTGTCTATTGATGCGAAGAAAGCTGCCGATGGGAGATGGCATGTATATATAAATGGCGGGCGGTTAGATACCAATAAAGATGCGCTAGAATGGGCCTTGGAAGGTGAGCGTTTGGGTGCAGGAGAAATTGTTGTTAACTGCATTGACACAGATGGTATTAAGGACGGATACAATCTGGAAATTACGCGATTGATCGCTGAAAATGTAAAGATTCCCGTTGTAGCTTCAGGTGGTGCCGGAAAGATGGAAGACTTTGCAAATGTGTTGAAAGAAGGTAAGGCGGATGCGGCGCTGGCTGCTTCGGTTTTTCACTATGGGGAAGTGAACATACATGATTTGAAAGTATTTCTGGATAAGCGTGGGATAGAAGTGAGGCGAGTATAAATGAGGGATATCGTTTTGAAATTTGATGAAAAAGGATTAATTCCAGCCATTGTGCAAGATGTCTATACCGGCAAAGTATTGATGCTGGCCTATATGAATCAGGAGGCATTTGATAAGACGTTGGAGACAAAAAGAACCTGGTTTTATAGTAGGAGCAGAAAAAGCTTGTGGAATAAAGGAGAGACCTCAGGGAATTATCAAATCGTAAAAAAAATCAGCTATGACTGCGATGCAGACACGCTCCTCGTTGAAGTTCAACCTTTAGGCAATGCTTGTCATACTGGGGAAGTGTCATGTTTTTTCAACGAGATATATAAGGATAAAGAAAATGAAAAAATAGACCCAGCGATTGTTCAAAAAGTATATCAACGCATTATTGACCGAAAGAATCATCCGGTAGCGGGTTCCTACACGAATTATCTTTTTGAAAAAGGAACAGACAAAATACTGAAAAAAATTGGAGAAGAGGCCAGTGAAGTCATCATAGGTGCAAAAAATAACAGCACGGAAGAAATGGTCTATGAAATAACGGACTTATTGTATCACACTCTTGTTCTCATGGCGGAAAAAAACATAGAATTAGGTGAAATTGCTGCTGAAATGATGAAAAGGTATAATAAGTAAATGGTGATAACATTTTCGTAGTATCTTTATACCATAAGAACGAATCCTAAAATCAGGAGGTGTTTTTATGATTACGAAAGATACGATTATCAAAGATATATTAGCTGAAAATCCAAACACGGAGGATGTTTTCAAGTCCTTTGGAATTAGATGCTTTGGCTGAGGCGGCATGCTATATAAAAGCGTTGGATACGCTGCCCAAACATATGGCATTGATGATCAGAAAATTATTTTGGAATTAAAAAAGCATATACATTAAATCGTTTGAGGCGGATATTGATCCGCCTTATTGTTTTTCTAAAAAAGAATAATGTCTTCCGTTTTCTGTGATAAATCTATATAATATTTAGTAATAAGTGTATATATTTTCATAAAGGAAGGTACGCTATGATTGATATTTTTTCCAGTCTTTTAAATCGTTCAGCCATTATTATTATTCTTGCTTTTTTTCTTTCAAGGATTCCGGTTTATAAACGGCTTGTTCTAAAAAAAGATATTTCCATATGGGAAAAAATTACCATGGGTATTCTTTTTGGTATTTTTGGGATTATAGGAACATACTCTGGAATACCGGTTAACGGGGCCATTGCTAACTCTAGAGTTATTGGAGTTTTCGTAGGTGGCTGGCTGGGTGGACCAATGGTTGGACTGCTCAGCGGGTTAATTGCCGGTGGGCATAGGTGGGGCATTGATATTGGCGGATTTACAGCATTTGCTTGCGCATTGTCTACCATTGTAGAAGGCGTTATCGGTGGATTCTGCGGAAGATATGTAAAGAATAATAGGATGGTTTGGTTCCCTGCATTGATAACAGGTGCTATTGCCGAGATTATCCAGATGGTTATCATTCTTGCAGTAGCCAAGCCCTTCCCAGCAGCACTGCGTCTTGTGGAAATCATTTGGTTTCCCATGGTTTTTACCAATGCCATTGGTATTAGTATCTTTATCGCTATCACACAAAGTATTTTTAATGAACAAGAAAGAATTGAAGCCCATCAGGCTAAACTGGTCCTAAATATTGCAAATCAGACATTGCCTTATCTTAGAAGGGGCCTTAATGTAGAATCCGTTGAGAATGCGGCAGCGATTATTTATCAAATGACAAATCTTGCAGCCGTTGCCATTACAGATTGTGAAAAGATTTTGGCACATGTTGGCAAAGGCAGCGACCATCATTTGACGGGCAGTAGCCTCCTGACGTCGCTAACGAAAGAGACGATTGCCACGGGAGAATATCGCGTAGCTATGGTATCAGATGAGATTGGATGTACCCATGAGGAATGTCCTCTAAAGTCTGCCGTGATTGTACCCCTCCATGAAAGAGATAAGATTATTGGAACGCTAAAACTTTATAAAGAAGAAAGAATGGGTATAACCAATACGGATATTCAATTAGCTTTAGGATTGGCACAACTGTTTTCTACACAACTGGAGTTGGGAAAACTGGAATATCAGCAGGAATTGCTGACAAAGGCAGAATTTAAAGCATTGCAGGCCCAAATCAATCCCCATTTCCTTTTCAATGCTTTAAATACCATTAGCTCTTTCATAAGGACGAAACCGGAAAAAGCCAGAGATTTGATTATTCACCTCTCAGACTATTTTCGTCAGAGTCTCCAGTTTTCCAATGAAGATATTCCTTTCATGAAAGAAATAAAAAATATCGAATCCTATTTGGCTATTGAATTGGCTCGATTTGGAGAAAAATTAAACATTGTATATGATATTCCACAAGATATCCGATGTGATATTCCGCCTCTGATACTGCAGCCAATTGTTGAAAATGCAGTGAAACATGGTATTTTTCCTAAAGAAGAAGGAGGTACGGTGACCATACGCTGCGTTGAAAACACTGACGATTATGAAATCAGTGTTATCGACGATGGGATTGGTATTGATCCTGAAAAACTTAAAGATCTCATGATAGAGAAGCCTAGTGAAAAACATCATGACGGTATTGGATTGATGAATGTAAATAAAAGATTGATGGTAAAATACGGCGAAAAAAATGGATTACAGATTCGTAGTGAAGTAGGAAAAGGGACAACGGTCAAAATGATCATACCGCGGCAATAACGAAACGTGTTGTGCTAGTTGACTCCGATTTGCTAGTGTTACGAGGCTTAGAGTTTGTAAGCTTGCTGCAGGTTGCATCAAAACTCGCTGTGCTCAAACAGCTGATGCAACGAATCTTCCGCTGCGCTAGCAAACGCTATAAGCCTCTCCACAAAGCAAATCTACACTAACTAGCACATCGAGTTAACGAAAGGTGGGGAAATGATGAGATGCTTAATTATAGATGATGAAGCCCCTGCAAGGGAGGAATTACGCTATTTATTGGACAAACTGGAAGGTGTTGAGGTTGTTGGTGAAGCTGAAAGCGGTAGTAAAGCTTTTGAAATCATAGAAAGTATGAGGATTGATGTGGTCTTTCTTGATATCCAAATGAGAGGAATGAATGGTTTTGAGGTTGCTAAAAAACTGCTGCAAATGGAACGACCTCCACTCATTGTCTTTGTTTCTGCTTATGATGAGTTTGCCATTAAAGCTTTTGAGATTAATGCAGTTGATTATGTATTAAAGCCGGTTGCAATAGATAGATTAAAAAACACGGTCTCCAGACTCCTGCATCTTAGGGATAATTACCGTCATGAAACAGATATCAACCTACTGAGACTTATCGAAAACATGACGAAGCCCATAGGCTTTCAGAAGATCTGTGTATATTATAACGGCAAGAATATTCCCCTTGATCCCCGTGAAATTGTATTTATTGTATCAGAAGGAAGAAATACGGTCATAAAGACACAAAAAGGACAATACACATCAAATCTTACCCTGAGCGAGTTAGAAGAAAAACTTCAAGGGTATAATTTCTTCAGGTGTCATAGAAGTTACCTGATTAACCTCCATGAGATTTCTGAAATAGACCATTGGTTTCATGGTACGTATCAAGTGACAATGAATGGATTTTCCGAAGATAAGATTCCTGTCAGCAGGAATAATGTAAATACATTTAAAAGCATCATGAATCTCTAGGTATACAGCTTAAAGACGTGTACAAAGTTCATCCCAGACGATAGAGAGGAATAAAAAGCATCAAAAAATCAGACATGGACAAATATGATGTGTTGAGGGGATTCTATGATAAAGGTAAAAAGCTTAAAAATAAAGATACCTGTTTTGATAATTTTTCTTGTGATATTTACCATATTGGGTTCAAGCTATATGTCCTATAAAATATTCACAGAGGATATCAAAGAGCAAATTATAAATAAAAATGCTGTGATCACAGATATGATATCAGATCAGGTTGGACAACATTTAACCGCAGCGCAAGATACTGTGGAATTTGTGGCCAAATATGCTGTGAATAACAGTTTCGAAAATATAAAACTACGAATTGATAGGGTATACAGTAGTTATAAGTGGATGGATTTGATGTTCTTTATGACAGTGGATGGACGGATTATTTACAGCAATCCTCATAATGATGTTATTTATACACGGAATTATCGAGAACGAGAATATTATCAGATTATCAGGGAGAGCAGACAGCCTTACATTAGTAAGGTGTTTATCAGCAGTATCCTTAACCAACCCCATATCATCATTGTTGCACCTATAATCGATGAAGAAACCGGGGAGTTTCAAGGAATTATCGGGGGGGGAGTACCGCTATACAGTTTAAAAAAAATCGTTAACAAAACCCAGGCATCTTTTGATGGGAGAATATATGTCCTTGATGTGGACGGTACAGTTTTAGTCAGTCCTGATGATCAAAAAATCAAAGAAGGCAGTGTTTTAGAAAAAGAGATATTTGTCGAGGGAAATAAAGTTGATTTAAAAAAAATCATGGAAGAATACGATTATGGACAAGGGGCGTATAAGGAAAACTTTGAGAATATCTATGTCTCATTCTGTAAAATACCCAACTATCGAGGCATGGTTGTGGTAGAACAAAATGAGCAATATATTATAGGCCAGATTGGGCAGAGCCAATCAAAGTTCATTTCTGCTATAACTTTTGTCATGATCGCCGTGTTAATACTAAGTATCTATTTTGCCTATACGATTACCCAGCCTATTGAAAAGCTTCTTCGTTTTGTTAGGGGAATAAGTCATGATATTGAGAGCAGTGATGAAGAAGTAGAGATTTCTGCCCAGGATGAAATCGGGGAACTGGAGCAGGCTTTTAATAATATGAGCAAAGAACTTCGAAAAAAGATGGAGGATTTAAGAAGCCTTCATAAGAGAGAATACGATATTAAAAAATATTTAAATAGCATTCTAAAAAGTGCCGCCAGTGGTATCATCGTTATTGACTGTGAGAATAAAATATCGATTTTCAATACGGCGGCAGAGGAAATCACAGGATACCGAAGTCAGTATTTTATCAATAAAGACGTACACGACTTGACGGATAAGACGGAATTACCAAAGGATATATTCAACGATTATATCGACGGTGAAGGACAATTTATCACAGAAAAAGAATGCAACCTTAAGAAGAGTGATCATACAGTCATACCCCTGAGCATTTCCCTTTCGCCGGTTTATAACGATGATGGACAGGTTATCAGTACGGTGTGTATGCTGCGGGATTTGACAAAAATAAAGACTTTAGAGGAACAACTCCGTTTAGAGGACCGACTAAAGACAATTGGGCAATTGTCTTCTTCCATTATTCACGAAATCGGAAACCCTCTGGCGGGTATGTCTAATTTATTGGAAGTGATTAAAGATCATATAGAAGATGTAGAGCTCCGTGAAGAATTGCTGGATGCTTTACGGGATGAAGTCAACATGCTAAATAAGCTTGTCATCAACTTTTTAGATTTTACAAGAGGTCATAAAATTGAAGCTGATGTTGTTAATATAATAACGGTTATAAACAGCGCTCTAAATATTCTTAATTCGGAGATTGGCTATAAAAATATTCGGGTGAAAAAGATATACGCTGACAAATTTCCTTTGGTGAGAGTGGATGCCGCCTCTATAAGGCAAGCCTTCATTAATATATTAAAAAACAGTATACAAGCATTGGATTACAATGGAGAATTAGAAATTGAAGTAAAAAAAGTAGAAGAAAACAAAACAGGAAAAATTTGTATCTCTATACGAGACAATGGAATCGGCATTTCAAAAGAAAGGATCGATCGTATTTTTGATCCATTCTTTACGACAAAACAGGATGGAACGGGTTTGGGCTTATCGATCGTGCATAAGATTGTCAGTGATAATCATGGTACGGTTTCGGTAAGAAGCGAACTGGGCAAATTTACAGAATTCATCCTTTGCTTTAAGGAGGAAATAAAGAATGAAGCTGATGATTATTGATGATGAAAAGAGTATCAGGCTGTCTCTTCAAGTAGCGTTAAAAAATTCTGGTGCAGAGATTGTTGCTGCTGCATCGGGGGAAGAGGGCCTAGAACTTTTTTATAAAGAAAGACCGGATATCTGCATTATCGATATTAAACTACCCGGCATCGATGGTATTGAAGTGTTACGCAGCATTCGAAAGCACGATCGAGAATGTATTGTTATCATGATCACCTATATTAGCGAAGTGAGACTTGCTGTTGAAGCCATGAAATTAGGTGCCAATGATTATTTTACAAAACCTTTCAATATTGAAGAAATAAGGGAAACAACGGAAAACTATGTAAAATATATCATGAAAAAAGAAGAATTAGGAAATGACAAGGATGAAAAATATACAGAAATCATTGGCGTTAGCAAAGATATTAAAAAGATTAACGGCATCGTAAAGAAAGTAGCAAATTTGCCTTATAACACGTATATATTGATCCAAGGAGAAAGCGGTACGGGTAAGGAAGTGATTGCAAAAGCCATCCACTTTAATGGTGTGAGAAGAAACAAGCCCTTCATTGCATTGAACTGTGCAGCGATTCCTAAAAATCTTCAGGAAAGTGAACTGTTTGGGTATGAGAAAGGGGCTTTCTCTGATGCCAAAAATATGAAACGAGGTTTGATCGAAGAAGCCCATGGAGGAACGCTATTTCTTGATGAAGTAGGGGATATGGATCTACTGCTCCAAGCCAAGCTTTTGAGGGTTCTCCAAGAAAAACGGTTTAGAAGGCTTGGCGGTACAAAGGAAATAGAATTTGATGCGAATATTATCGCAGCTACCAATAAAGAGCTGGAAATAGAAATAAACCAAGGGAATTTTCGGGAGGATTTATACTATCGACTAAATGTAGTACCCATTTTTACCACACCTTTGAGAGAAAGGTCTGAAGATATTGAAGTTTTAATGCATTCATTTATACGCTATTATAATAGCGAATTGAAGAAGAATATTAAAGGTATGACAAAGGCAGCCATGGAGATTTGCAGATTATATGAATGGCGAGGCAATGTCAGAGAATTAAAAAATGTTATTGAACGTATTATGATATTTCAAGAAAATGACTGGATCGATATTGAAGATCTGCCACCGAATATAGTAAGCGATCGAACGATCATGGAACAAGTAGATATGCTGAATGCAAGCCTTGAGACTGTTGAAATGGAAACCATCAGCAAGGGATTAAAACAAAATAACTGGAACATTTCCAGGACAGCCCAAGAACTGGGGATATCCAGGCTGACTTTACGAAGAAAAATTGAAAAGTACAGTATAACAAAGTAACCAGTGGTAACAAATGATACAGGAAAAGTGGTAAGATAGTTACCACTTTTCTTTTTGTTGTTCTATCTGAAAGAATGAGACCTGAAAATTACCCATTCTACGAAATGCAATTTTTGGCACGCTTATTGCTAATATAGTATGTTGAAAATTTAACACACTGGCGAATGGGGGTGCCTAAGAAAACGTTTTTTGATGTGTTAATAGCAGTATATGCTTAAAAATGTAAAATTAAAGGAGGATAAAGGATATGAACATGGGACTTATATCACTATTAGTACTTGTACTGGCTATATTCATAGGTTTCAAAAGAGGTGTTAATACAGGCCTTGTCAGTATTGCGTTTTCATTCATACTTGGCTTTTTTGTTATGACGGATATTTCAAAGGATCCTGCAGTTCCTAAATTGGTAGCAATGTCTGCGGCAGCAGCAAAAGGTAAAGCTTTGGTTGCTGGATTTAACACGTCATTATTTTTCATTTTAGTAGGAATGACATTCTTATTCAGTATTGCAAAAGTAAATGGTACGCTAGAATTACTGGCAAGAAAATCAGCGCATCTAGCAAAGGGAAATAGAAAATTAATACCTATTTTATTCTTTGTTTTTTCAACCGTATTAGCTGCTATTGGACCTGGTAATATTGCCGTCTGCGCCTTGGTATTACCGATTGCCATGGCTGTTGCCCACGAAGAAAAAATCAGTTCATTATTAATGGCTGCCATGGTTATAGCAGGTTCAAATGCCGGTGGTCTCTCACCTATCGCCCCAACAGGTATTATCGGAACACAATTGTCAGAAAAAATCGGTTTCAATACCTCAATGCATGTATTTATCAATATGGTCATCGCCCAAGTGGTTATCGCAGCCGTTTGCTTTGTGGTATTAGGTGGTCTTAAGCTGAAGAAAGATACGGATGTTGCAGAAGCCAAAGTAGAAGCATTTAACAGTGTTCAAATTCAGACTTTAGTTGTTATTGCTCTAGTGGTTGCAGCGATTATCGTATTGAAGCTTCACATTGGTATGATTGCTTTCCTTGGTGGTGCAGTTCTGTTATTACTGAATGCAGCAGACGAAAAGAAAACAATTGCTGCTATGCCTTGGGGAACATTATTGCTTGTTACTGGTGTAGGTGTACTTGTAAATGTTGTGGATAAAGCAGGCGGTATCAAATACCTGACAGATACATTATCTGCATTCATGAACACTACTACAGCAGCGCCGATTATGACCATCGTTGGTGGATTGATGTCGTCTGTTTCATCAGCATCCGGTGTTGTTATGCCTACATTGATCCCAACAGTTCCAGGGTTGGTAGAGACAATGGGTGGTGCTGTGAAGGGTGAAACATTGATTTCAGCGATCATCCTAGGTGCCCATTTCGTTACAAACTCACCACTTTCTACACTAGGTGCATTGGCCATGGCTTCTGCCCATGAAAGTGAAGATAATGATAAATTGTTCAGAGGCCTATTGGTGCTGGGCTTTGGTGGTGTTTTATTCGGCGCATTACTTGTTCTGGTTGGTATCGTAAGATAGTATATTTCAAAGAGGAGCTTAGGCTCCTTTTTTGTTTCCTTTTTTTCCTAGCCATTCAGCACTTGATATATCTAGTATTTTACGTTAGCATATATTTTAGGGTAGAAGGTGAGAAAGGGTGAGAATATGGAACAAGATATGATGCTTGAACAAAACCAGGAGCAAAGTAAGCAAAGCCGTAAAAATAAACATAAAAACAATATATGGCTAAAAGTTCTTATCTTTATCGTAAGCGCTGGGGTATGGGGGGCCGCTGTGTATTATGGATATACTTACGCTAAGGCGTATGTTGATACTTCCATAAAGAATGTACAGCAGGAGAACGCCTTAAATATTCAAGAGCTAAGTGAACAAATCGAATTACTGAGTCAAGAAATAAGGACCCTTAAAGATAGTATTGATAATACAGATACGGCGATCTCTGATTCTGCTACGGTACAGCAGCGTATTGATGAAAAGTTAGAGACATTGGATGCTCAGCTTGAATCACTGGAAAAGAGCCTGCAGATTCTAAAGGAGGCGCCCAATGTCAAAAATTAATCTGTTTTTGTTTTTTCTTGCTGCACCTTTCCTGGCGTTGTTTCTCGTAAGTATGGACTTTGCTGACCACAGCCAAAACCTTCAGTTTCCTACTGAAACCGTAAGGGAGAAAGTCGAAGGATTGGCGCATGAAACGGGCCAGCTTCGAGAAAAAATTTTCGAACTTGGCTTGGTGGCACAGGCACAACAGGAAACTTTCAGCAGACAAGATGAAACCCTGACAGAATTATCCCAGACGAGTTCTACACAGAGGGCGCTGTCCAATGATATTTATGAGCAAAAGATTTTGCGGATGCTGGGACCTGCTGTACAAACACATATATCGGACCGCAATGAAATTAAGATATTTGAGTTGGCTGAATTGGGATATAGAGGGTACATTGCAAAGGTAAAGCTGTTTGATCCTAAATCTTTTAGGGTTGCGCTGGGAAAAGACGCCTTAGGAGAGCTTGAAACAACCTCCCAAGCTGCAAAAAGATACAATGGTATCCTTGCAATCAATGGCGGGGGGTTCTATAAGGAAAAGAAAAACGGCAAAGTGTATGCACAGTTGATTGGGAACACGGTTATAGACGGTAAGTTAGTAGAAGCATTCAATGGTTATCCGGGAGATTTGTTCTTTGCAGGTATTAATCGAAAAGGACAGGTTATTGGTACGGTTCCAAAAACAGAAAATGATATCTTGAACCTTCAACCCTACCAGGGAGTCAGCTTTATTCCTGTGCTGCTTAAGGATGGAAAGAAAATAGATATCCCTGAAAAATGGAAAAAAACAAACCAGCCCAGAACGATCATTGGAAAATATGCCAATGATGATTTGATCATGATTGTAATTGATGGAAGACAAAACGACTGGAGCATTGGTGTTACGTTAGAGCACTTACAGGACAAGCTTCTAGAATTGGGTGTTAAAGAAGCATATAATTTGGATGGAGGAGGGTCTAGTGCTATGTATTTTAACGGCAAAATTCTCAATAAACCCTCTGATGGAAAAGAACGACCTGTCGTGAATAATATTGTCATACAACCATAAACATAAATATAAAAGTCTTCTATATGATCAATAAAGAGTAGTGGACCTTTTGGGTTCTGCTGCTCTTTTTTTGATTTAATGTGTTATGCTAGTTGATTTAAAAGACATCAAGGAATAATCTTCGAGAAAAATCATGAGTACTCCTATAATTCATGATTCTACGGTACATAATAAATAATGTCAGTAAGTCAAATTGAGATTGGGAGGTGTAAGTACATGGAAATGAATACAAGAGATACAATCATGAAAAAACTGTTGGATGCCCAAGAAAATGTTAGGGATTATGAGATGTTTTCAAAAGAAGTGCAAGACCAAGAAGTTGCAAGGGTTTTTAAACAGTTTGCAGAAGAATCAGGTATGCAGGCTAGAAAGCTGCAAGAAATGATTGATAAATACGATAGACACTAATAAAGTGCGGAAATCCACACTTTCAGACAGATGAAAAAAGCCCAATTTCTGCGTTGCTGCTAAAATTTCCGCTGCTCACTTGCGGATAAAGCAAGCTCCGCTGCTCAATTTCAGCGCGCCTTGAACTTGAACTTTTTTCACAGTCTGCTATATAATAGACTTCGTCTATAATCATAAAGTGCGGAAATCCGCACTTTATTTCATTTTTCCTATCGTATATAATAAATGAAGTGGCAATTATGTTCAAGAAAAGCAGGTGGACAAGATGAAATGCTTCGAAGAAATACAGCTTGACAAAGAATCAGCAAAACACTTATATGTTCAGTTGTATGAAAAAATACGGGATTTAATCTGCGAAGGAAGTTTGGCAGAAAATGAGAAATTACCACCTATAAGACAAATGGCAGATTTGTTGAATGTTAACAATGTTACCATTGTTAATGCATATGATCTGTTGGAAAAAGAGGGGTTCGTTTACAAGAAGATCGGCAGTGGAACCTATATAGCGCCTATATATTTGGAACAAAAGATGATGGTTGATAGTGACTTTTCTGATGATGATATAAAACTAATGGACCGTGGTCAAATGCAGATCAAAGAGAACATGCTGAGCTTTGCCAGTGCAACGCCAACGCCAGATATGTTTCCTGTTGAAGACTTTAAAATCTTGCTGAATGAAGTCCTTGATAGAGATGGAGGGAATGCCTTCGGATATCAGGAGAGTCAAGGCTATTATCCCCTTAGAGAGTCTTTGGTAGATTACTTAGAAAAATACGATATTATGGCAGACCCGGAAGATGTTCAGATTATTTCAGGTGCGCAGCAAGGAATCGATGTGATTTCTAAAGCCCTTGTAGGATTTGGCGATTCAGTAATTGTAGAGAGCCCAACGTATACTGGCGCTATTGCAACGCTGAAATCACGGGGAGCAAAAATCATTGACATACCTATCCAGGAAGATGGCATTGATATTGAGGCACTTGAAACATGTATGAAAGAATATCATCCCAAAATGATCTATTTAATGCCAAATTTTCAAAATCCCACAGGCTGCAGCTATAGTCTTGAAAAAAAACAGAGAGTTTTAGAATTGGCATATAAATACAATATTCTTATTGTTGAAGATGATTACTTAAGTGACCTGAATTTCTACAGTGATGATAATTCAACATTGAAAAGTCACGATCGACAGGATGCTGTGATTTACATCAAGAGCTTTTCTAAAATCTTCATGCCAGGACTTCGATTAGGATTTTTGGTAATACCTCAAAAATTAAAGCATAAAATTCTAGCAGCCAAACATGCATCTGACATATCAACCTCCGGTTTGAATCAAAGAGCCTTTGATTTATATCTTCGAAAAGGAATTTGGAAAAAACACATTCTTTTTATGGAAAATATCTACAAGGAAAGATTTGATCTAATGCACGGGTGCATTGAAAAATATATTGTTGGAAAAGGGATTCACTATCATAAGCCAAAGGGTGGATTGAATTTTTGGCTTTGTTTGCCCAAAGGCTATTCATCAAATGCGTTATACACCGAAGCTGTAAAAAATAGCATTGTTTTTGTGCCTGGCTCCATCTTTTTTTCATCTCAAACTGTGAGTAATTGCTTTCGAATCAGTATAGCCGGAGTATATCCAAAGGATATTGAGAAAGGCGTAAAGAAGTTGGCTGATACCATAGACGTGTTTTTAAATAAAGAAGATAGAAAAGGAGCAACACAGAAAGGATTTATCCCTTTATTGTAGGTTCTGAGAGATGAAAGTACGTGGAAAAAGAATAAAAAACGCATAAAAAGGCGTGATATCACGCCTTTGCTGTTTTTTGGTGCTTTTCTTTTATATTCAAAATATTATCTGTCGCGTCTGCGTTCTGCATTTTGCATTTACCGTCAAAAATAGCCTTTTCTTGAACGATTAAACTGAAAACATCAACATCTCCAAGAACTTTACCGTTAGAATTAATCCTTAACTGATTGGATACATTGATATTACCAATGACCGTTCCGGATACCACTGTGTTATTTGCATGTACATTACCAGTTATCTTTCCCTCTTCACCTACAATCAAATCACCCTTAATGTGAATCTCACCTTTGAATTGACCATCGATGCGTACAGTACCATCAGCATGAAGAATTCCCTCAAAAGATGAGTTTTTCCCAATTAACGTATCGATTTTTTCACTGATAATGGTTTCGTTTTTCTTAAACATGGGTATCCCTCCAGTATACTATTAATCATTTAAAACTTTTAGTGGGTCAATCTGCTGGCCATTATAGTGGATCTCAAAATGAACGTGGGGTCCGGTACTTCTACCGGTACTACCCATCTTTGCAATTAAATCTCCCTTTTTAACTTTTTGACCTATCGTAACAAGATTCTCTTTGTTATGGG
Source organism: Bacillota bacterium (assembly GCA_049324315.1). Taxonomy (GTDB): domain Bacteria; phylum Bacillota; class Clostridia; order Peptostreptococcales; family Thermotaleaceae; genus JBMOKU01. Next base: position 33,628 of record JBMOKU010000041.1, on the reverse strand, counting down.
CATAAACACTTCTGTATCCATTTCCATGGGAAATGATAACGATCTTACCATAACCAGAATTCCAACCAGAAAATGTAACAATACCTGTCCCGGCAGCATAAATATTGGTTCCCGATGAATTAGCGATATCAATACCTGAATGAAATTGCTTCCTACCTGTGGTGGGCGATTTGCGAAATCCGAACTTTGAAGTTATTCTTCCGGAAGCAGGCATCTTATCTGGCTTTGCGTCCAGAATCTTCAACTGACCTGAAACTTCTAGAATCAAATCATTTAGATTCTCCACCTCAGCATCCATCTCTGCAGCTACTTTACTAAGGTCAATTTCTTCATCTTCTATTGCACCATTATAATCATCATCAAGACTTTCACTTCTCATAACCATAGATCTGGAAACAACGGGCTGGACATCCTGACTTTTCTTAAGCCCTACCATATTTCGTACTTGGGTTTCCAGTTCGTCAAGCAAAGAGAGCTTTTCGGAGACGATAACAGCTTTGCTCTTTAGTTCGTTAATCTCTTGCATTTGCTCAGCATTTATGGCTTGCAGATTTGACAAATCCTTGATCTTGGTATCAAGCTGTTCGTTTAAATGGAGCAATACATTGACGAGAATAAAGAGAGATACACACATGACTGTCATCAGTGAAAGAAAAGAATAGAAAATAATGTTACGAAGTTTTATCTGGCGAACATTTCCCCCTGAATGTGGAATGATCATAATTGAAAGGGATTCATTAGAAATAGGTTTTAACATTGAAAAAAGTTTCATGAAAGCGTACCTCCAAGCATAACAAAACCTGTCACCAATCCATATTCGACAAAAAACCGTGAAATCCTTTTAGATATTTTTCATAAAAAACAATATGGATTCGTGAAACTTGTAAGTACGCTCAATGATTACTTTTCTTTATATGTATTTGCAACGATATCAGCAAAGTCCATGTCGTCAGCTCTTAATTGCCCATTGATTACATGAAACTTAAAAAAGTTTATGATGATTCTATTTTGATCTCTATAATGTGTATCAAAGGGAGCGGGGACGACGATTATTTCAATATTTTCATCTGCAACACCGTGAGCCTGATTGTGTAAGGAATGCAAGATGTCTTGAAGACGCAGACTTTTAAATGTTAAGAATTTTTCTTCCAGTGTATCGATATATTCAAGAATCATTAGATTACGAGAATAAAATTTTGCTTCTGTCTTATTGCCATGAAAGGGTTCGCGATTAGATAAAGCACTTAAGCATCTTCTTACGGACTCTTGGGTAAATTCCTCATTATAGAGAACTTGAAAGGATTCCATGTTTGCAATATCTACAATAAACTTTTCTGTTACCTTATCTTTCGATGAGATTGTGTTCCAGAAAAAATACATCGCTTCTATTGCATTAAGATTTAATGTAATGTTTTTTATCATCTGTTTACCTCCTAACAAAATAGTTATATAATATTTAATAAAAAGTTTTTAGTAAAGACGTCCAGGTTGTCTTATACCTGTATTATTATACCACAGTTGCTTCTATTATTAATGATCGTTTTAATATAAAGCATAGAAAGGTAAATAAATCTTTTTATTTATCAATCCTTTGACAAAAGACATGGACTGTAAATTTAATGAACTAGGAGGATTTTATGGCTAAAGAACAATTTACAGAAGATATTGTGGAAATTGAAAGATTGTTAAGGTGGGTGTGTACTTCCATTAAGCGCAAGGGGAGAGATATTCTCACAGATTTTGAAATAACACCACCGCAATTTGACGCACTGCTGCAGCTAATAAAAAATGGAGATCTAACCATTGGAGAATTGAGTAATAAAATGTATTTAGCATGCAGTACAATAACAGACTTGATTGATCGCATGGAAAAGAATCAGCTTGTAGAGCGGGTAAGAGATAATAAAGATAGAAGAGTTGTTAGGATTAGAGTGTTAGAAAAAGGTAATAAATTGATTGAAGAAGTTTTAGATACAAGGAGAAATTACCTTCAAGAAGTACTTTCAGATGTGGGGGATAAGGAAAAACAGGGGCTAATTCACGCATTGCACATGATTCACACTAGGACGGAAGCGGAATGTGACTGTATGAATATGAAAGATTGATAATGAAATACAGGGATGTGTGGGAATGGAGATTATTAACGGGAGATTTAGAATCCAACAACAAATTGACAGGGACTTTTCATCGACATCATATATTGCCGTAGATTTACTGAAAAATCATGAGAGGGTTATGATTAGGGTTTTTGAACCAGATTATTCGGACAAAGCCTATATCCGTTATTTGATTGAAGAAAACATCTTTTTAGCGTCTATTGAACACGAAAATATTTTGAGGAACGAAACTTTTGATATTATTTATACGATTGATCAAAAAGATGTTTCCATAAAACAATATTTTTGTATAAAAGAGTACTTACCTCATGAGCTTATACATTATATGATGTTAAGTAAGGAAGAAAGGATAGCGGTATTTATGGAAATATGTGAAGCTATCCGATATTTACATTTTAGAGGGATTGTTTATCATTATCTTACCTTAGATCATATTTTTATCTACAGAGAAAATGGAAGAATAAAGATAAAATTAATTGATTATGCTTATACAAGGGAAATAGAAAGAGATCGAAGGCTATTGGCTCACTGCAGCAATCAGTTTTTATCTCCTGAATATCAATTGGGTTTAGAGTTAGGTACGAGTAATGATATATTTTCTTTGGGGGTTGTATTTTTCTTTCTTTATTTTGGATTAGACTATGGGACATGCGAGTTTAGTGACAAATTCTACAAAATAGAGAATACGGACGACATCGTCCTATCCATGATTGATAAAATGACAGCCTTTGATACAACTGAGAGATATAAAAATATCCATGAACTGATTGCAGATATTAGAAAAATATTTACGCTTCAATTAGACAGCGTAAGCGACAGGCATAAAACCAATTATGAAAAATTAAATTTTAAACTAAGGTTGGTCCATCGAGAAAAGGAAATGAGCACGATCTTTCAAGCGGTGGAGGATATTATTAAAAAGAAGAGTAAACCTTCAGCTATTTTTATTGAGGGAGAAACAGGTGTAGGAAAAAGTAGGCTTTTAAAAGAAGTACTATATAAACTGCGTATGGAAAAGATCCAACACTTTTTTATCGGATATCGTGAAACAAGCCTTCGAGAATATCAGCTTATTATAGATATCTTAGAAGACATTATCATGAAGAATACTAATTACGATCTCATTCAAAAATATGGATGTGAATTGGTCAAAATATTGCCTGGAATAGGTGAGAAATGGGGAATAAGCCCATCAGCACCATTGTCAGGTGAAAAAGAAAGACTTCGATTGAATGATAGAATTTGCAACTTTATTCTCGATGCTATTGGATTAAAACCAACGATCATCGTGATAGACAATATTCAGCATGTTGACGATCAATCACTGGAAATTTTATATTCTGTTTTATCAACGGAAAGAAAGCTATCTTTACTTTTGGTTGCATCCTGCCGCCAAAAAGAAAGTTGCTTTTCCAATTTGGGAAAGAGTCTGGACAATCCTTATGGGATGCAGGATATTCAGTTAAGTACGTTTTCACTTCAAGAAACAGCAGCTTTTATACAGCAGATATTAGGTATGGCATGGAAACCGCTGCCATTAGCCGCCAGAATTATAAAAGAAACAGATGGAAATCCAAGATATATAGAAGACATGTTAAAAAACCTATTTATCAATAGGCTGATCGGAGTTAATGAAAAATATCTATGGGTTGCTAAAGTCAATGATTTGGCAGATCTAAGGCTATCTTCCAATATCGATGAGACATTCTTTCAGCAAATGTCTACCTATGATGAAACGTCAAAAGAAATCCTTCGTGTGATGTCAGTATTTCATTCTTCTGTATCGTCACAGCTTCTAGCAGAGATCATTCATGTAGAACTGTTGCAAATAATGGATAAGCTAAAATATTTAACAGAAATGAAAATTATTAATGAAAGGGTAGAAGACTGGGGATTGACTTATGATTATGAGAGCAGAAAGTTTAAACTGGAAGTATATGCACAGATTGTCGATGAGAAAAAAAGTGAGTATCATCAAAAAGTAGCTCAGGTCCTTGAGCGGACATATGTGCAAGAAGGAAGAATCAATCTGGATGAACTGATACATCATTTTAAAAAGTGTTCTAATTATCATAAAGCAATCGACTACTGTATTCAGTCTGGAGAACGGATGCTTCAACTGAACATTCATGTTCAAGCACTGGAGTTCTATAAAAAAGCTATAGAATTGCTACAGATTTATCGTGAAGATGACAAAAAAGTAAATGTATTATTACAATTGGCCAGTATTTATGATCGCTTGGGAGAGACAGATAAAGCTTTGTCCAACTATGACATGACAATTCAAGCTGCCCAGTCTCTTAGAAGATATATACTTTTAGTAGATGCACTCAATAAAAAAGCGGGACTTTATCTTAAAAAGCATAAGACTTCTGCAGGCTATGATATAATCATTCGTGCCATGGATATTGCAGATCAACACAATTATGATGAAGGGTATTTAGAAAGTGGCTTGCTGCTAAGTTATCTGTACTATGCAGAAAATGATTTTCAACGTTACAAAGACGCGATAGATGATTTTATGCAAAAGAGTCTTGAAATATGCAACTATCACTATATTGGAGAGTTTTTAGTTCAGGAAGCCCGGTGTTTGCTGCATGAAGGACATTATGATGATGGGTTGATGAAATTAATCGATAGCATAACTTATTTTGAAAAAGCTTCCTCAAGCATGGGAATAATTAAGTCATTTAATTATATTGGAGAACTGCTGATTGAAGGTTCCAATCACATTGAACTGGCAAGAAATTATTTTCAAAAAGCGCTGGATAAAGCAGAAAAGCAAAATTGTATTGAGGAAATAGATCTTTATCATCTCAACATAGGAAAAACATATTTAATTGATGATGCATATCATGAGGCGATCCGATTATTCCAAGCTGCTACAAAAGCTTCCGAAGAACGAGAAGAATACGAAAGACTGTTATGGGGGAACTTATATCTTTTTGAAGCCTATATGAGATTAGGCGAATATGCAAAGGCTTACAACTATTTTACCAAGGCTGAAAAAGATTCCATATGGAATGATTTATCTAACAATAAAAAGTTATACGAATATTATAATTCTTTGAAGTGCGAGTTTTATTTTGCACTAGGTTCTATGGATCGGGTTCGTCAATGCATGAAAAACATAGGCGATATGAAACAAAATGCATCAGAATTTTTCGAATTTAAAATAATCTTATATAAAATATTCATAGATGCCGATAATAATAAATATAGTATGGAATTAAATAGTGTATTAGATATTATTAACCAATATGATTATCAGCTACCCCTCAAACAAATTAGGATTTTCCTCTTATTTTTTGCATATCACTACCTGGAAAATGGAAATTATGATAGTGCAGGGAAACTGTTAGATAAAGATGAAGAACTGTCTCAAAATTTTGATACCAAATACTTGCAGCTTGTAAGGAGACTTTATTTGGGATATTTTGAGAAAGAAGGGATTGGCTATTATGAATCTCTTCTTAAAGAAGTAGAGAATGACAAAATATTAGAATTCGAATGGAAAATCCATAATAAAATGGGAGACGAATACACGAAAAGTGGAGATTATTATAATGCGATTAACAGCTACATTTCATCGTTAGATATTTTAAAACAATTATTACTTAAAATACCGGATGAATTCCAATTGGACTATCTGAATTCAGACATGAATAAGCTTGTGTTAAAGAATAAAATTCGACGAATCAAAAATAAGATTCTTTACCGACAGGATTCAAACAAAATTGAAAAAGATGATACACAACCGCTAAAAGAAGGTGAAATTGACGCTTTCTTCGATTTTACAGAAATAGAGATATTGTTTCATAATCAGAGTTTTTTAGAAACAGCTTTAAAAGAATATGAATCTTTTTTTCCTGTAAAAGCCCATAATATTCGAGATCTTGTACAAATATTGACTTCAGATAATTTAAAGAATATTGAGTTTATTTTAAAATATTGTGTACAAACAACCTTAGCCAAAAGGGGATTCGTGATGATCGTAGATGAGAATCATGAGATTCAGCATATGGTGAGTCTTGATAATCAGCTTAGGATACCAAAAGTTCAAGTTATTATTGAAAGAATTAAACAGACCCATGAAGGTGTCTTGCTAAAAAATCTATACAATAATAAAAGTGAACAACATTATGATTTTTTGCCTGATAGAGCCAGAGCCGCCATTTGCATTCCCATTAAAAGAAACAATGGATATGACCCCTATTTCCATGATAACAGGAGAAAATCAGATGGTTCTGAATTTCATCAAATGATCCTTGGCTATTTGTATTTAGATACAGATAAAGTGTTTAATAATTTTAATTGGAGTACCTTCAAAACCTGCAGTGCGTTATCAAATCTTATGCATTTGGAGATTGATAATTACCAGCTAAAGGTAACTGCTTCCATTGATAAAATGACGAATGTATACCTGCGAAAACATTTCGAAAAGGCTCTAAAAGATGAATTTTTCAAATCAAGAAAGCATAATACCGATATTACTATTGTCATGTGTGATCTTGATCGATTTAAACAAATCAATGATACATATGGACACAGAAAAGGGGACGAAATTCTCAAAAAGGTGACACATATCATTCGAAAGAATGTAAGAAGCAGCGATATTGTTGGAAGATATGGAGGAGAAGAATTTATTATTTTATTGCCGCTGACTGTCTCAACGGATGCCTATAGCGTATGCGAAAAAATTAGAAAATCCATTGCAGATGCAAAACTATTAGGTGAATCACATTCCGTTACCATGAGCTTCGGTATAGCATCTTACCCTGAACATGGGTATGTAGAGGATGAACTGATTGAAAAAGCAGACCAAGCCCTTTATCATGCAAAAAAAATGGGAAGAAATCAGACCGTGATCTGGAGCAAGGGAATTTATTATCATGATGTGAAAGTAGACAGACTAACGGGTGTTATAACTGGCAATGATTCTCAAGACATTCGCAATGTTAGAGAAATCATAGAAGCTGCCGATTTGTTGAAAGCAGAAAAACCAAAGGAACAAAAATTATTTCAAATGCTAGGGAAATTGATACAACTTACAGATGCAAAACAGGGAATGATTATGGAGCTTCAAGACAAGAAACTAATGAATAAATATGGAAGAGAAAAATTCTCAGATTGCTGGCAGGAACATATTTTCTTTAATGAAAAGATTATTCATGAAGTCATTGAGAAAGGGGCCGGCAGCTATATGATCGATTGGGAAGGCAGCTATAAGGCAGATCGGTTGACTGGTATACCTGACTGGCAATCACTGATTATTCAGCCATTGTATAACAATGGTAAACTGAAGGGTGTGCTACAGTTGAGTGTCCCCATGAGGGAGAAAGAATTTGATTTGAATGCTTTTAACTTCGTGAATGCTTTTACTGGTATTATTGGGGCAATCTTATGACATAATGATACCAAAAATTAAAACAATATTTATATATTAACAAATAAATTGAGGTGAAAAGAATGACAGTGACGATTAAAGATGTTGCGAAAAAAGCAGGCGTATCTATTTCAACTGTTTCCAGGGTTATTAATAATTCTAAACCTGTTAGCAACGAAATCCGCCAAAAAGTATTGGAAGTAATTGATGATACTGGATATACCCCAAATCCAGTTGCAAGAAGTCTCGTTATGAAAAAAAGCCAGTTGATAGGGGTAATTGTACCCGATATTTCAAACTTTTTTATTGGTGAAATATTAAACGGTATTGAGGAAATTGGAAAGATGTATAATTATGATATCCTGCTGTGTAATACAAATGGAGAATTGGATCAAGAAATCAGGTATCTGAAATTATTAAAAACAAAACAGGTAGAAGGTATCATCTTTATGACCTGGAATTTACACGAGAAAATATCAAAATTCATTTCTGAAAGCCAGCTTCCTATTGTTCTCATTAACAGAAATATTGGCAATCTAGATGTACCTTCAGTTTCTATTGATAATTTCCAAGCTGCATATGAAATGACCAAATATTTACTGGATATCGGCCATCGAAGTATTGCGTTGATTCGAAATACAAAGGACCAGGATGCATTTGGCGTTGAGCAATGCAAAGGGTATAAAAAAGCCCTCGAAGAATATGGAATTGAGCCAAATGAAAAATTGATTCAATATGGACATTATAAGTTAGATCATGCATATGATATTGTCAAAGCGTTTATTGAACAGAAGATTCTACCAACGGCTATTTTTGCAACGAGCGATATGATGGCAATTGGTGCAGTAAACTGCTTGTTAGATCATGGTTATCGTGTTCCGGAGGATGTTTCGGTTGTTGGCTTTAACGATGTAAAGTTTGCTTCTATTTTCCGACCTAATTTAACAACCATCAAACAGCCTATCTATGATATCGGTGCAGTTGCTATTCGATTGATCATTAAGAAAACCAATAATGAGGATACGGGTGAGAATATTATTACGCTGCCCCATGAATTGGTTGTTAGACAAAGTAGTGCGCCAATAACCACTGAATAATTTGTTTCCTTTATGTGTACAATAAGACTGAATAATTGTACATATGGAGGTGTATTCATTTCATGAAAAAGGTTGCTGTAGAGAGAGGTTTAGAAAATATTAAATCATTCTTAAGTACCAAAGGCTATACGGTTACAGATCTTGATAGTATTCGTACAAACTTAGATAGTGTTGATGCCATCGTTGTTTCAGGACAGGATACAAACTTTTTGGGGATGCAGGATACGACGACCAGAACAGCAGTTATCAATGCAAAGGGCATGAGTGCCGAAGATGTCCACAGCAGACTCAAAAATCGATTAAGTTAAACGGATTGCTTATTCATAAGGAAACGCATGACGCCCCCATTCTTTACGGATTATTCGCGGTATCGAAGGGGGGCATTTTTTTGTAGAAACGGGTTTCTGTAAAACTTGCATGTTAAATCAAGTAATTATCTGTTACAATATACATGCATCATCTATATGATGCTGTCGAAAAAATCTAATGGGAAGAAATTTAAAGATATGATCATGGTAGAGAGTGAGTGAAAAAATGGGAAGTAAAGGATTTTTACCGATATCCAAGCAAGACGTAAAGGACAGAGAATGGGACAGGCTGGACTTTATTCTAATCACAGGAGATGCTTATGTAGATCATCCCAGTTTTGGCGCAGCCGTTATTTCAAGGGTACTAGAAGATGCCGGTTATAAAGTCGGAATTATTTCTCAGCCCGACTGGAGAAGTACAGATGATTTTAAAAGATTGGGAAGACCCAGACTTGGCTTCTTGATCACAGCTGGAAATATTGATTCCATGGTTAACCACTATAGCGTTAGTAAAAAGAAAAGAGATAAAGATTTTTATGCCCCCGGGGGGAAAATGGGATTAAGGCCGGATCGTGCTACCATCGTTTATTGCAACATGGTGAAGCAAGCGTATAAAGGGATAACTATCATTATAGGCGGTATAGAAGCCAGTTTGCGAAGGTTTGCCCATTATGACTATTGGAACGATAAAGTGAGAAGATCGATATTATTTGATAGTGAAGCAGATTTGTTAATATATGGAATGGGCGAAAGACAAATTCTAGAGATTGCTGAAAACCTCAATAGCGGTATGGATGCTCAATATATACGGCATATTCCTGGTACATGCTTCAAAGTTAGCGATAAGGCAGATGTATATGACTATATAGAAATACCGTCCTACGAGGACGTAGCTGAGGATAAAACAGCCTATGCAAGGGCTTTTCGGGTGCAATACGAAGAACAAGATGCTGTAAGAGGAAAAACAATTATTCAAAAGCATAAGGACGAATATATTGTTCAGAATCCTCCTGTCATGCCTTTATCACAGGTTGAGTTAGACCGAGTACATAATTTACCCTATATGCGTGATTATCATCCAATATACGAAAAAGACGGCGGTGTCCCGGCCATTGAAGAGGTAAAGTTCAGCGTTATCAGTGAGAGAGGCTGTTTCGGGGGGTGCTCTTTTTGTGCATTAACGTTTCACCAGGGAAGAGTCATTCAAAGTAGGAGCCATGAGTCTATTCTTGAAGAAGTTAAAAAGATTACAGCAGATAAAGATTTTAAAGGATATATTCATGACGTTGGAGGTCCTACTGCAAACTTTCGACATGTGGCTTGTGAAAAGCAGAAAAAGGAAGGTACATGTAAAAGTAGGCAATGTTTGCATCCAAAACCATGTAAGAATCTAATCGTTGATCATGATGAATATCTCGCGCTTTTAAGAAAAATTAGAAAAATAGAAGGTGTTAAGAAAGTATTTATTCGTTCAGGTCTGCGTTATGACTATATTGTTGCAGATAAAAAAGATACTTTTTTGAAAGAATTATGTGAACACCATGTCAGTGGACAGTTAAAGGTAGCTCCTGAGCATATCTCTTCCAACGTATTAGATCTAATGGGCAAACCGAGAAAAGAAGTATACGATCGTTTTGTTGAAAAATATCATAGAATCAACAGAAATCTCGGTAAAGAACAATACTTAGTGCCGTACTTAATGTCAAGTCATCCAGGCAGCGATTTAAAAGCTGCCATTGAGTTAGCTGAATATTTGAGGGATCATCATTACTATCCCGAACAGGTACAAGATTTTTATCCTACTCCGGGGACGCTATCCACATGTATGTATTATACGGGCCTTGATCCTAGAAGTATGAAACCGGTATATGTTCCGAAGGACAGAAAGGAAAAGGCAATGCAAAGAGCACTCTTACAATATCGAAACCCCAAAAATTATGATTTAGTGAAAGAGGCCCTGCAATTAGCTGGAAGGGAAGATTTAATCGGATTTGGAGCAAAATGTCTAATCAAACCTGATAAGAAAGTCGAAAGAAAGAGCAAACTCCGTATAAATCAACCTGCCGAAAGGAAGCAGCGTAATAAACTTTCAAATAGGATGAAGCAAACCGGTAAAAAGAAACGATAAAAAGAAGCTCAGCTTCTTTTTTTTGATGTCATACTACTGTAATCAGATAAAGTGATAATTTACTAAAATTTGTTGAAAGCTTAAAAAAAAATAATAAATCAAGAAGGAGAATTTAAAAATATAAAGAATAGTATAGGTAAAACAAAGATAAAATATTTTTGAAAAGTTTAGAAAGGGAGAGGTTCATGAAAACAATTTTAATCGATGGTAACAGTCTAACCATAGAGGATGTTGTGAAGGTTGCGAGAGAGGGCTATCGTGTTGCCTTAAAGGAAGAAGCGGTAGAAAAAGTACAAAAGGCTAGAAATGTTGTGGATGAATTTGTAGATAATGAAAAAGTTGTTTATGGAATTACAACAGGCTTTGGGAAATTTAGTGATATTGCTATTTCTAAGGAAGAGACGAGGGATCTTCAGAGAAACTTGATTATCAGTCATGCCTGCGGGGTAGGAAATCCTTTACCGGAGGAAGTTGTACGAGGAATTATGCTTTTAAGAGCAAATGCCCTGTCAAAGGGGTTTTCAGGTATTCGACTAAGCACGCTGAACACGCTCATTGAAATGCTAAATAAAGGGGTGCATCCAGTCATACCTGAGAAAGGATCCCTTGGCGCCAGCGGCGATCTTGCACCACTATCCCATATGGTGTTAGTTATGTTAGGCGAAGGGGAAGCGTACTATCATGGAAAACGGCTATCAGGTTCTGAAGCCATGAAGGAAGCTGGAATTGAACCTATTCACTTAACTTCTAAGGAAGGTCTTGCGTTGATTAATGGAACGCAAGTAATGACAGCTATTGGCGCATTGACGGTTTATGATGCTAAAAAGCTGATGAAGCTTGCAGATATCAGTGCTGCACTGACAGTGGAAGCATTAAATGGAATTACGGATGCTTTTGATCCGAGAGTGCATGTAGTTAGAGCACATCAAGGTCAAATGAGCACAGCGAAAAATTTATTGAGATTAACAGAAAACAGCAAGCTGACAACCAGACAGGGAGAGGTCAGAGTACAAGACCCTTATACCCTCCGCTGTACACCACAGATTCATGGTGCTAGTAGAGATGCAATAGAATATGTATATGACAAAGTAAGCATCGAGCTAAATGCGGCAACAGATAATCCATTGATTTTTGCAGATGATAAAGAAGTCATTTCTGGAGGTAATTTTCATGGTCAGCCAATGGCATTATCTTTCGACTTTTTAGGTATTGCCGTTGCTGAGTTAGCAAACGTATCGGAACGAAGAATTGAAAGACTTGTAAATCCTCAATTAAGTGGAATGCCAGCATTCCTTACTGAAAAAGGCGGCTTGCACTCAGGCTTTATGATTGCTCAATATAGTGCGGCAGCGCTGGTTTCTGAAAACAAAGTGTTGGCGCATCCTGCCAGTGTTGACTCCATACCATCCTCTGCAAATCAAGAGGATCATGTAAGTATGGGAACCATTGCAGCGAGAAAAGCACGAGAAATTTTATTTAATTCAACAAATGTTTTAGCAATCGAGCTGATGGCCGCTTGTCAGGCTGTAGATTTTAAAGGGAAAGAAAAACTTGGAGAAGGTACCATGGTTGTTTACGACAGTGTAAGAGAGCAAGTAGAAACGTTGCATGAAGATAGAATCATGTATGTAGATATCAATAAATGTGCAAATATGATATCCAGCCATAAAATTGTCGATGCAGTAGAAGTGAAGATTGGCGAATTACTATAGATCCGTTGACGAATCTCTATCTTTCATGTATAATCATAGGCATGAATTCTGCATAGAGGTGATGGTATATGTTACATGAAGATAGAATTAAGAGAATTAACGAATTGGCGAAAAAGTCAAAAGATATTGGTTTGACAAATGAAGAAAAAGAAGAACAGAAAAAATTGCGGGAAGAATATTTAAAGATTTTTCGAGAAAATTTTAGAAAGCAATTAGATAATATAGAACTTGTTGATTAATGATTGAAGGAGAATCATATTCTCCTTCTTTTTTTGTCGATTTCGACGGCTTGATTCAAAAAACTTTTTGAAGTCTTGTTATATTTATAAAGGAAATGGGGATTATATCTCGAATATATTAGGCAGAAAAGCATTAGCAAACTGGTTTTTATTGATCCAGCATAGAAAGGAGAGAAAAGCATGGCAGAAAAGCAATATGTAATTTTTCGATTAGACAATGAAGAGTATGGCGTTGATATTATGAATGTAAAAGAAATCAGCGAGTTCAAGGAAAGTGTTAAGGTCCCCAACACACCAAAGTTTGTTGATGGAATTATTAATTTAAGAGGAGATATCACCCCAATTATTAATTTGAAAAAAAGATTTAATTTAGCAGGAAGCAATGCAAATGAAGATACAAGAATTATTGTTATCAACATCCAAGACAGACAAGTGGGCTTTGTTGTAGATGAAGCTTCACAGGTAATTAGAATTAGTGAAAATGATATTGAACCTGCTCCTGAAATTGTAGCTGGTGTAGATAAAAAATATATAACAGGTGTTGGAAAACTAAAGGATAGAATCGTGCTGCTGCTGGATTTAGAATACATACTAACAGATGATGAGAAGGAGAAAATACAAAATATATAGCTTTGAAATAGATGGATGATCGTATCCGTCTATTTTTTTGTAGAAGCAAAGGATATTGATAGAAAACAAGTAGAATTTAGCATATTATGTTGACAAAAAAAAGTGTAGTGACAACAGTATTTGGCAAAAATCACACTATATAAGGGGTATAATGGTACATACATACAATATATAGGGGGATGACAAATGAAAAAGGTTTTGCTGGTGCTGTTGTTACTTGTTACGATTACGCTTCATCGAGATGTTATTTTTGCCAGTGAAAGTAGAGACGATGAAGAAAATCGTTACATAGAAGAATCTAAAAGGATCGAGATGCTATTTAAAGAAAGAGCAGACATATGGAATCGAATATACGATGAAAATGTGAATATGGATGTGATCATGCAGGAGCTGGATAAAGTTGTGATGGAGCCGCTGTATACATATGATCTGTCATCATTCGAGCTTGCGAAGGAATATCCAACGGATTTAGATAAAGTAATTCGTGTTGAAGTAGTCAACATAAAGAACTTGGAAAAAAGCGACAAAGAATTGAAGGGTAATGTGGAGATGCTGTGGAAAATGCAAGGATTTGAAGGAACGTATGAAGAGATTATCGCGTATTCAGTCATATTAAAACTGCACAATGGAAAATGGAAAATTAGCGACTACAGCTTATGTGATGAATAGTCACCAAAAAGAGGTTGCGTTCATGAAAAAGCCTAAGAAAAAAATTCTTGGGCTTTTATTCATGGAATAAAGATGAAGAAATATAACAATATATACCAAAATTCGACGTATCATAAAGTATTTTGCTATTTAATAGAACTATTGGACTATTTTTATCCTATTGGAAAATATTTATACTTTATATATGGGAGGATTCTAGTAAGGCTCTAAAGAATATGAAATACTTATAACCAATAAAAATCAGAGGTGTAGGAATGTTTAAATCTTCCGTGAACGTAAAAAAACTAAATGATATTATTAAGAATACAATTGACGCAATTGATAAGAGCAGAAATGAAATTTTCGATATTGCAGAAAACGCCAGAAGTGAATGCAGAACCCTGGAGTACGAATTGGAGCAAATTAAACAAAGGGTTGTTGAAGTGATTGATCAAGTGGATACATTAGAGATTTTAGAAAAGAAAAGCAGACAAAGATTAATCATGGTCAGCAAGGATTTTAAACAATTCACGGAACGGGATATCCAAGCCGCTTATGAAGAAGCAAAAAATCTACAAGTAGAAATCTCTCTAAGAAGGCAGCTTGAAAAAGATTTGATTAAGCAAAGATCTGATCTGGAACGACGATTAAAAAATGCTCTTGAAGTTGTAAAAAAGGCGGAGAATCTTGTTTCCCAAGTGGGGATGGCCATGGGGTATTTAAATGGCAGTTTAGTGGAGGTTTTTGACCACCTGGAAAATATACAGCAGCGCCAATCTTTAGGTATCCAAGTTATTAAGGCTCAGGAAGAAGAGCGACAGAGAATTGCCAGGGAAATACATGACGGGCCTGCACAAATTATGGCGAACATTGTGCTAAAAGCAGAAATATGTGAAAGGCTGATGGATAAAGATATTGAAAAAACAAAGTTTGAGTTGAATCAATTAAAAAATATTGTTAGAGATTGTTTAAAAGATGTTCGAAAAATTATTTACGATTTAAGACCGATGTCATTGGATGATTTAGGATTAATTCCTACCATTCAAAGATTTATTATCAATTTTGAAGAAGAAACCGGTGTGAACGTGAATTTTTCTGTTGTATCGAAAAAAGATAATATCGATACAGCGATTCAGCTTACACTGTTTAGGATTTTACAAGAGTCGCTGAATAATGTGCGCAAACACGCAGCTGCTTCTAATGTCGTCATTAAACTGGAAATGATGGCAGATGGAATAACCATGCTAATCATCGATGATGGTAAGGGCTTTGATGTAGAAGAAAAAATGTCAAAAGAGCAGGGCGGTGAATGTTTCGGTCTTTATAGCATGCGGGAACGGGTAGAACTGCTGAAAGGAAATATAGACATCAACAGTGGATTAAACATGGGTACAAGAATAAAGGTTTCTATTCCTGTTGTGGATGAGGAGGAATAACTTATGACAAAATCAAAAATCAAAGTCTTAATTGCCGATGATCATGCGTTAATGCGGCAAGGTTTGAAGCAGATTCTTGAATTAGAAGAGGACTTAGAAGTGGTAGGACTGGCAGTTGATGGTGAAGAAACCATAAAAAAAGCTGTTTTGTTAAAACCCCATGTCATACTGCTGGACATCAATATGCCGGTTATGAATGGCATCCAGGCATTAAGAAGATTAAGAGATATGGGTACAGATGCCAGAATTATTATACTGACGATACACGAAGACAAAGAGTATTTATATGAAACAATTAATATTGGTGCTTCAGGATATGTATTAAAAGATGCTGAAGCTTCCAGCCTAGTTAAGGCAATACGGGATGTTTATGGGGGCGAATCATATATTCATCCATCTTTGGCATCTGCATTGGTTAAGGAATTTAACCGTAAGGATTTGGATGACGATGAGTATAAGAAGGAAAGATTAACGAGACGAGAATATGAGGTATTGGTTTTAATAGCGGAAGGGAATAATAATAAGGATATTGCAGAGCGGTTGTTTATTAGTGAAAAAACGGTAAAAAATCACGTATCAAATATTTTCAAGAAAATTGATGTTAGCGATCGAACGCAAGCTGCCATATATGCCTATAAGCATAATATTAAAAAGATTTAGGATTTTTCCTAAGTCTTTTTTCTTGTGCACATCTCATAATCATCTTTTTAATTAAATATATATAGTCATAATAGTATATTGAGGTGGACTGGAGATGAACAAGAAATTTACAGCTCAGCAGATAAAAAGCTTTAGGGATTTGACAGCGCTGCGCAGAGATGCATTATATAATGAAGTACAACAGATGTCTACTATTCTTAACGGGTTATCTAATTCATATAGACTGCTGGTAGGTGCCGCCGACGAGTTTAATCGAGTTTCCTCAGCCAGTAGAAAAGATGTAGATGATGCAGTGGATAGGGCAAAAGATATTGGCAAAATAATTGATGAAGTGTTGAATGCCCTGGAAGGCAAAGTAAAAGTATATGTAAAAGATTTAAAAAGAATTGATTTGTGCAGAATAGAGTTCTTGGTCTATCAACTGGAAGAGAATAGAATACTATCAGATGAGGATATTCGAATGATGAGCGAGATGGTTTGTCATTTTGAGGATAGAAAGTAAGGAAAAGAGTGTTTATTACCATAGATTCCATATAAATATTTTTGGTTTATCAAAAAGACACATAGCTATCTGTTTTTCCGACAAAAATAAGGGTGTGATTGACAAATAAGCTGAGGAAGTATATGCTAAACTATGGAAAAAAAGAAGATTTTTTTTGGAGGGATAGCAGTGCAAAATACTGGCAGTGAAGAAAATAAAATGAAGGATATTGCATATCGTTTTTCTAATGGTTGGAAAAGAATATCAACGGAAGAGAATCCATTGGTAAACCATATAGGTGATGATTACAAATTATTTTTGAATAAAGCAAAAACAGAGAGAGAATGCATTGATGAATTTTTGCGCTTGGCTGAAGAACACGGCTTTGTCAATCTGAACGATATTATTCACGAAAAGCGAAATCTGCATGAGAATAGAAAAATCTATGTTGTCAATAAAGGAAAGTCTCTGGCTTTGTTTGTTTTAGGGACAGAAGACTTGGAAAAAGGAATGCACCTGATTGGAGCACATGTTGACGCGCCAAGGCTGGATTTGAAGCCGTTCCCGCTATATGAGGATGGTGAACTGGCTTTGATGAAAACCCATTATTATGGAGGTATAAAAAAATATCAGTGGACATCTATTCCCCTTGCCTTACATGGTACGATCATCAAAAAAGATGGCAATTCTGTGAAGCTGGTGATCGGCGAAGAGGAAAATGATCCGGTACTATTTATAACGGATTTGCTGCCTCACTTAGCAAAGGACCAAGTACAAAAAAAGATGGGGGAAGGTATTACCGGAGAAGGTCTTAATGTATTGGTGGGCAGTATCCCTGGGAATGAAGATGTGAAGGAGAGCATTAAGTATCATATCATAGAGCTTTTGAACGAAAAATATGGTATTGAAGAAGATGACTTTTTAACTGCTGAAATCGAAGTTGTGCCTGCAGGCAAAGCCAAAGATGTCGGTTTAGACAAGAGCCTGATTGGAGGCTATGGTCATGATGATCGTGTATGCTCTTATACGGCCGTACGGGCTATTTTAGAGGTCGAAAATCCTTTGAAAACAGCAGCAGTCTTACTGGTGGATAAAGAGGAAATCGGGAGCTATGGCAATACAAGTATGAAATCAAAATTCTTTGAAAATGCTGTAGCAGAGTTGATTGCCTGTCAAAGTAAGGATTATAGTGATCTAAAACTCAGAAGAGCCATGGCAAATACAAAGGCACTTTCTGCTGACGTAGGTGTAGCATTTGACCCCAATTACCCCGATGTTTATGATAAAAGAAACACGGCCTTTATTGGCAAAGGTGTAACCATTATAAAATATTCCGGCTCAAGAGGAAAAAATAGTGCTAATGATGCTAATGCAGAATTTTTAGGAGAGATCCGAAAAATCTTTCAAGATAATGATGTTGTTTGGCAGACTGGAGAGTACGGAAAAGTTGATCAAGGGGGTGGAGGGACAATAGCCCATATCTTAGCTTCCCATAATGCAGAGGTTGTGGATTGTGGTCCTCCCGTATTGAGTATGCATGCACCGATGGAACTGGTAAGTAAGATCGATGTGTATATGACCTTTAAGGGTTATAAAGCATTTCTAAATAGATAGACAAACAAAAACAGGTTGGTGAAAAGGATATGCAATTTAATGAAAATAACGAAATTATCGAATCCATAGAACAGAGGGCAATTTTAGTTGGCGTCAGTACAGGCGCTAAAAACGAAATCGTATCCCTGGAGAGCTCCATGGAAGAATTGAAAGAATTAGCTAAGGCAGCAGGTGCTGTGGTTTTGGATATGGTAACACAAAACAAACAAAGAATTGATGTGGCCTATTATATTGGAAAAGGTAAAGCAGAAGAAATAAGAATGCTGTGTTCAGCTTTGGATGCAAATCTGGTTATTTTTAATGATGAGCTTTCCGGTGCCCAAATACGAAATTTAGAAGAACTAATGGGGATTACTGTTATTGATAGGACAACCCTGATCTTAGACATATTTGCTCAAAGAGCTTCTTCGAAAGAGGGGAAGCTGCAGGTTGAATTAGCGCAGCTTCGATATAGATTACCTCGACTTATCGGTTTAGGAAAATCCCTTTCGAGAACAGGGGCCGGTATTGGAACAAGGGGACCTGGAGAAAAGAAGCTTGAAATGGATAGACGCCATATTTTAGACAGGATTCATGATATTGGGCAGCAGCTGGACGATATAAAAAAGAATCGGGATGTTCAGAGAGGCAAAAGGAAAAAAAGTGAAATTCCCATTGTGGCGCTGGTAGGCTATACCAATGCAGGCAAGTCCACATTAATGAATCGATTAATTGGTTTGACTGAATCAAATCAAGATAACAAAGCTGTATATGTTGAGGACATGCTGTTCGCCACATTGGATACAGCCCATAGAAAAGTTATACTACCCGATAAAGAAGAGTTTATACTGATTGATACGGTGGGATTTGTTAGTAAACTGCCTCACCCATTAGTTCAAGCCTTTAAAGCCACTTTGGAAGAAGTAAAAGATGCAGATTTGCTGCTTCATGTGGTTGACGCTACCAATCAAGATCTTGTCATGCAAATGAAAGTAACTGAGCAAGTACTGGATGAATTGGGGGTGAAAGAAAAGCCTACAATTTTGATTTACAATAAAATCGATAAGTCTGATGAAAATGATGCTGCCTTATGTTATAGAGAAGATGCGATCCAACTTTCAGCAAAATATGGTATAGGTCTTGATGAATTACTTAAGCAAATCAAATCAAAATTGTTCAATGATATGAAAAGAGTTAAACTACTATTACCCTATAGTAGAGGAGATATTGTATCGTATCTGTGTGAAAAAACAAAGGTAATACAAAATGAGTATCGCGATGATGGCATCATGGTTGAAACCAGCTTAGGTAAGGCAGACTACAACAAATACATCCAGTTTCAAATGAAGGACGATCGCTGAAGCGATACAAAAAATGGAACATAGAATCTCTATTTACATAAGGGGTGTTAGTGTTGCTTTAATATCTTCAACAGCATGGGCAATCATGGGGTATACAGTACATGTTCCTCGAAGCAGAATAGGTCGTCCCAAGTTAACGCGGTTTAGCTTCCTGGAAAAATATCCACCTAGCTTCATCGATAAATTTGATTTACTTCCCATATCAATAACAAGAAGTTGATCCTTACGCTGCCCTAGAGTGTGCCACATGTCTTCTACAGCAGGTAGAACTAAATGAGGAACTTTTTGGCAGGCTAAGGTATAGATTGAATGACCATGTTCATCCATGCCTCTGAATATGATTTTACCAACGTCAACTTTTTCAATGGTGTCAAAAAAAGGCATATTTGATATATCATTTTTGCTAGGGATATGATCCCTGGGAAGCATTTTTAAATGAATAGCGGCAGCAATAGCAGATGCATGGCTGCCCCAAGAACAATGATAGATAATATGCATAGTGCGATTCCCTCCTTTTAAGCTATTGTTACGTAGTTAGTTTGTACAATTTTGATAAAAATATTTTTAACACAAATTTTAAGAATAGAAAAATTTTCTGAATACTCTAACGCATTTTCGGATAATATTATAGCAGATAGGCAATCAAACGGAGGGAGGAGATGTCTAATGCTTTTCAGAAGCTGTGCAGGTGGTGTTGTTTTTCATGGAGATAAGGTTTTAATCCTTAAAAATGAAAAAGATGAGTGGGTACTGCCAAAGGGTGTTATTCGTAATGGGAATCTCTCAAAGGATGTTGCTGTTGACCGGGTGAAAGTAGAGACAGGTGTTACAGCAGAAATCCTTACTTCAATAGGAGAAACTTGTTACGAATTTTATTCATATACGAGGCAAAGACCTGTATGCAATGAAATTACCTGGTATCTTATGAAAGCAGATAGTGATATGTGTACGCAAAGCAAAGAAATTTCTAGCAAAGATGTAGGTTTTTTTCAAATTGATGAGGCCGTTGAGAGAATTACCCATAATCAAGATCGTTCCCTTGTAAGGTTATCCTTTAAAAAATTAAAGGCGCTAACGGATGCCGAATTAATGGTATAATTGTAAATAGAGAGTAGAATATTACTCTCTATTTATTTTATGGAGGTTAGATTATGCTTGAAAGATATAAAACCGTCCTCGCCTATGGAGAAGCGGAACAAATCATCGAAAAGTCAAGGTTCATCGGATATGTAAAACCTGTAGTCTGTGAAGAAGAAGCATTAGCGTTTATTGAGGATATCAAATTGAAACATAAGGGTGCAACTCATAATGTACCTGCATATGTAATTGGAGATAATTATGAAATCCAACGCTACAGCGAAGATGGAGAACCGACAGGAACAGCAGGCTTACCCATATTGGACATGCTAAAAAGAGAAGAGATTAAAAATGTAGCAATCGTTGTGACGAGGTACTTTGGAGGTGTTAAACTGGGCACAGGTGGCCTAGTTAGGGCATATACCTCCACAGCAAAACTTGTCTTACATACTGCAAAGGTAGTCGATAAGGTTTTGCATGAGCTTACGCATATAAAGATTGACTATACGCTGCTTGGTAAAGTACAAAACGAGATTATGAACAGCGGATTTTTGATTAAAGATACTATTTTTGAAGATGTGGTTCATTTGTATGTTTATGCGCCTATTCATGAGCTTGAAACGTTGACACAAATGCTTGTTAATCTATCTAGCGGGAAAGCTGTCATAGAAAGGGAAGGAATGGCATACCTAAATGAATATCAGGGTGAAATTATTTTTGCGTAATGAGAGAATAAATTCAAAGCATTCTGGGTATAAAAAGCTACAGATGCTTATGATAATAATAGGAGGTTAAAGGCTTATGGAACAAACCAAAAAAACAATGTTAGAACAAAAAGTGTGGGCTGTGGTGGGAGCGACGCCAAACACAACGAAATTTGGAAATAAAATCTATAACAAGTTAAAAAGCAGAGGATATGAGGTATATGCCGTAAATCCTAATTATGATGAAGTTGAAGGTGACAAATGTTATCATGGAATTGATGAACTGCCTGTGAAGCCTAACTGCGTGAATATGGTGGTCTCTCCACATATAAGCAAAAATTTTATTGAAGATATCGTTAAAGCAGGGATCAAATATGTTTGGTTTCAACCTGGTTCATTTGATGAAGAAACGATTTCGATGTCAGAAGAAAACGGATTAGATATTGTCTATTATGACTGTGTTCTTGTGGCATTAGGGTAACCAATGAAAGTCGTACTACTTCGTACGACTTTTTTCCTTCCAAAAAAACTCATAGATACCCATGAAGAAGAGAAAGATACCAAAAAGCTTTCGCAGCAGTGTAGACGGCAGCGTGACAGCCAAAAAAGAACCTGATAATGCACCGATGATCCCTAACCCAATAAGAGGAAGACAGAGCTTTGTTTCAACATTCTTATTCTTAAAGTGCGTGAAAAGTGCGATAGAGGCAACCGGTATAAAAGAAAGAAGATTTACACTTTGCGCTTGCTGCTGTGTAACTGTTGTAAATATAATGAGTGAAGGAATAAGGATGGTACCACCGCCAATACCCATTCCACCAATAATGCCTGATAAGAAGCCAATGATTAGAAAAATCATGGAAGCACCAGCCTAACTGCTGCAATAATCATGAAAACAGCAAATACTTTACGTAGTATATTCCCAGGAATTCGATTCAGCAATCTTGCGCCTATATACCCACCGATCATACCGCCCATGGCTACTTTATAGGTTATATTCCATTCTACGATTCCATGTTTAACATAAACAAATGTACTGATAACCGCCAAGGGAAGTATGACAGAGATGGCTGTGGCATGAGCTTTATGCTGTTCAACATCCAATAGAAAAAATAAGCCTGGGACAAGAATTGTTCCTCCACCTGAGCCAAATAGACCATTAATCAGACCCGTTAAAATACCTAGAAGAACAATTCTAAATGAGAACCATGTTTTTTTCACAAAATCACCTAATTTTATTAATTAATAAAAGCAAAATCTCATGATGTATGACATATACATTTTATAGTTTAATCATTTTAAAAAAATTTATGAGTATATTGACTTATAAAGGAGTATATAATAAAATAAACACATAAAATCCGATAAGAATACTAAGAAATAAAGGAGAGATCATATGAAAGTTGCAAGCAGCATTATTGAGTTGATTGGAAATACACCTATTGTAAAACTAAACCGTTTTACAGAAGAGAAGGATGCAGATATTTATTTGAAGCTGGAATTTTTCAATCCTGGAAGCAGTGTTAAAGATAGAATTGCTAAAAATATGATTGAAGCAGCTGAAGCAGAAGGTTTATTGAAAGCGGGTTCTGTAATTGTGGAGCCTACCAGTGGAAACACGGGAATAGGATTAGCTATGATAGGCGCTGCAAAGGGGTACAAAGTAATACTGGTTATGCCTGAAACCATGAGTATCGAAAGAAGAAAGCTTCTAAAAGCCTTTGGAGCAGAGCTGGTTTTAACAGAAGGAGCAAAGGGGATGCGGGGCGCCATTGAAAAAGCAACGGAAATCATAAAAGAGAATCCATCATATTTCATGCCGCAGCAATTTGAGAATCCAGCAAATCCGGAAGTTCATAGAGAAACGACGGCAAGGGAGATCATCGATCAAATGGATGGAAAAATAGACATGGTCGTTGCCGGTGTAGGTACTGGAGGAACAGTGACCGGTATTGGAGAAGTGTTAAAGCAGGAAATCCCAGGAATAAAGATCGTTGCCGTTGAACCGAAGAGTTCTCCAGTTTTATCTGGTGGTCAACCAGGCCCCCATAAGATTCAAGGAATAGGTGCAGGCTTTATACCTGAAATATTAAATAAAGATGTTATTGATGAAATCGTACAGGTGGAAGACGATGCTGCCATGGAAACTGCAAGAAACGTAGCAAAAAGAGAAGGGGTTCTGGTAGGAATTTCCTCAGGGGCTGCAATTTACGCTGCGGTTGAGAAGGCAAAGCTATTAGGTAAAGGAAAGAACATTGTCGTGATCGTACCAAGCTATGGAGAACGATATTTGAGTACGCCACTGTTTGATCATGAATAATAAAGATGAGAAGCAAGGTGAGTTTGACCTTGCTTTTTTCTATTTTTGAATATTGTAGAGAAATCTTGACATTGGAGGGAATACTCTGTAAATTTGTGTTATAATATCTAAAAGAATAAGGTTGTAACACCTAATCATTCAAGAAAGGGGTACGAAAATGAGCGAAATATTAGAGAAAAAAATTGATCTGACAGTGGATTGGTTGAGAAAAATGGTTGATGAATCAAAAACCAAGGGGCTGTTGGTAGGAATTTCTGGCGGTATTGATTCCGCACTGGTTACTTTTTTAATCAAACGAGCATTTCCGCAACAATCATTGGGTGTAATTATGCCTTGTAAAAGCAATCCTAAGGATCAAGAGGATGCATTAAAGGTTGCCGAAGCATGTGGCATTGAACGAATTATCCTTGAATTATCAGATGTACATGACACCTTGATTAATCGAGTAACGGAGCATATGGAAAATGCTGGACTTACAGGCAGTGATCATAATAGGCGATTAAGTGATGCCAATCTAAGGGCACGTCTTAGGATGAGTACGCTGTACAGTGTTGCAAATGCCCTAAATTATCTAGTTGTTGGAACAGATAATGCCGCTGAGGTGTATACAGGATACTTCACGAAATACGGAGATGGCGGCGTTGACATATTACCTATTGCCAATCTGAAAAAGAGAGAGGTCTACGAGTGGGCAAGATATTTAGGGGTTCCGCAAAGTGTGCTAGACAGACCACCTTCAGCTGGACTGTGGGAAGGGCAGACAGATGAAGATGAAATGGGAACAACCTATGATATGGTTGATGACTTGTTAGCTGGAAAAGACATTCCTGAAAGAGACAGGAAAATCATTGAAAGACTGCATCAGGTGTCGGCCCATAAGAGAATAATGCCCCCAGCACCACCGATTTTCTAATAGTTTATTGAAACACATTTTGTCAGATAACTGCAGAATGTGTTTTTTTGTCAGCTTGTTTAAAGGTAGCAGTATGAAATAGTAAATTAGTTTGAAGGATTTTGGAAAAAACTATCGAATAGAATGTTAAAAGAGTAGAGGTAATTGTAGGGTTTCCATAATAAATATATTGTAAATAGCTCCTGAAGATTGTAATAGGACCCGACTGGATTGGAGGCAGTTATGAGATTAATAAGCTTAAGAAAAGTAGCTTCAGGTATGGTATTGGCAAGAGATATATACTCGTGTGACGGAAATATCCTGCTTGCGAAGGGTGTTGTTTTGACGCAACATTTTTTGAACCGTTTAAATCATTTAGGTATCCAAGAATTGTATATAGAGGACAGCATCTCCAAAGATATTGAGGTCCATGATGTTATCAATCAAGAGACGAGAATCCTTGCCAAAAAGATGATCTTTCAAGCGATGAGTGATATCCGTCAAAAGAAAAAATTTAGTGTGTCAGGCATTTCTGATGCAATCAATCGTATCGTTGACGAATTACTAAGCAGTAAGAATCTGATGGTTAATTTAACAGATCTTCGATGCGTAGATGAATATACTTTTGCTCATTCTGTTAATGTAGCTATTTTATCTATTCTCATTGGAAAATCTCTAGGATATAATGAGCTACGCTTAAGAGATCTGGGGATAGGTGCCATGCTCCATGATATCGGGAAGACACAGATACCTACCTCCATATTAAATAAGCCAGGCCCTTTATTGCATGAAGAATTTGAGTTGATGAAGAAACATACCTTATATGGTTTTTCAATATTGAGAGAATATGATGACATCAGCAGCTTGTCAAGAATTATTGCACTTATGCATCATGAGCGGATAGATGGTACAGGCTATCCCCTAGGAAAATGTAATACTGAAATCCACGAATTTGCCAAAATTGTTTCTGTAACCGATACCTATGATGCCCTGACATCATCACGGGTTTATAAAGAAAAAATAACACCGGATAAGGCCGTAGAATACTTGCTTTCAACCAGTGATGTACATTATGACCAAAATATAGTCAATAATCTTCTAAATCATATTGTGGTTTTTCCCCTGGGGACACTTGTGCAGCTTAACACCGTGCAGAAAGCTATCGTAATCGATAATAATAGAAATTATCCTACGAGACCAGTGGTACGTATTGTCTTTGAAGATGATGGAAAATACATTGATGGTCAAGAGGAAATCGATCTTCAGAAAAACCCCGATATTTATATCATAGAGGTTTGTGATAATTGAAAGCTGTACGAAAACAAAAACAGGTTAGTTTTGATAGGACTGATACAAAGTCGATTCTAGCAGTGATACATAATATGATCAGTTCTGTCTAAACAATAACCTGTTTTTTTACATACTGGAGGTATTACATCGAACCCGTAAGTGCATCTTTTATTAACATCACATTTTTTGCAACGATTCCTGCGTTAATCTTGAGTAAGAGCATATCTTTATTTTTAATGGCATTTTGAAGATTTGTGACAGATGCATCCAATTTATCTGACACATCTTGGGCTTTCTTTTTTATTAACTCAGATTTCAAGCCTTGACTTAATTCTCTGAACTTGTCTAAGCTATCTTGAGCAGCCTGAAAATTGCCGACAGATGCATTTAATACGATATCACGAATATGATACTTTAGCGTATAAACATGAGGTGGTATATCGTATTTATAATAGGTCATAAATTTGGGAAGATGCGCTGTCAAATTATTTGCCGTTGAGATTGTTTCAAAGTATTTTTTATCGAACCCAAATTTTGTTAGCTGATTTAGTGTATCTTCAAATTGTCCGATCATCTCCGGAGGAACATTAACGGGTGTCAACTGAGGTTCTAATACATTCCATTTACCATGTAAGCCTTTGATCAGATCATTAATTTTTTTCCATGTTTCTTCTATGTCTTTAGGTGGCTTTTCAGTCTGGCCCTCATCTGAGTTTTCCTTTTCTTTTTTTAGAATTTCGGATAATATGCTGTCCTCAATCGTTATAGATTGGGGTTTATCTTCTTCACTCTTTTCTGAACTGTCAGCTTTCACTTCCAATTTGTTTTCTCCGCTCCCAGATATGGATAAATCTACATTTGACTGCTGCGCACTACTTTCCATTTCTTTTATCTGTTTCTCGACAATGATTTTTTGAAAGTAAGGTATCATATCTGCCTGTTCCATGATTTTAAGCGCATCTTTCTCGATTTCTTCAATGACCTTTGGCATAGGTTTTTGTGCATTTTCCTCCTGGGTACTAGGCTTTTTTGGCTTGCTTCCACATCCAGAAAAGGAAAAAATCATACAAAATATGAGGAATAAAACCATACTCATTTTCATCGTCTTCATGTTATCACCTCTACTTTATTATTTCCATGGGCTGCAAAATCAATACTGTGATTTCATGAACGATTCTTGTTTTATAACACATAGGAAATTATGAATATTAAGGAAAAATTTTAAAATTAACAATTTTACGGAAAGCTAACGGGCTTTTTACATAGGGATAATATTACAAAGTGGTATAGATTATAGAATAGAAGTAGAAAAGAATGAAGGGGGCTAGATTTGATGTGAACCGTATCATTAGAATCATTCATACTGGAGATTTAAAGCTTTTCTATATCTTTAATGACGGGGTCAAATGTGGGGCTCTTGATAAAATTATACCTTTCATAACAGGACTTGGAGGAGCATTCTACACAATAGCATTCTCGCTGATTCTTATACTTTTCGGTAATGATCAAATTAAGATGGCAGGTATTCAATGTTTGGCAACATTGTCAACTAGCCATATTCTTGTCCATTATTTAAAAAAGAAGTTTACGAGGCCACGACCTTTTCTCAATCTTACAGATATAAATACATTCCATACCCATCTACATGATTACTCCTTTCCATCTGGACATACAACAGCTGCTTTTTCTTTAGCTGTTACGTTATCCATTCTGTTTCCTGTTTTGTCCTTTAGTTTGATTACAACGGCATTTATTGTTGGCGTATCTAGGGTTTATCTTGGTGTTCACTATCCCACCGATGTATTTGTAGGAATGTTGATTGGCACGACCTTTTCCGTCATGAATCATATTTTATTTGAGTACTGGGGCTTCTTCATATAAATCTTATCAGGAGGATGATCTATGAAAATAGCAATTTTTACAGATACGTATTTACCTCAGATAAATGGCGTAACAAAAACGTTGAATAAATTGATACATTATTTTGAAGCACACAATATAGACTATAGAGTCTTTGCACCTCAAGATGGAATAGAAGCGTATAACAATAAAATTAAACGATTCTTTAGCTTTAAATTTATCTTATATCCGGAATGTAGGGTAGCACTACCTAATTATTTATCCATTGTTGAGCAATTAAAAGATTTCAGGCCGGATATTATACATGTGGTAACACCCTTTAATTTGGGCTTATGCGGTCTTAAGTATGCAAAGGATTGCAATATTCCTTTAGTTTCCTCCTATCATACCAATATTCCCCAGTATTTGGAGTATTTTAATCTAAAGTTTTTGGTGAATGCATCGTGGCGCTTTTTTAAATGGTTCCATAGTCAATGTGAGAAGAATTACTGTCCATCAAAAAACACGATGGAATTATTGGCTGAGCAAGGAATCGAAAATTTAGAGATTTGGAGCAGAGGCATAGATACTGCAAAATTCTCCCCACAATTGCGAAATAAGGACTTAAGAAAACAGTACAACATTGATGATAAAATTGTCTTTTTATATGTGGGAAGAATGTCTCCGGAAAAGGACCTGGATATACTTATGAATGTTGCGAGAAAGCTGAATCATAATTTTAAAGACAGCGTACACTTTATGATGGTGGGCGATGGGCCTATGACAAGGGAACTTAAGGAGCAAGCCCCAGAAAATATGACATTTACGGGATTTCTTAAGGGCAATGAGCTGGCAGAAATGTATGCGTCCTCAGATGTGTTTCTGTTTCCGTCATCTACAGAAACCTATGGTAATGTGGTGATTGAAGCAATGGCCTCCGGTCTTCCAGTGATTGCATGTAATGCAGGCGGTATTACGGATAACCTTGTTGATGGATACAACGGATTGGCATGCGGTGTTCGTAATGAGAAAGAATTCTATAGAGCTGCGGAAATGCTTGTGAATGACAAAAGGATGCGAAACCATTTAGCGGAAACAGCCAGGAACTATACCCTGGAAATGAACTGGGATTATGTCTTTCAAAAGCTTGTAAACAGCTATCAAGAAGTAGTGGATAAAATGAACATGAACAGCAAACGAAAGCTTACTGCATAGGAAAAGGAGATTGAAACCATGAGGATAACAGTAATCGGAACAGGCTATGTAGGGCTGGTAACAGGGGTGTGTCTTGCTGAAATTGGGCATGAAGTTACTTGTGTCGATCACAATGAAATGAAAGTCGAAAATTTAAACAAAGGGATCTCCCCTATTTACGAAGCCTATCTTGATGATATGCTCAAACGCAATGTCAATGAAAGAAGATTGTGTTTTACAACATCCGTGGAGGATGCTGTAAAAACTTCTTATGTCATTTTTATTGCTGTGGGAACACCATCGTTGACAGACGGGAATGTTGATATGTCACAGGTGGAAGCTGTAGCACAGTGCATAGGAAAATCAATGGACGGATATAGAATTATTGTGAACAAGAGTACAGTTCCTGTAGGTACGACAAGAAAAGTTAGAAAAATTATAGAAGAAAACTTACAGGATAAGATATCTTTTGATGTTGTATCAAATCCAGAGTTTTTAAGGGAAGGGACGGCTGTCCATGATACCTTCCATGGCGATCGAATTGTCATAGGCAGTGAATCGGAGAAGTCTGCCAATATACTCAAAGAAATCTATAAGCCGTTGAATTTAAAAACAATGGTAACAGATCCTGAAAGTGCTGAGTTAATAAAATATGCTTCCAATGCATTCTTGGCTACGAAAATATCCTTTATTAATGAAATGGCCAATATCTGTGAGTTAGCTGGTGGAGATGTAAGGGAAGTTGCCAAGGGAATGGGAATGGACCGGAGGATTGGCGATAAGTTTCTACACGCCGGTATTGGTTTTGGTGGTGCATGCTTTCCAAAAGACGTAAAAGGTTTGATCAAAATAGGTGAGAACCTTGGTTATGATTTTAAAATCATAAAGCAAACACTGGTGGTTAATCAACAGCAGCGTGAGAAAGTTATAAAGATATTGGAAAGTCGCTTTAAAAATCTAGAAGAAATTCATGTGGCAATTCTTGGTTTAGCGTTTAAGGCAGGTACAGATGACATCCGCGAAGCGCCTGCTCTATTTATCATGGAAGAACTTTTAAAACGCGGTGCTAAGGTTCGAGCATATGACCCAATAGCCATGGACAATATGAGAAAAGAACTACATGATCCTGTACAGTATGTTTCAAATCCATATCAGGCGGTTAAAGATGCGGATGCTTTACTTATCCTTACGGAATGGAGAGACTTTCAGGAACTAAGCATACGCAAAATTCGAGGTTTAATGAAGCATAGAGTCATGATAGATGGTAGAAATATTTTTGATGGAAAATCAATGAGGGAAAAAGGCTTTGAATATCATGGGATAGGCGTTTGCAGCAAAGAGATACTTGTACCAAACTATGCACAGGATATATGTATGACATCCCATGAAAATACAACTGAAAAAAGAAGCGCATTCAATCCTTTATTTCATTTGCAGTGAAAAGGTGGTCAATGGACCACCTTATTTTAATGTGTACGCCTTTTTCCAATGATGCTATAAAAGAGATAATCATAAGAATGAATGATAAAACAATTTGTAGAAGTTTTCTTAGTATCAACAGTAAGGCATCGTATAACGGAATAATCACCATATTCCTGATGATTTCATAGTATAGAAAGGAGTAGCAGATTACATAAATGGAATAAATGAAAAGGAGCCGATAGCATGAGAATAGGGATAGATGCGAGAGTAGCAAGCTGGCACATTGGTTCCGGTTTGGGTAATTACACAAGTCATATCATTTCAAACCTAAAGGAAATAGATCATAACAATAAATATGTTCTGTTCTATCCTGAAGGGAAAGGGAGTGAACTGGCTTTTACATTTAACTCATTCCGGCGTGATATGGGTGAGAGGAAAAAAGACTTCTGGAAAATGATCTACCGGACAAATTGGGAAGAGAAAACGAGGGTAGATATATTTCATAACACTATTAACGGAATCGGACTTCCTAGAAAAAAAAGACATAAGCTGGTATTAACTGTACATGATTTGATTCCTTATGTTATGCCTGAAACTGTTGATAAACCCCATTTAGATTACGTATTGCGACATACGCCGTATGCTATTGATGCTGCTGATAAGATTATTACCGTATCTCATCATTCTAAAAAAGATATAAGAAGATACTTTGATGTTCCTAATGATAAAATTGAAGTGATTTACCATGCTGCTGACAGTATTTATCAGCCCATGGAAAAAAAAGACGCAAAGACAATTGTGGAAGAGCTTTTTCATATTAGAGATAAATTTATCCTTTATCTCGGTGGGTTTAGTCCCAGAAAAAACCTAACCAGACTAATCAGGGCTTTTCATAAAATATGCAACGAGTTTGATGAGGCGTATAAACTTGTTATTCTAGGAGAGCCATCTAGAACATATGAAAATTTGAACAAACTTGCAGAAAAACTATCTATTAGGGACAAAATTATATTTACAGGTTTTGTACCAACTAAGTATTTACCAGCCTTTTATAATGCATGTGAGTGTTTTGTGTATCCATCTTTATATGAAGGCTTTGGACTTCCGCCTATAGAAGCTGCTGCTTGTGGGACACCAGTCATCACTTCTAATGTTTCGTCAATGCCTGAAGTAATGGGAAATACTTGTGTTTATCTGAATCCATACGATGTTGTGGATATGGCACAAACAATCTATGATACGGTTACAGATCAGGATTTAATGGATAGCTTAAAGCAAAGATCCCTTGACCATGGTAAAAAGTATTCTTGGAAAGATGCAACGCAAAAAACCTTAAGCATCTATAATGGTTTGATATAAAAGAAAAGCACATACATGGGTATGTGCCTTGAACAATGATTATTCGATGATGGTTAATATTTCTTCCAATGGCTTTCTTGGAGGCCTCGATCGTTCACCTTCTACAGGAACACCTAGTGGTGTCATTGCAGCAAGGAAGTAGGCGTCTTTATGAAAGCCTAAATAGGCTTCTATTTCTTTAAAAGCATATACAGGACCGGTCATCCAGCATGTACCGTAACCTAATGATGCAGCTGCCAGCATGAGATTTTCTACAGCGGCAGAAACATTTTGAATGGCTGGGGATACTCTCATCAAATCATGTATTTCTTCCGAAGAAGAATCAAAAGATCGATAAGCCTCCACCGCTACTTCATAATAAGGACCAGCAAAAGCAAAAATAAGGACTGGAGCGTTTCTAAATGCAGTGTGATATGGTTTGAACTTTGAAATTTCTTTACGGATGTTTTCATCATTTGTCAGACTTGCTACTTTATCATTTTTCTCTTCCACTATTTTAACAATATCTTGAATCTTGTCTTTGTTTTTTAAAACAACAAAATGCCAGGTTTGTTTATTCTTACCTGAAGGTGCATGGGTCGCGGCACGAATGATTTCATGAATATGTTCTATAGGAACATCTGTCTCTTTAAATTTTCTGATACTATGCCTTTGGTAAATAAAATCAAGACTATTCATTAACAACCTCCTATAAAATTCTCATTATGGTATTACCTACATATAATATTAACAAGTATTGGACAAACTAGTCAATAATAGGAGACGAAATGATTTTTATGTAAGGTATGTACAAGCTATTAGATCTGTTAGAAAAATATTACAGTTTCATTACAGATATAGAAAAATGTTGTAAATATTACCAAAAAAGCATATAATAAGATGTAGGTTAAATCAAGTAATCGAAAGGAGGTCGTGTTCATGATAACTGCAATAACTATTGAGAGAAAGTGTAATGCATGTATTTTAATTGTATCATTTGCAACTGAAAAGGGTAAATTCTGTTCACGGCCTGTGTCCTGTCGGGAAGATTAGTTTTTTAATGTATTTTTCTCATGAAGTATAATTCCCAGCCATAGGTAGTGAGCGTATACTATCTATGGCTTTTTCATGTTTTGGATGGATGTTTGTCTCATTCCATGTCTTATAAAACTTGCAATTGCCAAAAGCCATAGGTAGAATATGCCAATATTCGCCTATGGCTTTTATCATATATGAAAGGAGGATCTATTGATGAAGGTGATTATGTTTTAGACATTACAAATGATCAAGCAAGATAATTGAAAGTAGATGAGGGGGTATTCAAATGCTGCATCAATCAACGGCAAATATGAATCAAAGAAATAATCGTATCGACGAAATGATCGAAACAGGGAGGAAAAATGTTATGTCATTATTAAATCTAAATTTAAATTTCAGCTATTTTGATATAGATATTCAAATCAAGCAAAATGAAGAAAAGAAAAAAGATAAAATGAGAAAAGCTGCTGAGCATGAGATGAGATTAAACCATGTTCTTGAAGACAGACGTAATGATGAATACAAATATATGATTTATCATTTGGTAAGATATTAATCAGATGGGCGGAGATAATCCGCCTTTTCTTTTTCGGTGCGTCCAGTGAAGCTGGACTACACTAGCGGGTGCAAGTCCCGTCCCAGTAATCGCCAGTGAGCTGGGTAGCCAATCTCGGTGCGTTGCAGTAATGCAGGGTGCTAAGCGAGAGGGTAAAGTACC
>JBMOKU010000040.1:0-66086 GCA_049324315.1 Bacillota bacterium | reverse complement strand
CTGCTGCTCCGCCTTTTACACCAAACACAGGTCCTAAGGATGGCTCTCTCAATGCGATGACGGTTTTCTTACCGATCTTGTTTAATGCTTGTCCTAGACCTACCGTTGTGGTAGATTTACCTTCTCCCGCTGGAGTAGGATTGATAGCTGTAACAAGGATTAACTTTCCGTCTGGTTTATCCTTCAGTCTTTTGAAAATATCAGGATTGATTTTTGCTTTATATTTTCCGTACAGTTCCAGTTCGTCTTCTAGAATTCCCCAATCCTTTGCGATCTCCGTAACAGGTTTCATCTTCGCCTGTTGAGCGATTTCAATATCACTTGGCACTTTTACTGACATTCCGTTCACCCTTTCTTAAATGTTTCTTTGGCTCTACAGTTTTTATTATAAAACTGGTTCGTCACCAAAGCGTCTAATTTTTTGACAAAAATTAAAAATATGAGACTTTTTTGAAAATGAATCATATATATAATGTACACTTGCTTTTGGAGATATGCAATATTATCCATCGATTATAGTGGTGATTTTCACAAAAAAAGCTGACATCATTGTCAGCTTTATATTGGACATCTATGGTGTTTACCATATTTTCAACTGTTCTGCTTCTTCTTTCAAATGATCCCTAAAATCAGGATGAGCAATGTCTATAAGTCTTTTTACTCGATCTCTTATGGATGTTCCTCGTAAAGCAGCCACACCATATTCTGTAACAACGAAGTCCACATCGTTTCTTGATAGCGAAATAATGGCTCCATGGGCTAATCTGGGCACAATCTTCGATATAATCTTTCTATCCTTACTTTCCGGCATCTTTATGGAAGTAGTTGAATACAGCGCAATAATAGATTTGCCACCCTCAGATAATTGTGCTCCTATGGCCGTATCTGCCTGTCCACCTGTGCCACTAAACTGGGTATGCCCAATGGACTCTGAACAGCATTGTCCCGTCAAGTCGATTTCCAGTGTCGTATTAATGGAGACCATTTTATAATTTCTTCCTATTATATAGGGATCATTTACCCAGCATCCATTCAAGATGTTTACTGCGGGATTATCATCGAGAAAATCATACAACTTTTTTGTGCCTAATGCAAAGGTAGCAACCATCTTTTCAGGCAGCAAAGTTTTCTTCCTCCCCGTTATGACACCAGCCTCATATAAATCTACCATACCGTCTGTAAACATTTCGGTATGTATTCCTAAATCCTTCTTGTTCATCAGTGCTGCAGCCACCGCATTTGGAATGCCTCCGATTCCTAATTGTATCGTAGATCCGTCTTCTACCAAATCAGCAATACAGTCTCCAATGATCCTGTCTTTTTCAGATGGTTCCACAAGCTGCAGTTCCGGAACCTCATAGTCTGCTTCTATAATAAAATCAACCTGATTGACATGGATAATGGTATCTCCAAAGGTTCTAGGCATTTTGGGGTTGACTTCCAAGATAACGATGTCTGCAAACTCCATGATCTCCCGCTCATAGGTTGCACTCAGAGATAAAGACAGGTATCCATGTTTATCCATGGGTGATGCTGTTCCTAAGAAAACATTGAGTTTTCTATGAAATTTCCTCTTATAACCGGCAAAATGAAGGTGATTGGGTATAAAGGATACGTTCTTATGGCTGTGCATCTTTCTCATACCCGGACTATAAAACCAACCTTCCATAAGAAAACTATTTTTGTATGCTGGATTTGAGAAGTATTCAAAGTCAGCAAGGGGTAGACAGGTTGTGACATTTACATCCTTCACCCGGTCAGCGATGGTATGGAGTTCGCTCATCATTCCCCTGGGTTCAGCAGCTGCAAGGGCAGATACGATACTGTCACCGGACTTTATTTTTTCTAAAGCCTCCTCTACAGTTATTAATTTACTTTTATATAATTCTTTTAGACCCATGATTATTCCCTCCAATCATCGGTAGGTAACCTTACATGCTCGATCACGCCACTGGTCCCCATTGTATGACGTTTGCCGCCCAGGCATATCCTATTCCTGCTGCGATCATGGATATTACCGTACCATCCTGTATTTTCCCTTGATCCAAGGCCAGCTGCAGTGAAAGAATTTGATCAATTTGCCCTATATGTCCATAGTGACTCAGATAAACAGATTGGTCCTCTGTAAGCCCCAGCAGCTCAAGCATATATTTGTGCATTGAATACTTAAAGTGAAGGACTGCAAGATATCCTAGTGTCTCCTTGGCTAACCTGGATTTTTCAAAGGCTTTGTCAATACAATAAAGCCAATTCTTCATAGAAACCTCATTCAAACGGTCCTTCATATGCTTTTCGTCGAAAATTCTTAAAGATTGATAGGCATGATCTGCATTTTCTTTCGTGATAGGCTTTTCAATACCTCCATACTCCACCCCGGCATCCCGAGCTAAAGAGCCATCCGACATAATGTGGGTGCCCAACAGCAGATTTCTGCCGTAGTTTTTCTTTAGCAATATTGCCCCCCCACCTGCCGATAAATTGTACATCATGGAAGTAGGCTTATCCGTATAGTCTACAAAATCACCGTTTCTGTAGCCGCCAACAACCATCACTGTTCTTATCTCATCATCAGCCAGCATCATATCCTTTGCCATCTTCATCGCTGCCACAGTGGTACAGCATCTTTGCTGTACATCAATGGCCCATGCATTTGCTGCACCAATTTTTTCCTGAATATATATGCCAGAGGTCGTCAGGGGATACTCTTTCCACTCTTCTCCCATACATAGAATAAGGTCGATCTCTTCAGGATTTATTCCCGTCCTTTTTAGCGCATCCTTCGCAGCCTTCACGCCCATCTCTTGGGTACCATCTTCTTTATCTGGGACCGTTTTCTCAACGATACCAAGCTTATCGATGATCGCTTCTTCCGTCCAATTTCCCTTCGTTGCTTCTGCTATTTCTTTCGCAGTCATTTTTGTACTCGGTATATACAGACCAGTTCCTACAATACCGACTGATTCCTCTTTTTTAAACATATGCAAACCTCCGAAGTATTTTTTAAACTAACACTTTGCCCGTGGATTGGCATAAGCCTTCATCTCTTCCTTCATTATAATTAGCAAGGAATATGCCAATTTCAATACCTCGAAACATGTGTAAAAATGCCTAATTCAGCTCTTGCCGATAAATTTTTTCTCTTAGCACTGTGGCTTTTTCATACATGATATTGATTTAAACCTACAAAAGGGATACCTATCCTACTGTCGGAAAATCGTACATGTGGTATTTTAAGACATTTTGGGGCTTTTCTAGACAAAAAAGCAAAGAACAAAATGTAGGGGCGCCCAGTGGGCGTCTGCAGGAAATGCCACCATTACATCCGCTTCGCCACAGGTACAGTTCGAGACCACTGAAAAAGTACTTCATCGTCCAGGGCAACACATGGGGACAGGGCCCCAGTCCGGCAAAAAACACACCGGACAGCGTACCAGTCCCCAAGTCTTGCCCTTCCTGCTCAAATAACTTGAGTTTTTCAGCAGCCTCGGACAGTTCCATCGTTTTCACTGCGGTCCTTCGCTGCGCTTCGGAAACGCTCGAACCGTCCCCATGGCTCCGCTTGGGGACTGGCGGACGCGCAATGCGCGCCCCTACAGTTATGTTATCCATAGAAACTTTGTGCGGTCTACTTTCTTAATAAATTAAAAACCACACCATAAGGCGTGGTCAGTACTTTTTCGCATATACTATTCTTTTGTTCTATAGGATCTTGATTTCATCACAGCATGTCATGATAAATCCCAGGACTGCTCCTGCAAACGCTTTGGGCTTCTCATACATAGAGGCATGACCGCAGTCCTTGATGACGATGAACTGGGCATCTTTAATTTCGCGAACGATTGCCTCCTGGCATGATACAGGTGTGATAATATCACACGCAGCACCGATCACAAGGGTCGGTATATGGATCTGAGACAGCTGGTCTGTAATATTGAGAGATTCTGCACTTTCGACCAATCTGATATATCCATCATACCATTTTTGATCAAATGCCTTTATGAATAGCTTTTCTCTTTCTTGCAGCCATGCTATATTTTTTTCATAAAAGACTGTTGAATAAATGGTGGGGATAGTGTTTTTAAAGAAGATACTTCCGTCATAGGTTTTCGCTGCATAGATCCATGCCCTTCCTATATCCTTTAATTGATGATGGGTATAGCTGGTTGTGTTGGACAGGATTAAAGATTTTAGTCGGCTTTGGTATTTTAGCGCATACTGCATGGCGATTTCTCCTCCATAGGATATGCCTAATAGGTGGATGTTCTTCAATCCCAATTGTTCAAATAACTGATCCAGCATATCTACATGCAGCATTTGGGTATATGGTTCATCTGCTTTATCAGAAAATCCTTGGTCAATAAAA
The DNA here is from genome assembly GCA_049324315.1 of Bacillota bacterium. Classification (GTDB taxonomy): domain Bacteria; phylum Bacillota; class Clostridia; order Peptostreptococcales; family Thermotaleaceae; genus JBMOKU01. Next base: position 61,723 of record JBMOKU010000040.1, on the reverse strand, counting down.
TCCAGCAGTATTAATTGACAGTGCTTCGAAAAAACTTCAATAAAAGGTGTCCAGCTCAGGGCACTCATCATGATTCCGTTTAAAAGAACAAGGGGCTCTCCATTTCCATGGATTTGATAGTTTATTTGTTTTCCTCCAATAACGGTCATTGGCATTTTGCTTATCGCTCCCTTCTTAGCCGCTTCGCCACGGGGACAGTTCCATTGTTTTCCCTTCGAGAAGCAACGGACGCGCAATGCGCGCCCCTACAGGAGACGCTCGAACCGTCCCATGGCTCCCAAAACGGAACGCCACTGTGGGCGTTCCTCCCTACAGAAGAAGATACATTCTATCCTAGAAGCGTAACGCTATAATCCCTTTTTATTTAAAATCTAAGTAATCCGTCATGGTTGCCCATGTATCGCCTTCTACCTTACAGACGGCCATGTTCATAACCCCTTGTCTTTCACCGAGTGCGTAGGCAATCTTCGGAATAATTCCCTCTGTATATTCAAGTTCTTCCATGGCGGCAATATAGTTTTCCCACGTTAGCTGATCCATGCCAAACTTCTCTTTAACCTTTTCAAGGCCCTTTACAAATGTTTCTGCAGCAACCCATCCCGATACTGTATAGGCATTCATTGGAGAATCCGGGAAGTATTTATTCATAGCTGCTTCAAGATCTCCCACCGCTGGACGGGTCATATCAACCCACCCCATACCATGGAGGTTTTGGATTACATTTGGAGCTGCCTCTTTGTTTGAAGCAATAAAGCTGTCAGCCACATTTGGATAAGGACAGATAATCGGAATATCCGTCATTCCTACTTTTTCCATTTCTTTAATGGTACCTGATACTTCTCCTGTCAGTCCGTACATAACCAGTAAATCTGCACCGCTTTCCTTAACCTTGGCAACCTGCGCTGTATAATCCGTGGAGCCTGCATCTACAGACAATTCTGCCACCAATAATGCTTCCTTACCTTGTACCTTAAAGCCATCCTTTAAACCTGCCAATCCGTCCAATCCCACATCATCACTTCTATAGATTACGGCCACCTTTGTCGCTTTAAAGTAATCTACAATATATTTGGACATCAGTTTTCCTTCATACCAATAGTTTGGCTGTACAGGAAAAAAGTTGTCTCCTGCTTTGGTAGGTGCCGTAGCTCCTGTAGCAAAGTATACTGCAGGTATGCCAGCTTCTTGCACTGTTGGAATAGAAGCTTTTACGCCCGGTGTCCCAAAGAGACCTACCAGTGTAAAGACCTGCTCATCGTTGATGAGTTTCTGCACGTTGGCAATAGCGTTTTCCGGTTTAAATTCGTCTTCCAATATCATTAGCTCGATTTTCTTTCCATCAATTCCACCATTGTCATTATACGTGTTGAAATATGCTTTCATACCGTCAAAGTATGGTTTTCCAATGGCTGCCAGTGGTCCTTGCTGTGCCCCCGTGGTACCTACGACAATCTTATCTTCATAGACCCCTTGCGCTAATTCCACTGCATTTTCTGCCGGTGCTGAGGTGCCCCCTGTGTTTGTTCCACAAGCTGTCAATAGCAGCGCCAGCACCATAAACAATGTAAAAATCTTTTTCATTTTTTTCCCTCCCATAATTTTTTTTAATCGTTAGCCTCCAAGATAGGCATTTTTTACGGACGCATCGTTTTCCAAATCCTTTGCATATCCTTCATAGACAACCTCGCCCGTCTCCAATACATAGGCATAATCTGAGATTCCCAGTGCTTGTTTTGCATTTTGCTCTACCAGCAAAATGGTTGTTCCTTCCTTGTTGATTTCCTGAATAATTCTAAAAATATCCTTTACGATTAACGGTGCCAGCCCCAATGACGGTTCATCCAGTATTAAGAGCTTTGGGCTTGCCATGATGGCCCTTCCAATTGCAAGCATCTGCTGTTCTCCTCCGGACAAAGTACCTGCATACTGGTGCTTTCTTTCCTTTAGTCTTGGAAAATATCGAAAGACCCGGTTCATATTCTCCTCAACTTTTTTTTTGTCCTTTAACGTATAAGCTCCAGCCTTCAGATTCTCCAGAACGGTTAAGGTTGCAAAGACCTGTCTTCCTTCCGGTGACTGCATGATCCCTCTTTCAACAATCCGTTCCACAGGCATACTGGTAATATCATTCTCCTCATAATAGATTTTTCCTGAGGTTGGCTTTAATAATCCCGAAATACATTTAAGGGTGGAGGTCTTTCCAGCGCCATTGGCTCCAAGTAATGTAACGATCTTTCCTTTTTCCACATGGATACTCAGATTCTTGATTGCATGGATATATCCATAATGGGCGTTGATGTTCTCCAATCTAAGTATCAATTCTACTCACCCCCTAAATATGCTTCTTGTACTTTTGCATTTGCTTTTATTTCCGCCGGCGTACCTTCAGCAATCTTTTTGCCAAAGCTGATGACACAGATTTTTTCACAGATGCCCATGACCAGACCCATATCGTGCTCTACCAAAAGAATGGTAATGCCTAACTCGTCACGAATCCGTTTAATCAATACGGCCAGGTCCTGGGTTTCATTATGATTCATACCGGCTGCAGGCTCATCCAGGATGATCAATTTCGGGTCCGACATCAATGTCCTCCCCAGTTCGATTAGCTTTTGTACGCCATAGGGCTGAACCCCGGCTTTTTCATCTTCATAGGCTTCCAGGCCCAAAAAGGATAAGACGTCTCGAGCCTTCTCCCTGCTTTTCCGCTCTTTGCTTTTTCCCATTCCAAGGACTTCTTCAAAAATATTCGTATGGATCTTGCAGTGAAGTCCTATCAAGAGATTGTCTATGACGCTCATTTCCTTTACCAGTTCTACATTTTGGAAGGTTCTTACCATGCCAGGGGTAATAATTTCATGAACGTGAACCTTCAATAGATCAATATCCTCTCCGTTGGATCGAAAGATCACCTTTCCTTCATCGGGTGTATAGAATCTACTGACACAGTTGAATACAGTGGTCTTTCCTGCACCATTGGGTCCAATCAGACCAAAGATACTGTTTTTTTCTATTTCAAAGCTTAGATCATCGACAGCCTTCAATCCGCCAAAGCTGATGGACAGATTCTCAACCTTCAATATGCTCATGTTTCATCCTCCTATCAGTCCTTTGTCTGCGCCATAATCCGTGAACCTCGCTGCCCAATACCATGAGCCCCCCCGGCAGCAATCGAATGACAAGTACGATGGCCAATCCGGTAAGTATAATGGCGGAGTTGGTGATATTCTTTATAACAGGTATCTCGTGGGCCAATTGTGGCAGCAGTGTAATGAACGCCGCTCCCAATATGCTGCCGCCTACAGACGCCATGCCTCCTATAACAACCATGGCCAGGAGATTTATAGATAATACCACGCCCCAAACATCCGGTTGGGTGTATTTCACAAGATGCATGTATAATGATCCAGAAATCCCTGCAAACATGGCACTGACGGAAAATGCGATCAGCTTATACTTTACCAGATTAATTCCCATGGCCTGGGCAGCATGCTCACTATCTCTCATGGCAATAAATGCTCTCCCCGTTTTGGAGTTAATCAGGTTGTGGGTTATTATTGCCAGCACAACCAGTATAACAACCGACATGGTGAAATATGCCTCTCCTGACTTTATGGTATATCCAAAGATACTGGCCAAAGGCGCTGTCTTTCCTGCAAATCCGTTGGTAAACTTCGTTACCACCTTGAAGACCTGTTGAACGGCAACACCAAACCCCAGGGTTGCTATGGCAAGGAAATGTCCTTCTAACCGCAAGGCTACAAGTCCAAGAATAATTCCTAATGCGATAGGTACAATGGCAGACATAAGCAGTGCCACTAGGAAAGGAAGTCCTAAATCATAGGTTAAATATGCTGACACATAGGCCCCCAGTCCGATAAACGCTGCATGCCCAAGGGAAATCTGCCCTGCAAATCCCAGTAATACATTAAATCCAATGGCTGCAATGGAATAGATCGCCACTGTCGACATAATCGTAAGGGTAGACCTCTTGAAAGGGATACTATAGAGGGATATGATGCAGAGTAAGCCGATCAGCACATATTGTACGCGTTTGTCCTTTAACATGGTTTTCATCCTCACACCTTCTTCCTAATGGTGGTACCAAACAATCCAGCAGGCTTTACGATCAGCATCAGAATTAATATGGAATATACAATAACCGTTTTCCAATCCAATGACAGATAAAATCCCACTAAATTGTCTGCAACACCAATGATGAATCCGCCTACAACCGGACCAAGAAAGCTGCTAAATCCTCCTACCACAGCAGCAATAAAGGACTTCAGATGGATATCCGCCATCATGGTTACACTTACCTGGGTCTTGGGTGCAACTAAGATACCGGCAATAGCCCCCAAAGCTGTTGCAATCATCCATGATCGAGAATATACTTTGCTCACGGGAATCCCCATAAGTCTTGCTGTGTTTTCGTTCTCTGCCGTGGTTCGAATAGCAATGCCAAACCTCGTTTTGTTTACCATGTAGTTGAAAACATACACGATCACAAGGGTAATGATAACGATAAACAGAGAATTGGGCTGCAAAATAAGTCCGGAAATCGTAAAGTTTTCGCTTTCAATGGCTTTCCTCAAGTAGTAGTCTTCCGTTCCAAAAATGACAACCGCCAGTCCTTGTATCACCATCAATATCCCCATGGTAATAATGATTTTACTAATGATGGAAGCCTTCATAGCCGGTCTTAGAAAAAGTCTTTCGATACCATATCCAAAGACAACAGCAAATAGGATGGCTCCCGTAACCGCTGCCCAGTACGGGTAAGCGTTTTCAAAAATCCTGTAGGCAACGAAAGTACTAAACATGGCTATCTCACCCTGGGCAAAATTGATTACATCAGAAGTTCTAAATATCAGAACCAAGCCCAATGCAGCCAATGCATATAATCCCCCTGTTTCCAGACCCGCAATGATATTCTGTAAAAAGATGTCCATTCTGATCCTCCTTTTGTTTGTATCCGTCAGCAAATATACGGTAATGAAATCAAGTTGCAATTTATGTGCCAATTTCACGAATATTCATACATAGATTTCGAAGCACATTTATGAAGACTTAGCCCTCATAAAACATTGCTAGCTGCCATAGGTCTGCACCTTTAAAGCAGTATATTATTTTGCGAAACGGCAGAGGGCGTCATTCCCTACAAAGGATAATGCACTTTGCTTTATAAACATATATCTGTAGGGTAATTATCATTTTTTTGTCTGATTTTCATACATTGTATGTTTCTCGTACAATATAAACGATATGTTCCTTCACATTTAATATCTTTAAGTGATTACGGATGGTTATAGAAAAATTTTCCTCATTCATCCATAAAAAAAGTACATGGTATCCTAGAATAGAATTCTTGAATTTGCGTCTTTCCTTTTATTTTCATTATTTCATTATCTGTACGATTTCCATACAATCCAATCAGCCTTTTTCTTTCTTATTCTTTGGTAAAGCTGACAATTTGGTGGATGAGTTCTTCTAAGCAGTCAACCATAGGTGCATGACCGCAGTTCTTAAGTATTTCAAGTCTCGTATTCTTGCCGATCATCTCTTTGATTTCCTTTCCACAATCCAACGGTATAACCTGATCGTTCTCCCCATGTATAACCCGAGTAGGCACGTTGATTTTATCAACCTCTCCAGTACCATGGGTCACACCGTTATGTTCATAAGAAATATTAAAATTTGATAAGGCATAGTACACATCTACAAGGTTTCTTTGTGTTAAGATGTCGTCCAAATATTCTTCATACTTTTCCTGTGATGGTTTTTTTTCTGTATATACTAAAGCATCCCACAGGTTTTTGACAAATACTTTATCCTTACGCTGAAATGCCTGTACAATTGGTGCCATCGTTACGGCATCATCGGCTATTTCTTCTTTTGTCTTCAAAAACTCTCCCGGTATGATTTGCCCCGTTTCATCCAGTCTTGGTATGGGATATCCCTTAATTCCAACGGATTCTACCAAGATCAATTGACGCACATATTCCGGAAAATCAATGGCAAACTTCATACAGACACCTCCGCCTGTAGACCAACCAACCAGACAAAATTTCTTGAGACCTATCATGTCGCAAATTGCTTTTAGATCATCAGAAAAATCCTTCAGACTGTCAATGGGGTGATGATACGTAGATACACCAAAGCCTCTCAGGTCTATGGCATACACCTTAAATTCCTCCGGGATATTCTCCATGACTGTATCCCATTGCTTCGACGAGCTCATGTTTCCATGCACCAAAACAATTGGATTCTCCCCTCCTACCGTTTCTCTAAACCCAAGCCTTTCTCCATTGGGTAAATCCACTACATTCATTGTAAATCTTCTCATATACGTTCCTCCCTTGATATCTTTTCATCCATAAAATGCAATTTGCATGCCATATTCATAGGGAGCTATGTATTGCTTCAAGTTTTTTGTTTAGAACAGAGCGGACGCCCAATGGGCGCCCCTACGATTATATTATCCTCAGAAGTTTTGCGGAAACTACTTAATAATAAAAAACTCGGAAATGTGATAATACATCTCCAAGTTTTTTTATTGTTTGAATACATCATGTGTTTTTTCTTTCTTTTCTACTCAAATCCATATTTTTCGATTTTATCATATAGACTGGAACGACTTATATCCAGAAGCTTTGCTGCCTGTAATTTGTTTCCTTGGGTATATTCCAGACATCTGGATATCAGCTCTCTTTCAGCATCCTCGATCATATCCCGCAGCGGTCTGATAGGCCCATCTTCCACTTTTTTTCTTTTGTTCTGCGTTATGTATATCGGTAAATGGGTATGGTGAATCGTATCTCCCTCGGTAAGGTTCATAGCCCTCTCTAAGACATTTTCCAATTCCCTAACATTGCCAGGCCAAGTATGGCCCTTTATGTAATCTGAAGCTTTTGGAGATACATAGGAGACATTCTTTCCCATTTGTTCTGACAGCTTAACTAAGAGAATTTCAACAAGCTCTTCGATATCGTCTGTCCTTTCGCGAAGAGGCGGTATCTCAATAGTCATAACATTTAATCGATAATATAAGTCTTGCCGGAATTTCTTTTCATCCACCATCTTTTTTAGATCCTTATTGGTCGCGGCAATGATCCTTACATCAATGGGCATGGATACATGACTGCCGACTTTCTCGATTTCCCTCTCTTGCAGAACTCTTAAAAGTTTTGCCTGCATTTCAAGGGGCATATCCCCAATTTCATCCAGAAAAATACTTCCTCTATGGGCCAGCTCAAATTTACCTATCTTTCCTCCTTTTTTTGCCCCGGTAAATGCGCCTTCTTCATAGCCAAACAACTCAGATTCCAATAGTTCTGAAGGTATGGCCGCACAGTTTACTTTAACAAAAGGAGAAAAGCTTCTCGTACTGCCATTATGAATGGCATGGGCAAATAATTCCTTTCCTGTACCACTTTCACCCAGCAGCAGCACATTGGAGCTGGTCATTGCCGCTTTTCTTGCCAACATTTTTGTGTGACTCATTTTCTCGTTACTGCCTATGATGTTCTCACATGAGTACTTTGCTCCATGGATTTCTTTAAGCTGCTTTTTATAGTGAAACAGTTCGGTTTCTAAGAGCTTGTTTTTTTGTACGATATGCCTGAACTCTTCCATATCATTGAACAGTACCATACCAAACCCATACATAACCTCTCCATGTTCATTCAACACAGGAATTCTATGAACAATGGCGGTATGTCCATTTTCAAAGGTGTGCTTCCAGGCAATCTCAGCCTTCTTTGATTTGAATACATAGGGAAACCGGGAATTTTTATCGATCTGCAGCACTTCTTTTCCAATAATATATTCCTTTGAATACCCTAAATAATCGGCAAAAGCTTTATTAATCATCTTTACACTGGTGTCTTTATCAATTAGTATAATAGGGACCGAAATGGGATCAAATATTTTCTCCATTGTGGTAACAAAATAATCTGTTAAGATTTGATTTTCTTCCTGTCGTATACTCCCTTGGTTTTTATTCTTCATACAATCTCCCCCACACCCGTAACCGAATGAAAAAATGATATATATTATCTATGTTATCTGATTTCATCTTTTCCGTAAAGTGTATTGTTGTCTGAATTTTCCCAATTGTGTTTTTCAATTCTGATGCTATACAAAAACAGACTGACGTTTCTTATCAGTCTGCTATATCAATGAATCTATTGTTCTCTATGTTGCTTCTTACATGCTTCCAACACATGTCTTAAAAGGATTGTGGTTGTTACCGTTCCCACACCGCCAGGTACTGGCGTGATGGCTTGTACTTTATCTACGACGCTGTCATAATCTACATCACCGCATATTTTGCCGTCCCCGGCATCATTAATACCCACATCAATAACTACCGAATTTTCATGGAAGTATTCAGGCCCAAACATCCTAGCCCTTCCTACAGCTACTGCGACAATATCTGCGCTGGAGGTAACTCCCGGTAAATCACGGGTTTTGGAATTGCATAATGTGACTGTCGATTTTTCACCCAGCAACATCATGCCCAATGGTCTTCCCACCACCAGACTGCTGTTGACAATCACCACATTAGCTCCTAGCAGCGGTATTTCGTAATACTTGAGTATCTCCACTACAGCCTCCGGTGTGCAGGGGTAATAGCCATCCTTCTCCCCTTCAAATACCTTCTCCAGATTTACAGGATTCATACAGTCAATATCTTTTTCCGGACTAATCATATGCTTAATTTTATTGATATCCAACTGCGCAGGCAGGGGTCTGAAAAGCAGTATTCCATGAATGTTCTTATCATGATTGATCTTTTCAATAAAATTCTCAAACTCACCCATAGGAATATCTAACGGAGCTTCGAATACTTGAACCTTCATTCCAATAGAATCGCAGTTTTTCATAATGCTTCTCTCATAAGCTACATCATCCGGTCTGTTTCCCACACGGATAATTCCCAATGTAGGAAAAACTCCTTTTTCGTTCATACTCCCGATTTCTTCTTTCATTCTTTCTTTTAAGGCTTGTACCACCGATTTTGCCTGTAGTATTTTTGGCATGCTGTGTATACCTCCTAGACGTTGTTTAGCTTTCTTAATTATTTTACCAGTTTTTCCTATAAAGTTTCACTATTTTTTTGATTTGTTTATACAATCTCCATTGAATCATGTAAGATCTATGAGACTTGGGAGTTGTACTTACTGTAGGTCTTAAGCGGAACACCACAGGAGGTGTTCCCAACAAGCTGAGACAAACCGTACCCAAACCCAACTTATAGCAAAAAAAGAAGACCAACGGGTCCTCTTTTGTAAAACATCTAAATTTAAGTAAAATTACTGCTCATCCTGTGTATCTTCTTGAGTATCTGTTTCCTCTTCAACAGACACAACGATTTCATCACTTTCGTCTGTATCTTCATCATCTTCTACTTCAACAACAATTTCATCACTTTCGTCTGTATCCTCGTCGGCAGTAGTATCACTGCTTTGATCGTCGCTTGTTTCTTCAGTATCATCTACATCTTCTTGATCGTCAGTTTCATCTGTAGCTTCTTCTGTCGCTTCTTCATCTGTTGTTCCATCTTCCTCATCAACTTCTATGGTTTCTGTTTCTTCATCATAGTCAACTTTTAAACCTAATGTTTCTGCAATAAATCTCAATGGTACAATAGTTCTGCTGCTCATAATTTGCGCTGGTACGTCAATGGTCTTTTCCTCTCCGTTAACCAGTACCTTACCTTCTTCTAACAAGAAAACTATTTCAATATCGTCTTTTGTTACGGTTACTTTTTGTTCCTCAGCATTCCAGGCAACTTCTGCACCAAAACCTTCTGAGATAGCTCTTACCGGGATTAACGTTCTACCTTGCTTGATAACTGGTGGGGTATCAAATTTAAGGTTCATTTTTCTTGATATGATATTTTCTACAGGAATGATCGTTACATCTTCATTTTGCTGCTGAATCTCTTCGATCATCAGTTTTAGCTTTTCAAGTTCCTCTTGAGAGTATCTGCTCTTTGCTACTTCCTTCATTTGCATTTTTAATTCTTTGATTTGACTTTTATCAAGAGTCCTGTTCTCTTTGGTCTCTGTGTTTTTTTCATTCTTTACTTCTTGTTTACCCTTTTCATTTTCTGTCTTTACTTCAACTTTAATATCTACCTTTCCTTGTTTAGCTTCAGGTTTTTGTGCATTTGCAAAATTTACTGTCGGTCCTGCCACAAGAAACGCTGTGATAACAGAAACAGATACTGCCTTTTTCCAATTTGTCATTTTATCGTCCTCCTTTAATGTTTTGTATTTTTCTGTGGGCTTGTACTACAGTGTACGATACCATGATGACTTTTCGGTACTTATTATGACTAGTTCTTTTTTCCTGTTTCGTCATTATTCTTTTTTTCTTTTGTATCTTTTTCCTTTTTCTCTACATGTTTTTCTTTATCGTCATTTTTTTTTTCGTTATTGCTGTTTCCTTTACTACCTTCAGCATCATCTTCTTCAGCCTCTTTTGCTTCGTCCTTTTCCTCTATATCTTCCGACTCCAACTTCTCTTCATCATCTTTTTTCATTTCTTCTTTCTTTTGTTCCCCATTTTGATCATTTCTCTGGTCTATCTTTTTCTCTTGTCCAGGAGGTATTTTTTTCTCCTGCTTCTTATTGTCTTCTTTTTTTGTTTGCGTGCTTTCTTTCTTGATTTGTCCCGGTGCTTGAGATTTTCCGGGATTCTCTTTTTCTTCCTTTATTTCTTTGCCTTTGTCATCGATGTCTTTATTATCTGGATTCGGCCCCTCTATTTGGACTTGACCGCCGGGTACTTTTTTATTCATTTTTTTCAGTTTTCCTAACCCGTTATTTACCACATCGTTGACTTTCATTCCTTTAACTTTTTCTATATCTATTTCAGGGTTTTGATTTTTCGCTTCCTTATACACTTCATATTTCCCAATAGATATCTTTTGTTCTCTTGCTTCCTCTACATCTTCCTTTTCTGCTTTCACAAAGAATACCTCTACTTCTTGAAATTCTTGTTGTGAAGCAATGGTCTTTTCAACCTTTTCTTCTATGGCTGTTTCTAAAGCAGTATCTTCGTTTCTTAACGTTACCGAAGAAATCAATACCTTATTTTTCTCTTTGGTAAGATATCCGTTCTCCCTCGCCAGATGCAATACCGTTTGGAGTGCTTCTTCCATAGATATATCTATAAGATTGGTATCTTTGATTAATGCTTTTCCATCATTATTCATAGGTGTTATGCCCAGCACCATATAGTTCTCATCAATTTCAAACTCTAGACTGGGATTGATATCCACACTGATAATGGCTGCAGCATTGCTGCTTATGGGATTCAATACATTTAGTTTTGTAAGCATTGTTATAGATAAAAACAAAATCAGTATAACAGCCGCATAGCTGCCGAGCTTTTTATATGAATATGTTTCCTCTCGATAAACATCATCCTGCACAAATAGAATCTCTTTTCCAACCGTTAGACCGTCCTTCTTGATAACCTTTTGGTACGTCATATTCTTCGTCATGACAATAGCAAAATCATTTTCAATCCCTATTACTAATCCTTTGTAAACCACTTTCCTCACCTCCTTCACCAGTGGTAACATAAACCTTCAATCGGTCGAACTTTTCCGAGTATAATAAAACAGCTGCTATAATAAATTTTCTACTCCTCTTTAGCATTTTTTGTGTTACCTGCAGGTGTTCTGTAAGCTTCGTTGTGGGCAGCATCTTTTTCCGCAGCAATTCCTCCCGCAAGTCCTCGTTCTCTGCAATATGCTTCGCTACAGCCAATGCATTTTTCCGTGTATCTGTATGCTTAGGTGCACTTTCAATGAGATCTTGAAAGGTTATCTCAAAGTCCTTTAACATTTCTTCAAATAATCTTATCTCATCCTTTATTTCCAATTCCTCCGTAAAATCTTCCGTTATACTGCGATTCAATACTTGCTGCTGCTCTTCTTCTTCTCCAAACTGACTAATAGGAATCGTTCTGCTGTGTTTCTGCATTTTTCGCAAGTAATCCAGTGTCCTGCTTTCTATGACGAGGCTTGCAAAAGACAAAAAATTTCCTTTCGCAGCATCATATTTCTCTATGGCTTCATTGAAGGCTTCTAATCCGATACTGTATTCCTCACTGTTCTCCGACTCTATGTATCGATTGGTTACCTTTGATACAGTTTTTATAATAAAAGGTATATATTCCTCAATCAATTTTTCCCTGTCATGGGAGTCTCCATTTTTAATCTTTTCCAGTCGTTTGGAGAAAGGGTCTTTCTTAAAAAAGTCTAATAGGCGCGCCACCGTTTTACACCCCTTTCTAGCATAGTTATACGTAAATACGTTATAATTTAGGTACTTCATCTACTCTTTAAGTATATCGGAATAATCGTGTTTTTTAAGCATATAGCTAAAGAAATTCTTTTGGAAATTGTTTCATGGATTTTATCATGTAAAAAAGAGACCCTTTCGAGTCTCTTATGATGTCAGCTTGAAATATATTAGTTTTAATATATAGTATACCAGCGGGATAAAGATTGCCGGCAGCATATTCCCTACCTTGATTCGCTTAAATTCCAGCATATTGAAGCCTATGGCCATAATCAGTAATCCTCCTATGGCAGACATCTCACGGATTACTTCATCTATGAGGAACACCTTCATAAAAGATGCAGTGGCTGTTATCAATCCTTGATAGATAAAAACAGATACAGCAGACAGCATGACCCCAATACCCAGAGTTGACGTAAAAACAATGGCAACAATGCCGTCTATCACAGATTTGGCAAACAGCGTTTGATGATTTCCTGTCAAGCCGCTTTCCAAAGAACCTACAATCGACATAGACCCGATACAAAATAATAGACTGGCAGCCACAAAACCTTTGGCAATACCACCTTCCTTCTTCCCCATTTTAGCCTCAATCCATAAGCCCAGTTTTTCCAGATTATCTTCTATTCTCACCATCTCTCCGATGATGCTCCCGATGGCTAAACTGAAAATCACCAACAAAATATCCTGTGTCTTCAAACCGCCCATTATTCCAATCAATAACACAGCCAGTCCCATGGATTTCATAACCGTTTCATTATATTTTTCCGGTATACCACCTCGGAACAACAATCCCAGGAGACTTCCTCCCACGATAGCTAACGCATTTACAACAGTACCTAGCACGTTTCTTCCCCCTTATAAGCAGTCATTATGGATAATGATTCGATACCCTAACAAAAACTCCTGCTTATAAAGCATAAATTGTATACAAAATTCTATCTTCCGATTCCAAGAGATCTGGCATAATAGAAAAGATACTGCTGGGCAAAGCCCGCTAACTGGCCAAACCGTTTTTGTGAGTCTTGTTGGATTTCTTTAAGATTTTTTGCGTTGGGACAATAGAAGTATTCCATTACCCGTTTTACCCACACATCCACCGGAAAGGCATCGTACTTTTGGTATCCAAATAATAAGATACAGTCAGCCACCTTTGGCCCTATCCCTGTAAAACGTAGAAGCTGTGTTCTCGCATCACTTGTGTTAAGATTCCTCAGTTGTTCAATATCGATCTGCTCCTCGGCAGCAATAACTGCCGCATCTAGAATATATCTTGATCGATATCCCATTTTACACTGATTGATTTCCTCGACTCTTTGGTTTAGAAGGGATGCCGGTGTTGGAAAAGCATAATAGAGCTTTCCCCTATATTCCCCGATAGGTTCTCCATATTTTTCACACAGCAGTTCAATGGATTTTTTAATGATTGAAATCCCTCTATTTGCGGAAACGATAAAGGAAATCAACGCTTCCCAAGGTTCCTGCCTCAAAATTCGTATCCCTTGTCCAAAGGCTGTGGCTTTTTCCATGATAGGATCTTTTTTTCCTAATGTTTCTTTGATCTTGCCATAATCCCTTGCCAGGTCAAAATAATCATGCCAAATCCCCTTAAAGTCTTGAGATGTGGTATTGTTAAGAAAGACCGTATTCTCATGTTTTTCTACGTGAATAACTTTCCCTTTTACCACACCTATATAACTGCCATCCTCCTCACGGTTCCATCGAAAGCACTGCCCGCATTCAAAAATATCCGCCAATTCAAAGTCCTTTATATCCTCCAGTATAATTTTTTCCCGTTCTTCATAGATTTTCACAGTCCAACAACATCCTTTCATTCTTCTCTTTCTCCATATCTATATTGTATCCAGGCAGTGACTTTCGAAACAATGGATTTCCATTTGAATGCCATACATCAATATGTTATAATAATGGTACAACTGAAAATACGTTATAGGTGCCCCAACGGGGAGAATAGGGAATGAAGTGTAAATCTTCAACGGTCCCACCACTGTAAAGAGGAATCTGCTGCAAAATGCCACTGGGTAACCGGGAAGGCGCATCAGGTGTTGAATCTAAGTCAGGAGACCTGCCTAGTAGCGATGTATCACATGAATGATGGTAAAGTTCATGGTTTGTTATCATTTAACAAACCATGGGCTTTTTTGTTTTCTATAGCATCGTATATACATAATGAAGGAGGAAAAAACATGGAGCTTTTAAAACATACCCTACAGCAAATCGGTGAACTACATCAGGAATCAATGTCAAAGGCTAGAAATCGAGTAGATTTTCTCATCAAACCCCCAGGAAGTTTAGGGAGGCTGGAAGACTTGGCTGTGCATTTGTCGGGTATTACGGGAGATTTATTCCCTAAGGTGGACAACAAAGTGGTTATTGTCATGTCAGCGGATCATGGTGTCTATGAGGAAGGCGTTGCACCAAATCCCCAAATTATCACGGCTATCCAGACACCTAACTTCGCTAGAGGGATTACGGGTGTTTGTGCGCTGGCAAAACAGGCGCGGGCCGATGTGGTCATCGTTGACGTTGGCATTGCGGTAGATATAGACCATCCCGGTGTCATCAATCGAAAAATTCGTTATGGTACCAGTAACATGGCAAAGGGTCCAGCTATGACAAGGGAAGAAGCTGTGAAATCCCTGGAAGTCGGAATAGAAATTGCGAACGAACAGATGCGACAAGGGAAAAATTTAATCGGAACAGGAGAGATGGGCATTTCCAATACTACAGCCAGTGCTGCTATTTTGTCCGTTGCTGGAGGATATGATCCAATGGATGTGGTAGGCATTGGTGCCGGTCTGGCTGTAGAAAAGCTAAGTCATAAAGCAGATGTTATTAGAAAAGCAATTGAACGCAATCAACCTAATCCGCAGGATGGGATTGATATTCTGGCTAAGGTCGGCGGCTTTGAAATCGGTGGCATGGCAGGTACTATGCTGGCCGCTGCGGCAAATCGTGTGCCGGTCGTAGTCGATGGCTTTATCTCAACGGCTGCAGCAATTATCGCCACATTGATTGAACCAAAGGTAAAAAACTTTTTGATTCCTTCTCACTGTTCTGCAGAAGTTGGTGGAAAAAAAGCACTGGATTTTATAGGGCTCAATCCTATGTTTGATATGGGACTGCGGTTAGGCGAAGGCTCCGGAGCAGCCATGGCCTTTAACTTTGTGGAAGCAGCCACTTATATGATGAAAGAAATGATTACCTTTGAAGAAGCTGGTATGTCACTGTAATATAGATCATCATATAATCGTTGCGGTACGCCGAGGGCGGCGTCCCCTACAAAAGATAATGCATTCTGTTCTGGTGGCGTATATCTTTGTAGAAAGCTTAGTTGAAAGTTGAAAGTTTTAAAAAAATAATTAAATATTTGCACAATAAGATTTCTTGGAGAATCTCGCAATATGAGGTTCTCTTTTTTATGCAGTTACTTCAATCGAGTCCTTTTCAGGTGAATATACTGCCAAATGCTTTCGATAAAATCTTCGTAACTTACATCCTTTAGGAAATAGAATTTATTTGCCAGCAAATGATGCTGCACCTGCTCTAAGGTCTCGTCCCATTCACTGTCATCAATATAAAAGGCAGGGTCGTACTTTTTCTTAATTTCATCTACGACAACATTTTTTAAAACTTTTTTCATAGCAAATTCTCCGTTTTCACAAACATATTTTCCATCATCTGTACAAACACTATTATAGACACATTACGTGTCTTTTGCAAGACATTTACACATTTTGTTTCCTATATGTTTTTGTTTTTTTCTTTATGCTAATATATTGATGAGGTGATTGAGATGTACTTTGCCGAGAGATTAAAGGCACTTAGAGAACGGCACCACATGACTCAGGAAGAATTGGCACGGCAGTTGAACATTACCCGTCAAGCCGTAGGAAATTATGAGCAAGGTACAAGATTTCCCAAGGATGAAAAAATCCTTAAGGCAATCGCCGACTTGTTTGACGTTCCTCTGGATGATTTATTCGGTAGAAATCGTCAAAGAAAAATCTATGACGCTTCAAAAGATAATCTACATGACATGTTTTTTGAATCTGGAAGTATTTATGAGGCTGATAAACTAGCTGTCCTTAAAGAGCTTATACAAGCTGTCAGTGATTTGCCAATAGAGACCATTCTCAAAATTAAGGAAGTCATTGAAATTTTTAGAAAATAAGACCATGAGGAAGGCTTCACTAAACGGAACGTCACAGGGGGAAAGCACTGAAAAAGCAACTCTTCGTCCAGTCCCCAAGTCTTGCCTTCGCTGCTTGGTTACTGACTGTAATATACTTAGTCTCATTTATATAAGACCAAAAAGATAAGGCATGATTACTTAACGCATTCGTAATCTCACCTTATCTTTTATTTCTTTCCATTTCTATTCTCCAAAGTTATCTTCAACCAATTTTGCTAAAAGCGTTACCGCTTGTTTTTCATCTTCTCCCTCTGCAGCAATCGTAAACGTATCACCGCAGCCAAGACCCAAACTCAGTACCCCCATGATACTTTTTCCATTGATTTTCTTCTCTTCCCTTATAATGGATATCTCCGATGAGAATTTAACGGCCTCCTTGACAAAGATACTGGCTGGCCTTGCATGGAAACCCATGGTACTTCTTAGGGCTACTTCCATCATTTCCATTTCTGTTTCCTCCTTGCAAAACCATTTTTATTTATTTCTGCATATCCTCTTCAACTTTCTTCAAAATCGCCCCAGCCTTTTTAATAGCATCTCCAATACTAACTTCAACGATGGTCAATCCATTGAACCGTTCTCTGTTTTTAATAGCCATGTCCTTGGTAAGGATGGCCACGTCAGCATTTTCAACATCCTTCTTCTTTATTTCATTCTCAATTCCAATAGACCCTTGGGTTTCAACCTTGATTTGATGCCCCAACTGCTTAGCAGCTTTTTCCAAGGCCTCTGCTGCCAAATACGTATGGGCTACACCTGTGGGACAGGCTGTTACTGCAATAATTTTCATCATGATCTCCTCCATCATCTAGTTGTATTATGGGAGACAGATAAACAACTTTGCAGAGAAAGTTGTTTATCCGTCTTCACTACTATAGATTTACGCCTTTAGATGGTATTTAGTCCTGCGGGACGGCACGGAGACCGTCCCCTACAATAAAATATACATTCTGTTCTAGGAGCGTAGATCTTTAATACTAGCTTTCCATTGCTTCTTCTTGTTCTTCATCAACCGGCTTTTTCAGCATATTGACAAGAACAGCTGTTACAGCAACACCAATGAGGACCGCCACAATAAACATCAGCCGATTGTCTACTACAGGAAGTACGATGGGGCCTCCGTGAGGGGCATGGTCGCCAACCTTTCCTATGGCAGCTACAACAGCACCAACCGCTGAACCAATCATGATAGACGGTATAACCCTCAGTGGGTCACCGGCTGCAAAGGGTATGGCACCCTCTGTAATACCAATCATCCCCATGGCCAATGCACCATATCCTGCTTCTTGTTCTGTTTTTGTGTACTTTTTAGGCGCTAATAAGGTTGCCACGCCCATACCCAATGGGGGGATACAAATGGCCACTGCAACGGGTCCCATGACTGTAAAGACGCCTTCTCCAATCATGGCCGCTCCGAACATGAAAGCAACCTTGTTTACCGGTCCACCCATATCAAAGGCAATCATGGCGCCCATGATGAGGGCTAATGTAATAGAACTGCCTGTGCTCATGGTCTTTAACCAGTTGGTCATACTGGCCATCAGACTGCTGATCGGTCCGCCGATCACATAGATCATGAGACCACCAACGACCAGGGATGTCAAGATTGGAATGACGAATATAGGCATAATGGCTCGCAATACCTTTGGAACCTGCCACCCCTTAATCCATCTGGCGACATAACCGGCAATAAAACCAGCAATAATTCCTCCTAAGAAACCAGCCCCTACCTTACCTGCCAAAACGCCACCAACAAGACCTGGAGCAATACCGGGTCTATCCGCGATGGCATAGGCGATAAAACCGGCCAGCACAGGTACCATCATAGAAAATGCTGCAACACCAATATCCAGCATATTCTTTAATACAGGAGCTGTAACGTCTGCTCCGGTTCCTTCTTTCACTCCGCTTAACGCGATGGCCAAGGCAATAAGAACGCCGCCGACCACAACGATTGGAATCATATAGGAAACCCCTGTCATCAGATACGTACGAATTTTTTTCAATTCTTCACTCATGATTCTCCCTCTCCTTTTTATTAAATTGACGGAAAAATGCATTTGAAGCTTACTTCTTATTCTGAACCACTTAGCTGTCCTATGTGTTATAAAAGCAGCGCTGCTTAAAACCTTTTTAAAATAATCTTACGCAATTGCATTGGCAAATATGGATTCCAACAAATCCACCAAGATTTCCTTATCTGCCGCAGATAACAGTTCCATTCGAAAATCATCGTCCATAAGCTTTCTTGACAATGCAGCCAAAATTTTAAGATGCTCATTGGTGGCAGACGCCTCCGGTACTGCCAGAAGAAATACAACCTGAACCGGTTGGTCATCCAGTGATTTCCAATCAATTGGGCGATTCAATCGTCCGAAGGCAACAGTTGGTGTATTTACAGTTTGGCACTTCCCGTGAGGAATGGCTATGCCAAAACCAATACCAGTTGATGACAATTTCTCCCTATTTAGAACCTCTCTGATATAGCCTTCGCAATCATCAATCCTACCATCTTGACAGATCAAATCTGCCAGATTTTTAATAACTTCTTCTTTAGAATCACTGTCCAAGCTTAGTTCAATCAATCTTTCATTGATAAGTTCCCTCACAGGAATCATCCTTTCTTACGAGAACGTCATAGATTTCTTTAGATGTACTGCAACGTTTAATTTTATCCAATATTTCTTCACTATCTAATATGGTATGGAATCTTCCAAAAAACTTCTTGATAGAATTCCCGGAATTGAACTTTAATGCCAGTAGAAATACAATCTCCACCTGACTTCCCGCCCACAGAACGGGGTTCTCCATAACAGCCATGGCAATTTTAGGACGCTTCACGTATTCCTGTGACCCATGCGGGATGGCTACGCCTTTACCAATAGCTGTAGATGTGATTCTTTCCCTCTCCAAGGCAGTTTGTAGAAATTCAGGACAAACACAATCATGGTCAATCAAAGTTTTACCTAAGGCAGTTATGATCTCTTCCTTACTAGAACCTTTAAATCCGGTAAATATAAATTCAGGTTCAAACAAATCATTTAATCGATTTTCCAGTGCTTCCCGATTAAATTTCCTTGTACTCTCAATATTCCTCATGTATTTCTTTATTTTTGCAATATCTGCTTCTCCCACCATAGGATTGATATGAACAACAGGTTTACCATCGTATCGTAATGGGATCGTCGTAATGATGAAGTCAAAGTCTGCCTCCCTCATCTGTGCTGCCTCGTGGGCGGAAATAATATTAACAATTTCTATAGACGGCAAAGCTTTTTCCAACCGCACTGCCACCAACTGCGCTGTACCGATTCCACTGCTGCACACAACGACAACTCGGACATTTCCTTTAGCCCGTTCTAAAGAAGCTCCTATATGAATAGCCAAATACCCTACTTCTTCCTCACTGACCTTTACACCAAAATGTTTTTCAAAAAGCACACTGGTTGCCCATGCTGCCCCAAATACACTGGGGTAATTCTCCTTGATATCCTCTAATAGAGGATTCCGCAAACTCAGACCATATTTCAACCGATTGATGGCTGGTCTTAAATGCAATACCAATCCGATCAACAGTTTTTCATCTTTGCTAAAATCTACAGATAATATATTACCAATAAGGGAAATCACTTCTTCTGCCAGTCGTGTAATGTCATGATCCATATTCTGAAGAATATCTTTCGCTTCATCCATACGGTAAAGCTGCTGCACCTTTGATCCTAGGACATGGAGTCCGATATAAGCTGCTTCACTCTCCGGTATGCTGATACCGTATGCCATTTCGACCCGGTCTGCAATCCATCGGGCAATCTCAAATTCCTTCTGTCCCTTCATCATGGACAGCTGCTTGTCGTCCATTTTAACATCCTTTTCCTGCATCAGTCGCTGAATACTGATGGCAATATGTACAACTAGTCCGTCATAGGCAATATCTGCAAAGGCAAAGCCCATCATTTTCTCAGCAGCCTTCAGTATTGCCTCAATTTTTGAGATATCAATAGCAGGAAAAAGGTGTTTAATCTGAATATAGTTTTCATACTCCAATCTGCTGTTTGCAGGATATGACTCTTCAAAGGCCAGTTTCTTTTTCAATTCATAATCGTCTTTAAAAACCGTTAAGAGTTCGGAGGCCGCCTTTCGCCAGTTTTTCTCATCTCCCAATACTTCAATGCCATAGTTTTGCTTTCGATGTAAAGTCAGATGGAATCTCCGAAGCCATGTTTCTACTTCCTCTAAATCCTTATAGATGGTAATACGGCTCACATGCAGCTCATTGGCTAAGACTTGCATCTTATAAGAGCCCTCTGACTGGAGCAAGCGTTTAATAATATGCATTTGCCGCATTTCGGCAGAATATGGCTGTAGATATGCCTTATTGTTCTTCACCATATCTTGCAGCAACTCTTTTCCTTCATCATCAACAAGCAGTCGTATACCTACCCTCGGCTTTTTCAAGATTTCAATACCCTTGTAATCTCTAAAGAAATCTTCTAAAAGCTGCAAATCATTCCTGATGGTTCTACTGGAAACATCCAATCTTTCTGCAATATGACATACCGTAAGGTGGGTATCACAGTCCAGAAGTATTTGAATAATCTCCTTGCACCTCTCATTGGGGTAATTTCTCATGGTAAACACCTCAATTGCAATTGGGTTGAGCTCACAGGAAGGAAAAACCTTCCTGTAATACTATGTTAGCATGTAATGAAAGCGTTTTCTACAATACAAAGGTTACAGTTCCTTGCAGAATAATGTGGCAACTTTTAATAATATGGATAACGAAATATAATCGTTGCGGTACGCCGAGGGCGGCGTCCCCTACAAAATGCTCTAGAAGCGTATATCTTTATAATAGCTAAAGGCCAGGAATCAATCTCCTGGCCTACTATTCTATACTTTCATCAGGTTTCCATAAATGTTTCTTCATGTTGATGCAGCCATTTTTCAAAAAAGTAACACCTTCACTTTCCAGCAGAATCCGCTGGACCCCTTCACCAAAGACGGATGGAGGTGAAAGACATCCTTGTCTATTCACAACCCGATGGCAAGGCAGGCATCGATCCGATGGTGCACTTCCCATGGCCCATCCCACGGTCCTGGCCGCCCTTGGGTTACCCAATATGGCTGCTATCTGTCCATAGGTCGCTACTTTCCCTTCCGGTATACGGGCTGCTATTTCATATACCTTTTCAAAGAAATTACTCATATTTATCTCCTTATGTGCCTATAACAGTTTCTCTGCGGTATCAATAATGGTTTTTAATGCTTTTACTCTCGCATAATATTTATCATTGGATTCCACAATAGTCCATGGTGCATAGGTTGTACTGGTTCTAAAAAGCATTTCATCCACTGCTTCTTTATAAGCATCCCACTTTTCACGGTTTCTCCAGTCTTCTTCCGTGATCTTCCATTGCTTATAAGGATTATGCTGTCTTTCCTCAAATCTTTTTAACTGTTCCTCTTTATCAATATGCAGCCAGAATTTCACAAGGATGGTACCATAATTGGCCAGCTGTTCTTCCATCTCATTGATCTCCTTATAGGCTCGTTTCCATTCTTCCCTACCGGCAAACCCTTCGACTCGCTCGACAAGGACCCTTCCATACCATGTCCGGTCAAAAATAGCGATATGACCTGCCTTCGGCACGGCATTCCAAAAGCGCCATAAATAATGATGGGATTTTTCCAGATCATTGGGTGCCGCTATGGGAATGACTTCATATCCCCTTGGATCAAGGCTCTCCGTCAGTCTTCTGATATTACCGCCCTTTCCTGCAGCATCCCAGCCTTCATATAATATCATCATGGGGATACGTTTGATATAAAGGGTATGCTCAATTTCGCGTAATCGTTTTTGATACTTTTTTAGCTTTTCTTCATATTCTTCCTTAGTTAACGCTTTTGATAAATCAATCTTATCCAGAATAGATGAATTCAAGTCTATCCTATAATCTAAATTTATTTCAGGTTTTAAAACAATTGTGTTCCTGCTCTGAATTTCTTGAATTTTTTTCTCTAATGCGTCAATAACAGTGGTAAAAATCTTAATGGTGGCAAACCTTCTATCATGGGCTTCAACAATCGTCCAAGGCGCGTAGCTTGCATCGGTAGTTTCCATCATTACTTCAAATGCTTTTTGATAATCCTTGTACTTCTTATGATTTTCCCAATCTTCTTTTGTAACTCTCCATGCAGTATCTTCGCAGTCTTCCAAGTCTTTAAAGCGTTTTTTCTGTTCTTCTTTACTGATATGCAAAAAGAATTTCATGATAACACAGTCATCATCTGCCAGCTGCCGTTCAAAGGATTTTATCTGGGAATACAAGTTCTTATGAAGATTATCCTCTGATTGTCCATCCATTTGAAACGCCGCAGCTGCTTTGTACCAGCTGCGGTCAAATATGGATATCCTCCCTTTGGCAGGGATCTTTGTCCAAAATCGCCACAGAAGGGGTCTAAGCTTTTCTTCTTCCGTAGGGTCCAATATAGAGTAAACCTTAAAACCTCTGGGATCAAAATTTAAGATTAGTTTGTTAATCAAGGTCCCCTTACCTGCAGCATCCCAGCCTTCGAAGAGGATCAAAACAGGGATCTTCAAATCCTTCGCCTGCCGCTGCAGTCCTCCAAGCTTCATCTGTAAATCAGATATAATTTCCTTATATCCATCTTTTTCAATTCTTTTAGATAAATCCACTTTCTCCAGCATGGTATCACCCTCTTTTCTTATCTTACCTTATTTTATCATATATACCCATAGAGTTTCCTAAATAACATACCTGTAAAAGAGCCGCTGAAAAAAATTCAGCGGCTCTCTGTTATACAGCATATTCATATTCCCCGTTTTCCTTTATTTTAAAGAAATCGGAGTATTCAATGTCGAAGATATCTTTGCTTATGTGGGAAATATCGATTTTATTTTTGATCAGATATGTCAAAACTCCGCAGTAGGAGATATCGCCTTGAAGGATGGCTCCATATATCATACCGTCCTTACAAATCACTTTTTTATAATTGTCCTTGTACTGCTGAAGTATCACCGAAAAGCTGTCATCGGGAGGCTCGGTCATTCCAAGGGAAACTGTCTGCAATCCAAGGAAATTAAGGGCGTTTTTCAATCCAAAGAAATCCTCCAGCCGCTTTTCGGTCCCGGTCATATTATAGGCCGCCACGATTCCCTGCTTGACGGCCATTGGCCATATGGGACTGGTACTGCACACATCCCCTGCTCCATAGACATCGGCTACATTGGTCATACACCTGTCATTGATAAGAATTCCCCGGTTCGTCTGAATGGTGTCTTCTTCTATAAAGTCGATATTAGGCCGAACACCCGTGGCAGCGACAATCATTTCACAGTTGATACGCCTGCCGTCCTGCAGCTTTACTGCCTTAACCCAATTCTCTTCATCCAGTTCCACTTCCTGTACCCCTACTCCAGTATGGAAGGTCACGCCTTTCTTTTGGAACAGTTTTTCATAGTTTGAGGCCGCAAGCTTATCAAGCTGCATAGGTAATATTCGATCGCCTAGCTCTACAACGGTGACATGAACACCATGGTTGATCAGTCCCATGACTGCATCGATTCCAACCAGTCCTGCACCCAATACCAGTACATTTTTTACCTTCTTGGCTCTCTCCCTAATAGTAAGGGCGTCCTCTATATTTCTCAAAGGATATACCCCTTTTCCTTCCCGCAGATTGTTGATGGGAGGAATAAAAGCATGGGCCCCTGTGGCGATCAATAGTTTATCATAGGATACTATATCTTCATTTTCCAATTGTACCGTTTTTTCTTCCGTATTCAGCTCCTGCACTCGGGTTCCCTTTATCCACGATATATTATATTTAGAAAAAAAGTCATCCCCCGCAAAGTTTAGTTCTGCGGCTCCCTTTTCTTCTCCGATCGCATGATGCAGCATACATCTTGAATAAATTTGATGATCTGCTGAAACAATCGTAATCTCTCCGCGGGGATCTAACGCTCTTAAGGTTTTGGCGCAGCTGATCCCTGCTGCACTGGCGCCCAAAATCAAATACTTCATGCTTGGTTCCCCCCTTCCACATATAGACAGCCGGTAGGGCAATTTTCGACACACCTTGGTGTTTCCCGATCCATACACATGTCGCATTTTACGACGACCTTCTTTTTCACATCATCCGGCTTCAGTACTCCATAAGGACACGCCATGACACACATGAAGCAGGAGGCACATTTGTTTTCATCATAGGATACTTTTCCAGTGCCGCCGTCTTTTGTCATGGCGCCGCTCATACAAGTATATACACACTCCGGTTCATCACAGTGTCTGCAAAATATGGGTATGGGACGCATCTCCCTGTCCAACCCTATATGGTTCCTACTTTCATTTTTTAAATCTTCAAGGTCCAGATTATATATGCTCTTGCCTTTTTCGTTGTGTTCTGCCATGCAGGCAAGCCCACAGTTCAGGCAGCCCATACACAGATCTCTTTGAATCATAATTCTTTTCACATTATCATCCCCTTCATCTGCCTTTTTCTTGCCCATCATTACAGCACATTTATATCAAGCCAAGATCGTTTCTTCTATCCAAAATGATTTCTTCTAGAACGTCCGCAGCCTTCACGGGTTCATCCTCCAGAATCAATCTGCCTCCTGTTAGCTCCGGCAGCTTCTCTGTCAAAACTTCTGTCACCAGTTTGCTTCCTGTAATGAATGGTGGGATAGCTAAATGCAGCGGCAAACCTAGGGCCAATCCAAAGGCTCCATCTGCCAAAGCCTGCTCCTCCAACCATTGCGGAGCCGAAAGAACCAATGGCAGTTGGGGAATATCAATATTCAGTGCTTCTGCCAGCTCTGTGGCAACAATCTCAAGTCTTCCGATGGCAAGACATGGCCCGAAATTCAACACTGGAGGAATTCCCAAAGCTTCACACACTGCCCTTAAATTATCCCCTGCAAAAGCAGCCGCCTTCGGTGACATCAATCCTACATTTTCAAGGCCTCCGCTGGAACAGCCTGCTGATAGTACAATGATATCTCGTTTGATCAATTCCTTTGTCAGCTCCACGGTGAATATATCATGTCCTAATGCAGTAAGATTGGAGCATCCCACTACTGCAGCCACGCCCTTGATTTTTCCTTCAGCAATCAAATCAAGAAGCGGCTTCCATGTATTCCCCAAGAATCCCTTCAATGATTTTTCACTTACACCGGTAATCACATCATCATGTCCATGATCCTTTGGAATGTCTAATGCCACTCTGTTTCTTCTGTTTTTATAGCTGTTTAATGCTTTTTCGATTATGTATTGAGATATTTCTTCATCTTTATCCATGGTAAAGGCAATATGCTCTGCATTGGATTTTTTCGCAACGTCGTCTAAACAGATCATATCCACCATGAATTCATTCGCTATAGGTTCGATTCCCGGTAAAGTACAGTTAAACTCAGAGACAATCAGATCAATGGCGCCGGTAGAAATCACGCTTTCACTGGTAAAGTTGTTGCCAGCATGGCCTGAAAATACTTCTTGGTAATGTTCACCTCTCAGCTGCAGGTCTTGCCCCACACAGGTACAGCCTACCAACCTAAAGCCCTTTGCTCCCGCATCCTCTGCCATTCCTTTCACATCTTCATTCGTTAAACGGTCTTGAAGATGGGCGATAACAGAATGCTGGTGTCCCGTAATCATAATATTGATGTAGTTTTCATCAATGACTTTTAAGCCTACCGATGCCTTTCGAATAACAGGCTCCCCTAACATAACGTCATTCAGTAGATTGGTCAGTGTAAGGCCGTAAAGTCCTGTAGAGATTCCTAAATTGAGGCTGTGCAGTAACATATCTACCGGATCACTACTCAAATTGGTGGACGTTTTTACAATGGCATCAAATACTTCTGATTTTGCACCACCGGGAAGTATGTTCAATGCCTTCCACTTCTCAAACCTTGGCTTATAGGCCATCCTTTCGACCAACTCCATCTTTTCGCTTCTGGCTTTGTATAGATCCTGAAGCACCTTCTCTGCAACCTTTATGGCTTTTTCATGTATATCCTCAGACTCAATTTCAAATAACAACGCCAAATCATGAAGAACCTGTTCCCCTTTGATTTTTCCTTTGCGTTCGCCAACTATTTTTAAGTTTCTGGCTGTATTCTCCACGACATGTAGATAACAAGCAGCGCCGCTGGCAACTGCCCTTAAAAAGTTTCTGGCTACAATCGTGTCTGCCGTAGCACCGCATACGCCCCTCGGTGAT
Source organism: Bacillota bacterium (assembly GCA_049324315.1). Taxonomy (GTDB): domain Bacteria; phylum Bacillota; class Clostridia; order Peptostreptococcales; family Thermotaleaceae; genus JBMOKU01. The sequence continues at coordinate 34,939 of JBMOKU010000040.1, read as the reverse complement.
CTGGGTGTAATCCTACAAGGCCCATTGGCACAAAGTCTGCAGCACACCCCTTGCTGCCCGAAGCCACATTTTATCTTTTGATGATCCACTCTGTTAAAGGATGTTTCAACATCCTTTCCCGCTATGTAGCTTTCTAACCTCTTGTCAGCCGAGTTACAAATGTACATAAATTAACTTCCTCCTTTACTGTACTAATTTGGTATAGTTTTGTTTTTTATTAAAGTATACTGTTTTAGTATACTTTTGAACATGCATTATTATTGCGGAACGACGAAGGCGTCGTTCCCTACAAAGGAGAATACTTTCTATATCTAGAAGCGTAGGTATTTATTCCTTTTCCATAAGGTTTTTGAAGTTGACACTTTCCAGTTCTCTAACCAATGTCTCTCGCACATTGTCTAAAGCCTTATGGATGGTGCATGTATTTGTTTTGTTCAAGCTGCAATACGCTGCATCATAAAGGCACCGATTAACATAAATAGGGCCATCAATGGCCTCCACCACATCCTTTAGTGTGATGCTCTCCGGTGTTTTGTTTATTGCATAGCCGCCGTTAATTCCCCTGTAGGCCTTTGTTATTCCTGCTTTCGTCAGTTTTCGCAATATCTTCAGTGTAAACCTGGAGGGGATTCTTTCACTTTCGGAAATGCTTCTGGCCTCTACACGGTTGTCTATTCCAGCCTTCGATAAAAACAAAATGATTCTTAAAGCATAATCTGTCTCTTGGGTTATTTTCATAAAGTCACTCCGTTAAATTTTACATATAAAGTATACTCTTTTGGTACACTTTATATGATAATATTTTAACTTTATCTTGTCAATATTTTCATATATATTTTATGGCGTATCTGTAGAATGATGCGACATTGAAAACCCGGGACGGCATGGAAACCGTCCCCTACATTGAATGATGGGTATGGCCGCGTAGGGGCAGGTTTCCACGCCTGCCCGCCCGTTATATTTTATACCCACCACCCATGTTATGTCGCATCATTCTTATATGACGTCATAACAAAAAAATGAACGGATATATACCCGTTCATCTTCTGTTTACAATTTTTCCAATAGATTCTTAACCATCACTGCTCCCTCAGCCCTTGTGGCATTATCTTTGGGGCCAAATATATTGCCCGGTCTTCCCTTCATAATACCAAGCTGGTAGGTGGCCTTTATATTCTCCACTGCCCAGGAGCTGATTTCTTCCGTATCTTTGTACACTAAGTCAGGCAGTGTTTTGATCAGTTCAAGATTCCCTTTAATCGAGAAGGCATTCATGATCATGGTGGCAATTTCTTCCCTTTTGATCAGATTCTCAGGCGCAAAATTGCCATTTCCTACACCCTTTACGATCCCTGCGCGAAAAGCAGCCTCAATAGATTGAGCCTTATCCGTTTCGGCTTTAACATCTTTTAAAATTCCTTCAAAAGGTTTTAATTCAATCCCTAGGGCTCTTATAACAAAGTCCGCAAATTCGGCTCTGGTGATTTTGTCATCCGGTTTGAAAAAACTGTCCACTTTCGCTGTTACGACATTTAAGTTTGCCAATTCATTAATATCATTTACAGCCCAGTGGTCACCAATATCTTCGAAAGCACCTGCCTGCTGCACTTGCCCCATCCATCCGTTAACCTCCTTGGCTGAAGCCGCTGTGGTAAAGCTCCAGGTCTTATCAACGCTTTGGACAGATTTGTCTTCAAATGTGATTTTTCCCTTCACCGTCACGGTATACTTCTCTCCAGGATTGAGTGGATTGGCGGGAATAATGAAAACACTGTTTTTTTCATCTTTTAATTCACTGTCATTTTGCGATGTATTGACCAAGGTACTGACAGCAGCACCCTTTCCATTGGTTAATACTGTTTTTTCAACGACAAAGGACTCTATCACCTTTTCTGTATAATAGGTTACAGTAATGGGATAGCCTACATTTCCGGATTTGTTGTGGATTCTTAAAGGATTAGGGGTTTCATTGCCATCCCATGTGGTCGATACTTGGGTTTGACTGTCCTTCGGATAGACCACCAGCTTATCTGCGCCAAATTTCATACTTCCAAAGTTAAATGTAAAATACTTTTCTTTCCTTCCATAGCCAAAATCATTGTAAAAAGGATTTATCCATGACAGCCTATGATAAGGGGCATCAATCAGTCCATCAATGGATTTACTATAACTTTCTTGACCAAAGCTCACATTTTCGGCTGACAAACTTCCACCATAACCGAAGGCAGCCATTCTATCTGCCGGTGTCTTGCCCACGTAGCCTTTATTATTGGAATATTCTTCATGACCAGGCTGCTTGTTGATCATAATATAATTGCTGTGGGCAGATGTCGCAGCATTTAATGCATCATTCATTTTAAAAAGCGGCAGCCCTAAGTATTTTCGATATTGGTTTCCATATTCCATGGCCTTTTTTTGCTCTTCTGTGGGTCCAGCCAGATCACCAACAGCATTTTCACCGACTGTAAACTGCCAATCTTTTTCAATCTTGTTACTCCAGCCCTTTAATGCAACAGATAAATTCACCTTATATTTCCCAGCCTGCAGTGGCTCCTTTGGCGTATAAACCACCCGCTGCAAATCCGTATCGTATTTTGCCTCTACTTTACTGCCATTGAGCTTCATGTCTATGGATTCAATGGTATTTCCATTTAAAACAAGCTGTATACTGATACTTGGCTTTGATACCATAACGATCATATCCATTGGCTGTGGTGGATAGATACCAATGGTATTGTCGCCAAAGGCGGCCTGACTAAAGCCAAGTAATAGGAATAAACATAGAATAATTAAGTGATATCTGAGTTTTACCCTCAACGCTTTTCCCTCCTTTTACATTCTCTCTATCATTATTTTATAATAAATTTTTCCTTTTTCCTAAAAATGTCTTCAAAACTTAATATTGTCCTGAAAATGTAAAAAAGTCTTCCATCGGAAGTTTAAAAGGAAGACTTTTTTGAAACGCATTTAACGGAAAGTACTATATTAAGGATATTTACACTTTCCTATGCGTTATAAAAAAAGCCGCATACCATCACAAAACAGTATGCGACTTCTATCGACTGATTATCTTTTCATGCTCGTTTTTATGTTATGTTTTTACGAATTGCTTGCTCCCTTCCACTTGAATACTTAGTTTTATGCCTCTTGGTAACTAGCCATAGGCAAATATCTTTCCCTTGCATCTGGCAGCACCCTTTTATTCCATAGCTTGACTAAGGTCTGCCAGAATATCTTCGACAGCTTCAATGCCAACGGACAATCGTAGCAGCCTTTCATTGACACCTAGACTTTCTCTCATCTCCTGAGGGATTTCCGCGTGGGTTTGCAGAAACGGATAGGTAATCAAGCTTTCTACACCGCCCAAGCTCTCTGCAAAGGCAATCAGTTGAACCTTCCCCAGAATTTTCTCAACCAGTTCAGCATCCTGAACCGAAAAGGAAATCATTGCTCCAAAGCCCGATGCTTGTTTACATGATAAAGCATAAGATTCATGATCCGGTAAGCCCACATAATAAACTTTTTCCACCTTCGGATGATCCTTTAGCCATTGAGCAATTTGGAGAGCGTTTTGCTGCTGTTTTTCCAGTCGAACGCCCAAGGTCTTAATTCCCCGTAGAATTAGCCAGCTGTCAAAGGGCGCCAGATTGGCTCCTATAGATTTTTGGATAAACTGAATTCTCTCCTTCAAAGTATCCTCTCGGATGGCTATCAACCCTGCCATGGTATCATTATGGCCTCCTAGATATTTTGTTCCACTGTGGAGAACAATATCAGCCCCTAGCTCCAAAGGCCGCTGAAAATAAGGTGTTAAAAAAGTGTTATCAACAATGGTAACCAGCCCAGCATTTCGTGCTATCTCTACAATTCCGGCAATATCTGCTACCTTCATCAGCGGATTCGAAGGTGTTTCTATAAAAATTCCCCGTGTGTTCCGTCGAATCTGTCTTTTTACATTTTCCAAATCCCCGGTTTCCGTAAACGTAAACTCCAATCCGTGTTTTCGATAAATTTCCTGACAGATCCGATAAGTCCCCCCATAAAGATCATTTGAAAAGATTAAATGATCTCCCACAGAAAATAGTTCTAAAACGGCGTGTACTGCAGCCATTCCCGTAGCAAATGCAAAACCGCTGCTTCCCCCTTCTAAAATGGCAATGGTTTTCTCCAATTCCTCCCGCGTAGGATTTTGCAGGCGGGAATAGTCATATCCCGTAGACTGTTTTAGCCCGGGATGTCGGAAAGTTGCACTTTGATAAATTGGAAAGCTAATTGCACCCGTGTGAGGTTCATACCCCTGATTTCCATGAACCACTTTTGTTTCAATACTTTGATTTTTCTTTACCATCATTATGCCTCCCTAGGATTTTCTTTTTTACCAAACAGATAAATGCATGAAAAAACACCTCTTTCAAATGAAAGAGGTGTAATTTTTCCATAGAAAACTTCGTGTCCTCTCTCATCTTCCTCCGAACAATTTTTTGTCCGGTCGCTGGAATTAGCACCTTTTCAAATACAAATCTGAAGGTTGCTGAGACTTCCTCGGGCCAGTCCCTCTGTCTCTCTTGATGAGGATATACTTTATTTACATTTATATGTTGCAGTTAACCAATATGAATGCTTACCTTTTGCATTATCTCATTATATGTGAATATTAGTAACTATATTAACGAATTTTATAGCTCTTGTCAATGGTTTTTATTATAGGACACACTACTTCATTGCACATAATACCCAAACATATTTATTCATCTTCATGATTTCCAAAGTGTAATTTTCCTTTCTAAACAACTCACATATATCTTCCAGATACTCGTAATGCTTAGTCTCCAAGTCTTTTAGCAACCTGAAGGCGCCCTTTGATTTTACATCTTTTAACAAATCAACTCTGTACTTCTCCGATTCAAACATTACGTCTGCAACGACTATTTTTCCATTTTCATTTAAAAATTTACCTAGATACGTTATGGCCTGTTCCTTTTCCTTTAATGTAAGATGATGAAAAGCAAAAGATGTTACGATGGCATCAACCCTTGACGTTAGCGGTATTGATAAAAAATGTCCATCTAAGATTGGAATATTAGGCGCTTTCATTTGAGCTACTTTTCGCATTTTATTAGACGGTTCTACACATATAACGCGAAACCCATGCTGGTTTAACAATCTTGTAAGGTTTCCTGTCCCACTTCCGATCTCAAGTATTGTACACTTTGTTTCATCTGATACTTTGCTGCATATGTATTTCAATATGTTCTCATGGCTCTGAAAAACTTCTGCGTATTCTTTATCAAGGCCATGAACCACTTGATCATAACTGGAAGCCCATCTATCAAAAGCTGTTTTTTCATCCATCAATCTCTCCACCTTTTATACCGCAGCGCCAATCCTCTCGCAGTACTCTGATTGGTTTAAACAGTTGTTTATGATTATATTGGAGGTAATCTCCTCTGTCAACATAATTTTACGAATCATTATTTATCTATATGATGTCAATTTTTTTATAAAATAATCAAATATCCATGTATTGACGGGAGTGCCGAAACATGTTAAACTAAAACCAAGTATTTCAGTATGAATATATGTATATGCAATGATAGAGATAAGTAAGCCAAGAGATGCTGTCAGAGAGAAACTGCCTAGGCTGCAAGCAGTTTTCAGATATCTTAGCCGAAATGCCCTCTTGAGCAGATTGCCGAAATCACTGGAAAGTAGGCATATCAGGGTACGCCCTATACAGCGTATTTACAAGATGAGTCATCAAGACTCAAGTAGAGTGGAACCGCGGATAACTTCTGCCTCTATATTTTTAGGGACAGAAGTTTTTGTTTTGCCGGGAAGAAAAATACTTACTTTAAGAAAGGAATGATTGAATGAAATAAACTTTGCTTCATGAGCTATATCAAAGAAGGTAATATTGTAGTGATTTTCCCTGTCGAGCCTGAGCGTTACTTTAGCAGACAAATATATGCAGAAGTATAAATTGTGAATACATCTTACAATTAACAATAAAATCTCATGGTGTTAGCACACCAATAATTCATAGTATTTAGATAAGAATAGGAGGAATTTTTCATGTCAAAGAAAGTACTATCTTTAATTATCTTGTCCTTAGTTTTATCTTCATTAGTATTTGTAGGCTGCAGCGCAAAACAGGCACCCCCAACAAATGAACCGCAGCAATCAACCAGCACAGAACCAGCGAATCTTTTAGAAAAGATACAAGCAGAAGGAAAGATTCGTATAGGAACGGAAGGCACATATGCCCCCTTTACATTCCATGATGAAACTGGGAAACTAACAGGTTTTGATGTGGAAATAGCAGAAGAAATTGCGAAACGCCTAGGTGTGGAAGCAGAATTTATTGAAACAAAGTGGGATGGCATGTTTGCCGGCCTTGATGCAAAAAGATTTGATGCCGTTGTTAACGAAGTAACCATTCGGGCAGATCGCCAGGAGAAATATGATTTTTCCGATCCTTACATTGTGTCAAAAGCCGTTCTAATCGTGCATGAGGATAATGAAACCATCAAAACCTTCGCTGATTTGAAAGATAAAAAATCAGGGCAGAGCTTAACCAGCAATCTTGCTGAAATTGCCAAATCCAACGGAGCAAACATTGTTCAAGTAGACGGATTCAATCAGGCTATCGATCTACTTACTTCTAATCGTATTGATGCAACAATTAACGACAGTTTATCATTCCTGGATTTTAAGAAACAAAAACCGGATGCCCCGATTAAAGTTGTAGATGCCCTGAATACACAAGATCAAAACGCAATTTTATTCAACAAAGACAATGAAGAGCTTGTAAACGCAGTAAATAAAGCCTTAAGTGATATGAAACAGGATGGCACATATTTAAAGATCTCACAAAAATGGTTTAATGAAGACGTATCCAAGTAAAAGAAAGGTGTTGTGATTATGAACGATAGCATGGTAAGAATGATCGAAATACTAATAAACTCTTTTTTCCCTCTACTTAAAGCAGGCTTAGCATTTACAGTGCCTCTTACCATCCTATCCTTTCTTTTAGGCTTATGTGTAGCATTCGTAACAGCATTGGCACGTATTTCAGATATTAAGCCCCTTGCTGGGATTGCAAAATTTTATGTTTGGATTATCAGAGGAACACCACTGCTTGTTCAGTTATTTATTATCTTTTATGGACTCCCCAGTATAGGTGTAACAATTGGTGCCTTTACATCTGCAGTAATAGGCTTTACCTTAAATGTCGGGGCATATAATTCAGAGACTATAAGGGCGGCTATTCTGTCCATCTCCAAAGGACAGTGGGAAGCCGCTCAGGCTCTGGGTATTTCAAAATCACAAGCGTTAAGGTATATCATACTTCCACAAGCGATCCGTGTTGCTATCCCCCCCCTTTCCAACTCATTTATTGGCCTTGTAAAAGATACTTCCCTGGCCGCAACAATAACCGTAACCGAAATGTTTCAGGTAGCTCAGCAAATTACCGCACGAACCTACGAGCCGTTATTGCTCTACTCTGAAGCGGCTTTCATCTATCTTGTCTTCAGCTCGGTGCTTTCAGCTTTACAATCTAAGATGGAAACAGGGTTCGGCAAACACTTGGCAAGATAATGCTAGGGAAAAATAATTATTTATTCAGATTGGAAGGTGGATACTTTGATAAAAGTGGAAAATGTATATAAACGTTTTGGCTCCCTTGAAGTACTAAAAAATATAAATCTAAACGTGACCAAAGGCGAAGTTGTATGTATTATAGGCCCCAGCGGCTCGGGTAAAAGCACATTGCTAAGGTCTCTAAACCACCTGGAGAGAATCACCAGCGGCAATATCTACATTGATGGTGAGCTTCTGGATGAAAGGAAAGATGAAACAGACTTTATAAAAATTTCACCAAAAAAAGTTTCTGAAATATGTGCTGAACTGGGTATGGTATTTCAAAACTTCAACCTCTTTCCCCATATGACGGTGTTAGAAAATATCATTATGGCCCCAGTACTTGTAAAAAAGATGCCCAGGGAGAAAGCCATTGAATATGCCACCTATCTATTGAAAAAAGTCGGTTTAGAAGATAAGAAAGATGAATACCCCTCCAGGCTTTCAGGAGGCCAGCAGCAGAGAGTTGCTATATCCAGGGCCTTAGCCATGAAGCCTAAAATAATGATGTTCGATGAGCCTACATCGGCTTTAGATCCTGAGCTGGTGAGTGAGGTTCTGGAAGTGATGAAGGATCTGGCAAAGGAAGGCATGACCATGATTGTGGTCACCCATGAAATAGGATTTGCCCGTGAGGTTGCCACAAGGGTTGTATTTATGGATAAGGGAGAGATCATCGAAGAAAATTCTCCTGAAGAAATGTTTACAAACCCAAAACACGAAAGAACGAAAAGCTTTTTGCAGAAGGTACTTTAATGAAAAGTACATTATAAGGTAGACATACTGATTCTAGACTAAATACAAGGACGATCATTTTGTTTTTTTTAAAAATCAAAATGATCGTCTTTTGTTCATTAAAACCATCCCCGCAGCTTCATAGAGTTGGCAATTCTTTTGATGGCCATCATGTAGGCAGCTGTCCGCATATCCACTTGATGCTCCTCTTTCATTTCCCATATTTCATCAAAGGCCTTTGTCATCAGGTCTCCTTGCTTCGTTTGGACTTCTTCAAAGGACCAATAATAATGCATCAAATTTTGAACCCATTCAAAATAGGATACTGTGACGCCACCTGCATTGGCAAGAATATCAGGTACAACAATGATACCCTTTTGGTTCAGTATTTCATCAGCCTCCGGGGTTGTAGGCCCGTTGGCCCCTTCACAAACAATCTTTGCCTGAATCCGGTCTGCATTATTGACTGTTATCTGATTTTCCCATGCACAGGGAAATAAGATATCTACATCTAATCCTAGGATTGCTTCCTTTTCCATTTCCTTTTCAGCCCCTGGGAATCCATGAACATGTCGATTCCAAATGGTGTATTCCATCAATTCCTTAATGTTTAAGCCATTTTCATTCATAATACAACCTGATGCATCAGCTACAGCTACAACCTTTGCCCCCAACTGCTGCACATACAAGGCTGTATGGCTGCCCACATTGCCAAAACCCTGTACAGCTACCGATGCACCTTTTAAATCTAGTCCTATTTTTTCCGCTGCAGCGCTGGCCATCATGACAATTCCATAGCCTGCAGACTCTATTCTGGCCAGTGATCCACCAAATTCCACCGGCTTACCGGTAATAACCCCGGATTCAAAATGGCCTTTCATTTTACAAAATTCATCCATCATCCATGACATAATCTGTCCGTTCGTATTCACATCCGGTCCTGGGATATCTTTTCTATCACCGATCATAGACCCAATAGACCCGATATAGGCCCTTGATAATCGTTCCAGTTCTCCATTGGACAGTGTCATGGGATTGACAACAATGCCACCCATAGCTCCTCCATAAGGAATACCCACCACATTGCACTTGATGGTCATCCACATGGACATGCCTTTGATCTCGTCACCGGTTACATCCTCGTGGAAGCGGATACCTCCCTTTGTAGGTCCCGGTGCATCATTATGCTGGCATCGAAATGCTTTAAAAGTTTTTATAGTACCATCATCCATCTTGACAGGTATGGATATTTCCAAAAATCGTAAAGGATTTTTCAAAATTTCATATACGGCAGGGTCTGCACCTAATCTATCACAGGCTGTTTTAATTTGAAGTCGCGCAATTTCAAAAGGATTCATGGTTTTCCATCCTCCCTTATAAATTCCAGTTCAAGGAAAATTGTAACATATTCTTTTTTCCTTGTAAACAAAGGAACAAAGCGGGCGACGAGGGCGTCTGCCCCTACAATTATGTTATCCATAGAATTCTTTCGCAATTTATTTCGTAAAGTATAAAAGGAACCCTTTCGGATTCCTTTTCAACATCTTAGTAATTTCCTTGTGCGTGCATAGCGTCTGCAACTTTTAAGAAGCCTGCAATATTTGCACCTGCAACTAGGTTATAACCAAAGCCATATGCTTCAGCGGCCTTCATTGCATTGTCATGAATGTTAACCATGATTTGATGTAATTTTTGATCTACCTCTTCTGCTGTCCAGGACATTCTCATGCTATTTTGGCTCATTTCAAGAGCGGAAGTAGCAACACCACCAGCATTTGCAGCCTTAGAAGGTCCGATGATAACACCTTTTGATTGTAAATACTCAATAGCTTCGTTTGTCGTAGGCATGTTTGAGGCTTCACAAATGAATTTTACGCCGTTAGCAACGATTTTCTCAGCATCTTCCATACGAATTTCATTTTGAGTCGCACATGGGATGATGATATCAACTTTAACGCCCCATGGTTTTTCTCCTGGGAAGAATTGTACCCCAAACTTGTCTGCGTAATCTTGTACTTTATCTCTACCGGATGCTCTCATTTCAAGTAAGTAGTCAATCTTTTCGCCGGATACACCTGCTGGATCATATACATATCCATCTGGTCCGGATAGTGTTACAACTTTACCGCCTAATTCAGTAACTTTAAGAGCAGCTCCCCAAGTTACGTTACCGAAACCAGATAATGCAACAGTTTTTCCTTTGAAGTCTGTTCCTTCATGCTTTAGCATCTCTTGGCAGAAATATGTCACACCAAAACCAGTAGCTTCTGGTCTGATTAAGCTTCCGCCGTAGGATAAGCCTTTTCCAGTAAGCACGCCATTCTCAAACGCGCCTCTGATTCTTCTGTATTGTCCATATAAGTAGCCAATTTCTCTTCCACCAACACCGATATCTCCAGCAGGTACGTCTACGTCAGGTCCGATGTGTCTGTATAACTCTGTCATAAAGCTTTGGCAGAATCTCATAACTTCATCATCAGACTTACCTCTTGGGTCAAAGTCAGAACCACCTTTACCGCCACCGATTGGAAGTCCAGTTAATGAGTTTTTGAAAGTTTGCTCGAAACCTAGAAACTTAATGATTCCGATGTAAACAGATGGATGGAATCTTAATCCTCCTTTGTAAGGTCCGATAGCTCCGTTGAATTGTACTCTGAATCCACGGTTTACTTGAAGATTTCCTTGATCATCAACCCATGGTACTCTGAAGACAACTTGTCTTTCAGGCTCACACATTCTTTCAAGTAAATTTTCTTTGATGTATTCTGGATGCTTTTCTAATACTGGTACCAAAGAGTGTAGTACTTCTTCAACTGTTTGTAAAAACTCAGGCTCGTTACCATCTCTTTGCTTTACTTTGTCAATTACTTGTTGAACATAAGCTTTAGCATTCATTTGATCACGTCTCCCTTTTTTTATTTTTCATTTAGAGTTTATAATTTGTAATTCAAGCGGCAAATATGTATAAGCCAGAAAATAATTTGCAGCTGAATTGGACTTCCTTATGTTGTATATTGTATATCTTATACCGCACATCCCTTTTGCCTTTAAATCCCATCTCTTACTCAAACACTCTCGAGTAAGTAATCATGTTTAAATTGTCTGACAAATTGTTAATTTTTTAACTTTCAACTTCTTTAAAAAAAGCAAAAATTGCTTGGATGAGGAAAATGTTTTCATACCTCATTCCAAGCAAATTATAACACAACCATTTTTCGATGTAAATACTATAAAATCAGGCTTTTTACTGTCACATCTACGGAAATAATGTTTAATGCAGTCATATATTCCACCTCATGCAAAATGTGATGCTGTACCAGTTTTGCAATTTGTCGTAAGGGATTTCCATAGACCAATACTAAGTCCAAACGGATAACCACACCGGTAGGTTTGTTAAAGATATCAATTCTTGAAACCTTTGATACACCTATTACTTTTGAGGCCGCATAATTAATCAGATCGCTAATGACCTTATCAGAAATTGTATACTTGCCCAGATAACTGAAAGTTGGTCTTACCACTGACTTTTCAGAAACTTGAATGCTGTTATCTTTTCTTCTGCGTAAAATTTTTAACGGATCAATAAAATATCCTGAAAAATCTTTTTTGATTTCAAAAGTTGGTACCGGAATCACATGCTTACCCATTTCATTCCGCTGTTTTCTTGCCATGTTTCTTTCTGCCTCTGTGGTAATATCTTCTATAAAAATATATTTTTCAATAGGGCCTATTTTCAATGCTTCAGCTATCTTATCTACCATTCTCGTGGAAGTACCTATGATCAGCACACCCTTAGCATTTGCTGATTGAATCGCTTCCTTTACCTCTTTTCTATGATCTTCATGATTGAACAAAGCTCTTTTTACGGCACCTACCGCTGTATCCTCTCTTTTTGCAGATTTTCCTGCAATTACTTTGTTTCCCTGTATAAGCAATCCATCATCAATAATATGGTCAACTTGCTCTTCGTGTGCTAAATTAATGGCTCGATAGCTTTTTCCTGTTCCGCTGACCCCCACAAGTGCGACAACCTTCATACACTACAAACCTCCATCTATAAAGATAATCAACTTCAGAATTTACTATAAGTGAAAAGATGATGCTGCATTAGAGGCTTTGTGTCAATCAGGCTACTGGCTGATAGCTAATAGCTGATAGCAAAAACCAAAATAAAACTTAAAGCCTGAATATCTTTATCATTTTCTTCCCTATTCTATCATAATCTAAAGATAGAATAAAGAAAGAACCCACCGTATGAATATACAATGATAATCATTATATATTAGCCTTTTTCATGAAATTTCATACAAACTTTCTTGTTCCCTACTTTTCCATTTGTTATAATACAATTGTTCTACATAACAACTTTTATATTAGAGGAGGAGTTTATTATGGCATACGTAATTCAAGATTCTTGCATCAGCTGTGGAGCTTGCGAGCCTGAGTGTCCAGTTAACGTAATCAGTGCTGGAGATGATAAATATGTAATCGACGCTGAAGGATGTATCGATTGCGGCGCTTGCGCTAACGTTTGTCCAGTTGACGCACCAGTTCAAGGCTAGTACATACAACAAAACACCCGAAACCGGGTGTTTTTTTATTCTATGGTCTTTCCAGCTGATTTCGTGGCTTGATTCATCCTGCTCAAAAATTTCAAAACGGCTTTTTCTTCATTGAGGGTAATATCCGCTAGTACCAGATCAAGCAACTGCTGCTGTTCTGCTTTTTTCTCCTCGTAGACTTGCTTGCCCTCCTCGGTCAGCCTCAGAATAAATGCCCTTTTATCAGTGGGCGATTTTTCTTTTTCTACAAAGCCATAGGCCATCAGCTTCTTTAATGAAGATGCGATAAGTCCCCTGTCTGCCTCCATTTCTTCAATGAGCTCGTACAGTTTCTTCTCATCATCTTCTCCAATTTTTTTCAGCATATATATGTCAAAACCAGATAAGACATCTCCCTTCTTACCTGCCTTTAACCCTTTCTTGTCCACAATAAGGATTCGGTAGATCAATCGATCCATCATATTTTGAATTTCACGGGTATAATTCGCCATCGTTTTTCACCTAAACTTTAACATTTGGCTCATTATATCATAATTAAGAATGATTTTCAATGGAATAGCTTTTAAGGATCATAATTTAAACCTTATATGATAATTTGTGCGTATATTTAAAAAGACTTTTCACATGATGGACATACACGAAACCAATGTATCCTTCTATCTTCCACAAAACCAAGCTTTCGGGCCAGATTCATAGATTTCGTATTTTCTTCCTCTATATGGACGAAGGGAACCCTTCCTTGTTCTCTTAATCTCCGAATCATATCGATCGTCAGCTCATATCCATATTTTTTTCTTCGATACTCAGGAAGGACATTCAAAAATCCCATTGCTCCGTCATCATGGGTCATGATCCAAGCAACCAGTTTATTATCCTCAAAGATTCCAAGGCTTATTCCCTTTCTAATTCTTTCTATAATATATTCTACGCTTGTATATTCCTGATACGCATAATGGTCAAATATATATTGGGCATCATCCGGTGTTAATTCTACAACGTCAACAGAGCATTGCGGCAGATTGATCTCGTCGGGGAAGTATAGTTTCATACAGGATAAGTTCATGGTCATGTTCTTGTCTTTCGTCAGCACAGGAAGCATCCAATCTTCCATGACTGCGAAGTATTCATCACTGTCATCCAGTTTTTTCAATAGTGCGTGAAATTCTTCCTCAGATTTGCTGCTTATATACACCCACTGTTGGTCACTGATTCCTTTCACCATCACAGAATCTCCTGCCACTTCAATACTGATAACCGGATATTCTTTCATGAAATTAATTATATTGACGTTTCTAACCCTGTCTTTTTCTAACAGCTTAATTGTTTCTTCCACGGTGTACATCTCATTTTCCCCCATTTTACAACTGTAGGCTTTTGACGAAGCCTTACTTTTTATGCCATCAAAAGAACCAATATGCCTAACACAATTCGATAATAAGCAAAGGGAGCTAGCTTTTTCTTCTTAATGTAGTTCATGAAAAGTGCAATAACAAGTAATGCTACCACGAAGGATACAACCGTTCCTATCAGTATAATCATCCATTCATAGGCGGTATAGGCAATACCTACCTTTAGCAGTTTATATGCTGCAGCTCCCATGAGCGTTGGTATAGCTAGAAAAAAAGAAAATTCTGCTGCCACTTCTCTGGATAATCCTAAAAATAAGCCTCCAATGATCGTCGAAGCAGATCGTGACATGCCAGGTATCAAAGCCATACATTGGGCAATTCCTACTACCAATGATTGGCCAAAGGTTAACTCGTCTGTCGTGCGTACCCGTACTCGCTTTAATTTTGCCTCGGCAAACAGAAGAAGAATAGCCCCCAGTATTAAAGCAATCGATACTGTCGTTGCATTAAAAAAGTGGGCATCAATATAATCATCAAATAAGAATCCTAATATTGCTGCCGGAATAAAACCTACCAATACTTTCATCCAGAGACGAAACACACTTCTAGCTTGTCGGATGTTATTAGCCTTGGGAAAAATTTTATCTTTGAAATATAAAATGACTGCGAAAATTGCGCCTACTTGAATGGCTATATTGAACACATTTGCAAATTCACCCGTAAAATCTATGTACTTACTGGCAATGATCAGATGTCCCGTGGAAGAGACTGGTAGAAATTCTGTGAGTCCTTCTATGATGCCAAGAATAATTGCTTTTAAAATCATTTTTCTCGCCTCCACATCCGCTTCACCACGGGGACAGTTCCATCGTTTTCTTCGGGTAGCTGTAGGCAGCCACCCCTACAACGCTCGAACCGTCCCCATGGTTCCGCTCATTACTTTGAATATCATTTTTCTTCGCCTTCATATGAACGAATATTTTTATACTCTCCATATGAATTGTATTACAAACCACCCTTTCAAGCAATACATAGTTTTTTACATATTTCTTAACTTTCAACTTTCTCCGTGCATAAAAAACGGGTCACCTGTCAAGACGATCAGCTGCCCGTTTTTATATAGTTACCATTATAAGGGGAATGGTAATCAACGATATTATTTTTTTTTCTTATTCATTCGTGGCTGCAACTTCCTTCAGTGCCTTTACGATATCATCTACTCTGTCAAGTGCATCGATTAATGCAGGAATAACTTCATATAGATCTCCTACGATACCGTAATCAGCAATGGTAAAGATTGGTGCGTCTGCATTTTTATTGATAGCAATAATAACGTCAGAGCTTTGCATACCTGCCATGTGCTGAATCGCTCCGGATATACCGCAGGCGATATAAATCTTAGGCTTAACCGTCTTTCCGGTCTGGCCTACTTGATGGTCATGATCGATCCATCCTGCATCCACAGTGGCACGGGAAGCACCTACCACGCCGCCCAGCTTGTCGGCAAGCTTTTCGATCAATTGGAAGCCCTCTGGTTTTCCTAATCCACGGCCGCCTGCTACGATAACTTCAGCTTCTTCTAAAGCCACTTTCACCTTATCAGCCTTCACGATTTCAAGTACTTCCGTACGAATATCCGATGCGTGAAGTTGAACGGACGCTTCAATGATTTCGCCTTTTCTTGCAGGATTTTTTTGTGCCTTATCCATAACACCCGGTCTTACAGTAGACATTTGTGGTCTGTGTTTTGGACAAATGATGGTTGCCATGATATTTCCACCAAAGGCAGGACGGGTTTGCAGCAGCTTCTTGTCTTCCGGATCGATCTCCAGTTTTGTACAGTCTGCAGTAAGTCCTGTATCCACCCTGGCAGCAATCCTTGGTGCCAAGTCTCTTCCAATATGGGTTGCTCCTAAAAGCACCACTTCCGGTTTTTCTTCTTCAATTAAATCTGAAATAACCTTTGTATAACCATCTGTCGTGAACTTTTCCAACAGAGAATGCTCCAGTAAATATACTTTATCTGCCCCATAAGCAATTAAGTCATAGGCCAGCTCTCTGACCTTATGTCCAACCAAGACAGCACACAGCTCCACACCAATCTGGTCCGCCAGCTTTCTTCCCTCTCCTAAAAGCTCCACAGCCACCGGCATCAATTTGCCGGCTCTTTGCTCAGCAAACACCCAGACATTTTTATATGCAGTTAAATCTTTTCCTTTATTCTCTGATTCTTCACGAATGATTGCATCAAACTTACAGGCATCAATACATGCACCGCAAGCCACGCATTTTTCATTAATCACTGCCTTTTTTCCTACCATATCAATGGCATCAAAGGGACAGGCCTTTAAACACAGTTTACAGCCGACACATTTATGATCTAAAACGACAATTGCCATGTTGTTCCCTCCAATCTCTCTACTATATTACATGTTTCTGTTTCAGACTAGCCACAAGCTGTTCCACCATATCCTTTGTCGTACCCTTCAGCATGACACCTTTGCCTTTTTGCTCAGGGGTAAAGGAACGTTTAACCTGTGTAGGAGATGCTTCCAATCCCACATCGTTTTTGTTCACAGCCAAATCTGCTAACGTCCACACCTTCACATCTTTTTCACGGAAGGCATCATAAATGCCTTGTACAGACATATATCTTGGGTGATTCAATTCCTTAATAGCTGTTAGTAGTACAGGCTTTTGAACTTTGATCACTTCATATCCGTCTTCCAATGCCCGTTGGACAACAATGTGGTCATCTTTCACTTCAAAGTGCTGTACATAGGTCACTTGTGAGATTCCAAGTCTCTCTGCCAGCTGTGGTCCAACCTGGGCTGTATCTCCGTCAATGGCTTGCCTTCCGGCAAAAATAATATCATAGTCACCGATTTTCTTTACAGCTGCCGCCAATGTATTGGATGTAGCCCATGTGTCTGCCCCTGCAAAGGCCCTGTCACTTAATAAAATAGCTTCATCTGCACCCATAGCAAGGCATTCTCTTAACACCTCATCAGCCTGGGGAGGTCCCATGGTAATAACCGTTATATGGACATCCTGACGATTGTCTTTCAGCTTTAACGCTTCCTCTAATGCATTTTTATCATCAGGATTCAATATGCTGGGAACGCCGTCTCGAATAAGGGTTCCTTTAACTGGATCTATTCTAACTTCGTTGGTGTCCGGTACTTGTTTTACACAAACGATAACCTTCATCTTTCTTCCTCCTTACCATCATCGAATCTTGTCTATTTTAACAAGGCTGCTGAGATTACCATTTTTTGCACCTCAGAAGTACCCTCATAAATTTCGGTGATCTTTGCATCACGCATCATTCTTTCGACAGGATAATCCTGGGTATATCCATAACCACCATGGAGCTGTACAGCTTTGGTGGTTACATGCATAGCAGTTTCTGCTGCAAATAATTTCGCCATGGCAGCTTCTTTCCCGTAAGGCAGCCCTGCTGTCTTTCTCCATGCAGCGTTGTATACCAGCCATCTGGCAGCATTCACCCTTGTCTCCATGTCAGCCACCTCGAACTGCAGCGCTTGGAATTTTCCGATGGGACGACCAAACTGCTCCCTCTGCATAAGGTACTTGGCTGTCTCGTCCAGTGCACCTTGGGCAATACCTAGTGCTTGGGCAGCGATACCGATCCTGCCGCCATCCAGTGTGGTCATGGCAATCTTAAAGCCTTTTCCGACTTCACCCAATAGGTTTTCCTTTGGAATTCTACAGTTTTCAAAAATCAGTTCTGTGGTAGCAGATCCCCGAATTCCCATCTTCTTTTCCTTCTTACCGATGCTAAAGCCCGGTGTGTTTCTCTCAACAATAAAGGCTGTTATTCCCTTTACACCCTTTGTTCTGTCTGTCATGGCAAAGATCACATAGGTATTGGCTTCGCCACCGTTTGTGATAAATATCTTGCTGCCGTTTAGCACCCATTCGTCTCCATCAAGGTAGGCAAAGGTTTGCTGTCCCGCTGCATCGGTTCCTGCATTAGGCTCTGTCAAGCCAAAAGCTCCGATTTTTTCACCTTTCGCTAAAGGCACAAGATATTTTTCCTTTTGTTCTTCTGTACCATACTTTAGGATAGGCCAGCAAGCCAAGGAATTGTGGGCTGAACAGATAACGCCGGTAGTTCCACAGACTCTGGATAACTCTTCTACCGTAATGGCATAAGCCATTTCATCGGCCTGAGCACCACCATATTTCTTGGGTACAATCATGCCCATTATACCGTAGCGATTCATTTGTTCTACGGTTTCCATGGGAAATCTGTGGTTCTCGTCAATTTCGGCTGCGATAGGCTTCACTTCATTTTCTGCAAAGTCTCTCACCATTTTTCTAACCATTTCTTGTTCTCTGGTTAATTGAAAATTCACTTTTATTCCCTCCTCTATCACGAAAGCAAATCATATTCTTGAATACACTGAAAATATAAAGCATAAATCATGCCAACTATTCATGTGTTTGTTAATTATTTTTCAATTTTTCCTATCCATCTAGGAAATATGCCCTCTGAGATCGATTCTTTGTCTTTCATTAATTTACGTTAATTATGGCGAATAGTTGAAAAGACATAAAAAAAGTGTACGAAAATACGTACACTTTTTTTATTAAGGTAAATACACGTTGGAAAGTTTGTTAAATGAGTGACAATCATTGTCCAATTTTCTGTACACTGTCCAATTTTCCCTACATTTCTGTTAACCGCTTCACCACGGGGACAGTTCCATCGTTTTCCCTTCGGTCCTTCGCTGCGCTTCGGAAACGCTCGAACCGTCCCCATGGTTCCGCTCAATTTTCCCTACATTTCTGTTAATATCTTATTTTTTTCTATTTAATAAATATGACAGGGTAAATAAACTTTCATTTAAATGTACATTCTCTACAATCACATTTTCGTCTACCCGAAGATCTGTCGGTGCAAAGTTCCATATACCCTTGATATTGCTTCTGATCAATTTTTCGGCAACACCCTGTGCCTGTTCTTTCGGTGTACAGATAATGCCGATATCAACATGGTGGGCTTTGATAAAATCCTCTAATTTTTCTTCATCCATGATTTCAATATCTCGTATCTTCATACCAATAAGTCTTGGATTAATATCGAACATAGCTAAAGGCACAAAGCCGGATTTCTCAAAGCTGGTATAGTTGGCAATGGCTTGCCCCAGATTTCCTGCGCCCACGATGATGGTGGTATAAGACTTTGTCAATCCAAGGATTTTACCGATTTCATGGTACAGTTCCTCCACATTGTAGCCATACCCTTGCTGTCCAAATCCTCCAAAGTTGTTCAAATCTTGTCTGATTTGGGAAGCAGTAAATCCAATGACACGGCTCAATTCCTTAGATGATATCCTATGAATATCTTTTTCCATTAAATCCTTTAGATATCTGTGATACTTTGGCAGTCTTCTAACCACAGCCATTGATATTTTCGTAAGTTCTCTCTCCATAACCGTATCTACTCCTATATCAATTTTTTTTAAGTCTTATAAATTTATTGACAAAATTATATCATTCAACATAAACGATGTCAATTTCAAGTGGGACAAGAACGTAACAGCCTTTTTTCGTTTTAATTGTCTATTTTTTTTGATACAATATAGTCGTGTGTAAATTAATCACATTCTGCTTAACAACAATTATACCATGATTTTCTAAAATCATTCCTTATAAATGAAAAAATTCTTTTCCTTAGTATTGGAGGATGGCTATGATTATATTATCATGCAATAATATTACGAAATCCTTTGGCATTGATACCATCTTACAAGGTATCTCCTTTTCCGTAAATCAAGGGGAAAAAGTTGGCCTTGTTGGTGCCAATGGTGCAGGAAAGACCACGTTATTTAAGATTTTGACAGGTCAATATGGCTATGACAGCGGTGACTTTTATCTATCAAAGAATATAACCATTGGATATTTGGAGCAAAACACCGGTCTATCCTTGGAAAGTACCGTAATCCAAGAAACCCTCCATGTGTTTGATGCCCTTATTCAGATGGAAAATGATCTTCGCCGTATGGAAAAGGAGATCGCAGATCAAAGTGTAGAGGGTACCAGCAGCGAATTAGATCGATTGATGGAAGAATACGCAAAGCGTTCCGAAGAATTTCAACAAAAGAATGGTTATGGATATATGAGCGAAGTCCGGGGCGTCCTTAGGGGCTTAGGCTTTTCTCCCGAAGAATTTGAGCAGCCCATTTATCAACTGAGTGGAGGACAAAAAACCAGAATCAGTCTCGCTAAGCTGCTCCTTACCAAACCGGATATTTTGTTACTGGACGAGCCTACCAACCACTTGGATATGAATGCGACGGAATGGCTGGAAAGCTACCTTAAAACTTACAACGGCACGGTTTTACTCATTTCCCATGATCGATACTTTTTAGATGAAGTCGTCGATAAAATCTTTGAAATCGAGAGCACCAGGCTAACGGTTTTTCATGGAAACTATTCCTTTTATGCAGATAAGAAAAAGGTATACTATGAACAACAGTTAAAAGAATATATCGAACAGCAGAAAGAAATCGAGAAGCAAGAAGAGATCATTCGAAGATTCAAGCAGCACGGCACAGAAAAGCTGGCAAAGAGGGCAAAAAGCAGAGAAAAGCGCCTGGAACATGTGGAGCGCATCGATAAGCCTGTACTATTCAATAAAAAGGTGAAAATCCATTTTGAAACCCGGATTAAAAGTGGAAATGATGTCATCGAAGTCAATAATCTCACTAAAAGTTTTGACGATCAAAGATTATTTGACCATGTGAATTTCCGTATTTTCAAAGGAGAACGGGTGGGACTCATCGGTCCCAATGGTATCGGCAAATCTACGCTTTTTAAAATTCTTTTAGGCTTAATTTCCTATGATGAAGGAAATTTGAAGGTAGGTCATAATGTACACTTAGGCTATTATGACCAGGAGCAATCCGGTCTAAATCCCGACAATACACTGATTGATGAAATTTGGGAAGAAAATATCTATTTTAGTCAAACCTACGTTAGAACCCTTTTGGGATCCTTTCTTTTCATGGGCGAAGATGTTTTTAAACCCATCTCCGTGTTAAGTGGTGGAGAAAAAAGCAGGCTATCCCTGTTAAAACTGATCCTCTCAAAGGCCAATTTTCTGCTGATGGACGAGCCTACAAACCATTTAGATATCGCATCAAAGGAAGTTTTGGAAGAGGCACTGATCAATTACGACGGTACGCTTTTCATCATTTCCCATGACCGATATTTTCTGAATAAAGTAACGACGAAAATATTTGAAATGTCTCCTGAAGGCATCCAGGAATTTTTGGGTAACTACCGATATTATCAAGAAAAGAAGAGAGAACTGGCAGAGCCTGAGGACGAATCCATAGGACCGCAAAAGACAAAAACCCAATTGAAGGATGAAAGAAAAAAAGAGAAGGAGAAACAGCAGGAAATTCGGAAATTAAAGAAACAAAGGGAAGAAATAGAAACACAGATCCTTTTGTTGGAAGAACAATTACGGGATCTTGAGCACCTCATGTGTCAGGAAGAAGTATACGCTGATCCTGAACGCAGCCGGGAAATCCATATGGAAACAGTTTCTCTGAAGGAGCAGTTGGATCTTCTTTATACACAATGGGAAGAATATTTAGAATAATCTTTAATTAGATGGTATAATTACAACTAACTTTGTATAAGATTTAGGAGGACAACATGTCAAAGGATATCATACGTGAAGCCAAAAGATGTCTACAGTGTAAAAACCCCCAGTGTAGAAAGGGCTGCCCCATTGAAACAGATATACCAAAGTTTATCGGCGATTTTGTCAGCGGCTCTATCGAAGAAGCCGGTAAAAATCTATTCGAGAACAATCCCCTTTCCATTATCTGTTCTCTGGTTTGCCCCCATGAAAACCAATGCGAGGGTCACTGTATACTCAATAAGAAACAAGAACCTGTACAGATCAGCTCCATAGAAAACTATATTTCTGATTATTTTCTTAACCGCGTCCCTGTAGAGAAAAAAGATCTATTAGACAGTCGGGTTGCCGTCATCGGTTCAGGACCTGCAGGCCTAACGGCTGCCACCTATCTGGCTGCAAAGGGTCATCGTGTCACCATTTTTGAAGCCCAGGATAGAATTGGCGGTTTCCTTCGTTATGGTATCCCGGAATTCAGACTTCCAAAATCCATTCTAGACAGGATTGCACAGCGTCTGATGGAAATGGGTGTCAAAATTCGTCCCAATACCCTCATCGGACCCGTCATTACCATCGATACCCTTTTCGAAGACGGCTATGATGCTGTTTTTATTGCCACCGGTGTTTGGCGGCCAAATATCCTGAGAATCAAGGGTGAAAGTCTGGGGCATGTCCATTACGCCATTGATTACCTAAGAAGTCCCCAGGCTTATCAGTTGGGTGATCTGGTATGCGTCGTAGGTGGTGGGAATACGGCCATGGATGCTGCCCGTACTGCCATTCGGCATGGAGCCCGGGAGGTAAAAATTCTCTACCGCAGAGACCGTGAAAGCATGCCGGCACGGGATATAGAAGTGGAAATGGCCAGAATAGACGGCGTAAAATTTCAATATTTCACTTCTCCCATCGAAATATTAGATGATGGCATCAAGTGTGTAAAGACCCATCTTGTAGACGATAAAGTGGAGGTAGTACAAGACTCAGAATTCATTATTCCTTCTGATTCTATCATTATCGCCGCCAGTCAAGGACCGCGGAAAAACATCGTTACCACCACGGAAGGAATCGATATTAATGACCGGGGATTATTGATTACCGATGATTTCGGCATGACAACCAGAGAAGGCGTTTTTGCTTCCGGTGATGTGGTAACCGGAGCTAAAACGGTCGTAGTGGCCGTCAAAATGGCACGGGATGTGGCAGAGCAAATCCATGATTACGTGAAAAATAAGCATAAGAAAAAAGATGAATAGAATCCTTCCTATGTGTTAAACTTAAAGGAAGATAAAAGATATAAAATTTTAATGATTGTCTTGATTTTTTGTAGTATTTTTCATCCATCTATGGTAAAATAAATCACGTTAAGGGCCACAAAGTGGTTTCAATAAATATATCAAGGGAGGCATATACATGGTATTTGAAAAAATAAAAGAAATCATCATTGATCAATTAGGTTTAGATGATGATGTAGAAATCACAAAAGAAACTTCTCTTATGAATGATTTAGAAGCAGACTCATTGGATGCTGTAGAAATCATTATGGCAATTGAAGATGAATTCGATGTTGAGATTCCTGATGAAGATGCTGAAAACTTCAAGAATATCGGCGACATCGTTAAATACGTAGAAGAGAAAAAGTAGTTTGGTAATACCAAGCTACTTTTTCCTTTTTGTGATACAGCTATTCACCTAAATATGCACTTCTTACGGAATCATTATTAAGCAGTTCACGGGCTTCTCCGCTCAAGACGATATTTCCGGTTTCCAAAACATAGGCTTTGTTGGCAACTGATAAAGCCATATGGGCATTTTGCTCCACCAATAAAACGGTTGTTCCCGAATGGTTGATTTCCTTGATGATTTCAAAGATATCTTGTACAATCAATGGAGCCAGTCCCATGGAAGGCTCATCCATAAGCAGCAGTTTGGGTTGTATCATCAATGCTCTAGCAATGGCCAGCATTTGCTGCTCCCCGCCGCTAAGGGTTCCGGCTCTTTGACGCATCCTTTCTTTCAATCTTGGAAATCTGGCAAATGCCTTCTCCATATCCTGTTTTACACCGGATTTATCTTTTCTAAGATAAGCCCCCAGCTCTATATTCTCCATGACGGTCATATTGGCAAAAACCCTTCTTCCTTCCGGAACGTGGGACATGCCCAAGCAGACAACTTCATGGGGCGGCAGGTTGGTTATATCTTTTTTTTCAAGCTTCACGGTTCCGCTCTTTACAGGTATTAATCCTGAAATCGCCCTTAATGTCGAGGTTTTCCCCGCACCATTTGCTCCAATGAGTGTTACGATCTCTCCTTGGGCAACTTCTATATGCAAGTCTTTTAAAGCATGAATCGCACCATAATATACGTTGAGATTTTCAATGGTTAACATATTACGCCCCCTCTCCCAGATAAGCCTTAATTACCTCTGGATTGGACTTCACTTCCTCCGGTGTACCTACAGCCAGGATTTTTCCATAGTCCAAAACCACAATCTTTTCACATATCCCCATAACCAGCTTCATATCATGTTCAATTAATAAGATGGAAATATTGAAATGATCTTTGATCCATTTGATGAGATGCATCAACGCTGTGGTTTCCTGGGGATTCATCCCGGCTGCCGGTTCATCAAGGAGCAGCAATTTGGGTTTTGCCGCCAGTGCCCTGGCTATTTCCAATCTTCGTTGCTCTCCGTAGGGTAAGTTTTTTGCCAGTTCTTTTGTCTTGTCTTCCAACTTAAATACTTTAAGGCATTCTATTGCCTTTTCTTCAATTTCTTTCTCAGATTTCTTGAATTTTGGCGTTCTGACAACCGTGTCAAAAAGACCGGAAGAAAGCTGATAGTTAAGGGAAATTTTCACATTATCTAAGACAGATAAGTCTTTAAACAATCTAACATTCTGAAAGGTCCTTGCAATTCTTTTTTGGGTTATTTCATAAGGCTTTAAACCGGTGATATTCTCATCGTCGAAGTATATTTCACCGCTGGTGGGTGCATAAACACCTGTAAGCATATTAAAAACCGTGGTTTTCCCTGCACCGTTAGGCCCTATGAGTCCCATCAAATCATTTTTTCCTATATCTATCGAAAAGTTTGATACTGCTGTTAATCCACCAAACTGCATTGTCAAATTTTCAGCTTTTAATACCGACATAAAGTACACCTCTTCTACCTCGTATTTTCTGCTAACACCTTATTCTTACTCTCTTTTTCCGGTTTTTCTTTCTTAAACATGTCAAAAGATAATTCCTTTGTCCCCAGCAAACCCTGAGGTCTAAAAAGCATTAACATAATCAAAGATGCAGAATATATGATCATACGATATTCTGAAAAACTTCTCAGTAATTCCGGCAAATAGGTTAAGACCCCTGCCGCTAAAATACTGCCGGAAAGGCTGCCCATACCGCCAAGAACCACAAACGTAAGGATTTCCGTTGATTTTAAGAAATTAAATGAACTGGGATCTAGGAACATGAAATAGTGGGCATATAACCCGCCTGCGACCCCGGCAAAAAAGGATGCAATAACAAAGGCTTTCAGTTTGTATGACGTGGTATTGATGCCCATTGCTTCAGAAGCAATTTCGTCTTCCCGTATAGACTTCATGGCCCTTCCTTGTGAAGAATTGATAATATTATAGATTACCATGACAGAAAGAATGGTAATCAAGTACACGATGGTAAAAGTCGTTTTCTTCGGTATACCAGGCAATCCCCTGGGACCACCTAGGAAATCCAAGTTTACGATGATGACGCGGATAATTTCACCAAAGCCTAGTGTTGTAATGGTCAGATAATCTCCCTTTAATCTTAGGATCGGCATACCTATTAAGAAGCCAAACAAGGCAGCCAGCATACCTCCGGCAATCAACACCAACGGAAAGGGCAGTCCTAATTTCATCGTAAGGATCGCTGCTGTGTATCCCCCAACGGACATAAATCCAGCATGGCCCAAGGCTAATTGTCCGGTAAAGCCAAGAACCAAATTTAGGGAAACAGCAAGAATGATATTGATACCGAAAACAATTAATATCTGTATATAATAATTATTCAATATACCTGTATTCATCAAACCCATAAGTATCAAGTAGATGATTGAAAGTGATATAACTGTGTATAGCATCTTTTTATCTAAGAATTTTCTCATAGCTGCATCACCTACACTTTCTCGCTTATTTTTTTACCCAATAAACCGTCCGGTTTTACTAGAAGGATGACGATCAATATACCAAAAGCTATGGCATCAGATAGTCTTGTAGACACAAAGGCTTTTGTAAAAGTCTCCGTTAATCCCATAATCAGACCACCCATCATGGCACCGGGGATGATGCCTATGCCACCTAGTACAGCAGCTACAAAGGCCTTTAATCCGGGCATGATTCCCATATAAGGGTCTATTCTGGGATAAGCAATGCCTACAAGGATACCACCTGCACCGGCAAGGGCTGAACCAATAGCAAAGGTAACGGAAATGATGGTGTTTACATTGATGCCCATAAGGGCTGCAGCATCCTTGTCAAAGGAAGCCGCTCTCATGGCCTTGCCCGCTTTTGTTCTAAAAACGATATATTCCAATATAACAACCAGTATCACAGAGACAGCAAGAATCAATATCTGAATATTATTGATTTGCAATCCCCCTATATGATACATTTTCGTTTCTAAAACCGTTGGAAAAGGTCTTGGGTTCGGCCCAAATAATAATCGAAACCCGTTTTCCAACAGCAAAGACATCCCGATAGCCGTTATTAAAAGGGTAATTCTTGGGGATTTTCTTAAGGGTTTATATGCAATCTTTTCAATAACAACCCCCATCATTGCACTACATACCATGGTCAATAATAATGCAGGTAAAAAAGGGAGCTTCAATCTTGTCACCGCTAAAAAACCAAAATATGCTCCGGTCATATAGATATCGCCATGGGCAAAATTAATGAGCTTAATAATTCCATATACCATCGTATACCCAATGGCTATCAATGCATAAACACTCCCCAATGAGAGTCCGTTAATCAATTGCTGTAAAAAATCCATAGGTTGACCTCCTTATAAGATTGTAAAAAGCATGAGATGCCTTAAGGCAGCAGTGCGCACCCTAAAGCATCCTAACGCCACTATTAAAAATTACGATATATAGATATAGATAACCAACGCAGAATTTATGGAAATAATTATGTAAAGAGGGAGGCGATACTGATTTAATGACTCATACAAAACTTACTCTGGCTGTAAGTTGTGAACCATGATAAAACCTGTAACATTGTAACAATCTGTAACACAGTAACACTCTGTAATTCTGACGCGGTTAGTTTTAGCGTTGGTTATCTATGATCTGAAGGATTAAGGATTAACTTTTGCTGCGAATTTCTGTTTTCCATCCTCCGTTTTGATAATAACGGCACCTTTTATAGGGTTTCTATCTTCATCATAGTAAACATGTCCTGACACAACAGTCATGTCCGTTGCTTTCAATGCATCTTTTACCTTCTCGCCCTCTGTTGTTCCGGCTTTTTCAATCGCCGCAAGCAATATTTTACCTGCATCATAAGCTAGTCCTGCCAATGCATCAGGTGTCTTACTGTATTTCGCTTCAAATGCCTTTCTAAACACAACAACTTCTTCAGATGTATCGTCTGGAGAGAAGTGATTTGAGAAGTAGCCATTATTTACAGCATCTCCGCCAACTGTAAATAAATCCGGTGAATCCCAACCATCTCCACCTAAAAATGCAGCTTCAATACCTAATGCTCTGGCTTGTTTTGCTATTAAGCCCACGGTATTGTAATAATCAGGTAATAACAGTACATCAGGGTTAGTATTTTTTATATTCGTTAACTGGGCATTAAAGTCAGTGTCTCCAGTATTATACGTTTCAAAGGCAACAATCTCTCCACCTAATTCTTCAAAGCCTTTTTTGAAGAATTCAGCAAGTCCTTTTGTGTAATCATTTGCAACATCATATAATACAGCTGCTTTTTTCGCTTTTAAATCCTCTGTAGCAAATTTAGCTAATACAGTACCTTGGAACGGGTCAATGAAACATGCTCTAAAAACATATTCTCCGCCTTCCGTTGTAACTTTGGGATTGGTAGATGTAGGCGTAATCATAGGGATTTTAGCTGCATTGGCAATAGGACCAATGGCAAGACTGCATTTGCTTGCTACAGAACCAATGAGTCCAACGACATTATCATTATTAATTAATTTCTGAGCTGCATTGGCAGAGCTGGCCGGTTTGTTTTCATCGTCCTCATAGATAAACGTAATCTTTTTACCTAATACGCCGCCGTTACTATTTACCTCTTCTTTCAATAATTCCAAAGCATTTTTAGAAGATTCGCCAAAGGTTGCTACATCTCCGGTTAATGGTAAGACAGCACCAATTTTGATCTCTTCAGATTCCTTAGCTGCCGTTTCACTTGACTTCGTTGCGCAGCCTGTCATGAAAGAACCCACCAAAGCAATGATTATTAAATATGCCATTAATTTCTTTATCATAAAAAAGCCCCCTTTAAAATATACTTTCTATCATTTCGCACAGATAATATTCAAATCTAGTATGTAATCCCGCGTCCTCCCCTCTACAATAGATCAGCAACCTTAAACACCCAGTCTGGCAATTGAGCTTCTGCACACTGAGTCAAATCATCAATATTTCCTTAAGATATTCACCTCCGCTGTGACAACATCCACAAAAAAACAAAAAACGCCCACAGACCTAGAGAGATAGAACTCTCGAAGTTTGTAGACGCCGTTGCCTACTAAAAATTTATTAACTTATTTGTTAAGTATACATGAAACATTAAATTTTTGCAACATTTTTATAATTAAAAATATTCAATTTGTATGTTGTATACAAATCTATTTTTTCTTTATCAAATGATTAGAATTTTTCCTTGCTGCGTATTATAATTTTCTACAAGAAGATAAGACAAGGAGGTATACGATGAAAAAACTTCTGATCATAAAAACAGGTTCCACCTTTGATGATCTGGTGCCACAAATCGGAGACTTTGAGGATTGGATCATGGAATGTCTTGGTGTAAATCGAGAACTCGTCCATATCATCGATGTAACCACTCATCATGAGATCCCCGATATCCATCTATTTTCAGGGGTTATCATTACCGGGTCCCATGCCATGGTTACAGATAAGGAAGAATGGATGGTAAAGCTATGTGAATGGATAAAGGCAAATTACAGACAAGCTGTACCCATATTGGGGATTTGTTTTGGCCATCAAATTATTGCTGATTCCTTGGGAGGCAATGTTGACTATCACAAAAACGGCATTGAAATGGGAAGCGTACAGATCCAACTAACAGAAGCCGGCCAGAATGATTTATTGTTAAGCTGTCTTCCCCATGAATTTATGAGTTATGCCGCTCACTCCCAAACGGTTACAACCTTGCCTCATGGTACCGTAGTACTGGCGTACAATAGCTTTGAAAGACATCATGCTTTCCGTATGGGTCGATGCACCTGGGGTATTCAATTTCATCCTGAATTCAATTCACAGGCCATGATGGCGTATATAAACAGACATAAAAATTCGGTCGGTGAAAAGAGCGTCGAAGAGAAAATAAATTTTATAGCGTGGGAAGAAAACCCCAGTAAGATTTTATTGAAGAGGTTTAAGGATTTGTGTTTTAATTCAGGCGGGCGGCTGTAGGCAGGAAGCTCTGAAAGGATAGTCTTTCGTTCGGACAACACATGGGGACAGGGCCCCAGTCCGGTAAAAAGCACACCGGACAGCGGACCAGTCCCCAAGTCTTGCCTATTTTGATAGTGTAATCGTAGGGAACGGCCCCCGTGCCGTTCCGCTATGGGTTTTTCATTATAAAAGGAACGCCACAGTGGGCGTTCCCTACAGATTATAGCTCTCATTAAAGTTTAAAGTTACTAACCAAACTCTGTAATCGTTCAGCCAAGTGCTGAAGTTCACCGGCTGTTGAGGCAATACTTTCCATAGTGGCTGTCTGCTCTTCAACGGAGGCAGATACCTCTTCAGACGAGGCAGCAGCCTCCTCTGCCACAGCGGATATATCCTGAATAATGGAAACAACGTTGTTTTTATCCTTATCTATACTATTAATATTATGGATAATCCCATCGATCTGACCAATAATACCTTTTACAGCAAGGTCAATCTGTTCAAAGGCTTTTCCTGTATCTAAGGAGACTCTATTGGTTTTATCTGTAATCTCTGCCGCTTGATAGATTTTTTGCTGGGTGTTTTTAACTTCTTCTTGAATTTGCTTAATAAGGACATCGATGTTCTGTGTAGATGTAGCAGTTTCATCTGACAACTTTCTTATTTCCTCTGCCACCACAGAAAACCCCTTACCTGCATCTCCTGCCCGTGCCGCCTCGATGGCAGCATTTAAGGCCAATAAATTGGTCTGTTCAGCAATACTTTTAATGGTATTGGTAATTTCACCGATATGGTTTGATTTTTCCTCCAATAGATTCACTTGAGAAGAAACTTGTTTGGACACATCATTGTTAGCCTGCACTGAACTGTATAGTTCATTGATAGAAACCATCCCCTGCTCATTGGCAAGCTTCGTATTTTCAACATATTCTTTCATAATACCGGAGCTTTTGACCATATCGTCAATTTTAGAAGCAAGAACATCGAGACTGTGAACTCCCTGCTGTACATTTTCAGATTGATTGGATGCCCCTTCTGCCAGTTCATCGGCGGCTCTTGCAATCCCTTCAACGGCTGCAGAAGATTCTTCCGTGGCTCCTGCAATGCTAATTGAATAATTTGAAACTTGTGTGGAGCTTTCCTGAATATTTTGGACCATATTGCTTAAAGTTGTTCTCATATTCCATACAGCATTGGATATCGTACCGATTTCATCCTTGTATGTTAGCAAATCCTCATAGGTTCTGTCATCTGTCAAATCAAAATGGGCTGTTTTATTAATAACCTTTGTAATTTTAACAATGGGTTTCGATATGGTTCGGGATGTAACCAATGCAATCATGGTTCCCAATACAACCGATGCTGCAATAAGAATTAGCATGAAATTGACCATTTCCTTTTGCTTTTGAAATATTTCGCTTAAAGGTGCGTTCGTCAGCAAAATATATCCATTACTTAAACGTGCATACCCTAGGATTTTCTCAGCCCCTTTATAGCTGTACTCAAGAACACCTGAATCGCTCTGCTCCATATGCTCTGCCATAAAGTTTAACGTGCCATCTTCCATTGTCTTCAAGTTATCCTGCCGTGTTAGGGCCGGGTGACTCAGAAAATCATAATCACTGCTCAGTAGTGCCGCATATCCTGTATCATAGGCTTTGATGCTGTTTACCTCATTCTTCACGTGTTCAAAATTCACATCGATACCAGCTACGCCTATCAGTATATTATCAATATAAATGGGTTTTACATAGGAAATCACGTCCACCTTAAATTCTTCATAATAATAAGGATCCATCCATACAGCCTTTTTTTCCTGAACTGCTTTATAATACCACTCCATATCCGGATTATTGGGATTGAATTCTTCTATAGATTCAAGGGATAGCTTTTCAAATTTTTTATTTCCTGATGTATCCACATAGGCTCCACCATACACGTCTCCAGTTAATTCCGGATTAAATGAAAGATATATCTCCATCGTGCCTTCGGTCGTCTCCGCAAGATACTTTAATCTCAAATCTATTCTATCTTGATAGTTTTGCATATATGAGGCATCCTGCTTCATCTCCTGCAAATCAAATTCTGACAGGATGGTCGTAGACAGACCATTTACAGTATGCTCAATATCTGACATGACTTGATTAAACATTGCCCCATGGTATTGAGATGTCAACAACAAGTTTTTTTCTGCCAGTTCTTTTATTGCCTGACTGCTTAAAAATGTAGATACTCCGCCTATGACTACAGTAACCAATAAAATACCAGCGATAAAGGCTGCTGTAATCTTACTTCCTATGCTCTTCATTTTTCTTTCCCCCCTAGTTTATTTGTTATTTTTTTCACATCTAATGATGGTCATCAAATACCTAGATAAACCATCCTTACTTTCTAGTAAATTCATGCTATTGAATACAAGAGCACTTACAATTTTAAATGAAATTTATAACACTTCAACAATGCGTTGAACCCCTATCTACTTAATAGTATGCTAAATACTTGACAAACCTTTTTCATTTTATTACATATTATTACATTTTTCAATCATTTTCTAAAATTTTTACAATTTATCGTTATTCTTTTACTAAAAAAATAGTCAGTCATTGGATTTAATCACCGCTTTTTAGATTTTTGAAGTATTGTAATGACTACTTACCTAGTACAAAACTTCGGATATATGTTTAAGAAAGGCCATTTCCCCAGCATTAGAGTAATCACGATTGTAAACTTATTACTAAAAATACAAGGGTTTTTTGCAAAAAAGAAAACAAGAGGAGTGCCCCCTTGTTTTTTTCCTTTGTTTTTTGAATCGCTTCATAAATATTCATAAAGCCCCCCTTTATTCAATAAACCCAATATCCTTGAGCAGATTCGTCATTTCCGCCCTCTTATGCTTACGGAATTCTGATTTCGGTTTGCACCAGACACGGTAGAACCAGTCCAGGTATCTGCCGTAAGTTTGTTCAGCGTTACGCTTAAAAAAAACAACGCCCATGTTTTTCCCGGCATGATCATATTCGTCTACCTGCGCTGCAAGCTCAGAATGGTCGAGTCTATGATACGCGTTATAATGTACAACCCCTGAACCATCCAACCGGCCCCTGACAACGGCTTTATCGTTGTCTGAGTATCCGAGAATAAGTGCAATTACAGGGAAACAGTGCTCTTGCGGCAGCTTGAACTTTTCGTAAAACTTCTTCATGTCGCCACGGTGGACACTGTTGGTAAACAGATAGTCAATTCCTAAAGATGAGGCAGCTATGGCAGCAGTCTGAGCCGCAAAGGCCGTATCCGTTCCGGCAGTGATGAAGTCTACGACCCCTCCGCACTCAAAGGGATGTCCCAAGTATTCGGCCGTATCTTTCAAACGGGTGAAATCCAGGCAGAATATCAAGGCTTTGCTGCCTACGTATTCGAGATATTCCTTCATGACACTTTTATCGTCAACGACGATAATGGAATAGCTTTGCCGTGCTGACGCATTGGAAGCCCTTACACTCGCTTTGATAATAACTTCCAGATCTGCATTGCTGATTTCCCGTGAGGAAAAATTGCCATGGGTGGAATGCAGGTTACGTATTGTGCTTAATGTATCATTCATAACTATCTCTCCTATAATATATTACTAGGGTTGGCAAGATACTCTTCAACCCTATATAGCCATTCTCTTACCAGACAAGAAAAGACCTCTGGCTGCTCAATTTGAAGATTATGTCCCGCCCTGTCAAGAACGGCAAAGGCTGCCCTGGGATAGCGGTCCAACAGGTCCCACGCGTCTTTGTAGCCGACGCTGTCGTCTTGACGGCCCGCTAATATAAGTGCCGGTTTATCGAAGGTACTGCCGGTTTCGTCAACATCAAACGAAAAGGCATAACCGGTTTCGCGGAAGTTTGCCAAGAAGCTTTTGTCAGCCAGCTCAAGCCCCGGTAAGATTTCATCCCGGAATCGCTGCCAGGTTTCTTCGCTTTGGACAACTGCTATGGATGCATATTGTTCTACTTCATAGGGAGCCAATTGTGACAGCAGCCTATCATTTTCCAGGAGGACTTTTCTAGGCGGAAGCCTTCTTTTACTTGAATCAGGGATGATGCAAGGGCATATCATCAAGAGGCCGTCAACCCGGTGGGGAATTTTTTTAAGTATGCCCCTGGACAGGTAGCCGCCATAGGATTCACCCGCAAGTAAAAAGTTTCCATTCGGTATGACATGGTCGATGAATTCCAGAATAATATCTAGCATCACGTCAGAATTGGTTATCCAATCTACAGCGCTAGTTTTCCCCATACCCGGCAGGTCAAAATAGATTCTTTTATAGTTTGTTTTTTCTTTGAAAACCGGTTCCATACAGCCGGACATCAACCGGTGGTCCGGGGTATACCCGTGGATCATCACGATAGGCTTTCCCTGACCGATTACCTCATAATTGATTGAGATACTTTTGATTTTACATTCCATTTTTATCAACTCCCGATTATGAAATAATTAGAATTCTAATCATTCGGATAAAAAATTTTATTTGAGATTGTCCTTATTTGCATTTATATGAGACAACACCTTAGTCATCAGGACATCCAGCTGCGCCCTTTCCTCGTCGGTAAGGCATTGGAGAGGGTCATATCGGGCCATGTCCTCCGGGCCGGATGCGCCTTTCAGTGAGGCCAGCTTCTGTCTCCCTTCCTCCGTGATGTAGGTGCGTATCTGTTTTGCATTCTCTAGATCCTTTTCCCGTCTTATCCATTTTTCCCGCTCCATGTTTTTAATAATAACCGAGGCCGTGGGCCGGTCGCAAAAAAGCATGTCGGCAATTTGAGAAGGATAGAGAAAATCCTTTTTCACAAGCTGTCCCAGAACATATTGCTGCTTCAGCGTTATTTTATGGGGAACCAGCTCCCTCTGCAGCACCCGTGTCCATGTAAGATAGACAATGCCCAGTTTAGACATTAGCGTTAATTTGCGCATAGTACATCTCCATTCACCCTATAGTTAGAACTCTAACTATATTATAAGCAACCATTTCTTGTATGTAAATAGTATTTTGAATATTTGTCACCTCAATAGCAATCTATCGGATTATAGGGGAATTTGTTAGGCAGCCTATCATTAATCGCTTCAAACAGAAACATAGGAACTGTAGACCGCACAAATCACAGGGACACACAAAATCACAGCACAAAATCACTTACATGAATCAAGGTACCTGCAATGTCGTCAACTTAAGATAACAGAATAAAAACCTGTGTTTTTTGCAAAAATACTTGACAAATCCAAATCGGCTTCACAATCAGATTGATAGATATTTTCTATACTTTCTGATTAGGAG
>JBMOKU010000039.1:0-69109 GCA_049324315.1 Bacillota bacterium | reverse complement strand
GCTGAAACTTTCTGCATGACATAAAGCTGTAGGAAGAAGAATGTCGGAAAGCCGTGTGCGGGAGAATCGCATGCACGGTTTGATGAGGGGCGAATGAAAAATTTTTTTTCATTCGCCTACTCTATAAAGAGGAATTTATCCAGTGGAAAAAGATGAGAGAATAATAAGTTGATTTTCCAACACTTTCAAATCAAGGATATCTGTCGATTTTCGACAAATATTGATATAATTATATTTAATTTATAATGAACCGGTAATCCCCAAGATAATATGACAGTGTCGTTTTTATTAAGGTAAAGGTTACCGGTTATTTTTTATCTAAATTACATTCTACTTAATTTATAGGAAGAAAGGAGAAGGAGATTTGAAAATCAAATATGTTTATCTGCGTATTGATTGGGAACTAATTTAAAAACAAAAAGGAGGGATGGTTTGTGCGTATTTTTAATCACAGAAAGAAAAAGAAAATGGTTTCATTATTTGTAATTCTTACGCTTTTCACCTTTATGTTTGCAAATCTAATTGTACCGTCAACCGTACATGCGATGCTTGGAGTAACCGTGGATGAGGTGTTGGAAGCATATTTGGGTGAAAATAGAATTGAATTAGATGGAAGCGGCTTTTTAAGCATCGATCCGGGGACCGTAACCGGTGCGGTATATAATCAAAATACCGGTGAGACCATAGCAATTAATAGCGCAGAAATTTTTGAAGACAGTAGTATGGATATAATATTGAATCAATATTTTTCCGTCCCTGGACAGTATACCCTAAGTATAGCGATAGATGGGACCCTGCTGGATATATACGATAATTCATTTACAATATACCCGCCCATGGGTGTGCAAGTAGAAGATCCTTATACCAGTATTACGATAACAGAAAGCGTATACGGCAGTATGAATGGAGAATATGGATGGAGCAGTGGTGATCCGGTTACAGTTTCACTCTTTAAAGAATTGGAAGGCGAGTTTTATGGAGAGGAAGATTTGAGTAATCTTATTCAGAGTACGCAGACTACAGATACTACGATACTATTGAATCTTTCACAAGCCTTAACGGATGGTGAATATTTTATAGAGGTAGAAAAAACCGTAGGTCTCGATCATATTAAAATAGGCGAAGTAGATTTTGAAATTATAACAAATGGTATAACCGGGACAGTGATAGCTCCTGATGGTGTGACGCCCGTTGGAAATGGTTTTGTAGAAGTATTTCAGTCTAATGAACCAATTAAAATGGTGGATGTCGATATAGACGGCACCTTTATCATAGGTGGACTAAGTGATGGTACATATAAGTTAAGGGCTAAACCGCCTTGGGAATCTAATTATTGTGCATCAGAAGTTGAAATAACAATAAGTGGCGGCACTCTAATATCTCCGCCAGGGGAACTCAATATACAACTTGTTGAGGCGCAGTTTATGGGCATTGTGAAGAGTCCAGATCAGATTGCTATTGGTAACGGAAACGTGGAGATCTTCAGAGAGTCCGGCGAATGGATTGATAGCGTACATGTTAGAAATGATGGGACATTTCTTGTAGGTGGACTCGGTGATGGAAGATATGAACTAAGAGCGAGACCTCCAGAAGGTTCTTCCTATGCATCTTCCGAAGTTGTTATCGTTGAGATTACAGGAGGACAGCTCGTAGGAACTGAACCTGTTCTTGTACTTTCTGCACCACAAATTGTAGGACAAGCCTTTGAGCCCGATGGGGTCACGGCACTGCAGTATGGTTTTGTAGAAGTTAGAGATGTTACAGGTAAATATGTGCCTGGTGCAGAAATTGATCAGCAGGGGTACTTTAGAATAGGAGGATTGAGTGACGGCGACTACATATTGCGAGCTATACAGTGGGGCTCAAGCTATTCGCCTTCTGAGGAGATTACTGTTACGATAACAAACGGTCAATACAGCGGA
The DNA here is from genome assembly GCA_049324315.1 of Bacillota bacterium. GTDB lineage: Bacteria > Bacillota > Clostridia > Peptostreptococcales > Thermotaleaceae > JBMOKU01. The sequence continues at coordinate 67,187 of JBMOKU010000039.1, read as the reverse complement.
GGAAATCTTAATCTTCTGCTTACAACACCACAGATTACCGGAACTGTTGAAAATCCGGATCATTCTGTTGCACAAGATGCGTGGGTGGATATAATAGCTCCAGATGGAAGATTCATAGACGGAGTTTCTGCAAATCAAGAAGGTATATTTAACATTGGGGGTCTTGTAGACGGTACCTATAGATTAAAAGCAAAGCCTTCTTGGCAGGACAAACTTCATGCAGATTCACAGGAAGTTGAGATAACAATAACAAACGGACAGTATACAGGAAATCCAGTTGTACTTACGCTGAGTGATCCCCAGGTAAGCGGTTCCGTGCACATACCGGCAGCAGATGGTGGGACAAAAGTAGATCATGGATTTATCGATTTGAGAAAGAATGATGGAACATGGATGCCTGGTGTAGGTATACAAAATGGTGATTTTGCAATCGGCGGACTTGCCGATGGCGTATATATCATTCAGGCAAATCCTGATTGGAATTCAAATTATACAAAATCGCCGGAGTTTAGCTTCAGAATTCAAGGTGGGGTTCTTGTCGTAGATCCTGCGTTGGATTATACAGGAGGGCCTGTTGCATTGTACCTGAGAGGTTCTCAGCTTGTCGGTACGGTGCTGGATCCTGATGGAAACCCCAATAGATTTGGTTGGGTTGATGTTAAAAGTAAAACTGGAGAATGGTTGACGGGTTCAAGCGTTGATGGCAATGGACAATTTAGAATAGGGGGACTAGTTAACGGTACCTATCAGTTGACGGCATGGCCTGGACCTGGTTCACAATATGCAGAATCTGAAGATGTGACCATTGTAATCGTAGATGGACAGTACAGCGGAGATCCGGTGGTACTTACTTTAAGGGCTCCTCAAATAGCAGGTGAAGTGGTTTCCCCGGATGGAACTCCTGAAGCTTTTGGGTATATAGAGATCAAAAACGCCGCAGGAATGCATGTCGGTGGTACTGGCGTTAATGAATTGGGTTACTTCTCAATCGGCGGACTTGCTGATGGAACATATTTCTTAAAGGCAAACCCCGGATGGGATTCTGAATACTCGGCATCGGGAGAAGTTAAGATTCAGGTAGTTAATGGCGTTAGCAGTGAAAGCAGCATCGTATTTGTTTTAAAATCTGCTCAAGTAACAGGGCATGTATTTGCTCCAGATGGTGTGACACCTATAAACAATGGATATGTGTCTGTTGAGATGGACGGTGGAAGATGGGTGACCGGTGCACCCGTATCTAACGGTGAATTCAGAATTGGCTCCCTTGAACCGGGAACATACAGTATCATTGCATTTCCTGATTGGAACTCTGATTATGGAGAATCAACAAGAGTAACATTCACAATCAACGAAAACGGTCAAAGTACAAATAATCCACTTACAATATTGTTGACAGAACCTCAGGTAACAGGTGTTGTTGTAGGACCTGCTGGAACGAATGATCAGGCAATACCTCAACCTTTTGGTTTTGTTGAAATCAGAACACAGCAGGATATGTGGATGCCAGGTACCGGCATAAATCATGAAGGTGAGTTTAGAATAAGCGGACTTGAGCCTGGTACATATATTATAAAAGCAATTCCAAATGGTGAAGGCAGCTATTCAGCTTCAAATGAGGTTACCATTGTTATAGATGAGAATGGTAATTACACAGGTAATAATCCTCTATACGTAAGTCTTACTACTGCACAGATTAACGGTACGGTAAAAGATCCTAACGGAAATAATGCCCTATTCGGATACAGTGAGGTATTTAATGAGGAAGGCATGTGGGTAATGGGCGCACCGGTTGACCGTAACGGACAATTCAGGATAGGAAACTTGAAGGATGGTACCTATTATCTGAGAGTACAGCCTGACTCCATGAATTCAGATTTCTCTGCATCTCAGCCTATAGAGATCGTGATTTCAGGAGGGACGTGTATAACAGATCAAGGCCAGGGTTCCGGTAATATAACAGTGACTTTATCAAACTCACAGGTAAGTGGTACAGTGAGAACACCAGGGACAAACGGCAGCGCTGCACAGCATGGCTGGATAGAGATACAGAAACTACAGAGTGGAAATGAATGGAATTGGATAGGCGGAACAGGTGTAAACTGGGAAGGACAGTTCAATGTAGGCGGCTTGAATGATGGAACATACAGGATAAAGGCATTCCCAGACCATTCCAACAGCAGCTACTCAGCATCTCAATATGTAGAAATTGTGATAGCCGGCGGCGCGGTGACTCGTGTAGATGGATCGACTCATGATGGAAGTGGAATAGAACTTATGCTGACGCAACCACAAATATCCGGTGTTCTACAGGGACCAAACGGTGAACAGATTATGTTTGGATGGGTTGAAGTACGTGACGGCCTAGGCAATTTTGTGTCAGGAATGGGCGCAAAGGATGATGGAAGTTTCATGATCGGAGCCTTAAATGACGGTACGTATATGGTCACAGCATATCCTGGGTGGACGTCTGAATTTACAGAATCAGAGTCGGTAACGGTAACGATAAGTAATGGATCATATAGTAATAACCCACTTACATTAATATTAAAGAGTGCTCAGGTTACGGGACGTGTAACGGAACCTGATGGTGAGGCTGTTAACTGGGGTTGGGTTGAAGTGTTTACTTCCAACGATACATGGGTCAAGAGTACCGGTATTGATGAACATGGAAACTTCAGACTTAGCGGTCTTGAAGACGGCAATTATACGGTGCAGGCCTTCCCAAAACCAGGTTCGGAGTACGCTCCTAGCCAAAAAACCAATATTACCATTTCAAATGGTACTTATAATGGGACATTAACATTAAGTTTAACCAACTCACTTATTACAGGTGTTGTATATAGACCTAACGGTGATGCAGCAACAGGCGGATGGGTTGAAGTTGGCGATCCTAATGAGAATTGGCTGCTGAGTGTTCCTATCAACAAAAATGGTACATTTAGGCTGCCTGAATTGGAGCCTGGACAATATACCATACAAGCATTCCCAAAAGAAGGTTCGCCATATGGAGATTCAAGTGTGGAAACTTTGACAATCAGTGGAGATAACAGTTATAATCCTAACCCGCTGGAACTGCACTTAACCAATCTTCAATAATCTTGCATATCAAGTAGGTGTTATAGAAGAGGTTGTATATTGCAGCCTCTCCTATAGCAAGCTTTTTCAAACATTCTAGAGATATAAATGCTTGATCGCAAATTCAGATACAAAAGTACTCAATGAAAAGGCTTCGTACCTTTAATCGAATAAGGGAGGATGACGAATGGTAAAGAGAAGGATAATGGCGGTGATGATATGTATTTTCATGCTTATGCATCCCATATTTGCAGCGGGATTGGGAGATAATCCGCCACAGCTACCCAATGAACCTGATATTGTAAGTGTTCAATTGTCTTCAAGTTCCCACGTATCGGGTACAGTAGGTTCAACGTCTGTAACTGTGGATACTTCTAATGTAACGGATGGTACGTCAATATCTGCCCAGCTTGTGGAGAATGATGGTTCTACGCCTATCAATGGAGTAAACGCGGCTTCCGGTATCATGGAAGATGATACGGAAAACCTTACGCTTACCATACCGGCAGGAATAGCTGCCGGAAGCTATAAAATAAAAGTTAGTTTGGCTTCATTGAATCTATCGGATACCACCACGATTTATACGATAACTTCCGGTGGACAGTCTGGTATAGTTTCAGTCATTCCAAGTGTTTCAGGCCATGTTTCAGGGACACAGCAGACAGTGTTGGTTGATCTGGAAACAGTAAATGTGAGCAATGAGACAATGGCAACGGTTCAATTGGTCAACAGTAGCGGCAGTGTCGTGAACGGCGTGACTGCTGCTACAGCTAAGGTGAACAATAATATCGCTGATAATATTTCTTTAGTAATTCCTTCAAGTGTAAGTGCAGGAACGTATTATATCAAGGTTATGGTTTCAGCTGTTTCGGATGCAACCACGGTATACACTATCACTTCACAATCAAATGATCCTGCAGTTACAAGTGTTTCACTCAGTTCCTTTTCTCAAAATGAAGGGACATCGGCTGCTGTAACGGTTACGGTTAATACAAATCTAGTCAACGATGGCACGGCAGTTACGGTAAGTTTGGTGGATACCAGCTATAATGTTATAGCGGATGTGTCTGATGTGGCAGCCAATATTGTAAATAATACTGCAACAGCTGAGCTAACAATACCATCTACAGTAAATGTAGGATCATATTATGTGAAAGCGATGATTGACAGTTTAGATCCTAAATATTCGCAAGCTTACAGTGTAAAAGTACCATCGCCCACGATAACATCTATATCAACGACAGGTGCAACCCTTATAGCAGGGTCAACAAGTGGTAATATTATCGTAAACGGTACGAACTTTTCGTCTACAGCTGGCAATAATGCAGTATCGATATTAAATAGTTCAACAAGCGAAGTTGTCTCAACCACAATACCATCTTCAGCCAGCACAACTTCAATGGCAATACCCGTTCCCAGCAATCTGACGATAGGAACATATAAGGTTAAAGTCACTGTCAACGGTAAATCGGTAACGAGTTCCAGTACATTTACCGTAATTGGTCTACCAACGATAACAAGCGTTTCAACGGCTGCTGCAAATCTGGTAGAAGGCTCAATAAGCGGTAACATGGTTATATACGGAACAAACTTCTCTGCAGCGGTGACAGACAACAGTGTGTATATAATAAATAACGCAACAGGACAGACCGTAGGAAGTGCAATAACGCCATCCTCTGCTAGTACTGCCTCGCTAACGGCAGCAGTACCTACAGGGCTGCCGGCGGGAACATATAAGGTAAGAGTTACTGTAGGAGGCAATTCGGTAACCAGTTCGGGTACATTCACAGTAGTAGCTGCATCAGATGATCTGCCTACGATAACAAGTATTTCAACGGCAGGTGCGAGCTTAGAAGAAGGGGCTATAAGCGGAAACATCGTAATAACCGGGACGAATTTCTCTGAAACGGCAGCAGATAACGGTGTATATATAATAAATAACGCAACGGCACAGATTATAGGAAGTGCAGTAACCCCATCCTTAGCCAGTGCAACTTCGTTAACAGCAGCCATACCTACAGGGCTGTCGGCGGGAACGTATAAGGTAAGAGTTACTGTAGGAGGTAATTCGGTAACGAGTTCAGGTACGTTTACGATAACTACTGCTGCCGGTAGTGGCGGCGGTGGCGGCGGTGGTGGAGCTGTACCGGAAAGCCCACAAACCACGACCACAAATGCCGATGGATCGCAAACCGTAGTGGACTCAGCCAACAACAAAGCTATCACAGAATACACAGGGGAGTTGATAGCTTCAAAGGCCGGAAATAGTAACCTAGTCATTATAGAACTTCCCGACGTAAGTGTTGCAGCACAAGAGATAGTCTTGAATAATGACGCTGTGAAATCAATTGTTGCTGGTAATTTAGATGTAAGCATAATCATTGGAAAGGCAAAGTTGGAAATACCTTCGACCTTGTTTGCAGATTACGCCGACCGTTCACTTAATGTTGAAATCAGAACAATTGAAAATGAAGAAAAGAACAGCTTGCTTTCTGCTACAACCGATAGAAATATGTTCATAACCGGATCTGTTGTAGAATTCACAATCAATGCCGTAACAGGTTCTACACAGCAGTCTGTTACGAATTTTAAGAGCAGGGTTAAAATGGAGCTCAGCTTGACAGGCGCTAATATGTCAGGCGTGGATACAAGGAAGTTAGGTATTTACTATCTTGAAGAACCTGCTATGGTGTGGAGATACTTGGGTGGTAAATATAATACGCAAACAGGAAAGATGGAAGTTGAAACAGATCATTTTACTAAGTTTGCAGTCATGGAATATAAAAAGACATTTGCAGACGTACCGCAAGGCAACTGGGCCAAGGATTACATTGAACTCCTTGCAGCAAAGCATATCACGTCAGGGGTGGATGCCAACAATTTTGACCCTAAAGGTATCGTAACAAGGGCACAGTTTACAACATTCCTTGTAAAGGCTTTAAACATTGATTTGGATAGCTACAAGGGAATGTTCAGTGATGTTCCACAGGGCAAGTGGTTTACGCTATATATTGAAGCGGCTGCTAAGGCAGGTTTGGTAAACGGAGTAGGTGAAGGTAAATTCAACCCTGATGGAACAATTACAAGGCAGGAAATGGCGGTTATGGTCATGAATGCATATAAATATGTAACAGGTAAGCGCATAGTCGACGAAGCGCAAAAATCAACAGCCGTATTTAAAGACTCGGATGAGATCAGCAGCTGGGCAAAAGATTCTGTACTTGCAGCACAGGCCAACGGTATAATAAATGGTACGCCACAAAATACTTTTGAACCAAAAGGAAATGCGCAAAGAGATGCGGCTGCTACAGTCATTATTAAATTACTTGAAGCAGCAGATGCGTTATAAATTAAATATATAAGAGGCATATCAGCAGTTAGCCTATATTTTAAGTTTCTAATAAGTCAAATCGGCATTCTAAATCAGTGCCGGTTTCTTTTTTTGTGGGAGATAAGGGGACAGTATGGTCTAGCTATGCATAGTATATAGGAGTAAACAGTGTCTGACCAGTGATGATAGATATCTGGCGATCAATGGTCGCCCCTACAGGATAGTTTTGCCGTAATGTAATTCTGACTTGCTGAAAAGCTGAATTTTTGGCCTGTGCTGTTTTGGGGAAGATGCTCCGCTAACATTTTTGGGTGTTATTATCTTCGCCTTACTCATATAAATATAAGTAAATATGGCTTAAGAATTTTGTACACTGTCAACTCTAATTCTGTATGTTCCCGCCGGTTAAATTTCCGCATCACTGCGTTGTCGTCAATCGCAATACAACTCAGTATTGCTCAATCCTCCGCCTTGTGCTACAAAAATTTTCCTCGGCGGATAACACAAAGTTTAGAGTTGACAGTGTACTAGAATCAGCATGGAAAGGAAGGGGTTAGAGGATATGGAATTTATAGATTTGATCAATAAAGATAGAGAAAGAAAGAAAATGCAAGCATTCGAAGGGACTTTTCTGGATTATCTTGATATGGTTAAGAAGAATCCGGACATTGTAAAGCTTGCTCACAAAAGGATGCATGATATTATCATGGAAAAAGGATTTGAAACATTAAAATCTGAGGATCATGAGAGGATCAGAAGAATACATGGCAACCAAACGATCACGAAATATAATTTTTTCAAACCGGATTTCTTTGGTATTGATAAGATATTAATGAAGATCGTAGATTATTTCCATTCAGCAGCCATGATGGGAGAGGAATCAAGACAGGTATTGTATCTGGTGGGGCCTGTTGGTTCCGGTAAGTCTTCCATTATGGAAGCGTTAAAGAAGGCCTTGGAAAGCAGTGACCCCATTTATGCACTAAAAGGATGTCCACTGAGAGAAGAGCCGCTGCATCTAATACCCAAACACTTGAGAAAAGAATTTGAAGAAATCCTGGGCGTACGGATTGAAGGGGATTTGTGTCCGATTTGTAAATATAGATTAAAAGAAGAATATCATAATGAATTTGAAAAGTTCCCTGTGATAACCACCGATTTTTCTATAAGATCTAAAAAGGGGATAGGGGTTGTGCCTCCTGTTGACCCAAATAACCAAGACACATCGGTATTGGTAGGCTCTGTAGATATATCAAAAATGGATTTATATCCGGAAGACGACCCAAGGGTATTTTCATTGAATGGCGCTTTTGATGTAGGCAACAGAGGTATTGTGGAATTCATTGAGGTATTTAAAAATGACGTTGAATATCTTCATACGATTATAACAGCAACCCAGGAAAAATCCATACCTGCGCCGGGAAAAGGGTCTATGATCTATTTTGACGGTATCATTCTTGCACATTCCAATGAAGCAGAATGGAACAAATTCAAATCAGACCATACCAACGAGGCTATTTTAGACAGAATCGTCAAGATAGAGGTCCCCTACTGCCTTGAATTGAATGAAGAGATTAAGATATATGAAAAGATTCTAAAAAAGAGCAGCTTCAGGTCCCATATAGCACCCCATACCATTGATATTGGTGCCATGTTTGCCGTTCTCACCAGACTTTTACCATCCAACAAAGTAGATCCATTGACCAAGATGAAGATATACAACGGAGAAGAAATCGTGGAAAAGGGAATGACGAAAAAGATCGATGTCATGGAATTAAGGGAAGAAGCGGGTATAAGGGAAGGTATGTCAGGCATATCAACAAGATTCGTCATAAAGGCTATTGACACTGCCCTTACCAATTCCGAGTGTGATTGTATCAATCCGTTAAGTGTTATGGAAAGCCTGATAAGGGCCATTAAAGAGCTGGATATTCCTGATGACAATAAGAAGAGGTATCTAGCCTTCCTTCAGGATACTATCAGGAAGGAATACAATAAGGTGTTGGAAAAGGAAATAACAAAGGCGTTTATCCACAGCTACAGCGAACAGGCAGAGTCACTGTTTAATAACTATCTTGACCATGCGGAAGCCTATGTAAACAAAACAAAAATAAAAGATAAATCAACGGGAGAGCAGTTGGATCCTGATGTGAAGTTTTTACGGTCCATTGAAGAGCAAATAGGCATATCGGAGAGTTCCTCCAACGGATTCAGGATGGATGTAACATCTTATATGTTCTATCTCATGAGAAAGGGCGGCAAGATAGATTATACCTCCTATGAGCCCCTCAAGGAGGCTATCGAAAAGAAACTGGCTGCATCCGTCAGGGAATTATCACGTGTCATAACCAAGTCCGGCATTCGAGACAAGGAGCAGGATGAAAAATATAATGCCATGGTGCAGGAAATGAAAGCAAATGGATACTGTGACCACTGCTGCAATGTTATTCTGAAATACGCTGCCAACAATTTATGGAAGGATTGATGTTATGGCAATATTCAGGGATTTCAATCCGGTTGATCATGACAGGGCAGTGGAGGATCGAAGAAGGCATCGGCAGCTGGTAGAAGAGTCTATCAAGAAAAATCTTGCCGATATCATTTCGGAGGAGAGTATCATTGGTGAAAGTAGAAACAAAAAAATCAAGATTCCTATAAGAGGATTAAAGGAATATCAGTTCATCTATGGTAAAAATACCCCCGGTGTCGGTAGTGGAGACGGCTCGGAGAAAAGAGGCGACAAGATAGGCAGCGCCGGAAAAGAGAAAGGCCAAGGGAATATGGGGGCAGGCAATGAAGAAGGAGAAGATATATACGAAACAGAGGTGACCATTGAGGACATTATAAGCTATCTATTTGATGATCTGAGCCTTCCTGATCTGGATAAGAAAAAATTTTCTGAGATTTTATCAGAAGATGCTATGAAGCGATCCGGATATCAGCGGAAAGGAATTCCTCCCAGATTGGCGAAAAAGCGCTCTGTTGTTGAAAAACTAAAAAGAAAGCAGGCCGTAAAAAGAGCCCTTGATGAAGAGGAAATCGATCAAGATATGGGCAGATTTCCTTTTAAGGAGGATGACCTGAGATATCATAGAATGAAGGAGACGAAAAAAAGGGAATCCAATGCCGTTGTATTGTGCATCATGGACGTGTCGGGGTCTATGGATTCTACCCGGAAGTATCTTGCCCGGTCCTTTTTCTTCTTGTTGTATCAGTTTATAAAGATGAAGTATGTCAATGTAGAAGTCGCTTTCATTGCCCATACGACAACGGCAAAGGAGGTTAGTGAAAACGAGTTTTTTCATAAGGGAGAATCGGGAGGCACATGCATTTCCAGCGGATATGAAAAAGCATTGGAGCTTATTGAACAAAGATATAACCCGGAGTTGTGGAACATTTATGCTTTCCATGTGAGTGACGGAGAGAACTGGACAGAGGACAACGCGAAAGCAATTGAATGTGCCAAAAAACTCTGCGAGGTATGCAACTTATTCGGTTTCGCCGAGGTTATGCCCAGCACTTATACAGCCTCCATAAAGAGTAAGCTGACTGCCATAAGCGTAAACAATTTCGTCATTACAACCATTCTGAAGAAAGAGGACTTGTGGTCAGCCCTGAGAACCATCTTGAAAAAAGACTTGAAGGTAGGTTGATATTTTGGAATATACTTTATTGGAATTGCAAAAATGGAGTGATAAGATCGAAGGAATCGTGAAAGACATCGGGCTTGATTTTTATCCTCAGGAATTTGAGATCATAAGCTATCAGGAAATGCTTTCCTATGAGGCGTATATAGGTATGCCCTCAAGATACCCTCATTGGAGTTTCGGTAAAGCCTATGAAAAACTCAGGACATTGTATCAATACAACCTCACAGGGCTGCCTTACGAAATGGTGATCAATTCAGACCCCTGCATTGCATATCTCATGAAGGATAATACCCTTTTACTTCAGATATTAACCATTGCCCATGTTTACGGACATAATGACTTTTTTAAAAATAATAGACTGTTTAAAGAAGGGACCGATGCAAAGTACACCTTAGAAATGTTTAGAAGTCATGGAGACATGATAAAATCATATATCAATGATCCAAGCATAGGCTATGAAAAAGTAGAACGAATATTGGATGCAGCCCATGCTATCAAATTACAGACATGTAGGGTTATCGGCAAACAGAGGCCAAGGGATGAGGAGTTAAAGAAAAAGCTAATGGAGGATTATAATAGGAAAGTTTCTGAGCACAATATTCTAGAACCCTATGTGGAAATAGAACCACCTGATATCAGTAAAATACCGTTGGAACCAGACGAAGACTCACTTCATTTTATTGCAAAATACGGAAAGCTGGAGGAATGGGAAAACAACATACTGGATATTGTTAGAGAAGAAACAGGCTATTTTATCCCACAAATCGAGACCAAAATCATGAATGAGGGATGGGCCAGCTATTGGCATTATAATATTCTCAAAAAGCTTGATCTACCGGATTCCCTATACTTGGAATTCATCAAGCGGCATAATGATGTGGTTACGCCTATAAGGGGCAGCTTAAACCCATATTTTCTCGGCTTTGAAATCTATAAGGATCTGGTGGAGCGGTATGGGGAAGAAAAAATATTTGAAGCCCGATCTGTCGATCGTGACCAGTCATTTATAAAAAGGTATTTGACAAAAGAACTTTGTATGAAGCTAAATCTATTTGAATATATAAAGAAAACCAACGATTATATGATTAGGGAAGTATCCGATGATGAAGGCTGGACCAAAATAAGAGATACCCTTAGCAGCTCAGCGGGAATGGGTATGGTTCCGCTCATTTTAGTAACGGATATGTCGGAAAAGGACAGAACATTGACATTGGAACACGTTTTTGATGGTAGAGAACTGGAGCAGACCTATGCAGAGCAGACCCTAAAGCATATTGGTACGTTGTGGGGTCATAAAGTCATTCTTAAAACGAATATGGACGGCAGAAATCTAACAATGACTTGTAATGAAGATATGAAGATTGCCTATAGCAGTTATTTTTGATGATAAGATATACAAAACCCGTTAAGAAAAGATCTTTCTTGACGGGTTTTTTTTATTCTATTTGTTGAAAGATTTGGAATATGATACAATTTTTATCAGAATAATTTGGATATATAAATGATACTAAGTATATTACAGACAGTCATAAAGTAGCCGAGTCACGGGAATAGTTTGAGCACCGTAGGGGTGGCTGCCTACAGCCACCCGGGAAGACGATGAAACTGTCCCATGACGTAGCGGATGTAATTATTAACATCAAGGAAAGGAAGAAATATATGGGAACTCATAATAATTTGAATAAAGAGTATATTTTAATGAATCCAGAGATGAAGGAAGAGGCATTGGATATTTTGGATGTATCAGAAGAAGGCAGAGAACGTATTGAAGCTATAAAGTACGGTTTTGATGTGATGGACCAACGGAGCGTTGCTTTGTTTGGTACCGGAATTCAACGAAAAATATCAGCATCTACGGAACAGATGGTACAAAACTCTCTTATGCTTGATTGTGAAGAAATTGAGCAGGTTTTAAAAGATTTCATGGCATCTATGAATAAAGTGAAAGGATGTTTTAAAGAAAAGAGAAAGCCTTTGTTTTCCAGAATATCCTTATTTGATAAGGGAGACAGTCCATATGAAAAATATGAAAAGATTTTGGCGGAAGTAGAAGAAAAAGGTCAAGAATTGTATAAGTTTAGGGTCCGGCTCTTAAGAGAAACCATGGCATTAAAAACACTTTATAAAGGGCATTTTGAATTGTTGAAAGAATTAAACATATCTATCATGGCCGGGGTATTAAAAAAGAATGAATGGGCGAATCTACTTGTGGAACAAGGAGACGATAAGCGTAATAGTTCCTACATGATGAATAACATACAGGAACAAATGCGGAGATTAGAAGGTAGGATTCAGGATCTGCGTATCAGCAGAATGATTCTATCACAAGGGATGACGCAAATACAGTTATCAGTCGATTGTAATGAATTACTGACGGAAAAAATCCAAAATTCTATTCTTAATATTTTACCTTTGTGGAAAAACCAGGTAGCTATGCGGATTACAAGATTAAGTCAAATGGAAAAACAGAAAATTGGAGTCCAGACAGACGATACAGGCGAACGACTCCTTGGAGAAAATATCAAGATAGCAGAAAATATCCTAGCAGATACAGCCGTTGATGGTGGAAAAGAAGATGACGGTGAAAAACTTTACGATAATTTGGCAAATGCAGTTGAAGAATTGGTGCGAATTCGTAAAAAGGGTTTTTAGTTTTATCCTATTTGGATAAACTATGGGTAGCGTTAATGTTAAAGAATACAAAGGAGTGCTGCCCATGATGGAAATTGATACGAACACATTTGTTGAAAAAGCCGTTGACGAGGCATCTGACGAATTTTTAATGTCCTTCTTAAATGTATCCAAGGAAGAACTCACCCAGATGATAGAAGGACAATTCCTTGTGGATCGTTTATACAAGGAGATTTCAAGAATGCCTTATAAGGTATTTCAAGATTATGCACAACAGTTGTTTATAGAATAATCGTATAGTATGAAAAAAAGGTGAAGGATGTCCTTCACCTTATTCGTCCATATCCGAAGGAAGTTCCTCCGATGAATAAACCATACCCTTCGATGCATTTTCTACCAATCGCTTTGTCATTTCACCACCCAGCTGTCCGCCCCTCTGACCAGCCTGCCTTGAAGTAATGTCTCCGCCATAAGTTGTATTTTCCAAAGAAAGTCCTAATTCTCCTGCGATTTCAGCTTTAAATTCATTTAAAGCCGTCCTTGCTTCTCTTACCATAGGTTTACGTGGCATTTTTTCACCTCATTTCTTGTGGTTTCGATCACATTTATAGTATCTGTCAGAATAAAATTCTATATGATGGGAAAAAAAGGAACCAAAATCATCTTAAGAGACTTCTTGAAAGATTTTTTCTTTATTGTACCAGGATGATATCTATGGTAGAATAACATTGGATAGTATCGTAAAGAACTATACCATGACGATCGTTTAAAAATTTCATGTTTCAATCTGCTCTGAGCCATTGGACCGAGACAGAAGGGTATATACGTCAACATGCCTTTTTGAGTGATGCTCAAAGAGGCTTTTTTCCTTTGATATGGGAAAACTATAGTCACGCTGCTCTTGCTGTTATTGGAATGGTAAAGCTGCGTGACTTTTTCATGTTAAGAAAAATTTTTTCATGGGATGTGAGAACGTGAAAATTGGATTCATTGGCGCCGGTAAGGTAGGAACTGCGTTTGGAATGTACCTGCAGGATAATAACATTCCAATCGTTGGATATTATAGTAGAAGGGTAGATTCAGCAGTAAAAGCTGCCAGAATGACGAATAGTTTTGTCTTTGAAACCTTAGAAGAGCTTGTTAAGGTAGTGGATATGCTTTTTATTACCACGCCGGATGATACGATAGAGATTGTATGCAATGAAATTGCAGAGAAAAAGCTATTTCATAAAGAGCAATATATCATTCATATGAGTGGAGCTGCTACTTCGAAAATATTATCCAGTGCAGAAAAAATAGGGTGCTTTACATTTTCACTCCATCCTTTGCAAGCCTTTGCCGATATTGATAAGGCATTTCAAGATTTGAAGCATACATATTTCAGCATTGAGGGGAATGCAGAAAAGCTTTACGTGATAGAAGAGCTTATGAAGAAAATAGGAAATCCATATTTTAAGGTGAAAACAGAGGATAAAGCATTGTATCATGGCGCAGCCTGTATTCTATCCAATTATTTAGTGACATTGATGGATGAGGGATTGTCCTATCTGAAGGCAATTGGCATTTCAGAAGAAGATGGCCTGCAGGCCATGATGCCTTTAATCTTGGGAGCATTGAATAACATTCAAACCTTTGGAACCCAACAGGCACTGACAGGTCCCATTGCCCGGGGTGATGCAGGTACCATTGCAGGTCACTTATGTCATATTCAGCAAACATTCCCGGAGAAGGAATCCTTTTATAAGCTGTTGGGGCTTCGAACATTAGAACTGGCGAAATCTGAGAAACTCAAAGATACTATAAAAGTAGAAAACGTTATGAAATTATTGAGTGAGGTGTAAAACATGTCTGTTAAAAGATTTACCACATCATCTTTTTTAGAATCCAAGAAAAACGGAAAGAAAATTTCTATGTTGACGGCTTATGATTATTCTACAGCAAAGCTTTTGGACGAAGCCGGAATCGACAGTTTGCTGGTTGGAGATTCTCTGGGCATGGTCATGTTGGGCTATGAAAATACTTTACAGGTAACGGTAGATGATATGGTCCATCACTGCAAGGCCGTGTCAAGGGGCGCCAAAAGAGCCCTTGTCATCGGTGACATGCCCTTTCTATCCTATCATGTCAGCGTGGAAGAAAGTGTGCGAAATGCAGGCAGATTTATTCAAGAAGGAAACGTCCAGGCTGTTAAGCTGGAAGGCGGACAAGATGTACTGGATAAGGTAAAGGCTATTATCAAGGCACAGATTCCTGTAGTAGGACATCTGGGATTGACGCCTCAGTCTGTAAATATGTTTGGAGGCTTTAAGGTCCAGGGAAAAACGGCAGAGCAAGCCAAAAAACTGATAGAGGATGCCCTTATGCTGCAAGAAGCCGGTGTATTTGCCATCGTCTTAGAGTGCGTCCCTGAAAAATTGGCACAGATCATAAGCAGTAAACTGGAAATTCCAACGATTGGGATTGGTGCTGGAAAATATTGCGATGGTCAAGTGTTGGTAACACAGGATATGCTGGGAATGTTCACTGATTTTAAACCAAAGTTTGTCAAGCAGTATGCCCAATTGGGGAACATCATGAAAGAAGCATGCCAGCAGTATAAGCAGGAAATGGACGCCATGGTATTCCCAGGCCAGGAACATACCTTCTCCATCGATGAAGAAATTCTGTCAAAACTTTATTAGGATGTGGAGGATTTTACATGATCATTATAGATACCATAGAAAAGATGAAAAGTACAGTAGACTTGATGAGAAAAGAAGGAAAGACCATAGGCTTTGTACCTACCATGGGCTATCTTCACGAAGGGCACATGTCTCTTATGCAAAGGGCAAAGGAAGAAAATGATTTTGTGGTTGTCAGTATCTTTGTAAACCCTACGCAATTTGGCGTGGGCGAGGACTTTGAAACATACCCAAGAAATCTGGAGAGAGATAGTCAGCTGGCAGCAAGCCAAGGTGTGGATGCGATTTTTCACCCAACAGCTAAGGAAATGTATCCTTCAGGATATAAAACATATGTGGAAGTAGAAGGCATCACAGAAAAGCTGTGTGGGAGTTCAAGGCCCGGACATTTTAGAGGCGTTACTACCGTTGTCAACAAATTGTTTCAGATCGTAAGGCCCCACAGGGCATACTTTGGACAAAAAGATGCCCAGCAGGTTGCGGTTATTCAGCAAATGGTGAAGGATCTGAATATAGACGTTGAAGTCATACCTTGTCCTATTGTTAGGGAAGCTGATGGTCTTGCCATGAGTTCAAGAAACACCTATTTAAGTGATACGGAAAGAGCAGCTGCGTTGGTATTGTCTCGCTCCTTGTTTATGGCTAGAGAGATGATTGAAAAGGGAGAGCGGAGTGCCGCGAATATTAAGAGTTTCATTGTATCAAATATCGAAAAGGAACTACTGGCAGTTATTGACTACGTTGAAGTGGTTCACGGCGAAAGTCTTGAGACGATAGACAAGATAGAGGGAAAGGTATTGATGGCTTTAGCTGTAAAAATAGGAAAGACCCGATTGATCGATAACATCTTTATGGAGGTATAACCAATGATGCTCAATATGTTTAAATCAAAAATCCACAGGGCAACGGTGACGGAAGCCAATCTCAATTATGTGGGCAGCATTACCATCGACAAAACCCTTATGGATGCAGCGAATATCTTGCCAGGGGAAAAGGTGCAGATCGTTAATAATTACAACGGTGCGCGATTGGAAACTTACGTAATAGAAGGAGAACCAAATTCCGGTGTCATATGTCTGAACGGTGCAGCAGCCAGATTGGTTCAGCCTGGTGATAATGTGATTATTATTGCATATTGTTGGGTCACCGAAGATGAGGCAAGAAAGCTGAAGCCCAGTATTGTATTTGTGGATGAAAAGAACAGAATAATCGAAATGGCTGATATAGAGAAGCATGGAGATATTAAATAGAGAAGGGCGGATGAATTTCATCCGCCTTATCTATTATTTAAACTCGCTTAATAAGGAATCAAAATCCTCCATGATATCCAGATTTTGCTTGACGATGGCTGTACCCCTTTCACCGGGCAGCTTGCTGTAATAATCCGGGTCGCCATTTTGATAGAGGATGCCGGTAAACAATCCGTCGGTCTCGATATACTTGTTCATGGCTGTTTGATAATTCAGCAGGTCGTATCCTTCAATTGTATCAAGATTTATCAGATGATCTCGGAACCACTGATATGTATTGACCTTGTTGAAGGTGACACATGGGCTGAATACGCTGACAAAGGAAAATCCTTTATGATGGATAGCTTTTGTGATGATGTCGATCAATTGCTCCTGATAGGCTGAAAATCCTTGGGCTATGAAGGTAGCGCCCGCAGCCATGGCCAAAAGTCCCGGTTTGACCGGCGTTTCAATGGAGCCGTGAGGTGTGCTTTTGGTAACAAAGCCGGCATGACTTAAAGGAGATGTATGACCTTTAGTCAGTCCGTATATCTGGTTATTCATGACAATATAGGTGATATCGATATTGCGTTTCATGGCGTGTATGGAATGCCCCATACCGATGGCAAAACCATCGCCGTCGCCGCCGGAAGCGATCACCGTAATTTCTGGATTTACCAGCTTGATAGCCTGGGCAATGGGTAGGGCCCTTCCATGAATACTATGAAATCCATAAGCATTGATATAACCGGATATCCTTCCGGAGCATCCGATACCGGATACTACTGCTAGATTATGAGGCTCTACGTCGAGATGGGCGGCGGCAGCCTGTATGGAGCGCAGTACGGAAAAATCACCGCAGCCGGGACACCAGGTAGGGGTAATATTGTTGCTGTATTTTTTTATGTCTGTCATACCATCATCTCCTTTACTTTGGCTAACACTTCTTCTATACGGAAGGGTTGGCCATCATATTTTAAGAGACTGCAAATTTTATGGTGATAGCCTAATTCCTGTTTTATAATGGCGGCTAACTGGCTGGTACCATTATTTTCGACAACCAGAACCTTATCATATTTAGCAAGCAATTCTTCCAATTGTTTTACAGGAAGCGGTTTGATTCTTGTAAACATTCCATAGGAGACAGGCAGCTGACTTTCTTCTACAGCACGCTTAATGATTCCGTAATTTGAACCTATGGAAAGAATCAATATATTACTATCGGAGGTGTCGAAAAGATGGATTCCATCGGTGTCGGACAATCGTTTGATTTTTCTCAGCCTTTTATTCATCATGGCTGTCCTGTTTTCGGGGCCTTCAGAGGGCTTTCCTGCCTCCGTGTGCTCGATACCTGTGACACTGTGCATACCAAAGGGCTGACCGGGTATAGATCTTTCTGAAATGTCATCCGTTGTAAAAGCAAACCGTTTAAAAGGAACTTCTTGTTTTTCCGACAATTCATGACTGGAAATTAGCTTACCTCTGTCGATCAAAAGTCGATCTTTATCCAATTCATCGATGGTCTGTCTGGACAGACCCAATAATAAATCACTAAGAATAAAAACAGGACATTGATACTTGTCAGCCAGGTTAAAGGCTTCGATGGTTTGATAAAAGCATTCTTCTACAGAGTAGGGCGTTACTATAATCGATGGAATTTCGCCATGGGGACCGTAATAGAGTATCTGAATATCGCTTTGCTCATGTTTTGTAGGCAGACCGGTGCTGGGGCCGCCTCTTTGAGAATCCACAATAACTAGGGGTATTTCTGCCATTCCTGACAGGCCGACACCCTCCATCATGAGAGAGATACCGGGCCCAGAAGTAGCCGTCATGCTGCGGCATCCTGCATAGGAGGCGCCGATGCACATAGTAACAGCCGATATTTCGTCCTCTGTTTGAATCATCACACCATTATATTTCGGAAATTTCTTAATGAGATACTCCATGATTTCAGAGGCTGGCGTTATAGGATATGCAGCAACAAATCTGCAGCCTGCCATCAATGCTGCCAGGGCGATGGCTTCATTGCCGATTAAAGAGGTCAAATTTTCAGTGTTTGTCTGTGTTTTTAAGGCATAATGATGATAGAACGAATCGTCTAAAGGAAATTTATAGCATTCACTTGCTACTGCTAAATTTTTTGATATGATTTCTTCACCCTTTTTTTGAAATTGTTTGCGGATAACCTCTTCTAGGCTGTGGTAGGGTAGGTGCAGCAGCCGGGCGATTAAGGCTACGATGGCGGTATTCTTCATGATGGTGGTACCGTGCTGTTTTGCCAGGCTCGTAAAAGGGAATCCTATTATTTGGATCTTTTCAGACTTTTCATTTTGTAATAACGCTGTTACTTGAACAATATCGTCATATAGCAGCAGTCCCCCATCCTTCAATCTAAAAAGATTGATTTCGATGGTGTCTTGATCCATGGCGATCAAGATGTCCAGTTGATCGCTGCTGCTAAAGATTTTTTCCGTACATATGTCCATTACATAATTTGTATGCCCACCCTTAATTCTGGACGAAAAGGTTCGGCAGCCGTAGGTATAATAACCTGATCTGGACAATGCCTTGATCAAGATATCACCTGTGCTGACAATTCCTTCACCTTGAATTCCTCCCAACATGAGAGTTAACTTGTCCGCCAAAATGATCACGCTCCTAAAATGTAAGTGTTTACATATCATTGGTACCTTTTTTTTATGGTATTAATCAAAGAGAATATGAATTTATCTATACTATTATATACATAGATGGCAATAATATATTTGCATATGGCAGTATGTAATAAAAATTCTGTTTTTGAAAATACTATACTTATCAATGAACAGAATGGAGGAAAATAAATGGCAAAGAAAGAAGAAAGAAGAGAAGAAGGAAAACAGCTGGGGATAGGAGGTTTATTTGTTAGGATCGTTGTATCAATGATCGTATTGGCTGTAGCAGCATTCTTTGTACCGAACTTTTCGATCATTGGATTTGTCCCACTGCTGCTGGCTGCAGTCGTTATTGGTGTGATAGATTATCTGATCGAGAGATTCACCGGCTTTGATGCCAGTCCATTTGGAAGAGGAATTACAGGCTTCATTGTATCAGCAGTGATTATTTACATAACAGGCTATCTGGTAGGTGGTGTGACAGTAAGCTTTATTGGAGCATTATTAGCAGCATTAGCCATTGGCATTATTAATATGCTTATCCCAGGAAGAGGTGTACTTTAAGAGCTCAGTATTCATACTGAGTTTCTTTATTTAAGGAAATAGCTTAAACAAAATTATTGAAGATAACACAATTGTAGGGGCGCGCAGTGCGCGTCCGTCTTATTTTCTTTTCTTTTTACAATTTTCGTCAAAAAAGAAGAATTTCTGTGATATAATTATTGGGTATAAAAGAATAATACATATTTTATCGTCATGATATTTTCTGAAGAGGTGGTTTATGAAGAAGCAGCATATCATAGCAGGTGTATTGATATTCCTTACACTGACCATGCTAGGCGGTATAACGGGAATGGTGGTCATGTATCGAGTCAGCGCTAATGCTGAAGCTGAGGAAATGACGGCAGCAAAGGAAAATGTAGAAAACCAAGAAAGTACAGCTATAACGGAGAAACCGGAAACGGTGATTTCCTCTGACCCTGTATTACAGGAGGAAGAAACAAATATAGAAACAAAAGTAGGAATTACCATTGAATCAGCAGATATGACGAGCGTTGAGACGGCATTGGAAACATGGGAACAAATATTGGTGGATACTTCCGAGGGGCATATAAGCGAAAAAGATGCAAGCCACCTGCTATACGTTCTTGCCAGTGAAATCTATCAAAGAAACATACCAGAAGCTTATACAGTTTTTCGCTTAAAGCATGCATTGGCAGCCAAGAAAAGTCAAGAAGTCGATTTGAATGAGGTAAAGTTCTCGAACATTAGATATGAAGGAGAACAGATAGCCTATGCTGACGTCGTGGAAATCTACTCAAATTACATTGAAGGATACACATTAAAGCTAGTTAAAGAGAAGGAACAATGGTGTTTTGCAGCACAGATATTAGATTAAAGCCGTTAAGCATGTCGCTTCACGGCTTTTCATGATGTAAAAGGAGTATTCAATCAAATGAAAAAGCAATTACTGATGATTCTTTTATTTTTTCTTATGAGCTTTACCACATATGCCGATAGCCCGACGTTGGGGATAGGAGCATCTGTTTTTCCTGTAGGAGAGACAGACGTTACGTTATTACATCAGGACGTTAACATTAACGTATCAGATGAAAAGGTATTTGTGGAATCCATTATGGTTTTGAAAAATACAGGAAAAAATGACACTGTCGTGATGCACTTGCCCAATGATCGGTTGGTATACACAACAAATGGTAAAGAAGCAGCCCATGATAGTCAGAAGTTCAATGATTTAAAGATGTATGTTGATGGCAAAAAGCTTCCGACAGATAGAAAAGATAATGCTGTAGGATTAGAGGCGGATTTTAATCTTTCCAGCCAATCAGGTTACACGTGGGAAATTAACTTCGACAGAAATCAGACCCATAGGGTGGTTATTACCTATTGGGTTTACCCAGCTTATGATGAAGGCGGGGGAGTATGGCTTCAATATGCTATGAGACCAAGCCTGCTTTGGAAAAGCACCATAGGGTATAGTAAGATTGCGGTAACATATGGTAGATCCTTTGATCCACAAGATCTTACTATCAAAGAGTTTTCATCAAATAAAAACACTGTGATACAGGTTTTTCCGGAAGATGGAAAACTAGAATGGGTATCCTTTGATTCTGAACCAGAATTTGATATCATTCTACGGCAACAAGGCTTTATTGAGATGAAAAGAGCAGAACTGTTTGATGGCAATTTTGTTTCCAGTGGTTTTCCTGTAATGAAAAAGGTGCAAGATTTAGGAAAAGAAGCCTATCATGCTTACTTTAACAAAGATTACGAAAAATTTCTTCAAAAAGTAAATATAATCGAGACCTACAAAAATGGTGAAAATGACCAAGTATCCACCTATGTTCTAGAAATGATTAATTTCCTTGATTATTATCGAGCCAAGGTTCTACTGGAGCGGGGAGATTATACGGGTGCAGAATATTATTTCAAGCTCAATGGCATGCTCAATGACAGGAACCTTTATGATTTAACGGAGGTATACAAAACCAGCGGAGAGATGGATAAGTACATTCAGGCATTGAATAAGGCAGTTAAGTTGGAAGCCTATTCTCCTATCGTGAAAATGTGGGCCCATCGCCAGTTGATGGCTCTACCGGTGAATATGAAGGAAAAGTACGGATTGACGGATTATATCGATACTACAACCATCGATGCTGTAGATGGAGGAGAGACGATAACTGGAGGGGATACTGAAAATAAATATATCGAAGGTTTTTCCTTCAAATCCTTTATTCTCATTAATACGGGAATATTTATACTGATTATGGTGATCTATTGGAATATTCGAAAACGATCATAAGCGGTTATAGCAGAACGAAAGCAAGCAACCATCCGTTCAATGGATGGTTGCTTGTTTTTATTAAGAAAGTAGTTTGCGCAAAACTCATGTGAATAGCATAATCGTAGGGGAGAACAGTGTTCGCCCGCTCTGTCCAGCTACATAACAATCTGAGCCAATATTCCGGCAGTTAAAAATGAGATGACAAAGCTTCCGATCCAAATCAGTGCTGACTCTTGCCAGCTTCTTTCCTTAAAGATAACCATAATAGCGGCTATACAAGGAACAAATAGGGTAATTGCTACAAGGGATACAACAACTTGCAGTGGATTAAGAAGCCCTTGCTCTGCCAATGTATTTAAGCCTGCAGCACCAAAGTCTCTTCGAATAATACCCATGATAAAGGTTTGCGCTACTTCCTTAGGCAGCTTTAAAAAGCCGATGGTAATAGGAGCAAAGGCATTGGATATCATTTCTAATACGCCTGTATACTGCAGCAGGGTGACGATGAGTGCACCGACTACAAATAGAGGACCAGCCTCTTCGATGAACATTTTTGACTTGATATATGTCTTCTTTACAACATTTGTAAAGACAGGAATTCTTAAAGGCGGCAGGTCAATTAACAAATCCGTAGATTCCCCAGGCATAATCTTATTTAACAAGGTACCTGTCAGAACAAATACAATAAAAATGGTGACAGAATATAAAATAACCATTTTACCTCCAAGAGGTGCGATGAGCCCAACAATAACTCCTAATTGGGCAGAACAGGGGATCGCTAAACCCAGCAGCATCGTAGCAATAAATCGCTCTCTTTTCGAACCGAGGAGCCTGGTTGTAATGGTTGCCATCGTTACGCAACCAAAACCAAGAATCATAGGAATAATCGCTCGACCATTTAATCCAAGGCTAACCAGCAGTCTATCCACCAGTGCAGCGATTCTGGGAAGATAGCCGGAATCTTCCATGATGGAAAGGATAAAATAGAAACCCACCACCAGGGGAAGCAGAAGACCGAATAGATATATGGGTGCCATGGTCAATACGCCAAATTCTCCGATGAGCAGCTGACCAATCAATGACCCCTCATTTACGATCTTTGTCATGATATTCATAATAAATTCATAGTAGTACTGTCCCATGATGATTTCTTCTGTTATGCCAACGACGGTCTGAGCAACAAAAACACCAATTGCTTGATATGTCAAATATAATGCCAGGAACAGGATCGGGATTCCAGTAAGTGGGCGCAGCATCCATCGGCCCAATTTCGTTTTAAAAGAGGCTCCCGTATTTGTTTCAGAAACAACGGCAGCAACGATATCATTTACGCGATTCCTTCTGAGCATGTATACATGTTCTCTATAGCCATCAATATTTTTTAGTCCGTGACGGCCTATGACATTTTCATCCTCTTCGATGACAAGCAGCGCTTCTGCTTCAACATCAACCTTATCCACTACATTTTTGATTAGATCGGCTACCTCCGGTATTCGATTTCCTACACGGGCTCGGTTCAAGGATTCCTTGATGATCTCTATGCCTTCTTTTTTGATTGCTGTGGTAGGAATGACTTCGATACCTAATTCATCCGAAAGTTTTTTGATATCAATATGTAATCCGTTCCTTTGCACTTCATCCATCATGTTTAAAGCGATTACCATGGGAATTCCCATATCAATAATTTGCTGTGTTAAAAACAAATCTCTTTCAAGATGGACGGCATCAATAACATTTAGGATGACATCTGCAAAAAGAATGACGTCTCTGGCTACTCTTTCTTCATCATTGAAAGATGAAACACCATAAACGCCGGGCGTGTCCATGACCACATCATTTTTATATTTTCCAGTACTTATATCTACGGTAGTGCCGGGGAAATTTGAAACATCAACATACATACCTGTTAATGCATTAAAGAAGACGGATTTTCCAACGTTAGGATTTCCAGCCAGTACAATTTTTCTTGCACCTTCTGGAATATCTATATGACAAATAGGGCTGTGGCAATGCATTTTGGTTCCTCCTTAGAAGTTTAAAGATAATTATACTGCTTTTACAGTGATTTTTGCTGCAAGATTTCTCCCAATAGCGATCTCTTGCATTCTATTTTGAAGAATAACAGGACCGGCTGGAAGCTTTTCTGAGCAGATCAATTTTGCTCCTTCATAAATTCCTAAACGGATTGCCTGTGCACGGATTGAAGCATCAGGAATATTAATGATTTCTAGTCTTTGGCCTTTTATAGCGAGATCAAGGGTCATGGTGAAAACCTCCTTAGGTAGTAATAATAATTGTTACGACAAAGGAATGATAATCATTATCGTTAAATCGAAACATATCATTGCTTTTCTTTTCATTATAAGGATACACCCGCTGAGAATGATTGTCAATATTATAGTGACAAAAAAATCTTGTGATTTTTATCACAAGATTTTTTTATGACACATAGGAAACGAAATCCATGTAAAAACGTGGGGAAACTCCATTTTATTTCCATTATGTGTCGCATATGATGGATGTAGTTAATCCGATTCAATAGTTTTTAAGATTATATAGCAAAGCTGTGGTTCCCGATTACCTTAATGACTTTTCTGGATAAAATCCATTTTGAAGTAGCGATTTTCGGGTTGTAGTAGAAGAGACTCCCCGAAGTAGCATCTGTCATCATCAAAGCCTGGCATACTGCTCTGAATGATTCTTCATCCGGCACCAGATTAATCTGTCCGTCGGAAACGGCAGTAAACTGATTAGGTTGCAGAATAACGGCTTTAATGGTATCCGGAAATCCTGGATTTTTCACTCTATTTAATACAACACTGGCGACAGCTACTTTTCCTTCAAAGCTCTCACCTCGAGCTTCTCCGTAAACCAATCTGGCTAACAGGTGAAACTCTTCTTTTGAGCACGTATGTCGAAATTGAAATTTATTTTGATTTCATGCCCTTAGGCTATATTCTAGGGTGTACTTGTCCGTTTCATGGTATACCAAGGTTTTCTCGTCACTATGTGTATATGCTTTTGTGACACCGCCACCTACGGTTATACTCATGATTAATAGTGAAAGAAAAACCTTGCGGACGCTTTTCATCTTACTCCCTCCTCTATCTAAAGTCCAGAAGCTTTGAAGTAGACAGTGTATAGTCAAGAGAAAGCAAATGTAGACTATACTATTTATTATTATTCTTTATTTTTTGAAAGATATGAAAGCAATAAATGAGATAAATAAAATTTACTGGAATTATTGGTGATAATAAACAAAAATTTAAATTTGTTTTATGTAAAGAAATCTCATATAAGTACTGGATGGAGAAAGACGAATGTCAAAATTATGATATAATAGTGTACAGGGAAAAGCACAGCTATGGAATGGAAATATTTGATATAGATTTTAAAAATTTGAGGATGAATTATTCTGGGGGGAGATGGTTCCATGAAAAAGGATGCCCAGTTTAAAAATATGTTGTGCAATCAACAGTATCTATGTGAAGAGCTTAATACGATTTTGGATTCTACCCACAATGCCATCGTAGCAATTAATAAAGCTTATCAAATTATTGTATATAACAATGCTGCAGAAAAATTACTGGGAGGTAAGGCCGAGGAACGGATTGGGAAAGAAATATTCAGTTTTTTACCCAAAAGTAGACTGCCTGAAGTACTAAAGACGGGAAAACAAGAACTAGGCATGACAGAAAAATATAGGAACAAACAACTCCTCATTAATCGTACGCCCATCGTAAAAAATGGAGAAGTGGTGGGGGCGGTTGCTGTTTTTCAGGATACCACCGATATGAAGCGTGTGGCAGAGGAATTGGAGGCAGAAAAAAACATATCTGAGATACTAAAAACGGTACTGGATAATGCCTATGATGGGATCATCGTTGTGGATAAAGACGGGTATATCACGATGATTAATGACCCCTATGCCGAGTATCTGGAGGTAGATAAGCATCAAGTCATTGGAAAACACGTAACGGAAATTATTGAAACCTCTAGAATGCATGTCGTTGTCAAAACAGGGAAAAAAGAGATTGGAGAGGTCATTAACATAAAGGGAAAGAACATTGTGGTTATGCGTATACCTATTTTTAAAGATGGTAAGGTCGTAGGTGCTGTTGGAAAGGTTATGTTTAAGGATATCAAAGAAGTAAGTATCATAGCGGCTAAAATAAGTAAGATGGAAAATGAATTGAAATATTACAAGGATGAGTTGAAAAAAGAGCGCAGTGCGAAATACAATTTTGATAGTATTATTGGTGTCAGCGACAAGCTGCAGGAGTCAAAATATATGGCAGAAAAAGCTGCCAAATCAAACTCAATCGTGCTAATACGCGGTGAGAGCGGCACTGGAAAGGAGCTCTTTGCCCATGCTATCCATGATTTAAGCAGTAGGTCTACGGAGCCTTTTGTGAAAGTGAATTGTGCGGCCATACCAGCTGAACTTTTAGAATCTGAACTGTTTGGATATGAGGAAGGGGCCTTTACCGGAGCAAAAAGGGGAGGTAAAATCGGAAAGTTCGAGCTTGCCAACAAAGGGAGTATTTTCTTGGATGAGATTGGAGATATGCCGTTAAATATGCAGGCGAAGCTGCTGCGGGTGCTGCAAGAAAAAGAGTTTGAACGTGTGGGCGGCGTTAAAAATATTGAGATTGATGTCAGGATCATTGCAGCGACCAACAGGGATCTGGAAAAAATGATTGAAGAGGGAACCTTTCGGGAAGATCTGTACTATCGCTTGAATGTCATGAGTATACTGGTGCCTCCATTGAGAGAGAGGCCGGAGGATTTGAAGCCCATCATCCGACACTTGCTGGTAAAGATTTCACAGCAGCTTGGAAACTATGTGACAGAGATTTCTGCACAGGCTGTGGAATGCCTGCTTCAATATAACTGGCCTGGGAACGTACGGGAACTGCATAATGTTCTGGAAAGAGCCATTAACCTGGTCGATTCAGGAAATGAAATACAGGTAAACCATCTGCCTATGTATATGCGTAAAAACAGAAATTATGTACATCACGCAGGAAAGCGGGAGTTAAAGGATATCTTGGAAGAGGCAGAAAAAGAAGCCATTATGGATTGTCTTAATGAAACAGCTGGAAACAAGACAGAGACTGCCAAAATTCTAAATATCAGCAGATCCAGTCTGTATGAAAAAATGTGGAAATATGGAATTGTTTGATAGGTAGAGAGAAGGCCCTAGCGGAGCCATGGGGACGGTTCGAGCGTTTCCGGAGCGTAGCGAAGGACCGAAGGGAAAACGATGGAACCGTCCCCGTGGCGTAGCAGGTGCGCTTTTTACCGGACTGGGGCCCTGTCCCCCAAGTCTTGCTCCAGGATAAAACTATTTGGACGAATTATCATAAAATCTTTCGATTAAGAAAAAAATACCCATCATGATAGAAAACAAGAGCAGTGAACTAAATATGAATCTTGGGTTTAGTAGGTTGATAAGGCTGAGCTGTTCAAAACGATTCCCCACATAACTGAAGATTAACGTAGGAGGAATCGTTAAGGCGGTTATAATACCAAGCTTAGCATTAAACCTGCTTTGTTTTTTGTTCTCAAGAAAATCGTCCAGTTCATCTAAACCTTGCTTTACTTCACAGTATAATGTTTCATTCTCAAATATATTCAGCCATTTTTCCCAAATGTTCATGCCCAGTTCTGCATTGGTTATTTGTGTAAACCAGGCTGTATTGGTAAACTTTAGTATTTGGAATCGAATATGTTCAATTTCATGTTTATTATTCATAAGGGATTTCAGCATACTCAGTTTTCTGCAATAATTGATGAGAGAAATTCGCTGATAGAGTCCTAAAATGAATATGTCCAGGTAATAGGTTGAAAAGTATTGGGGGATATATGCATTGTGGAAATTTGGCTCAATGAGATTGCCTTCATGATCCCGATCTACGGCTAAAAGAACACCACCCTCTTTGCTAAAGCCATACACAGAGGATTTATATTTCGAATAATATAGTTTCTCTTCATGACATTTATCTTGTACTAAAATACTTTCCCGATTGGGAACAAATAGACTGCAGCTTCGCAAGGCTTCAAGCATGTCGGTCCTTTTGTATATCCACTGCTTTGAAAGCAGCGAGCTTTTTTGTACACATGCATAGGTATAAAAAAGCAGCCTATCTATATAAATATTGAAAATGGTTTCATGATTTTTGTAGATACGAATATCATGGAGGAGTTGATCAATGATATCTTTCATAGTGGTAATAGACTGATCATAGGCTAACTGTACCTTTGGGACTTCAAAGCCTTCATATAAAGCCACTAACGGACGAATCAACTGATTGATGTAAATCAAATCATTCAGTTCAATTTCTGGTTTTTGAGAGATTAATTGAAAATATAGGAATCCGATTCCTCCATGAAAAATTTTCAAGTGAATGCTTTCGAAGGATAAAGGATAGCATAAGTTGTTTGCAGATACTTCAAAGGATTGATATCTTTTTAGAGCTTCCGGTCTTAAAACAAAATCTAAGCCTGATAATTCTGTCAACCACTGTATGTCAGAACGATTGAGATTTGCATCTACTCCTTTATCCAGATACATGCTGGGATATAAAAATTTTACGATATGAGGAAGAAAATACTCTGTTCGGAGCTTATCAGCCGCCCTTCCTTTTTGATACCATTTTATCTGCCATTGACTGTCATGATTCAACAAACATTGAATCATGTTTTTATGGTGTTTATCCTCATAGATAAATGGATGAAGGAAATAAAGCTTGTATTTTTGGATGCGTGGTCTCTCCATGTGGGGTCCTCCTGACGGCTAATAAGTAAGTTAGACTCATGTATATGCAAAAGTATATCCTTTTTTAATAAAGTAATACTTTAAAGATGAGAGAAAAGACATCTTAAAAAAAGAAGAGGGTAAGATATCTACCCCCTTCTTTTTTGGGAAATTGCTACTTTTGAACGACGTCTCCAGGACCTGCTTCGTTAGGAATTTGTATTTCGTTGTTATTCCCACTTACATTTACATAGTTGCTGTTTTTTTGTGCAGTTAGAACAGCAAGGATGATCTTAAACCATAGATCAAGATCTCTACCTCTACCACCATACATTTCTTCAGGCATGTTCACACCTCCTTTCCCTTATATGTAGAGAAAGGGAGACCTATAATTATGCGTCCTGTTCGATGGTGATTTCATTTTTATTACCTGATGAAAGGACATTGTTGATATTGAAAATATAAATAGGAACTGTGATTGCTGGCATATTTTTCAGCTCATCTTTCGGGATATTGCTTATCACATCTAAAATTTTGCAGATGCTGTCTTCATTTAGGTCCATCAGATTTCCTTCTGTCATGGAAATATCTGGAGGGCAAAAACTAACCTCGTTATAGTTACCGCAGAGATTATTAATGTATAAATTTACAACGAATTCATTCATACCATCGTGGCTTTTAACTTTGTATCTTTCAACTGTATAGTTTTCTTTTGGCGAGTTATTTTCATATATTTGTGTATCATTTGTATTTTGCTCTTTATTTTCATTCTTGATTGAGTCAGTCAAACTGGGAGAGTGGTACAAACCACTATTTATTTTCCATGGATACTTCATTTCCACTTTTTTAGATTTTATATAATTCATGTTTTCTCCCCCCCTTCTTTGTTTCTCTACCATATAGTATGACTTTATAGGACAAGGTGTGAGTCTTGTACAAAAAATTTGTACCGAGCTTCTTCTCCTTTCTTTCTACCTTATACTATGGTTTTTTAGGACAAGGTGTGACAGTCTGATAATTCTTCATATCAATTTAGGAGATTTTAAAGGAAGATGGCTATAGGTTGGCTTGTTAAGATGGACTTCGGAAAGTGTAGAGAATAAGGAATGTGTCGAAATCTTATGAATTCTTTTAAAAAAACTAGCAGGAGATTTTTTTCAACTGTAGAATAAATGTTTAATTAGGAAGAAATTTTCCTTTCTTTCCAGTTCGGGAGTATGCTATAGAAATGGGGCACCTTATACAGGTGCCCACTTTTTTTATCTACTTTAACCCTTGTTCTTTTTTCTTTTTCTCAATAACTGCTTCGATGGCATCTCCATCGGAAACATGATCTTTGGTAAAGTCGATGCCTACACCTACATCCTCTTTCGTATGTAAAGTAGGATTAGCTTTACCGACGATGCCCTTCATACTTTTTCGCGTCATAGATTACCTCCTGAAATTTTAACCTACAATATACTAACAGTTGTGATAATATTATTATGTGCTTACGTGTTTATATCATACATGTCTGGAGTGTGAAACAGGTTGTTAAAAGAGGATTGGCTGTATAAGCAGCTATATGAGGAAATTTACATAAAACAGGATTTTCAAGAAAAAGAATTGCTAGAATTGGCTTCAAAAATATATATGGGCTATACCAAAGGAGATTTTATCGGACAAGTAAAATGGTCAAACCGTTTGAAAACTTCTGGAGGCAATATAAAATATGACCGGAAAAGTCAACATGCCGTCATACAAATTAATAGAAAGTATTTTTTGAAGTTTGGCGTGAAGGAACTGATTGAGATTCTAAAGCACGAGCTTGCCCATTATTATTTATTCAGATTGGGAAAGATGAACCATCGACATGGGCAGCTATTTAAGGATACTTTAAAAGAAGTGTTTAAAAGCGATTGCCTGACGGCCAAGTACAACAGTGATGTGTATCAGCACCACTATTTTTGTGGAAAATGCGGTGGAACATACAGAAGTATAAGAAAATACAGAAAAATCATTTACTGTGGAAAATGTGCCAAAGAAAACGATGGGAAGCTGCACCATTCTTATAGGATGACTTTGAAGGACAACGTCTGATGATGAGGCTTGCTTTCATGAAATGATCAATATTCGTGAATAAGATATGCATTTGCTTATTCACGAATATTTTTTTGATATAAAAGGAAAAATCAAATCTGCTCGAGACAGTACATAATAAGGGACGGTGTGGTGTTTAGGGAAAAAGGAAGATGAAGGCGTTCGGTATACTTATGGGCATCTTTTCCAAAGACTCCTATATTGACCACCGGCGTTTTTATTCTTTCCAGCTCTTCGAGGGGCAGCTGGTAGAATCGCCCCCAAAGAGGCATATTGGGCTTCAGGCTGCTGATGATTTCGCTGCAATGACTAATTCCGAAATAACTGTTGTCCGATAAACCGGGGAAAAAAGGGCAGTGGTACAGTGCTGTGCCATGAAGCTCATTGGCATACTGGATTAAGTGCTCAACCAGCTCCAGTGACCTAAGATCCTTCGCAGATGAAGCATCGTTAAAAGTGCTAGGGTAAAAGGGCGGTGCAAACAAGATGATGATCATAGGGGTCTTCTCCGGATAATAGTCATAGGTAAAATCCACGATTTTGATCGTCAATTCCCTTTCATCATGGATACCGGCTGCCATCCACGAAGATATTTTTTCATTTAGGGGTATAGAGAATGCTTCACCATGAAGTGACAATACCTTTTGATAGACTTCGTCGTAGGTTAAAATGTCAATCTTCCAATCTAATGGTTCAATGGGATAGCCCGACAATTCTCGAAACGTGTTTAGTCTGTTCTTACGCTCCGCAAGAATTTCCGATGCTGTCTCATGACAAATCTTTTTTAATATAGCCATGACTTCGCCAGGTCCATCCTTTAAAAGCATCCAGTTATAATAAGCGACAGCTCCCCTCGGAATCTGGACGGAGTAAGCGTCTTTTAAATCCTTTTGCTTTAAACAGGTGGGAGGCGGAGCTACGAAGTTATCCCATTTTTCACAAAACTCCGGATTTGCTTCCAGTTTTTTATGAAGTTCAGAAACGATGAGATTAGGATTTAAGCCCGAGAAAGGTTCGCCTACATGGGTTTCTTTTCCGGCACAATAAAATATAGGAAGCAATTTACCGATGGAACCTGTGAATATATACTTCTTTTCATCTCCCGTATACAAAGGGAAGAAGGGCTCTGTATTGATAACCAAATGGTAGTCTAGATGATATTGTTGGGATAGGGACAGCACAGCTGATGCAGAACCCAGCATGCCCTTGGAATTGCCTTCCTCATCGGCTACAGATAGGAGCAGTAAATTGCAGTCTAATAGATCGGGCCTGCTAGCATAATAGTCCAGCAATTCTATATGGATGGCAAGACCACACTTCATATCCATGATGCCTCTGCCAAAAATCCACTCTCCAGAATCCAAATCTTTTCGGGCGTCCTCCGGCAGCAATTCATTTTTGATTTTTTCTGTATAAAGTCTGGGATCAAAGGCATATTCCTTTAGGTGCCCATATTCATCGACACTTACAACATCATAATGGCTTAGCAAGATGACCGTTTTGGAAGTTTCTTTCGGATTTTTCCAAAGGGCAAGAACGGTAAAGAGATCATGATTTTCTATTGGATATAATACGAGATGATGGGGATTATGCTGAAAGTAGCATTGTCTCCTGAGTATGTTATGAATCTGCTCAGCCATGCGCTTTTCATCCTTAGAACCGGTGATACTGGGTATCTTGACTAGGTCCAAAAGGGTATTGTATATTTTTTTCTCTAGCATTATGCGGTCCCCCTCGATAGATAATAATTAAAGAATAGTAATATTGGGATCCAGCTTGTAAATTACGTCTTTTCTTTCTACGATGATGGTGGCTTTCTTTCGCAGATCTGGGTCAAGGGCGAGATTTTGTATGAGTTCTCTTGTAGGATTGATGGCGATCGGATGGCCCACCATTTTCAACATCGTTAAATCACCATTTGTATCACCATAGGAATAGCTGTTCTCTAAGTCAATCGAATATTTTTCAACAAAAGCTTCGATGGCTTTTTGCTTACTTTCGGAATCCCACATCTGCACAACTTCACCGGTAAAGCAATTGTTATCGTCAGTAACATACTTTGTACCAACGAAATCTTCCACACCATACTTGGATGCCATTTTGGATACCAAGTAAGACGGACTGCCTGAGATGAAAATGACTTTATGACCCCGACACTTGTGCCAGGCAATGCGGGAGCGGGTATAGCGATAAACCCTGTCACCCTTTAAGTTGATAACTTGATTGGCAATAAAGTCCAGCTGGCTAATATTGAGACCTTTCATGGATTCGATGTAAATACCGGCGATTTCTAAAAGGTAATCATCGTAATTACCTTGGCGCTTGTCCCAATCTCGATAGGTATGCTTTGCATGATTATGCCATACAGCCGGGTCAATCACCTCATATCGAATGAGTTTTTTGAAGTGCTCCACCATAAGGGAGTCCCTATAAAGGGTACCGTCAACATCAAAAAATGCAGCAATTGTGCTCATAAGTTCCTCCTAAATAATTGAATATTCTATAATACTATCATATTCGCAAATTCGTAAGGCATATACAAAGATAGCTAGGTAAAATATGGTTATTAGTTCTATTGTATCCTCATTTTCCATGGGAATACAATACTTTTATTATGAGTAATAAGAAGAATCGTATATATGTAAGAATTAAGAATGGAAAGTATTTGCATTTATTTAGGAATCTTAAGAATACAACAGCAAATTGGCGAATATTATAGTTATGGGTTTTATTCTTATAGATGTACGCTTCTAGAACGGAATGTATTATCTTTTGTAGGGGACGGTCTCTGTGCCGTCCCGCAAAACAAAATATCATTTTAAAGCGTAAATCCATATCAAACTAATTGTTTAAAATATTAGAAAAAGTGGTATTTAATAAATATAGTCAATCCTCCTCAGGGAGGTTGATATAGATTGTTATAAGGATGGTTTATACGGATGTGTATCTGTATTTCCCGAGAAGAAGAAGGATTTGAAGTAAATGATATTCGTAGTTGGCTGCTTGCTTAAAGAATGAAGGATTTTGAGAAAGATTTGGAGGAATGGACATCGAAAATACAAAGCTTTTGACAACTGAATATGCTTTTCAAACCACCATGCTTATAACAAGCAACAAGGTTTTCTAAATGCTGTGATTTAGAAAACCTTGTCTATTTTTTGTATTCTTTTTTGTCTATAGTATTCTTGCCAAATATTTGCCGATATTTGTTAAAACGAAGTGAGAGTCATGGTATTCTATCAGTTTCTCGGTTTCAAGCTCTCGGACCAGCCTTCTCAGACGTTCATTTACTAGTATTTGTTCTTCGATGGGCAAGGTGTTTTTGGATGCTTTATTTTGATCCTCTTGTACCTGCTCAAAATAAAACTGTTTTAATAAATCGGCTTTGTTCATATAAATCAACTCCATCATAAAAAGGTATGTGTTAATGGATTTTGTTCTAGATATCTTTTGGGCTGTTGAGTCTATATATGATTTTATACCATCTATTAAAAATATCAAGGTCGGACAATCAAGAACAATAAAAATAGGTATTTATCCCTAAGTGAAATTTGAAGGAATTTAGCGAAGTTTGACGTACTTCCATTTCCCAGACTGAAAACGATGGTAGATTAATATCCATCGGATAAATTGGTCTACCAAAACAGCAAGCCATGCACCAGCAAGACCATAACCCAGTACGATGACAAACAAATAGCACAGTAAGGAACGGATGATCACCACACCTGTAAAGGTAGACAGCAGCGGCCAAAGGGTATCGCCAGCTCCCCTCAATCCCCCTGCCAATATGAGCTGTGAAGATTGGAAGGGCTGAACAAAAGCAATAATATTTAAAGCCGTTGATGCACTGTAGATGATTTCTTGATCCCGAGAATAAAGGCTGACAAGCTCTTCGCCAAAAATAAAGAAACCTAAGGCCATGATGGATGAAATGATGGAGCCGATCTTCCGTGCTTCTCTAGCATAAGCATGGGCTTGATCCGGTTTTTCTGCACCTAGACTTTTGCCAACTAAAGAGGATGTTGCAATACCAAATGATTGGCCAGGATGGAAGGACAAGCCTACAATACTAAGGCATATCTGATGGGCAGCATACGCGACCGTTCCCAAAGAGGCGACGATTTTAACAAAGAACATGATGCCCAGTCGCAAAGCCATCTGTTCCAAAGAGGCAGGAACACCGATTCTTATCAGATTGGACATGATGGCAAAAGAAAAGCGAAATTTTTTATTTAATCCAATCTTGACAGTAGTTTTTCCCCTCAGCAAATAAGAAGTAAGAATGATGGTAGCCAGTAAATGGGAGAACGCGGTGGAGATGGCTGCGCCTGTTACACCTAATGCTGGAAAACCCAATAATCCATAGATGAGAATGGCATTACCTATTACATTAAAAAAATTAACACGGAGATTAATTTTCATAGGAAGCTTAGTATCGCCAGCACCTCTAAGGGATGCTGCAATACCAAAATTAAAGGATTGAAAGACAAATCCCAGCATCATGATTTGAAAATAATGCCTGCCTATGGTAAGGGTATCAGTCTTGGCGCCCATAAAGGCCATGATCTGATCGGTGAACAGCAGACCCAAAATGGACAGAGGGATAGATAGAAATAAGAGATTAAGCAGCAGTACATGTTTGACTGTGTCTTCGGCCTTTTCCCACTGATTGCCGCCGATATATCTTGCCACCATGGCGGTACCACCGATATTTAATGCCTGCACAAGGGCTAATCCGATAAATATGGGTTGATTGGTGACACCGACTGCAGCTACAGAAGCGGCTGCTGCAGCTGTATTTTTCATTCTTCCCAGCATCATCATATCTACCATGCTAAATAAAGATCCGATCAGCATTTCTGCTAATACAGGCCATGCGATATTGAGGACATCTTTCCGTATGGGATTATTCGATAGAGAAAATAATCTCTGAATAGATTTGGTCATAGATTCCATAGGATTACTTCTTTCTTTATGGGTTTAGAAAATTTAGAGTCTCTAAATATCATAGCATATCATTTTCTTTTTTTCTACAGACTTTATAAGAATGTTTTTTGTAATAATATATTGAATAGATATATACTTTTTTAAAATTGCATCGTAAATATAGTATAATAAAATATATTTGCAAAGGAGAGAGAGAGATGGTTACGACAGAACAAAAGTTGTTATGTGCAATAGCCCATTTAGGATGGATTGTAGGATTTCCAATATTGGCTCCTTTAGTCGTCATGCTGGTATCCAATGATAAATTTGTCAAGAATCAAGCTAAGGAAGGTCTTGTTTTCCAAGTGTCTATCATTATCCTTGGTTTTGTATTTGCCCTTCTTAGTGTCGTATTGATAGGAATTCCACTATTAGTTGCTTTGGGAATCGCTGCCATTGTACTTCCGATCATAGCCGTGATCAAAGTATGTGACGGTATCGAGTTTTCTTATCCGTTGACCGGCGTCATTGCGAAAAGTATCTTCTCATAAAAAATACAGGGAGCAAAATTGCGAAGTCACTGAAAAACTCAGGGGATTTAAGCAAAAGAGGCAAGACTTGGGGACTGGTCCACTGTCCGGTGTGCTTTTCACCGGACTGAGGCCCTGTCCCCATGTGTTGCCGGGCGATGAGTTACTTTTTCAGCGGTCTCCCAAATTGCTCCCTGTATTTTCATGAAATATATTCTGCAAAGGCTTTGCCGAAAGCCACACATTGTTCCAATGTTTCTTCTGATGGTGAAAACTTCTTTGAGATTACTTCAAGGGGCATTTTAAAGCCCATTTGTTTTAAGATGGTATGTGCCATTTGAACGCCTTCACCGCCCCATCCATAGGAACCGAAGACCCCTGCAATCTTACCTATATTGGCCATCGGATCAATGACCGAAAGCACATCCCATATTGGTTTCACCATGGTTTTATTGATGGTGGGAGAGCCGATGAGAATTCCTTTTGATCCGTTGATGACGTCATGGATTCGGCCGATATCTTCGTTTTCAACATCCATGTATTCTACTTTTACACCAGAAGCTTCTAAGCCTTCCTTGATTTTTTCCGCCATTACCTCTGTATTTCTGTAGGCAGAAACATATAGTAAAGCAACTTGCTTATGATTTCTCTTTGAAACTTCTTCTGTTGACCACTCAAAATATTTATTCATATTATACTGGTGATTCTCGGACAAAATAGGTCCGTGGGATGAGAAGATGGTTTCTATATCCAGTGCTTTGATCTTCTCATGGGCATTTAGATAATGCTGTGCAAAAGGCTTCATGATGGCATTGTAATATAGTTTTAAAGCTTCCTTATATGCGTCCTTATAAACTTCTTGAGGATCAACGGAAGCATAATGGGAACCAAATCCATCACAAGTAAACAATGCTTTATCATATTCACTATATACAAACATGGTATCAGACCAGTGGAGAAAGGGCGCTGTTATAAACTTCAGCTTTCTTTTTCCAATGTCGAGGATTTCATTATCTGAAATGGTATGACATGTAAAGGGACCATTCACTTGTTCATTTAGAAAAATGCTGGCTGCTTTTGTACAAAAAACCTCTACTTCAGGATTGATTTCCAGAATATATTTAAGACTGCCTGCATGATCAGGCTCTGTATGATTGATAATTACATAGTCGATTTTTTTTATATCTGTCAATTCTTGAAGTTTTTCAAGGAATTCATCTTTAAAATTGGGCTTTACTGTATCAATTAATACTTTCTTTTCGTCGTCGATAAAAAACGAATTATAGGTGGAACCGTAAGGTGTCTTCATAATGATGTCGAAGGTTTCCAATCCCGGATCCAGAACACCTGTCCAGTAAATATTCTCTTTAACTTGAAATGCTTTCATAGTGCATACCTCCTTTTCACTATTCTATATATACCAATCTTGATAAATAATAAACTTTATCAAATAAAAAATAATATCACTAAATAGCGTTGGAAAGAATTGTTTTTTTTGTGGTACAATCTATCTATACGACTTAGCAAGGTATTACTTGTTATCTAGGAGAACGGGAGGGCAAAGCATGAGACCTATTAAAATCCTTCATTGTGGTGATATGCATTTTGATACGCCTTTTAGCGGGTTATCGCCTAAGGATGCGGAAAAACGAAAGGAAGATCTGCGGGAAACCTTTGGAAAAATCATTGGTCTAGTAAAAGAAGAAGCTGTAGAGCTGCTGCTTATCAGTGGAGATCTTTTCGATAGCAGCAATATTACCAAAACAACCATCGACTATATTCTAGAAAAGCTGAAGGAAGTACCGGATGTCCATGTGTTTATCAGTCCCGGGAACCACGATCCCTATACGGACAAGTCTTATTATAAGCTGATTCCATGGCCGCCCCATGTACATATTTTTTCGCCGACGCTGGAGAAAATTGAAATTCCACAAAAAAAAGTGTGGGTATATGGGACTGGTTTTGGAGATCATTATATGCCAAAAGCGTTGATAGAGGATTTTCAAATAGAGGAAGATGACCACATCCATATCATGGTCATCCATGGAGATGTGGTTGCCCAAGGACAAAGCAGCGACTATAATCCTGTTACGGAAAATACGATTCGAAACAGCGGCTTGGACTATCTTGCATTAGGTCATCAACATAGGCACACAGGGATCAAAAAGGCGGGGAAAACCTTTTGGAGCTATCCTGGAAATCCGGAAGGAAGGGGATTTGACGAACTGGGGCCGAAGGGCGTGCTTATAGGAGAGGTTGGAAAAGATTACTGCAATCTTAGATTTGTGGAGACCTGTAAAAGAAAATACATAGAGGAACGGATCGATATTAGCGGCGCTTTTACCTATGAAGAGATTAGCGGCAGAATCCTTCAAAACATAGATTTGGAAGAAGATCATAAGCATTTATATAGAATCATTTTAACCGGTGAAATCCATGAAGAATTCAACATCCATACCCATGTGATTCAAGAAAAATTGAGGGACAAGCTTTTTTGGGTATCCGTCAAGGACGAAACAACCGTCAAAATGAATGAAGAGAATTTGGAGCGGGATTTTTCATTGAAGGGTGTTTTTGTAAAAAAGATGAGAGAAAAAATAAAGCATTGCACCAGTGATGAAGAAAGACAGAAGTTGGAGCAAGCCCTTAAAATCGGTATTTATGCCCTGAACGACAGGGAGGCGGAGATCCTATGAAAATACAAAAAATAAAGATCGGAAATTTTGGAAAACTGGAGAATGTTCAATTGGATTTTACTCCTGGGTTGAATATTATTTACGGAGAAAATGAAGCTGGAAAAAGTACCCTGCAGGCATTTATGAAGGCCATATTTTACGGAATGGACTGCGGTAAAAAAGATATCAAGGAAAATGAAAGGAAAAAATATCTTCCTTGGAACGGGAAGCAGGCATCCGGTGAACTCCATTTTCTGGACGAAAAAGAGAATCCGTATATTATTAAACGAAGCTTCAATGAAAAAAGAAAGAAGGATGAAGCCAGTGTTTTGCACGGCATTACCGGGGATGAAATTAAGTACATTGATGAAAAGAAGCCGGGAAAGGATATTTTCGGCTTAGGGGAAAGCGCCTTCGAAAAGACGGTATTTATTAAACAATTGGGCAGTCAAGTGGCGAGGGATAAAGAGGATGAAATCATGAATCGTCTCAGCAATTTACAGCAAAGTGGCGATGAAAACACATCTTATTTTAAAGCAGCCAATAAGCTGCTGCTTTGGCGAAAAGAACTGACAAATGTGAAGCGGTCCGGTGCATTGGATAAAATGAAGGAAACTTATGAAGGGCTCAGGGAAGAAAAGGCCAATGCCCGGATTTTACAGGAAAAAAGCTATGTAGAATTAGAGAAACACAAGACATTGCTAGAAGAAAAACACAAGATTCAGCAAACTATCCAGGATATGGAGCAGTATAGAAGAGTATTGAAATTTAATGAGTTACGACAGTTGTATGAGGAATTACGGGATTATCAGGAAAAGATACAGACAACCAATCAGGCTATAGAAGAAATAGATGGCAAGCTTTATATCAATGGACTGTTTGTGGATGAAAAAAAACTGAAGGATATGGATGAACAGCATATCCAAGTGAAGCAGCTTGTCAATACACAAGAAGAATTATTAAAAAAGAAGAAAGAAATTGACACAGCTCTGGAAGAAAAAAATACCCTGCTTCAGATTTTTGTAGGTTACAAAGGTTTGGAAGAGAACATTGAGAGACAGGTGGCGGAATCCAATCGAGAAAAAATTTATGCGCAAGAAAAATTGACGGAACTGCAGCGTCATCATGAGGACTTGGAGACTTTAAAAACGCAGTTGGAGCATGAAAAAAGCACATTGGATATAGAGGGATTTGAGATATATGAACCTACCTTAGAAGCAGAGATTATAGATAAAGAGAATAAGCTTAAAGAACTGCATAACAAGCTTAGTGACAGCAGCAAGCGGGATCACTTGCTATTTAAAAGAGATATTCTGAAGCGTAACGGACGTGTTGGAAAGGCTATGTTAGGGTTGGGCTTACTGGCAGCTGTGGGCGGAAGCTTGGGAGGAAATTTCATATCTCCATACCTACTGACTTTGTGTGGCCTTGGACTTCTTCTGTCCATTATCGGATTTTTGCAGATAAGAAAAGCATCATCCCAGACAAAGGCTTTAGAACTGGAAATTGCTGTAGTTGGTGATGGAAGTGAGATTAGAAAAGAGATCGAAGAGATAACACGGGAATTACGACGCATTTATGAGAAGCTTGGTGTTAGGGATTATCATGATTTTAAGGTTAAGCTGACAGATTATCTGCGCAAAATTAATAAAATAGAAGAAATAAAAATAAAAATCCAAGCCAAACAGAATTATACCGATGATCGTATGTTGAATGACTTAAAAGAAAAAATGGAACGAAGTGATGCCTTTATAAGTACCATATTGAAGAACTGTAAACGTGAAGACATTGAAGGCTTTTATGAAGGCTTGAAAAAATATCGAGAGCTTAATCAAGAAAAAACATATTTGGAAAAAGAAGTAGGAGAAACGGAAAACCGTTTGAAGAATCTTTCACAGACCCTTGAGGATTTGCATGGTAAAAGTCCATGGATGTCTGGTAACGACAGCCCCAGCAGTGAAAAGATTCAGCAAGAACTCGATGCGTTGAGAAATCATCTTCGTGTTAAGAATGAACTGGAGCGCAAAAAAAATGCCCTTGAAAGCACTTTCTCGGCCCTGCAAAAAGATACCAGTATAGAGGCATTGGAAAAGGAACTGAGCCGTTATCATGATGTGAAAAAGGACCTAACAAATATCTCAATGGATAAAGATATGGAAGCATTGGATGAAGAACTCAAAAATCTACACGAAAGCCTCATCCAGATGGAAAAGGATAGTAAAGATCTGCAGTACGCCATTGATGGATTTACGAATAAGATACGAGACAGTGCTGAGATCGAAGAGGATATCATTCTTGCAAGAGATCGGATAAAAACCTATCAGCATACCCTTGATGCTGTCGATATAGCCACTGAAGTGCTGGAAGAATCATTTCAAGAGATCCAGAAGAGCTTCGGACCCAAGTTAAATCGAACGGTAGGGGATATCTTACAAAAGATAACAAACGGAAAATATACAGAATTGAAGATATCCGACAGCTTTAAAGTTAAAGTAGTGGATGCCCA
This sequence comes from Bacillota bacterium, assembly GCA_049324315.1. Classification (GTDB taxonomy): domain Bacteria; phylum Bacillota; class Clostridia; order Peptostreptococcales; family Thermotaleaceae; genus JBMOKU01. The sequence continues at coordinate 25,654 of JBMOKU010000039.1, read as the reverse complement.
GGCAGACAAAATCAAGGATGTGGAATACTACAGTAACGGCACATGGGACCAAGTGTATTTTTCTTTAAGAATGGGATTAGTCAGCCTTATGTTTGATCAAAGAAATTCGACCCCCATTTTTTTAGACGATGCTTTTATACAATATGATGATGAACGGCTGGAAGCTGTCTTGTCATTTTTACATGAGTATGCCCGGGACAATCAAGTGATTTTGATGACCTGTCAAAAGCGGGAGATGCATTACTTTAAAGGGTATGATGATGTGAATATTCTGACCTTATAAAATTGATACCTAAGACATGGGGACAGCAATTTGTGTTGAATTTCTATAGAATATTCACACAGTTTGCTGTCCCCGTGTCTTGCCAGAAATATTGCCACGCCTAAAAATTTCATAACGCAGAAAATATTCAGTTAAGTCGTTTTACTTGATACATTACAATCCAAGTGTAAAAGTAAAAGTTGTCCATTCATTTTCAACACTTGTGACATGTATCTCGCCGCACAACCTATCTATGATTGTTTTCGCAATGGATAAGCCTAAACCATAACCGCTGATTTCCTGGGCTCTAGAGGGGTCGGCTCTATAAAATCTGTCAAAAACTTTGGGCAAATCTTGTTTCGGTATTCCTTTTCCACTATTTTTTATAGAATATATAACGTGACGCTTTGATTTTTTTAGTGATATATCAATCTGCCCATTTTCATTTGTATACTTTATAGCGTTATCGAATAGAATCGTAACAACCTGTCTAACTCTTTCTGCGTCACCTTTAACAATGATATCCGGCTCAATCGACTGGGAGAGTTTAATACCTTTTTCAATCACTACGGCTTCCAGTGACAACATTACGTCATGAATAACATTGCTAATATTAAATGGCATTTTTCTTATTTCTAAATTTACATCATCCATCTTGGCCAAAGACAAAAGGTCGTCTATAAGTTTGGTCATTCTATCCGTTCCGATTCTTATATAGCCGAGCCATTTTAATTGACTTTTAATGGTTTCTTCCTGATTTGCCCAAAGCGCGTCGTAATTGGCGTTTATAATTGAAAGCGGCGTTTTCAATTCATGAGAAGCATCAGCAACAAATTGTTTCTGCTTTTCCCACGTCTCGGCTATTGGTTTAATTGCCCGGTTGGCGAAGTAAAGGCTAATAATAAAAATAGCAAAAAGCATAATTAGGCCCACGAAAAGTAAGGTGGAAAGCAGTTCAAACAGCGTCTTATTGTACGGCGTGATATCTAAAAATGCAATATTAAACGTGCTTCCGTAGGTGGCAAATTGCTGTCCGTTTTCTTGAATAACATGCATACTGATGGGGGTTATAGCATATTGCCATTGTCTGCCCTCTAAGGTTATCTTTGAATTGTCTTCTTTATTGCTCCAGGCAGTTTTTGCAGCTTTATAATAAGCTTCTTCTGGCATATCAATAAAAGAGTCGATCTTTAAGATCTTGCCATCCGCATCTACCTCAATATTAAATAAAAGAGGACCATCTGAGGAAAAATTTTGGGCAGTAAGCATGCTTCCTCCTTTTTCCATATCTTCTGTATCATCAGGCAAGTCGGTTTCTCTTATTGTTAGTTGCATTTCAGACCGAGCGTTCAATTTATTTTGAATTTCCGAATGTATGTTGCTGTAAGTAATGAAATAAATGATAGCAAACGCAGCAATCATCACTATGGAAGTGATTGACATATTAAGAATGAGAAATTTGTTGCGCAGTCTTGTAAACATTCTAATCCCCATCCTTTACCGTTTTTAAGATATATCCTGCACCCCGTATCGTACGGATGGAAACGTCAGATTCCAGATTATTTAATTTTTTTCGTAAAAGAGATACATGTATTTCTACACGGTTATCTTCGGCATCAGTATCATAACCCCATAGTTTTTCAATTATAATCTCTTTTGAAATAATCATGGTGTTTCTTTTTATAAGCAGTTCCAATAACTGCGTTTCTTTTAAGGTTAGTTTGATCTCCTTACTTCTACAACCAAGCATAAGGGTAAGGGGATTCAGCTCAATATCTCCATATCTAAGTATGCCGTCATGTATCAGTTCCGGTTTTCTGCGGCCCAATGCACGCAAACGAGCTAACAGCTCGTCCGTGTGAAATGGTTTTGCCAAATAATCATCAGCACCGCTGTCAAGACCCCGGACCTTGTTCTCTGTTTCACCCCTTGCCGTTAAAAGAATAACAGGCGTTCCAATGCCGTTTCGACGCAATTCTTTAAGTATACTTATGCCATCCATTTTTGGAAGCATGATATCAAGAATGATGATATCGTAAATGCCGGAAAGCCCACAGTCCAGTCCAGCTTCACCATTATACTCCAAATCCACGCTATAGTGATTCTTTTTAAGGACTTGAACGATAGCCTCTGCCATATATTTCTCATCTTCCACCATTAAAATTCTCATTTGCATGCCTCCTTATCCGTGAATTCAAACGAATAAATACAAGCTGCATCTACGACAAAGGAACTGATACCAGTCCCTATGTCGTGGATGCTTTTCTGCTTCTCTTATTACAAGATCTGTTGTTTTACGCTGATTGGTCGTATAATTGTCTATTTATTACCTTTAAACATTACCGCGCCATCTTCGCCTATGGTTACGCCGTCGGGAGCCTTTTCGCTCCAAGTCTTACCACCGTCTGTGGAGTAAAGCGTAACGCCGTTTTCCACTTTTACCAGCAAGCCCTGTCCTTCACCATTTTTCGGTGGAATCCCATTCATGATGGTGAGTTTGCCATCTTGGTCACTGGCCACTACACCGTCGGGGGCATTTTGGCTCCAGGTCTTGCCGTCGTCCGTGGAGTAGCTTCTTATGCCGTTTTCCATTTTAACCTGCAAGGAAGTTATAGAGTTTGCTGCAAAAGTTGTTCCAGCGCCTATTGCTACGAGAAGCGCCCCACAAAGAACAACAGCACCCGCTTTCTTTTTTGGTGTGTCCATTAATGATAAAATTCTACTTTTCATATTCGTGATTCCTCCCTAATTTTCTTGTAAGCAGCTGTCTTACATTTACTATCATAAACACGCTACCTTTAGTGAACCTTTAATAAAAATTAAATTGAAAAAATTTTCGATATTTGTTGTAGTTTTCTTTAAACGTTGATTATATATGAGACTTGTGTATTTCATGTGTCCTTATGGTGAAATCAAAATGAATTATTAGCGGCCTATCATGAATGTAAAAATATTTAATTAAAAAATGTTTTTTTTATATTGACGTAGGAATGATTATGTATTAGAATAACACTAATGATTTTTAACTGAATATTCAAAGTTCTTATCAAGAGAGGTGGAGGGACCGGCCCTATGAAGCCCGGCAACCTGCATAATATGCAAGGTGCCAATTCCTGCAGAACAATGTTTCTGATAGATGAGAGGAGAATAATCGAAATGATGACTACTTTTCTCGTGAAAGGTAGTCTTTTTTTATCAGCCCACATCTGCACTTTAAAGCGATAGCTAGCTAAAATATTAAAGTGAAAAGGGGTATTTAAGTAAAAGAGGGGGAAATGAAAACATGGCTGTAAAAAAATCCTATGAAGAGATCAACCAAAGGATAAAAGAGGGAACGGCGGTAGTTGTCACTGCTGAAGAAGTAATTGGCATTATTAAAGAAAAGGGAATTGAAGAGGCTGCAAAAGAGATTGACGTGGTGACAACAGCCACCTTTGGTCCAATGTGTTCATCCGGGGCATTTTTAAACTTTGGACATTCTGATCCACCGATCCGTATGGCAAAGGTGTGGTTAAACAATGTATCTGCCTACGCGGGTTTGGCGGCAGTAGATGCCTTTATCGGCGCCACGGAGCCTTCCGAAGATAAAGGAATGGAGTATGGCGGCGCCCATGTTATCCAGGATTTGATTGATGGAAAGCAAGTGCATTTGAAGGCAACTTCCTATGGGACTGATTGCTATCCAAGAACAGAAATCGATACGTATATCACAAAGGACGATATCAACCAAGCCTACTTATTTAATCCTAGAAATGCTTATCAAAACTATGCAGCTGCCGTAAACTGTTCTGAAAAAGTACTCCATACCTATATGGGGATCTTACAGCCCAATATGGGAAATCTTACATACAGTACATCAGGGGAATTGAGCCCGCTGCTCAATGATCCGTATTATCGCACCATCGGCATTGGAACAAGGATCTTTTTAGGCGGTGCAATAGGATATGTTTCTTGGGAAGGTACCCAGCATAATCCAAGTAAGCCCAGAGGCGAAAATGACATACCCTTGTCCCCGGCAGGAACGCTGGCTGTCATTGGCGATTTGAAAGAGATGAATACAAAATACATTCGAGCGGGTGTTTTTGAGAAATACGGTGTTTCCATGTTTGTGGGTATTGGTGTACCGATTCCTATACTGGATGAAGATATGATGAAATCTGTAGCTATTGAGAATAAGGATATATATACGGATGTGATTGATTACAGCGTACCGAAGAGAAGTAAACCTACCCTGGGTAGAATTAGCTACAAAGAATTAAGAAGCGGTACAGTAGAGATCAATGGAAAGAAAATAAAGACCTCTCCGCTGTCCAGTTTGGCGAAGGCCAGAGAGATTGCACAGGAGTTAAAGCAGTGGATTAAAGAAGGGAAGTTCTTTGTGGAGAAGCCCATTCATCCACTGCCAACTGTGGCAAAACCAAACGGTCTTGAGATCAGAGGCAAGAAGGAGGAGAAATAGATGAGAGTAAAAGTTTTATTAACATTCCCGAAAGACTTGACGGATCAGCCTGTTACCTACAGATTGATCAAGGATTTTGATCTGGAAATCAATATACTTAGAGCCAGCATTGATTATAATGTGGAAGGAAAGCTTTTATTAGAACTGAAGGGGTCTGAAGAGAACATTCATAAGAGCATAGCTTATGTAAAAGACCAGGGAATCAACGTGGAATTATTTGACAAGAAAGTCATTCGAAATCAAGAAGCTTGTGTTCATTGTGGTGCCTGTACGGCGGTTTGCGGTGCCGATGCACTCTATTTGAATAAAGACAGCTGGATGATTCAGTTTGAAGATGAAAAGTGCTTATCATGTGGTTTGTGTGTGAAAGCATGTCCTTTGAGGATTATTGAAGTCGCCATATGAGGTGAGACAAGAGGATGTATGAAAAAAGATTTTACCGGGACTATGTAAAAAAACAGGACTTGATTCCCTATACCATCATTGAAGATGAATCCGATCTTCAAATCTATCTAAAGCAGGATTTTTCCCCAAAAGCTAGGGAGATACTGCTGCATTACAGAGAAGAATTAAAGGGATATATTCAGAAGCATAAGGAATTCTATCACAGCCTTGTCCCAATTCAGGTATCTGATCATGCTCCGTTGATCGTGAAAAGGATGGCTGAAGCAGCTTCTAAGGTGGGGGTGGGACCCATGGCTGCCGTGGCCGGTGCTGTATCAGAATTTGTTGGCAAAGAGCTTTTGAAAGTAACGGATGAAATTATGATTGAAAATGGCGGAGATATTTTTATTAAAACCTTGAAAAAGCGCAGGATCTTGGTCTATGCCGGTAAATCCGTATTATCCAATCGTGTGGCATTGGAAATATCGCCGGAAGACACCCCTATGGGTATTTGCACATCGGCAGGAACCGTTGGTCATTCTTTGAGCTTTGGAAAGGCTGATGCCGTGGTTGTACTCTCCCAAGATACACTGCTGGCTGATGCAGCTGCCACCGCCATCGGAAATATCGTCTGTTCTCCGTCCGATGTACAAAAGGGAATTGATTTTGGAAAGTCTATTACAGGGGTAGAAGGGGTCCTCATTATCGTAGATGATACCATGGGTGCATGGGGAAAAATATGTCTGACAGAACCGTAAAGGACGGTGAGTGTACTTATGTTGAAAAGAGAGATGATAACGTTAAAACCGGTAACAGACAAGAAGGAAGTTTACCGATACTTAGGCTATGTTGAAAACAAAACCATTTTACCCGAAAAAATCATCAACATGATCGATGAATGCATTCACCTGGCACAGGAGATTTCCAAGCCCAAAGGGGTATATCAGACGTTGGAAATAAAGGACAAAACGGGAGATATGGTGACGATCAAGGGGGTGGATTGGATGATCCGCTCCAAAGATATTGCAAATCTATTGGAGGGATCAGCTTATAGCACATTTATGGGCGTTACCATCGGAGAGGCCTTCGATCGTGAAGTAGAGCGATTGTTTCAAATGGGAGAATATACAAAAGCTTCTATTATGGACGCGGTGGGCTCTGATTTGGCAGAACAAGCTGCAAATCTTATGAGCGAGCATATCGCACGTCAAGCGAAAGAGAATGGTTACCACCTTACCATGCGTTATAGCCCCGGTTATGGAGATTTTACCTTAGAGAATCAACCTGGTATTCTACATCTGATAGGTGCTGAAGAAATAGACCTTCATGCTTCAGAAAGCTGTTTATTGATGCCAAGAAAGTCCGTTACTGCTTTAACAGGATGGGCAGCAGGCCATGAAAGTTCTAATCATAAACAGCAGAAATGTCAGACTTGCAGGATGAAGGATTGCAGATTCAAATGTTTTCAATAAAGGATCAAATAGAGAATCAAATCTGATAGAAATGAGTGATAATTTTGAAGGGGAAAGATTTTAGGCGATTACTGCAAGAGAGAATACTGGTGTTCGATGGGGCAATGGGTACGATGCTTCAAAAAATGGGCATGCAAGCCGGTCAATGCCCTGAATTATATAACTTAAAGAATAAGAAGGTAGTTTACGATATTCATAAACAATATGTGGATGCCGGATGTGACATCATTCAGACCAATACCTTTGGTGCCAATAGGATCAAGCTGGCGCAATTCGGACTGGAAGATTCCGCAAGAGAGATCAACCAACATGCCGTATTCATTGCCCGGGAGGCAGCCAGAGATCAATGTCTTGTTGCCGGTGACATCGGTCCGGTGGGAAAACTACTATACCCTTTAGGAGAGCTGACCTTTGATGAAACCTATCAAGCCTTTTATGAGCAGGCAAAAGCGCTGATAAGTGCTGGTGTAGATTTGATTAATATAGAGACCATGTCGGATATTTATGAAGCCAAGATTGCTGTGATTGCTGCGAAAGATGCAGGAAATGTACCCGTGATATGCTCTATGACCTTTGACAGCAGCCTTAGAACCTTAACCGGTTCAGATCCTGAATCTGCCGCCACCATATTGGAAGGATTGGGTGCTGATGTTATCGGAACAAACTGTGGCTTTGGTCCTGATATGATGACGGGAATTGTGGAAAGAATGTATGAAATTACTGACAGTTACCTCATTGCACAGCCCAATGCCGGACTGCCAAAGCTGGTGGATAATCAATCAGTCTTCGATTTAACACCGGAGAAAATGGCAGGTTATATGGAGAAGCTTGTTGCCGCAGGTGCCAATATTATCGGCGGGTGCTGCGGTACCACGCCGGAGCATATGGCACGTATCGCTGCTGCAGTACGAGTATTAAAACCGGTTCCTAAAAAAGAGATCCATTTTTCCAAATTAGCCAGCGGCACGGGAATCGTTATGATCGGTAACAATCTGCCCACCAATGTTATTGGAGAGTGCATCAATCCAACAGCTAGAAAATACTTGGCTCAGGCCATCAAAGATGATCAAATGGATATTCTTAGCGATGAAGCTGTGAAGCAAAAAGAAGCAGGGGCTCAAATCATCGATGTCAATGTGGGTGTCAAGTTGGAGGGGTACAGCGAAGCAGTATTGATGGAGAAAGCTGTAACGGCTGTTCAGTGGACGGTGAACACGCCATTGTCCATTGATACGGTGGATCCTGCCGCCATGGAAGCGGCACTGAAGGTTTACAGAGGAAAACCACTGCTTAATTCCACCAATGGAGAGGATGAAAGCCTCAACCGGGTACTGGGTATTGCAAAAAAATATGGGGCAGCTGTGTTGGGTTTGACTTTAGATGGAAGCGGTATCCCTTACCGTGCGGAAGAGAGATTCAAGATTGCAGAAAAGATTGTAAGCAGAGCTTTAGAGATAGGCATCCGAAAAGAGGATATTTACATTGACACATTGACACTGACGGCAGGTGCCCAGCAGCAGTGGGTGGGAGAAACGTTAAAGGCGCTGCAGATGGTAAAAGAAAGACTGGGGATCAAAACGATCCTTGGAGTCAGCAATATATCCCATGGACTGCCAAACAGACCGGATTTGACGGGAACTTTCCTTGCCATGGCTTTGCAGGCAGGATTGGATATACCTATTCTGAATCCTTATCATGAGAATATGTGGACTATAATAAAGAGCAGTGACGTATTGACTGGCAGAGACATGAATGCTAAAAAGTATATTCAATGGGCCAATGACAAAAAAGAACAGCAGCCCTCCACTGCTGCTGTACCTGTAAAAAAGGTCCAAGGACTGCTGGAAGCCATAAAAGACGGCGCAAAAGAGAAGGTGCCGGAGTTATTAAAACAACTTAAGCAGCAGAACATGCCTGCCATGGAGATCATCAATCAATACGTTATCAAAGCTTTGGAGGAAGTAGGAAGCTACTTTGAACAAGGAATCTATTTTCTACCCCAGCTGTTGATGGCAGCAGAAACTGCTGAGTTGATATTTAAAGAGCTTGAAGAAGAATTAAATCAAACGACGCAAGAGAAGATCGGTACTTTTGTGATTGCCACCGTAAAAGGTGATATCCATGACATAGGGAAGAACATTGTTGCCATTATGTTGAAAAACCATGGCTTCCGGGTTATCGATTTAGGCAAAGATGTACCAACACAAAGAATCATTGAAACTGCAGAAAAGGAAAAAGCAGATATTATCGGCCTAAGCGCATTGATGACGACCACCATGCCGGAAATGAAAAATGTTGTGAACAGCTTAAAGGAGAAAGAAATCCGTATACCCGTCATGGTGGGAGGGGCTGTGGTAACAGACGAATACGCCAGATCCATCGGGGCTCATTATTCCTTTGATGCTGTGGATGCGGTGAAAGTGGCCAAAAAACTAATTCGAGACAGGAGGTAAGCCATATGGTAAAAGAATTAAGACAAAAGATTGAAAATGGTGAATTTGCCATAACCGTTGAACTGGAACCTCCTAAAGGGATCAACACCGACAAGGTTATCAGTTATGCAAACAAATTGAAGGGAAAAGTAGATTGTATTAATATTACAGACTGTCCTATGGCCAATATGAGAATGAGTCCCATAGCGGTGTCTTATGTCATCCGCAGGGAAGCAAATCTTGATGCGATCTTTCACTTGACTTGTCGTGATCGTAATATCATTGGGCTTCAATCAGAACTTTTAGGGGCTGCAGTTTTAGGAGTAAAGAATATTTTGGTACTGACCGGAGATCCACCGAAGATAGGGGACCATCCAGATGCTAAGGGCGTCTTCGAAGTGGATTCCGTAGGACTTGTAAAAATTGCTGATACATTGAATAAAGGATTTGACATGTCGGGAAATGAATTGAATGTTGCACCCAGATTTTTTATTGGCGTGGCTGCCAATCCATGTGCCCATAATAGCAATGAAGAAATGGAAAAATTACTGAAAAAGATTGAAGCAGGTGCCCATTTCATTCAAACCCAGCCAGTCTATGAAATAGAAACACTTCAAAGCTTTATGGATAAGATTAAGCCGTATAACATTCCGGTTTTAGCCGGTATTCTCCCTTTGAAAAGTTATAAAATGACCCAGCATATTATTGAACACATACCTGGGATAGAAATTCCAGAATGGGTAGAAAAAAGAATGGAAGCTGGAGGTAAGGCGGAAGGCATCAAACTGGCAAAAGAATTTCTGGAGCAAGTAAAGACTGTGGCTCAAGGTGCCCATATTATGCCCGTAGGTAATGCAGAAATTGTCTTAGATATCCTGGATGGAGAAGATGAGGCTTTGAATCTGGCTATATAGAGAAGAAAGAGGTACTGGAGATCAGTACCTCTTTTATGCTGCTAACAAACAGCAGTTTCTTCTAAAAGATCATAATGGCTGAGATAATAGGTATATACTTCCTCAAAAGTAATGCCAATGGCTTTGCCAAGATGAACAAATGCTGAGAAAAGGTGAATATAGATGGCTAATGCATTGACATACGTGTCATTAGGAATTGCACCCTTCAAGCGGGTAATATCATCAAAGATAGAAGAAAAGATTTTAATCAAATTGAGATGTTCATCTTCAATGGTAATGGCATCTTCATTGATGACATTGAATTGGTATGCATTTCCTATGGAGAGCAGAAATTTTATTGCATCCATGTAACGGACAATGAGCTTTTCCTTAGGCGCTGTGTATTGCGCAGCGGCATATTTATAACATTTTGTCAGATTTGCAAGTTCCCCTACCTTGACTTGTAGGGCAAGGAAACGTAAATCAAAGGTGTTCTCTGGTCCTAAAGCATCTTCGTTAATTGAAACAATTTGTTTTATCTTATTTTCCATGATTCCTTGAACTTTAAAAAGTTGATTCAATTCCATTTTAATCTCTCCCTTTCGAAATGTAGAACATGATATTAGTACCAGGTAATAAAACTATATACTAATATTATAATTTATATGGTGTATTTGGTAAAGAGATTTTTGACATACCTGTAGGCCCCCATGGTTTATGAAGGATAACAATAGGGAAGATGCATATTTCATAAAAAAAGAGGAATTCTATTAGTTATGTCAAATATTCTAAATATTGCTTTTTTTTTGCTTTGAAATGCAAATTGGAGGGAGGACTAGATTCGTGAAGAGAAAGATTATTTCTGCCGTCATGATATGGATGCTGCTGCTTACTGCTTCTTCTGGAGTGGTTGCTTTTGGAGAAGAAAGCACAAGAGCCTTTATCATTGATAGGATGGCAAATATCTATGAAAATCCTGGAGGGAATGCCAACATAATCACCAGCATAAGTGTTGGAGAAAGTGTATTTGTTTCGGGGAATGAGGGGAAGTGGCTGAAAATCTCAACAGAAAAAGGAATTCATGGTTGGATAGACAGTAGGTCGGTTCTTATTCAGGATTACAGCAAGCATCCGATAAAAGAAGGTATCGTGAATACGGAGGCATTGAACGTTAATGAACTTCCGGATATCTATTCAAACATAACGGGGATACTGGGCTTTACTTCAAGAGTCAATGTGGTGGGGCAGGATGGAACGTGGTTCCGTGTTGCCATTGGTGAAGAAATCGTGGGCTGGGTGCCTTCTCAATTCATCACAGTTAATACAACACCTATCTATCCGAAGGCATCGGTGCAGGTGGAGAAGGCAAAAATCAAAGCTGAGTCATCCTCAGATAGTGATACAGTCATTGACGTGGAAAAAAATAGTGTAATTTTACTGAAGGACTATGCAGAGGACTACTTTCATGTGATATTGGCTGATGGACAAGAGGGATGGATACATAAATATCAGATGAAAACAGTCCGCGAAACGATAGACGAAAAGAACAAAAGTTACTTTAGTAAATATGTGGAGCAGCAAAATAAAAAAGAAGACAATATGCAAGGTAATAATCAAACTTATGAAGATTTTGAGGATATTAAGAAAATGGCAACCTTTTTAGGCAATGACTTTACAGCTACTGCCTATGATTTATCCATTGCATCTACTGGAAAAGCTGTGGGATCAAAATATAGGGGCTTTACAAGAACAGGTATCAATTTGAATGGCAAGCAGTGGGGAGAAGCTATGGTAGCAGCCGCTGATCCTAAAGTGATTCCTTTAGGCAGTAAGATACTTGTTATCTTTAAGCCGGATGACTGGCGTGCAAAATATAACGGTATTTACTTGGTGGGTGATACAGGCGGTGGTGTTAAAGGAAAGACCATAGATGTTTATCTGGGAGACGGAGGAAACAATCAGCTGGAAGAAGTAAAGAATTTTGGCCGAGCATATGATGTAGAGATATATCTGGTAGAATAAAATCAAATAAATTAATGTATGATAAAATAAACCCGGTTTAACCGCCGGGTTTATTTTATGCTTTCAATGAAGCTTTTGACAATTCTGGCTGTCATTCCCCATATGATTTTATCTTGATATTCATAGAATAGTACTGGGTATTTTCCTACCCGCCAATTATATCTTTCACCATTTTGAATCATATCAAAGGGAAAATCTTGGTTTGGTGAAGTGGTGATGTTGATATAATGGGTAATGGGCGGTTGATTGATAAAGAACGATAGAGGGACGGTAAATATTTCTGCTACTTCGTCGCGATTGAACTGAATTTCATCCATATTTTGAATATTCAAAGTACCGAGAAATGGATAAAGGATGACGTTAAATGGTGTAACAATATAGTCTAATGGAGCGAGGACTTCCAGTAATGTTAATGAAATATTTAATTCTTCCGATGTTTCTCTTAGTGCTGCTTGCTCTGGTGTTTCGAACTTTTCAATCCTACCTCCAGGAAAACAAATTTCTCCCGGTTGATTTCTTAAAGTTTCAGAACGCACCTCGAATAAAAGTTGAAGTTCATCGTTAACATGAACAAGGGGTACGAATATGGAGAATTCTTGATAGTCACCATCCGGCTTTGGATGTCTTTCCTTTAATACGGATTGTAAATGCTTTATGTTCATAGAATCACCTGTCTGCTCTATAAATTGATGTTAAAGTTCATGTTTAAGCTTAACATAAAGAATGATCATATATATAGTATAGTATATCTTTATTGAGAAGGAAACAAACAGATAGATAAATAACACTAAGTATATTACAGTCGGTCACAAAGTAGCGGAGCCATGGGGACGGTTCGAGCGTTTCCGAAGCGCAGCGAAGGACCGAAGGGAAAACGATGGAACTGTCCCTGTGGCATAGCGAATGAAACGTACTTAGTATGTTTATTAGATTTTAACAATTGTATGAATAAATTGTATATGATGCAGCTCTTTGGCGCAAAATACCTTAAGAAATAGTAAGGAGGGATTCTTATGGATAATTTAAGCGTAATGAGTATTCGAGTAGACCATCGAACAGATGCTGCTCCTAGAATGCAGGATATTCTTACAAAACACGGAGACATGATCATCGGGAGATTCGGTATTCATGACCCTGGCGAAGTAAACCACGGATTAATCACCCTTAATCTCCGTGGAGATATGCAGCGGGTTCGAAACTTGATGGGTGAATTAGAGGGTTTAGACGGGGTAAAAGTCAATCATATGCAAGCATGATAAAAAAGGACAGTTCCACAGGAACTGTCCTTAAATCTGCTCAAAAATAACTACACTTAACAGCACTACTGTATCATAAAAATGAAATGTTGGCAAGAAAAAAAGAGAAAAAGAAAGAAAGGATTACCATAATTCATCTGCCACATCTGATAAGTATAGGGTAACCCAATCCGACATTTGTATAATCAATCTCAATGCAATAAAATGTTTCTACAGCTTATCATACGGGAGGTAGATTTATGGAAGCGACAAATCATCCGGACTATGGAGCAGAGCGACGGCATCTTGAAGATACCCTTCAATGGATCAAGAAAGAGGAAGAATTTCTTGAAGAATATGAAGAGATTTTAAAACAAGAAATCAGAGAATTGCGAAAAACGATTATTACGCTGATGGATGAAAGACTGGTAGCGAAGCAGCAGCTTCACAGAATAGCAGTAAGAGATATTGGAAATTTCCAAAAAGCAGGGCAAACTCCCTATTTTGGACGCATCGATTTCCAAGAAAATCGAAGGGATGAACTGGAAAATATCTATATCGGCAAGTACGGACTTCACGATCAGGAAAGAGAAATCCCTATTGTAGTGGATTGGAGAGCGCCCATTGCAGATATTTATTACAGTGGGCATAGCAAAGATGTATCGTACAAAGCGCCCCAAGGAGAAATTAGAGGAACGATGCATCTAAAAAGAAGATATGAGATTGATAAGGGTGAATTGATAGAAATCTTTGATGAAAGAACCTCGGAAAACCTAATTGAAGATAGCTTGAAAGGAAAAGGTGAATTTTTAACACAGGCCCTCAATAAAACCACCCAGGGAAGATTAAAGGAAATTGTGGCAACGATACAGGATCAGCAAAACAAAATCATACGAAGCGAGAGTCTTAAACCCCTTGTTGTACAAGGTGTGGCGGGCAGCGGCAAGACCACCATCGCTCTCCATCGAATGGCTTATCTAATCTATAATAATCGTAGAAATCTGGAGAATGCAAATTACCTGATATTTGCGCCAAATAGATTGTTTTTAAATTATATTTCCGACATCTTACCGGATTTAGGTGTGGACAATGTGATACAGACAACCTTCGAAGCGTGGGCTTTTGAACTGCTGAATCATAGAGTGGTCTTAGGTCAAAGAACCGACCAGCTAAACCAACTCCTTGATAAGGAAAATAAAATCAGGTCTGTTGTTGCCAGTGCTGCCAAGATTAAAGGCTCTCTCCTTTTTAAAAAGGTGCTGAGTAATCTGTTGAAAAGGCTTGAGAAATCTTTAATGCCCCAGGAAGATTTAAAGGTTGACGAAATTACGGTGATGAAGTACGAGAAAATTCAAGAAATCTTTTTACATAGCAATGTTCATCTTTCTATTTATGAAAGAATGAAAAAAATGAGAGAATATCTGAAAAAGAAGTTGAAGCAAGATATAAAGGAAGTTGAGGAGAGCATTGAAGCATATTTTCAAAAGAAGATCAATGCAGTGAAAGAAAGGTCAAGCAATATTGAGGAAAGCAGGAAAGAAATCATTCGTCTATATGATGAACGAGATAGAAAAATAGAAAGAATAAGAGGCTCATTAGCCGGTGCTGTAGATGACTACATGGACAAAATCCATGAACCGGACACCCTTGCATTTTATCATCAGGTATTTCAAGATGCAGTGGAGATGAATAAAGCCTTCGGTGATAAGCTAGATCCCGGTGTTTTTGAAGAAGTCCTGACTTTAAACAGACAAGATATAAAAGGAAATGTGTTTCAAAATGAAGATCTAGCGCCGCTAATCTATATACATATTAAGTTATTTGGTTTGAGCGAGAAAAATAAGTATACCCATATCGTTGTGGACGAAGCACAAGATTATGATGAGTTTAAAATCAGTGTATTGAGGGAATTGGCCATCAATGATTCGTTTACCTTTGTGGGGGATTTGTCTCAAGGGATCTACGCTTATCGCGGAATCAATGATTGGACGAGGACGATGGAACGAGTATTTAAAGAAAAGGACTATACCTATCACGTTTTGACAACCAGCTATCGTTCAACGGTAGAAATTGTTCAGTTTGCCAATGAGATTATTAAAAAATGCAAGGAGTTGGATGTAGTATTGGCTGAACCTGTATTTCGTCATGGTGAGAAACCGGTTATGATGAAAGCGCAGAATGCCAAAGAGATGGAGGAAAAGGTAATACAGCAAATAGAACAGCTGGAGAAAGAGAGCTTCAGCTCAATTGCTGTTATATGCAAGGATCTTAAGGGAGCTGAAGAAGCATTTAGCCAGCTGAAGGAAAAAATAGATCATATGCATCTGCTTACAGATGAATCCTCAGATTATCATGGAGGTGTGGTGGTAATCCCTTCTTATCTGGCAAAAGGATTAGAATTCGACGGCGTGATTATTTGGGATGCCAATCAGGTCAATTATACAGAAGAGCCTTTGGAAATAAAGCTGCTGTATATCTGTGCTACCAGGGCCCTACATCATTTGACCATATGTTATCAAGGGGAGCTCTCCCCAATATTGGCGGACTTAAAGGCATTTACCACTGAAAAATAGCTAAATAAATTTTCATACACTTTTTCCACAATTATCATATTTTTTTCTCAAACTCTCTTTGTAGAATAAGGATGTAACAAAAACATGAAAAAGGAGAGATGAAGGATGAAAAAAATATTTACAGTGCTATTGGTAGGTTTCATGGTATTGACAGCAGTAGGAAGTGCCTTTGCAGCAGAGTTGAGTGAGAGTACAAGTCGAATCAATCGCTTTCAAAATGCTGAGCAAAACATGGAGCAAGTAAGATTAAATGAAGAAAGACGGAATGGCAGATTTGACACAGTAAAAGAATTGGCCGATGAAATCCATCGAATGAACGAGCTAAGAATGTCCTATCATGAGTTAAGAGCAGAGGTTATCGAAAAAAATGACTATCTGTTGGAGTTGTATACGGCTGCAAAAGAAAGCGGAGACACAGAAACATTGGAAGCTGCAAAAGCCATAAGACAGCAGGTACAGTCTATTCATCAGGAAATGCGGGCTTTGCATGAGCAAATCAAAGGCGCAAGACAAGAATTAAGAGTGGAGCTAAAGAATGGAAATACCGAAGGAGCAAGGGATATCCTTAATCAGATCATTGATATGAAGCAAGCGGGTATAGAATTAATGGAAGAAAAAATTCAACTGTTGGAAGAGATGATGGATATTCTCTCTTAAATGACGGTGTACTCTATGAAGGATAGCTTATCTATCCTTCTTTTCTCTGTTTTTGGAATAATATTGTCCGATACCTGTCTCGCACTGCTTGCTCATAACATGGTATAATAAATTATAAATGTCTGGGGGTGACATGGTGAAGCACATTTTTGTTGTTGATGATGAATACAATATTCGAGATTTGATCAGTAAATATCTTTTGAAGGAAGGCTATAAGGTCACCTTGTTTGAAAATGGAAGCAATCTTGTACAAGAAATTGGCAGACTTAAACCGGATTTGATCGTATTGGACATCATGATGCCGGGGATCGATGGACTGGATATGTGTAAAGAAATACGGAAAAAAAGTGAAATACCTATTGTGTTTGTCTCAGCCAGAGATGAGGAGTTTGACAGAATATTGGGATTGGAGCTGGGAGCAGATGATTATCTGGCCAAGCCTTTTAGTCCCAGAGAACTTATGGTAAGAATTAAAAATATATTCAAACGATTAGAAAAAAGCGAGTCCGTCAAATCAGAAGAATTCTTGGTGAAGGATATACGTGTCTTTTGCGAACGGAGGTGCGTGGAGAAGGACGGCCAAGAATTAAAATTGACGACAAAGGAATATGAACTGCTGGAGTTTTTAATAAAGAATAAGAATATGCCCTTTACCAGAGATCAACTGTTGGAAAGAATTTGGGGATATGAATACACTGGAGACAGTAGAATCATCGATGATTTGGTTAAAAGAATAAGGAAAAAGCTTGCAGATGTAAATTCTCAGGTGGAAGTGACCACGGTATGGGGATACGGATATAAGATAGATAGCTAAAACAAAAGGAGTCTGTGATAAGCTTGATGAAGTATGGGAAGGTTTTGCTGCTGATATGTATCATGGCTGTTGCTGCTGTGACTGTATCTATTTTCATGTTTTATGAAAATCAAGAGCACGAGGGCATCGCGAACGAGGATGCTGGAGAGCAAAAAGAAATGACGGAAATCCAAAAAGAAACTGTAATTACAGAGGAAACCGAGACAAATGATTACCATTCAGAAACTGTAGAAGAAGAACCTTCCACAGGGATGAAGGTAGATGAAGAGATAGAATCCTTTACATATGAACCCTTACCGGAAGGTGTGATTTGGCGAATCAAGGGGATATCATGGAAGGACGGAAGTCCCGTGACTTTAGAAGAATTGTCCTATGTGAAGGTTACATATTGGGGATTTGATGATTTGCCGCACAGGGGAGAACTGATTGTTCATCAAAAAGTGGCAGAAGAAATATGTGAAATATTCCAAGCGTTATATGAAGCCAGATTCCCCATAGAAAAGATACGATTGATCGACGAATACGGAGCTGATGATGATTTATCCATGGCAGATAATAATACCTCTGCTTTTTGCTATCGTGATGTAGCGAATCGGAAGGGGACCTTGTCAAAGCACAGCTATGGTGTTGCAATCGATATCAATCCGATCCAAAATCCTTATGTCCGCCAGAATGAAGTGTCCCCGGAAAAAGGAAAGGAATATACAGATCGAGGAAAGATTCGCAAAGGGATGATTATAAAAGGAGATCCTTGTTATGAAGCCTTCACCAAAAGAGGTTGGACATGGGGCGGAGACTGGAAGACCATGAAGGATTATCAACACTTTCAAAAGGGAAGTATCTTGAGGGAGTAAGAGGGAAAAACAGATGCTGTTTAGAAGCAGCATCTGTTTTTTAAATATACACATTAAAGAAAGCAAAAGGTAAATAATAAACTGTCAACTGTTATATACATACGCTTCCAGAACAGAATGGATTTTCTTTCGTAGGGGACGGTCTCTGTGCCGTCCCGCAAAACAAAATATCGTTTTAAAGGCGTAAATCAATAATTGGTAACACACTGAACTGATAACTAGAAATTGACGCAGTCAATTTCGTTTCTGTCTTTTATTGGGACATAGGGTCTTCTTTCCGACACATCTTTGTAAGCAGGTCTGATAACTTTACCACCACTCACCAGTTCTTCCAGCCTGTGGGCACACCAGCCAACGATTCGAGCCACAGCAAAGATAGGTGTATATAAATCCGGTGGTATATTTAACGCTTTATAAACAAAACCTGAATAAAAGTCCACATTGGCGCAGATGATTTTATCGGACTCTTTGTTTTGAGCAAAGACTGCAGGCGCAAGCTTTTCAATCAATTCATACAGTTTGTATTCCTTTTCTAAGCCTTTTTCCTTAGCTAGTTCGGCGGCCTTTTGTTTAAGCAATATGGTTCTGGGGTCGGAATACGTATAAACCGCATGTCCGATTCCATAAATCAGACCTGTCTTGTCAAATGCTTCCTTATTCAATATTTTTGTTAAATAGGAAGCTACCTCTTCTTCGTTTTCCCAGTCTCGCAGGTTTTTCTGAATATCGGACATCATCTCTATGACTTTGATGTTTGCGCCCCCATGCTTCCAGCCCTTAAGGGCACCAACGGCTGCCGCAATGGCGGAGTAAATGTCGGTACCGGTGGAAGAGACCACATGGGTCGCGAAAGAAGAGTTATTTCCACCACCATGCTCCGCATGTAGAACCAAAGCCAAATCCAGTATTTCAGCTTCTAGTGCAGTATAGTCACAGTGAGGCCGCACCATATATAATAGATTCTCGGCAGTACTTAAGTCAGCACGGGGACTGTGAATATGTAAGCTTTCATTGTCAAAATAGCGTTTCTTTGCGGCATAACCATGGGCAACCATTGTGGGAAATCGTGCGATAAGCTCAATCGCTTGTCTGAGATTATTTGAAACATCTAAATCGTCGGCGGTATCATCATAGCAATAAGCGGCTAGAACACTTCTTGCCAGCTTATTCATAATATTATTGCTAGGAGCTTTTAGAATCATATCTTCTGTGAAACCGTTAGGCAGTTCGCGATTTTTTCCCAGCAAATCTTTAAAGGCTGCTAAGGTTTCTTTGTCTGGCAGTTCTCCGAATAATAGCAGATAACATGTTTCTTCAAAACCAAACCGTTTATCTTCTTGAAAATCTCGAACCAAATCGAATACATCATATCCACGGTAGTAAAGTCGACCTTCAACCGGTGTTTTTTTGTTTCCTTCTAAAATATAGGAATATACATAGCTAATTTCTGTCAATCCCACGAGGACACCTGTACCGTTACTGTTTCGTAAGCCTCTCTTCACATTGTATTTTGTGTACAATGATGGGTCTATTTTGTTGTTTTCCAAAGCTAATGCACTTAGATTTTGGAATAAAACATCATCTTTTCCGAACGTTTTGAGCTTGGCAGCTTGCATTACACTTCCTCCTTATTTACAAAGTATCCAGTTGATATGGGATATATATGCCTAATAGCATGATTGAATTATAGAATAATTGTATACAAAAATACTATACCTGTCAATGGGAATTATTATATTTTTTTCATATATCAAAAGTTGAAGGAAATTATCATAAAAAATCGAATATAAGATTTAGGAAAAGCTAAAAAACAAAACCTATTTCGGCTAGATGATAGATAGAGCCTATTATTGCTTGAATTTGCTATATATAGAAAAAAATGCGAAATAATGCTGCTAATGAGAGAGGGTGAGACGTATGGGTGATTTGCATCAAAAGACGAAAAAACCACTATTGCTTGTGGTAGATGATTCAAAATATATGAGGATGACAATACGGCAAGCCATGGAATTGGAAGGCTATGAAGTATTAGAAGGCGAAAATGGAGAAGAAGCTATTGAATTGTTTTTGACGCATAAACCGGATATTATTTTAATTGACTTTGTCATGCCTATTATGGATGGCTTAGCGGCATGCAGCAAGCTTCAAACCTTACCTAAAGGCAGCAGTACGCCAATTATCATGATCACAAGTCTTACCGATGATCAATTTGTTGATCAAGCCTTTGAGGCTGGTGCTACGGATTATATTACAAAGCCCATAAATTGGGCAGTTCTTCGAAGACGTGTTCGAAGATTGGTAAAAGCAAAATATACGGAAGTATCCTTAAATAGAAGTGAAGCCTTCGCCAAATCAGTGATTGATTGTGCCATTGATGGAATTATTACACTGGATGGTCAAGGATTGATTCAAAGCTACAACCCAGCAGCGCAGCTGATTTTTGGATATGATGAGCAGGATATCATAGACCAAAAAGCCGATGTATTGTTAAAACATTTCGATATCAATTATTACGACCAATTTTTAAATGATGATGAACCTTTGCAGGAACGAAAGGCTATCGGTATTCAAAAAGAAGTGTCAGGAATCAGAAATGATGGTACCTTGTTTCCTTTAGAATTGACATTGAGTAAATTCAGGGGAGATGACCAATGGATGTATACCATCATTTTACGGGATATATCTGAACGGAAAAAAGCGGAAGCCGTACTGCGAGAAAGTAGGGAAAGATATAAAGCATTGATAGAGAACACCTATGACTTAATATGTGAAATTAATCTGGACGGGGAATATCTTTATGTCAGTCCAAACTATAGAGATATCCTGGGTTATGATTCAGAGGACTTGGTGGGAAAAAAAGTATCCAGCTTTGTTTATAAGACAGATCGGTTAACCTTAGTCTCAAGCTTAAAAAAGGCCGTTGAAGAAAAATCCCTGGGTGAAGTTTCCTACAGAATGGTAGATAAGGATGGCAACATATTTTGGTTTGAGAGCACCGGCAAGATTTATAAAACTGCAGACAATGAAACACGTATCGTAATGGTTTCAAGAGATTGTACGGAACGGCAAATGTTCGAAGATGCCATTAGACATCAGGCATTCCATGATGCATTAACAGGTCTGCCAAATCGTATGCTTTTAAAAGAAAGACTGGATTTAGAGATTGCCCACATGCAGAGGAGTGGGGAAATGCTGGCCGTGCTGTTCCTTGATCTGGACAGATTTAAGATCATCAATGATACCTTGGGACATGCGGTGGGCGATGAACTGCTGAAAATGATTGCCATGCGAATTAAGAATTGCGTTCGCACTGATGATACGGTTGCCAGATTGGGAGGCGACGAGTTTACCGTGCTGCTGCCCGGTATTGCCCAGGTGGAAGACGTAGGCAAGATAGCCAATAAGATTATGGATGCCATCAAGCAGCCTATACGAATTGATAAGCATGAATTTTACATTTCAACCAGTATCGGTATCGCTTTATATCCGAATGATGGAGATGATCCTGTAACCTTGCTGAAAAATGCCGACGTGGCCATGTATTTGGCGAAGGAAAAAGGAAGAAATAATTTTCAGTTATATACTTCCTCCATGAACGAAAAAGCCCTTGAACGTCTGGAAATGGAAAACAGCTTACGGAGAGCGATTGAAAGAGAAGAATTTACTGTCTACTACCAGCCGCGAGTCAACAGCCGTAACAGGGAAATCATTGGTATGGAAGCGCTTATTCGTTGGATACATCCTGAACTAGGGATCATTTTACCTGGGAAATTCATACCGATTGCAGAGGAGACAGGACTGATCGTACCCATTGGAGAATGGGTCTTACGAACGGCATGCAAACAAAATAAAACATGGCAGGATGCAGGATATCCTCCTATCCGCGTAGCTGTCAATCTGTCTGCCCGTCAATTCCAGCTGCAAAATCTTGTAGAGACGGTGTCGCAGATATTAGATGAAACTGGCCTTGAGGCTCAATGGCTGGAGTTGGAAATCACTGAAAGCATTGCCATGCACAATGCCGAATATACATATAAGATGCTGGAAGAATTAAGAAAAATGGGGGTACACTTTTCCATTGATGATTTTGGAACAGGGTATTCATCTTTGAATTACTTAAAACGATTCCCTATTACCAAGCTAAAGATTGATAGATCCTTTGTTCAGGAAATTCATAAGGATGCAGACAATGCGGCCATAGCCTCCACCGTGATTGTTTTGGGCCAAAGCCTTAAGCTTGGTGTTGTGGCAGAGGGCGTAGAGACGGAAGAACAATTGGATTTCTTAAGGAAGTATGAATGTGAAGAAATGCAGGGATTCTTGTTTGGAAAACCAATGCCGCCTGATGAATTTGAGGCAGTACTGAATAGTAAAGAAAGCGCAGAATAGTTTTGATAAAATTGTGTAAATGGGATTAGGTATGGTTTAAACTCCATGATACTGGTATACAATACTGACGTATAATACGATACTTACGAAAAGTATATGAGAAAGGTAGGGTCATGAAATGGCAGTAAGACTTAGCAAGGGACAAAAAGTGGATTTAACGAAAAAGAATCCAAATTTAAAAAAAATCATCGTTGGCCTTGGTTGGGATATTAATCAGGGTACTAGTCCGTACAACTTTGACTTAGATACTTCTGCATTCCTGCTAAATAATTCCGGTACAGTGAACAGTGAAGATGATTTTATATTCTACAATAACCCTCGGGGAGGACAAGGGTCTGTAATCCATAGTGGGGATAATAAAACCGGTATTGGCGATGGAGATGATGAACAGATTACGGTGGACCTTTCGCAGGTACCATCGAATATTGAGAGGATCGCTTTCACGATCACAATAAATGATGCCCAGAAGAAAAGACAAAATTTCGGACAAGTGTCCAATTCTTACATTCGAATCCTAGATCCAAATACAATGGAAGTACTTCTCCATTATGATCTTGGGAGAGAATTTTCCGTGGAAACAGCTATTGTTGCTGCAGAGTTGTATCGCCATCAAGGAGAATGGAAATTTAATGCTGTAGGAAGTGGATTCCAAGGTGGACTGGCAGCTTTATGTAAAAACTTCGGGATAGAGACAGAGGAAGAACAGTCTACAGTACCGATGTCTAATGCTATGCATACAACAGGAGGAGACAGAGCTTATCCTAATAATGCACTTCCCCCCTATCAGCAGCCCCAGTATGGACAACCTGCATATGGAAGCCAGCAAGGATACGGTGGACAAGCCCCATATGTCGGTCAGCAGTCAGATCTCCAGTGTCCTCGATGCCGTTCTACGAGGGTGACGGCAGGAAAGAAAGGCTTTGGCGTCGGAAAAGCTATCGTAGGAGGTTTGCTATTAGGCCCCATTGGTCTTTTGGGAGGCTTCCTTGGGAGCAAAAATCTCGAATTTTTGTGTCTTGACTGCAGTCAGAGATGGAATGCAGCTAACAACGCTAATACAGCGCAGTGGCTGCAAACACAGGCCAACAATGCAAAAAATATCGTCAACCGCTATATGGGGGCGGACTTGATGGAAGCTCTGGTGGCGGGCAGTGCATTAGTTGCCATGGCAGATGGTGTAATTGAACCTTCGGAGAGAGATCGACTGATCAACTACTTCCGAACGAGTGAAGAAATGAAAGGCATGGATATCAATACGGTGCTTTCCCGTTTTCAACATTATACCCAACGTTTGCAGTTCGATGCTGTGATGGGTAAGGCAGAAGCGCTGAAAGTAATTGGAAAATTGAGAGCGAAGCCCGACGCAGCACGACTTGTTGTTCGACTATGCTGTGCCATCGGATTTGCAGATGGAGAATTCAGCGACATAGAAAAACGAATCGTTCATGAAATTTGCCAAGAGGTGCATCTAAATCCGGCAGAATTTATATCGTAATTGAGGGATAGCGAAGGTTTCTCAGTCTAAAAAAGAGAAAGCTGCAGTTGAATGCAGCTTTTTTTAACTCTTAGTTATGATATTCCTGATAAGATTCGTGAAATATAGTATTGATAAGATGAGTGATATAAGGAGGTAACGTATGGACCATTCGAAGCAGCTTGGAGAAAGCAAGGTATCTGAGTTATTGTTGAAATTTTCTATTCCTGCCATTGTAGGTATGATGGTAAATGCTTTATATAATGTGGTGGACAGAATATTCATCGGGAGAGGTGTCGGATCACTGGGGATTGCCGGAATTACCATTGGTTTTCCAATAATGATCGTGATGATGGCCTTTGGTATGTTGATTGGAATAGGCGCAACCTCTTTAATCTCTATAAGACTGGGAGAGCGGAAAAAAGAGGAAGCTGAATTAATTGCAGGAAATGCCATGGTGCTGCTCATTCTCATTTCCTTAGGTATTTCTGTTTTAGGACTGATATTTATTGATCCTCTTTTACTGCGGTTTGGTGCCAGTGAAGCCGTACTGCCTTATGCAAAGGACTATTTGACAATCATTCTCTTTGGTGCTGTTTTTCAAGGTATTGGTTTTGGAATGAATAATTTTATTCGTGCTGAAGGAAATCCCAAGATCGCCATGGTTACCATGATGATTGGTGCCATCTTAAATACAATATTAGACCCTATTTTTATTTTTCTTCTGGGCATGGGTATTAAAGGTGCGGCCTATGCCACCATATTGTCACAGGCTGTATCGGCATTGTGGGTACTTCATTACTTCTTTGGCGGTAAGAGCATGCTAAAGATCCATGTACAAAACCTGAAACTGCAAATGAGTATCGTGTTGAATATTTTTGCTATTGGATCTGCACCCTTTGCTATGCAAATCGCTGCCAGTGTGCTTACGATTATTTTAAATAAAAGCTTGCAGTATTATGGTGGCGATGTGGCTATATCGGCAATGGGGATTATTAACAGTATCGTGCTGCTGATCCTTATGCCTATCTTTGGCATTAATCAAGGATCTCAGCCGATTATCGGATATAATTACGGGGCACAAAAGTTTGATAGAGTGAAAGAAGCATTGAAATTAGCTATTATGGCGGCTACTGTCATTGTGACCATTGGATTTATCGGCACCAGACTCTTCCCTGAACAATTGATTCGTTTGTTTAATGATAAAGATCCTGAACTGATTGCATTTGGTGCAAAGGGATTGAAAATGTTCCTCCTTTGTTTACCTATTATAGGATTTCAAATTGTCAGCTCCAACTATTTTCAAGCCGTTGGTAAACCAAAGCAGTCTATGTTCTTGAGCTTATCAAGGCAAGTATTGATTCTGATTCCTGCCATATTGATCTTGCCAAGATATTTTGGCCTTGACGGAATTCTGATGGCAGGACCTGCTGCAGATTTTCTTTCATCCTTGTTAACCGGAACATGGCTCTATATGGAGTTGAAGCAGTTAGATCAGAAACATTCGGAGAATATAAACCTTACGCCAAGGTTGGAAGAGTAGGCTGGAGACAAGACTTGGGGACTAATCGAATCTGCTGAAAAACTCAAGCTATTTGAGCAGAAAGGGCAAGACTTGGGGACTGGTCGAGACCACTGAAAAAGTAGCCTTTTAAAATCCATTTCTCCTAGCATAATACTACTTCTTTGCTAATATTAATTTTGATAACAAAAAAGTACAATTTAATAGTAAGT
>JBMOKU010000038.1:0-7478 GCA_049324315.1 Bacillota bacterium | reverse complement strand
GCAAATCCCCCTTTTGGTTATGGTTTCTTGTCAACTCCATTATACCAAATTAAGGGGGTTTTTGCTTTTTTATTCAATTAATACTTAATGACTTACATTTATTTACATCGTTTTTCAGTGGTCTCGAACTGTCCCCGTGGCGTAGCGGATGTAATATATTTATTACAACTTATATAGGTTAAAAAGCATACGCAGCATGGATGAAACCATGATTGCATATGCTTTTTTTATGTCTACTTTTTGGATAAAATAGCGTATAGTATAGGTTATTGGGTAAAAATAATTTAATGAAGTGAAACTTTTCAAGTAGAAAATTCGTCTATATAATTGTTGTGGGGATTGCCTATGCCGGATAAAGGACAAGGTATATGGCCAAAAGCGTGAAATATCTGTTAATATGGGTCGTATGGGAATCAATAAAACAGATATTTCATGGTATACAAATCAAATAAAGTCAGGAGGAAGTATCATTGAAGTTCAGAAAAGTAATGGTTGCATTGTTATTGGTTTTCGTAATAATTGCGCAAGGAGGATGTACTTTTGTAAACAAACAAAATGATGGGTTGAATGGTGAAGATGTGAAAGAGAAGCTCACGGAAAAACCGGATGATCTATCGGATGAACAGCAGAAAAAAATGATAGACGAATTATATAATATGATAAAGGAAGGTCGTCAATTGACAGAGGTTATAGAATATATAGATAACAACATACCTCTCCTTTCTAAAGATAATGCTTCCATAATGGTATCTGAACTGGAAGAAATGCAAAAAAACTATCTGCCCCAAATAGAAGAAAAGTTTACGCGTGAAGATATGCAGCAGAATATGATCAATGAAAATAAATCTACTTCAGAACTAAACCAAATAAAAGATATGAAAGATGGGGCGGCAGCAGATCTATTGAAAGAAACCAGAAACAGTGGGTTTAAGGTTGAAACGGCCGAAGGAACTTTTTTTCCAATCGTTGACTATGAATTTTATAAAAGATACAGTGTTTACGTGACAGATGATATGAGAGAATATATTGACATCATGGCAGTTGAATCAGGGGTAGTTCCACTAAAAGATGCTGCACTGATAATCAGCTGGGAAGAGGTTCTGAAAAGAGCATTAGGACAGGAAAAGTTTCTCCATCAATATACCGATTCTATAAAAACCAATGATATTAAGGAGCTTTACAAAAAATATGTTACCATAGTTTTCTATGGTGCAAATAATACACCGCTTTTCAACTATGATTCAAAAACATTAGTACCCGAAGCAAAACAAGCTTATCTTAATGCTATACGTACGGGCAGCGATAGTAAATTGTTAAAATCTATAAGTACGTTTATGGATACTTTGGAAGAGAATAACGATACACTGACAAATGATGTGGAACAATTTAGAAAGAAAGCTGTAGAGGACTTGACAGATAAGATATAGGAAGGTAAGACTTAAGGGACATCTCTATTAGAGGTGTCTCTTTTAAGTTTTTGGAAGAGCAGAAGGCTATTTTACCGATTTATCCGTGTTAAGAAAATATCGATTTTGTGATGAAAATCAATTTTGATCGTGATATATATCACAGGGAAATTCGCCGGATTACGTTATGATAATAACAGATTAAATCAAGAAAGAGGGGCGAATGAACTGTGTTTGGATTATTTAAAAATAAACAAGAAGAGAATAAAGTAAATGAACCACATCCGATGTTTTGCTATCAATGTGAGCAAACACCGGTAACAGGCTGTACAAAGTTTGGTGTTTGTGGTAAAAACCCTGATATTGCCAGCTTGCAGGATATTATTATCTTTGGACTAAAGGGCATCGCGGCCTATGCAACCCATGCAAAAGAACTGGGCGTGGATCCAAAGGAAATGGAAGAAGTAAATAAAATTACACAAGAAGCGTTATATACAACGTTGACAAATTCAAACTTTAACTTGGAAGAACATATCCAAATGGCCATGAAGGTTGGTCAGGCCACAGTTAACATCATGGATATATTAGATAGAGCCCATACATCTCATCTGGGTGTACCAACACCTATTACAGTAAGTCAGGATAAAGTTGAAGGGCATAGTATACTGGTTACCGGTCACAATCTCCATGCATTACTGGAATTATTGAAGCAAACGGAAGGAAAGGGGATAAACATCTATACCCATTCAGAGATGCTTCCTGCCCATGGATATCCTAAACTAAAAATGTTCCCCCATCTAAAAGGGAATGTTGGTAAGGCATGGTATGATCAACGAAAATTATTTGAAGAATTCCCGGGAGCCATTTTAGGTACAACAAACTGTCTAATGCCAATCAAAGGAAGTTATTCAGACAGAATGTGGACATACGGAACTGCAGGACTTGAAGGGGTACAAAAGATTGAAAACGATGATTTTACACCAATTATCAACAAGGCGTTATCCCTTCCAAAGGCGAATATACAGTCTGATAAAACCGTAACTACAGGTTTCCATCACAATACGGTATTAGATATTGCACCGGAAATTATTGATGCTATCAAAGCAGGGAAGATCAAGCGATTCTTTCTTATTGCCGGCTGTGATGCGCCTACAAAGGGTAGAGACTATTATAGAGAATTAGCAAATTCCTTGCCAAAAGAAGCTATTATTTTAACGACTTCCTGCGGTAAATTCAGATTTAATGACATCGATTTTGGAACAGTGCCGGGAACAGACATCCCAAGGTATATCGATCTTGGACAGTGCAACAACTCTGGCTCAGCAGCTAAAATCGCCATAGCATTGGCCGATGCATTTGGATGTACTGTCAACGATCTTCCACTGACTATTGTACTTTCATGGTTTGAACAAAAAGCCGTTGCTATTTTACTGGGACTGTTTAGTCTAGGTGTTAAGAACATATATATCGGGCCAAGCGCACCGAAATTTGTAACACCTGGTGTACTGAAGGTCTTACAAGATACATTCAATCTACAGTTGATCAGTGGAGACGCTAAGGCGGATCTGCCCAAAATGTTAGGTTAAGCTTCTATAAATGTTCGAATTAAAGAAGGTTTTAATAAATAAGGACGACGATGGTGTCGTCCTTATTTGTATTTCATTAATACAAAAGGAGATTAAGGCGTATTCATAATGTTTTAAGAAAAATTTTCTGTCTTAAGAATTAGAACTTCGAGATTGGGGTATATATCCACCAAATACCGATCATTTAAGTTTTTGCACAGAAGACTTTAGTCATAACCCTGTTAATCCCTGCAAAAGCAATTATTAACACTTGTTATCATTAAATCTTTCTAATATTCTGATTATATAGATAGGCAGCAACAAATGTGTAAAAATTTAATGGTAATTCTAGTCGGAGTAGTTAAAGAAAATAAGGGAGGGAAGACTATGAAACATATGAAACTTAAACACAAAATTATTCTTCTTTATGTATTTTTACTTACTGCTTTTGCTTGTTTGGTGGGTATATATATTATACCTACGGTCAACCGTTCCATCGAAGCGAGGACCGTCGATAAAATGAAGAATCTCGTTGAAACGGCGCACAGCTCAATTCAAGGCTATTATGATCAATACAAAGAAGGCATCATTACGGAAGGACTAGCAAAGGAAATGGCAAAACACACAATTGGTGATTTTAGGTTTGGAACAGATGGTTACTTTTGGATAAATGATTATGAAAGTAATATAATTATGCATCCCATAAAACCCGAAATGGATGGAAATAACTATAAAAATATGGAAGATGAGAATGGATTAAAAATATTTCCTGCATTCGTTGATACGGTCAAACAAAAAGGAGAAGGTGTTGTTAAGTATTACTGGGAAAAACCGGGTAAAGATGACCCGCAGCCCAAAATGTCCTATGTAAAGGGTTTTGGACCATGGCAGTGGGTAATCGGAAGCGGTATATACATTGACGACCTTGAGGCTGAAAAAGCTGCTTTTCGAAATAAGATTGTCATTGCAACCATAATACTAGGTGCTATATCTTTACTTTTAATCATGACGATTATAAATCCTTTGAGAAAAAACCTAAATAAAATTGATGAATATATAAAAAGAATTGCAGCATATGATTTCACGAAACCCGTTGAAATATATCAAAAGGATGAACTGGGCGATATTGCTGCAACGATCAATGATATGGCTGCCGAGATGAAAAGTTTGATTGAAGAAATAAAACATAATGAGGAATTAACGTATACAACCCTTGATACGATCAATAAAGCTTTGGATGAATTGAGCAAAGGTTCTGAACAGACTGCACTAACCATATCAGAGCTTGCCGAGGGTGCTTCGGAACAAGCAGTTTCATCTGAAAAAGGCAGCTACAGAATCAGCGAAATTGTAAACATGGTGGAAAGTATTTCAGCAGATATTAGCACAACGGAAAAGCTGACACAAAAAGCAAAGGAAATGGTAAATTATGGGGAACAGTCTGTTCAATATCAGGTAGAAAAAATGTCAGAGAACAGACAAGCAGCCCTGAAGGTAGCTGATGCAGTTTCACAGCTCTCTCACAAGTCCAATGAAATAGGAGAGATTCTGGAGACCATAAGGGGAATCTCTGAACAAACCAACCTATTAGCACTTAATGCGGCTATTGAAGCTGCACGAGCAGGAGAAATGGGTAAAGGCTTTGCTGTAGTAGCCAATGAAGTAAGAAAGCTGGCAGAACAGTCTGGTGCTTCTGCGGAAAAAATAAGTCACTTGATTAGTGAGGTTCAAATAAGCATATCCCATGCTGTTTCTGAAATGGACAAAACAGAGATGATCGTTAATGAGCAAGAACAGGCCCTGGAAGAAACTGTAACGGCTTTTCAAAATATTTCTGAAGCAGTCATGACAATAGCAAACAATACGGAAGCATTCTCCGAGGCGGCTGATACACTAAACAATAACGCAGCGGGTGTTAGTGAAGCCATTACAGAAATAGCAAGCATTTCTGAAGAAACGGCAGCTGGGACCCAACAGGTTGCTGCAACAGTGGAAGAACAGTCCGCAATGGTACAGAGCATAACTCAATCGGCAAAAACATTGTCGGAGTTGGCTCAGCAGCTGCGTAAAAACATAAAGAAATTCAAAATCTAATTCGATGAACCTTTGAATTGAGAAAGAACCGGTCTACCGGTTTTTTCTTTTCGCCATTTAAAACTTGAAAGAGATATTGCAGAATAATAGACAAACTGGTAAATTAAAAATTACAGGTGATTAGGATATATGTGATATTTGAAATACATCACGAAAGGGATGATGGGGATGAAAGAGCGTTATTGGATAGGGGTAGACTTGGGAGGCACGAATGTTCGTGTAGGATTGCTGAATGATGCAGGGATACTTTTAAGGGAGCAAAAGAAATTAACGGAGGTTGTAAAAGGACCGGAACATGTTATAGAAAAGCTTAAGGGCATGATTACTGAAATTAAGGATGAGGATGAGATTAAAGGTATCGGCATCGGAATGCCCGGACCACTGGATCCATATCAGGGTATTGTACAAAATCCAGTGAATCTTCCTGGATGGGATAATATTCCATTGGGGGATATGTTGACAGACTATTTCAAAGTTCCCTGTTTTATTGAGAATGATGCAAATGTTGCTGCGTTGGCAGAGAGCTTAGAAGGAGCGGGTAAAGACTATCCTATCGTGTACTATATTACGGTTAGCACCGGGGTTGGTGGAGGCTTATGCATCAATGGAGAGATCATTTCCGGAGCCACGGGGAATACAGGAGAAATTGGCAATATCATTATTAAAGAAAATGGCGTAAGGCACAGCTTTTTGAACCCGGGTTCTTTAGAAGGAATGGCAAGTGGCACCGGTATTATGAGGATGGCAGAGGAAAAAGGATTGCATATTCGACAAGCCCATGAAGTATTCAGCTTGGCTGCGGAGGGAAATCCGGATGCGTTGGAGATTACAGAGGCGGCTCTAGATGCTTTAGGCCGGGGGATGGCAGCAATTGCCCATGTAATTGATCCTCATATTTTTATACTAGGTGGCGGTGTGGCCGTATCAGTACCGGGTTTTCTAGAGAAAGTAAGAGCAAAATTTGAACAATATATTTATGAAGTGATGCGAGGAAAAATTAAGATCGAACTGGCTCAGCTATCTGATCCGGGAATGATTGGTGCCATGTATATGGTGAAGAAGAGAGCTTATGGGGAAATAGATATGTAGGCTATATAAATAGCGCCAAGTATATTACAGTCAGTCATAAAGTAGCGGAGCATGGGGACAGTTTTAGTGGTCTATCAAGCCTAAAACCATGAATGCCTTCGCGGTCTTTTTCCACAATACTGCGTTGTCGTCGGTTTGCATATTCTCGATATGCGCACCTCCTCCGCCTTGCCTTGCGGAAAAATCCTCGCGAATTCATCTATACTTTTAGGCTGGACAGACCACTAGCGTTTCCTGTAGGGGCGCGCATTGCGCGTCCGGTGCTTCTGGGATGGAACTGTCCCCGTGACGCAGCGGATGTAACGTATTTGGTGTGATAAATATAGTCTCCTTTCAAATTTTTAAAATTTACGATATAATTTATCATGTGTATGAATTGTGTCCATGAATGAAAAAGCAGGGAGGAATTGGTTTTGCAGATAGGATTTTTTGATTCCGGTATTGGTGGGCTTACGGTATTGCATGAGGCGTTGAGGATATTACCTGATGAAGATTATATATATTATGCGGATACGATGAATGTTCCTTATGGTGTTAAACCAAAGGAAGTAGTAAGAAAATATATATTTGAAGCTGTTGAGTTTATTGTGCAGCAGGGTGTTAAAGCGGTTGTTATTGCCTGTAATACAGCCACCAGTGCGGCTATTGAGGACTTAAGAAAACAATATAATATTCCCATTATAGGAATGGAACCTGCGGTAAAGCCTGCGGTAGAAAAGAGCAGAAATAAGAATAAACGGGTTTTGGTAACGGCGACACAGCTAACGTTAAAGGAAGAAAAGCTTAAAAACCTCATTGCTAGAGTAGATGATGAGCATATCATTGATTTGCTGCCACTTTCTGAACTGGTGGAATTCTGTGAAAGTGGAGAATTCCGTGAGGAAATCGTGCTGCCATACTTGAAGGCTCAACTACTACAATATGATATGGATGAATACGGGACTATTGTGTTAGGCTGTACTCATTTTCCGTTTTATAAGGATATGATAGAAAAAATTGTTCCAGATGATATTGATATTATTGACGGAGCTATTGGCACGGTTAATCATTTGAAAAGTATTTTAGCAGACATGAACCGTATTCATGATGGCAGAGGAAAAATTACTTTCTACAACTCAGGACAACAGGTTACTGATCCGGTGGGATTGGCAAAGTTTGATAAACTTCTGGATAGGATTACAAGGACTAACGAAAGATGTAAACGATGTGAAATTCATAAAAAATAGCTTCCCTAATCATAAGGAAGCTATTTTTTATTGCATAGAAAAATAAAAATATGGAATAATTTACATGTCGATGTAACATTATACTAAAAATGTTGCAT
>JBMOKU010000037.1:0-76286 GCA_049324315.1 Bacillota bacterium | reverse complement strand
CTCAATAAAAAATTGATTGGTTTACGCTTTGCGTTTTGTTGCTGGCTTAATTTCTTACACTGTTTAGTTTTCAAAGACCAAATTTTTCTTGTCGTCGTGTTTCGGCGACTTTTATAGATTATCATATTTCGCATCGATTGTCAACCACTTTTTTCTGGCAGTTTTTAGCTGCTGCCTTGAAGCGGCGACAAAAGATATCTTACCATGAATCCAAGTTCATGTCAAATGGTAATTGTTTCTACTTCTTAGTTCCTGCCCCTTCAAAGGGACAAGTGATAATATATCACATCGGATAGTGGAATGCAACATTTATTTTAATGGTATATTAAGGAATATATAAAGCCCCCTACGCTTCTTGGAAGAGGGCTTTGATAATTCATTTCCTTACATCTGCTCTAATCCTTTTCTAAAAGCTTCAATATTAATATCTATAAACTTTTCTTTTACATTGCTGCGCACAACGTCTTCCCAATCAACTTCATCAAGACCCATCGCTTTTGCCAGTGCGCCAGTCATAACAACATTCATTGTTCTCGTATTTCCAAGTTCCCTTGCAATTTCAGCTGCTTTAAAAATCGTTGTATCTGCTTTTTCTTTTAAAACCTCAATTACATTTTGAGGGTATTTTGCTGTCCCCACCAAAATCGGAGCCGATGGAATTTCATAATCGTTCACAATAACTTTTCCGCCAACCTTTAAATGATCCATCCATCTTAAGGCTTCCATTTTTTCAAAAGCAACAATAATATCTGCCTGGCCTTTCCCAATGATCGGAGAGTAAACTTTTTTCCCAAATCTCACCTGTGTTGTCACACTTCCTCCCCGTTGGGCCATACCGTGAACTTCTGACATTTTTACATCATATCCCGCACTAATTAAGCCCTCTGATAGAATTTTACTGGCCAAAATGATACCTTGACCACCAACGCCTACCAATAATATGTTTTTAATATCTATCATATTATTCACCCGCCTTTACAATTGCATCAAATGGGCAAGCTTGAAGACATACATCACAGCCTACACACATTGTACTATCAATCTTTGCTTTCTCATCAAATGATATGGCTGGGCAACCTGTTTTTGTACATACTTTACATGCCTTACACTTTTCAGCATCTACCTTGCAAATAATTTTTTTGCTGCCGAATCTTTCAATATCTTCCGCTGTCGGTTTTTTCAAAACACATGGCCATTCGGTAATGATAACGGTAGGTTCAGCTGCATTTAGTGCATCATCAATTGCCTTTTTGCATGCGTCCAATTCCAACGGATTAATAATAAAGATATTTTTTTTCTTTACACCCACCGCTTCGCACAGAAGAGATATATTGATCGCATGGGTTTTTTCTCCTTGCAGTGTATAGCCTGTTCCTGGATTCTCCTGATGTCCAGTCATACCTGTAATTCGATTATCCAAGATGACAGTCACCGCTGTGCCCTTATTATAGACAATATCCATCAAACTCGTAACCCCTGAATGGAAGAAGGTAGAATCACCGATTACGCCTACCACTTTCTTATCAATGCCATTAAAAGAGAATGCTTTTTGGGCGCCATGACCCGCACTAATACTCGCTCCCATACAGATACATGTATCCATAGCAGATAGAGGCTCTGCTGATCCCAATGTATAACATCCGATATCTCCGGTTATCATGACATTTTTCTTCTTTGCCAGCATATAGAAGAAGCCTCGATGTGGACATCCTGCACACATGGTTGGCGGGCGACCAACAACGGATGCTTCACTCACTTCAATAACTGGTCGTTCAACGCCTAATATGGCTTTTGAAATAATATCTGGATTAAGTTCTCCTATTCGTGGAATGACATCCTTACCAATACATTGAATACCAGCAGCCTTCATTTGTTCTTCTATATAAGGCTCTAATTCCTCAATTACGTACAGTGTCTCTACTTGTTCAGCAAACGCTTTTATCTTTTTCATTGGCAGTGGATGAGTAAATCCAAGCTTCAAGTAAGATGCCGTATCTCCGAAAATCTCTTTCGCATATTGATAAGCAACACCAGAAGTTATAATACCAACTTTTTTGTCATTCCACTCAACCTTATTCAATTCTGTTTCGTTACTAAATGCTTCAAGCTGTTTTAATCTTTCTTCTACCTTAACATGAAGTACTCTTCCGTTTGCTGGTGTAGCAACATATTTAGGTATGTTTTTTGTATAGGGTTTGATGCCTACTTCTACTCTATCACCGAACTCCACAAGACCTTTACTGTGACATATTCTTGTAGTTGCTCTGAATAATACAGGTGTATCATATTCCTCACTGATTTCCAATGCAGCTTTGACAAAGTCCTTAGCTTCTTGACTATCACTTGGTTCAATCATCGCTACTTTGGAAAACTTCGCATAATATCTATTGTCTTGCTCATTCTGAGAGCTATGCATACCTGGATCATCAGCAGAAACCAATATCAGTCCTCCGTTTACTCCTGTATAAGCATAGGTAAATAGAGGATCTGCTGCCACGTTTACGCCTACATGCTTCATAGCCGCAAGAGTTCTAGCGCCTGCAATAGATGCGCCAATAGCTACCTCTAGGGCAACTTTTTCATTGGGAGCCCATTCTGCATAAATATTTTCTTTAAAAGGCGCAATATTTTCTAAAATTTCTGTACTAGGTGTTCCAGGATATGCTGAAGCAAAAGTAACGCCGGCTTCATAGGCTCCTCTTGCAATGGCCTCGTTGCCAGTTAAGAATTGTTTCATTTTTTCACGCTCCTCAAAATCAGTATTATTTATTCGATGCAATAACACTTCCAAGAGCAATAGAATTTAATTTGACTTCATGGGTATCCGCACGGGATACCAATACAACCGGTGCTTTAGCACCCATAATAATACCTGCTGAATCGGAGTTAGCCAGGTATGTCAACGCTTTCCCGATACCATTACCCACCTCAATTGCAGGTACTAGCAGTACATCTGCATCGCCTGCTACTTCGCTATCAAATTTCTTTATTTGAGCTGCTTCTTTAGAAATAGCTAAATCGAAAGCTAAAGGACCGTCAACAATTACACCTTTGCCGAATATACCCTCTTCTCCCATCTTCTTTAATTGTTCTGCATCTACGGTAGCCGGCATTTTAGGATCTACTTTCTCTTTCGCTGCCAAACATGCTACTTTAACATTTTCGATTCCTATGGCTTTTGCAACTCGAACTGCATTTTTTAAGATTTTCACTTTTTCCTCCAGTGATGGGGCAATATTCATTCCTCCATCTGTCAGAAATAGCATTTTAGGATAGCTTTCTACTTTATACAACATTACATGGCTTAACTGGCTGTCTGTTCTTAAACCAATTTCCTTGTCTAATACTGCTTTTAACAATATAGATGTGTCTAAGATTCCCTTCATCACAAAATCAGCCTGTCCTGTACTTACAAGTTCCACGGCCGTTCGTGCTGCCTGGTCTAATTCCTTCTGATCGATCATCTGATATTTACTGATATCTAGTTGATGCTCTTTCGCAATTTCATCAATTTTACAAACGTCCCCAACGAGAATTGGTTCAACAATACCCATTTCTGCAGCATTGCATGCAGCAACCAAAACTTCTTCATCTTGTGCTGCTGCAATAGCCATTTTCATTGTTTTTTGTTCCTTAGCAACCTTCAAAAGCTGTTGAAAATCTTTTATCATTTTTATCACTCCTCAAATAAAAAATTTATGTTGAAGCTTACAATTTTTTAATAAGCGCTAGGTAAAAAAAATCCGCAACATGCGCATTTCATTTCCAGTAGTTTGTTGAAAAATATAATTACCGAATCTAGACGATTACAAGATAATTATATAATAATTCTAATAAGATTGCTACAAATTTAGTAACAATGCTGCAAATTTAGCAAGAACACGAGTACCTTCTATACTTTTATATCTTTCCTTTCTTCTTCACTTAATCTGGTGTGATGAACTGCTCTGAAAATTTTTTAGAGCAGCTCATCAGGTGAGACTAGATACCGTTCATTCTTTTCTTCAATTCTTCGATACATTGCTTCGTGACCTCATCATCAGGGTTGATTCTAAGAGATTCTTCAAAGATCTCTTCGGCCTCATCATATCGATCCATTTCCATATAAACCATTCCAAGATTACATATAATTTCGCTGTCATTGGCTTTTTCAACAAGGGCTTTTTTAAGAAACATCTCAGCCTTACCCATTTCTCCAATGGACGCATAGCATATTCCCAGTTCATTTAAAGTGTCTACTTGATTGGGAACCATGGTTAGGACTTTTTCCAGATACCTAATCGCTTCCGTATAATTCCCGCACTGTCGATAGGCAAATCCAATTAGAAACGTAAGATTCCACCAATCATGATACTTTTCAAGTAGTGGTATCAGTTTTTCAAGACCTTTTTCCGGATGCCCCCCTAATGCCAGTGTATAGCCTTCTTCATATTGTATTTGATCCCTTATGCCTATTAATTGTTTCCGAATTTCTTCCTCTTTATCCTCATCGATTCCGATTCCTAAACATTCTTCCCACGTTAGCTGTGCCTTCTTAAACATTTTTTGCTTTGCATATAAAAAGCCAAGATAGTAGTGGGATGCTGAAAACTCTGGGAATTCTTCAGCCAACAGCTCGAATACCGCGGTAGCTTCCTTCGTAAAATCAGACTTAACCTTCGCCTCATGAGATTTTTCTGCAATATCATAACAACAGCGTCCATAGTTATACACCCCATTGAGGTTATCTTTATTTAATTGCACAAGGCTATGGAAATAGATAAGGGCAGTATAGAGTTCCCCCTGCTCCGCCAATTTAATTCCCTCATATGCAATATAGTCTTCTATCTGTTCATCAAAATCATAAAGAAATCTCTTATAAAGAGAAAGATGCTTAAATTCTTTATCTAAACCCATCAGAAATACCATACCCCTTGCTATACTGGCTAAAGGGATGTCCTGCTGTCCATCCTTATTCTTAACAAGATCGGCAAGTTCATTAACTAGGATAGGTATAGGCAGTCCTTCAAGATACTGAAATCTCTCAAGTCCACCTAAACCACCTTCTTTAAGCTGCAAAAATACGACTTGGTCAGCTCTATTTTTTATATAAACTTCCATTACTTCAAACACAAATTTTCCTCCATCCTTAATTATATTGATTTGAATCCATGAATCGTACGGAATTCTCCTTTATCAACAATTTTCTTTTTAAAATATTCAAAGTAATCAAATTCTTCCGTTCTTAAAATGGATATGCTAATTTCAGCCGCCGCAACATCTAATTCAGCAATATAGTGGTTTGACATTTTGACGCCGTCACAAGCAACAATTACCTCCCGCTTATCAGCTTTAATGATTTCAAATTTCATTTTTGTTTCCAATGGTACGATAATGGGAATCTTAATAGGTCTATTCATGCTATTATCATTGGCATGTATAGGAATAAGCTGATACGCCTGTAAATCAGAGTGAATCGCTACACCGCCTGCCCAAATGCCGTAGCCGGTTGCTCCCATGGGCGTACTGATGATGAATCCATCTCCTGTAAAAAAGTTAAAAGGTTTATCATCAACATATATTTTGGCCTCCATCAACTTTGGTTCAAGATGTTTAATCACGACTTCATTGAATCCATAGTCTTCGATGATATCGCCTTCCACCGTTTTTGCCTTTGCTTTCAGCAGGGGGTATTTCTGAATATAATAGCGGTTATTTTTTACACGGTTGAGGAATGTCCCCATTGACTCAGGTGATACAGTAGGTAAAAAGCCTAATGTTCCGGTATTAATTCCTACAAAAGGCTTATTATAAAACTTATATAGTCTGATAGCACTAAGCATCGTACCATCTCCACCTATTACCATAATCAATTCAGGCTGGTCTTCCGTTATAATAAATCCTTTTTCTTCTAATAAATTAATCAATTGATTTTTTACATCGATACTTTCTTTTTTATGATTATGATGTATCAATACCCTATTCAAACTATCACCCGACTTCAATTTTTTTGTAATACTTCTGCTTATATTTGTAAATCTCCTCTAATTCATAACAAAATACTATATATTTTTTTTCGTAGAAAAATATTCCAATAGTTCTTCTGATTTAACAAATAAATGAAAAAGCAATGATAAAAAGATTATTAATACTGCAAGGATAATTGCTTTTCCTCTGAATACTGACGGATTACTGAAGAAAACCGGTCCGGACGCGATACCTAGAAACCGGAAACTGTTATAGAATGCTGTTATCACGCCCCGTTTCCCCGGTGGGACACTGCTTGTTACCAGGGTATTCAAGCATGTTAGAACGACTCCAACAGCTATACTAATTACAACAACAATCATCATTCGCTGTGGAAATGATGCAAGCCGTGGAATAAGAAAAATAGCGAGGCTGCACAGCAATAGGCTGATTACAACAGATTTTTTAAATAGATATACCTTCTTCTTCAAATAAGCCCCCGACCAAAATGAGAAAATCGACATCAATAGCAGCGGAAAGGCCACGATAAATCCCTTATGAATCAGCTTGCTCTTATTTCCAATATGTAAAAAATCCGTGATATTTGATAGTATACCATAAAGAGCAAACAAACCAATAAATGCAGTAAGAAAGCATAACACGATGGACAGTCCTTTTTTACCTACCAGACTATGTATTTCTTTAAAATAGATACCGAGAGGTTTCTGCTCCCCATGGCTTCCTTCCTCTTTAATAATATACCAAATTAAAACAGCTGCTGGTATAGTTAGTATCGAATATGAGAAAAAAATCAAATACCATGCGATGACAGCTATTAAGGATCCTAAAATTGGGCTAATAATTTTACCAATACCATTGGAAGCTTCAATCATTCCTAAAGCTTTGCTCCTTTCTGTATCCGTAAACATATCACTTATCATGGCCATTGCAATAGGCGATGTCCCTGCCGCTCCGATTCCCTGTATAATCCTTCCCACAAGTATCAAAGAATAGGGATCAGAAGAGAATATACTGGAAAGTCCAGAAATCCCTCCACCGATTCCGTAGATCATTAAGGATGGGATCAATATTTTTTTTCGGCCTATACGATCGGATAGGAAGCCTAGAAAAGGAATACATAAAGCTGCAGCATAAGAAAAGTAGCTAATCAACAAGCTGGCCTGCAACTGGTTAATGCCCAATTCTCTTTTGATATCTGTAAAAACAGGAATAAGCATGGAATTTCCCAGTACCATAATTAGAGGTACAAAAGATAATGCAAGTGTTTTTAAAAAATATTTGTTCTTCATTTTATCACCTTTTCATCATTTTCCCTACTATTTTTCCCTATTCTGCAAAACATAATGGTGTACCCTCACATATTTTTCTATATCTTCACAGGTAGTGAATATTCTATGTAATTATTCAAAAAAGGTGGCTGATTGCGCCACCTTCTTATCGTCCTCTTGATGATCAATTATAATTCAATCTTAAACCACTTGGATTTTTGAAAAACTTTATGTTCAATATCGTAATCAAATAATATGGTTGTTAGTTTCTTTTCGTTGTAAAATGTACACGGCTGATCTATAACCTCAAGTATGTCATATGAAAAGCACTCAAAGTGAACCTTCTTAATCATTTGCTTTGCCGGTATACTTTCATAAACAGGCAGATATTTTTGTACATTTTCTTCTGATTGAAGAAAACGATGGCAGCGGTTTTTAAAGTCTTCTGTTTCAATATGTACAAAAAAGTTTGGTAGAGAAGCTTTTCCTTGTAATAAAAAATCAAATTTCATGATTTCTTCAAATAATTCATAATAGGGGAATTTATACCCCTTATAAAACTGTAGTAGAATCTCATATAGTTGTGTTCTGTTGTGTGCTGCGTGCTGATACCCATGATCTTCCCAATAATCAGCCAGTGTCTCATAGAAGTCAGAAGGTCTATTATAATGATTGGCCAATAAAAACTTCAGACTATGGTCAAATCCATGAGAATTATAATAACTTTCTACCAATTCTTCTATCGTCTTAAGCTTTAGTAATTCTTCATAGGAGATATAATCGCTGGCTAAAACTTCATATGGCGCTTCATCTCTAAAGATATAGCCATGACTTTTTGCATTCTCCCTTATACCTGCACCTTTAAGCAGCTTTAAGAATCCCAATTGTAATTTCTCAGGTTTAAGTAGATATACATCGTCAAAAGAGTGCTTAAACCGTTCATAGTCTTCATACGGAAGTCCGGCTATTAAGTCTAGATGTAGATGAATATTTCTAAAGGAAGATATCTGTGTAACAGCTTTACTCAATATACTGAAATCTACCTTCCGTTCAATGGCAGCCATTGTTTTATCGTAGGTTGTTTGAACACCAACTTCAAATTGAAACAGCCCTTCCCTCACTGTACTTAGAAAGTCTAAGATTTCTTCGTCCAGTAAATCAGCTGTTATTTCGAAATGAAAATTTGTGTATCCATTATCATGCTGAGCTATATACTTCATTATCTCCAGACTGTGTTTCTTTTTCACATTGAAGGTTCTATCGACAAATTTGACCTGCTTTACCCTTTCTTTGATAAAAAGCTGAAGATCCTGTTTGACTCTCTCTATTGAAAAGAATCGAACGCCTTTCATGGTGGAAGACAGGCAGTAACTACAATTATGGGGACATCCTCTTGAACTTTCATAGTAGATAATTCGATTCTCATATTCCTTTAATGCCGCGTTATAGGGTGAAGGAATCTCATCGAGGTTTTCAATCAGTTCCCTCTCTTGATTTTTTAGAACGTTACCATGATGCCGATAAGCAATTCCTCGGATTTCTTCCAACTTTCCTTTATTATCTATAATATACCCCATTAATTCTTTGAAGGTTCTTTCTCCCTCTCCTGAAATAATATAATCAATGCTCTGATTTTCTTCCATGATTTGTACGGGGTCATAACTTACCTCTGGCCCCCCCAAGACAATGATCAAGTTTGGCTTTACTTTTTTTAGATTTCTCACAATGCCGTGAATCATCGTGATATTCCAGATATAACATGAAAAGCATACAACACCATATCTGTTTTTATAGATTTCCCCAAGAACATAGTCGGGATCATGATTGATAGTGTATTCCTCAATGGAAATATCGAAGCCATCATTTTTACAATAACTTTTCAAATAGCGAAGGGCTAAGGCTGAATGAATAAACTTTGAATTTAATGTGGTTAATAATACACGCATAGGCTTGTCCCTCTCATATATATTTATTTATATTGTCGCCAAATTATCTTTTCATTAGACAACCAACATACATTATATCATAACATTGCCATGATTTTCTTTCTTTACTTCCTATAACCTAGTATATGAATAAATCTAATTTTGTCGAAGAGATAATTGGATAAAGGATAATTGATTCGATCAATGGAATGGGCCGCAATCATAATTTTATTCAACGCCCTTTTACCAGACTTTATTTCAATAACAACAGGAGAATGATCAAAGATTTCGTCATGTCCAAAGTTAAGTTGAACGATGTCACCTACTTCAATTCCATGGATGTCTGTTTCTATTCCTTGCGGACCTATGGCCTTGCTGCTTGTCAAGAATTGATACAAATGCTTCACACTGGTCCATGCCGGTGCCCTATCCCTTAAGGAATTGAAATACCACCCATATCTGCTGTAATTCATCGGGCATCCCCCTGCGAAAATCACCTGGGAAGCAAAATTCGTACAATCTCCCCCCATTTTTTCAAAGTCAGTATATCGTTTATTTCTCCCTAAAGCCCATGTTTTTGCATAGACTATGGCTGCATTTCTATCATACAGGTATAGATTATTTTTTTGTTCTGACATCCCTATACGCCTCCTTTCTAC
Source organism: Bacillota bacterium (assembly GCA_049324315.1). GTDB lineage: Bacteria > Bacillota > Clostridia > Peptostreptococcales > Thermotaleaceae > JBMOKU01. The sequence continues at coordinate 66,467 of JBMOKU010000037.1, read as the reverse complement.
CATTATATGACGCTGATGTTCTGGTTGGGAGGCAATTTAATAAATACTTTACATGCATATAACAGAAATGCCGTATATGAGAAACCACGAAAATGTGATAATGAAGTTGATAGAATGTACACTGTGTATGCCAAAATATATGATGAAAGGTTTGATTCGATTGCTAATCCAAAGTCACAAGATTATAGCAGAACATATATATGAAAATGTCCGGGATCACCTTAACATCAACTTAGATAAGAGGTTTTTAATCTACGGCAGCATCAAGCCGGATATTGTACCAAGACTGTTCAAAATTCCACACTATCACGAAGATTCTATCCATTTTATTGAAGATGAAATATATAAACTGGCTTCAGCACCTTTTATTTATGATAAAGAATACATCAAGCACTTTTCCATTCAGTTAGGTGTCATCACTCATTTTATTGCAGATTACTTCTGTTTAGCTCACAATGATAAAGAGATTTACCGGGATAATATCTGGGCCCATTTAAAATACGAAAGTACTTTGCACGGACACTTCAAAAATGCTAAAGAGGCACCTAAGAAGCTCGCTAGTTATATTTCTAACCTCGGTGACAATAAAGAGACCATTTCAGCGTTGTTTGATCATTTGTTCTCCCGATATAAGAATAATATTCCAAGCTTTCAAAATGATGTACAGCATTCCATCGAATCGGCATCTGTCATAAGCCTTTTTATTGTGTATAATTGTGTCGAAAACAAAAAGCTCTTTCGTACGCTTATCGAAGCTGTTGCTTAAAGCACCTTGAGGTATCGAGGGCTTTTTTTATAAGCCATAGGAAAGCATAAATTTCCTTAATATAGTACTTTCCGTTAAATGCGTTTCAAAAAAGTCTTCCTTTTAATCTTCCAACGGAAGACTTTTTTATTGACAAAATTCTCAACCTTATTTGATTTTTTTGATATATTTTGAAGGTTTTAGGCGATTTTTATCGAAATATATTATATAATATCTATAGCAGCTACTATAATATGAAAGGTGGTACATATGGAACAGTTTGATCGAATATCTATCGAAGAAGTCTCCAAGAAAGATATGCTAATGATTTTAAAGGCCCTTGAATATACAGGAGAACACAGTAAAATTTCTTCGTTTGTAGAACTGAAAGACAGTATTTTAAAGCAATTATGCGCAATAGCCAATACCTCAGAAGATGAGTTCCTTCGATATCTGCAAAAGTAGATAGATGTTATAAAAGTCACAGCGGCAGTTGTGACTTCTTTATTTTTTCAAACCACTATAGTCTTCTGAAATATTCATCTCGATAGTCAAATTCTGTCCTCAACCCTATATCAATCTGTATCAACAGTTCTTCCTTATCTTTAGGCAGCGTTCCCTGTAGAGCCACATAGTTTGAGGCATGATTGCTCCGGAAGATACAAGGTTCTTTAAGATTAAGATTTTCAATCAGGCTTCTCGTTTCCATCATGATTTCTTTAGGAGTTAATAATGTCATTTTTTCCTCACGAACCTGTTCATACATAGGTGTCCCTTCTTGCAACAGCAGCGTTAACAGACTAAGATAATCGGGATTTATGGCATTGACCACCTTTGCAGATTCTATCCCGTGGATTTCCCAATCCGTTTTCCCTCCAATACCAGATATAAGGGTAACAGAAAGTTTGATACCGGAAGCTTTTATTTTTTGACCGGCCTCAATTATTTCTTGTGCTGCGGCACCTTTTTTGATATTCTCCAATATTTTGTCACTGCCTGACTCCACGCCAAGATATACAATACCTAAACCCAAATCCTTCAACTTCTCAAGTTCTTCATCTTTCTTTCGGAGAATATCCTTAGGAGCAGCATATATACCTACCCTTTCACACTCAGGGAAAATTTCATGGATTCTTGTTAGAATGATTTCTAAATCTTTCGTCCTCATAACCAAGGCATTGCCGTCTGCAATGAATATTTTTTTGATATGTTTGTATTGGCTTCTCGCTATTACAAGATCTTCAATAATCTCTTCATTTGAACGGATACGAAACTTTTTATCCTTATACATACTGCAAAAAGTACATTGATTATGGGAACACCCAATGGTTGCTTGCACAATCAAGCTGTAAGCCTCGCTGGGAGGTCTGTAGACCGTTCCTTCGTAACGCATATCTTCTCTCCTATTTCTTTATATAATATATATATTTTTTATACTCATATTATACTCCATAAATTAAGCTGATAGAATTTTCTCTATCAGCTCAATCATACTTCTTTACATTCTCTCAGGTGCAGCAATGCCTAATAATCCCAGACCATTTTGAATCGTTTGCTTTGCAGCATATACCAAAGCCACTCTTGCTTTCTGCAATGCCTTGTCTTCTACAATAATTGGACAGTCATGATAGAATTTGTTAAAGGCCTGAGCTACATCGATAATATATCTTGTCACAATAGATGGTTCAAGCTTTCTACCGGCTTCCTGAACAATTTCCGGGAACTGTAAAATAATTCTCACAAGATTCATGGCATCTTCGTTAGACAGCAAGCTATAATCAATATTCTGATCAATTTCCACCTCAGCTTTTCTTAAGATACTGCATGCCCTTGCATGAGTATACTGAACATAAGGTCCTGTTTCACCATCGAAGTTTAATGTACGCTCCCATGAGAATACATAATCCTTAATTCTGTTGTTTGACAGTTCTTGAAATACAACGGCACCGATACCCACTTGTTTAGCCGTTTCCTCAATATTTTCATGATTAGGATTCTTCTGGGTGATGATTTCCTTTGTCTGCTCAACAGCCTTAGTTAGTACATCTTCTAAGAAGACGACACGTCCTTTTCTAGTAGACATCGTCCCCTCTTCCAAGCTCACTAAGCCAAAAGGAACGTGGATACAGTCTTTTGCCCATTCATTTCCCATCAGCTCTACAATCTTAAACCATTGCTGGAAATGTAGATTTTGCTGAGAAGCTACCACGTATATATTTTTGTAGAAATTGTAGTGTTCTTTTCTGTATACAGCCGCAGCTATATCCCTGGTAATATACAATGTGGAACCATCGCTCTTACGGATTAATGCAGGTGGCAATCCATAAGGTTCAAGATCAACAATATCTGCACCCCTTGATTCTTTAAGCAGCCCTTTTTCTTCCATGATATTTAATATTCTTGGCATTTTATCGGAATAAAAGCTTTCTCCTGCATAGGAATCAAAACGAATATTCAGCATATTATATACTCGATTAAACTCCATGAGACTAACATCCCTGATCCACTGCCATAATTCCTGGGCTTCTGAATCTCCATCCTCTAGTTTTTTAAACCACATTCTTCCTTCATCTTCAAGGGATGGGTTTTGCTCAGCCTCTTCATGAAATTTAATATAGAGCTTTAATAAAGAAGGTATTGGATCTGCCTCAACTTCCTCTTTATTTCCCCAGTTTTTATATGCTACGATCAGCTTTCCGAATTGTGTTCCGTAATCACCCAAATGATTAATCGTAATAGTATGAAAGCCTAGGAACTCGTATATTTTATGGATGGCGTTACCAATTACGGTACTGCGAATATGCCCGATATGGAAGGGTTTTGCAATATTAGGTGATGAAAACTCTACAATAACATTTTTTCCTTCTCCTACATTCGTAGAACCAAATGTATGCTTCTTATCCAGCACTTCCTCTAAAACCGCTTTTGCAAATAAAGTTTTATCGATGAAGAAATTTACATATGCTGCGGCATTCTCCACCTTCTCGCACAAGCTATTATCCTTCACTAATTCAGTCATTTCCTGGGCAATGATATTCGGTGCCTTACGAAAGGCTTTTGCCAACTTGAAGCACGGGAAAGCAAAGTCACCCATCTGAGGATTCGGTGGTATTTCAATCATCCCGTAGATTTCATCTACCTGTAGCGTATCTGCATGTTTGCTTAACAAATCAGCAATTTCTTTTTTAAAATCAATCATTTAAAGAACCTCCTCTTATATATAGATAAAAATAAAAACTCTCATCTCTATACATGAAATCATGTTAAGAGACGAGAGTTATTTTCCCGTGTTACCACTCTTATTGGTACAGATCTGTACCCACTCTACTCCCCGATATCGGAGGGAAGCCGTTTTGTCTACTTTATTCAACAAAAATCTCTGGGGTGCGTTTCAACCCTAATCTCGTATCGGACTTCCACCAACTCCGACTCGCTGTAACTACAATCAAAATTTACTTTCCCCGTCATCGATACCTTTATATTTTGATTTATAATTTACCATATATTTTAAGTCAAATCAAGGTTTTTTATGTTGTTTTATAGAAAAATCTCCCCCACAACTTAGGACATATGATAAAATGTTAGTAAATTAATTGGTTGTTCGATTGGAATCAATCGGCACATCAGATTAAATTATCAAAGTTGGAGGAATAGCATTGACAATAAAGCCTATTGCCTTATTAACGAAGCACCTCATAGAAGAAAAAGAATTTTTTTTATATCCATTAAAGTCTATCGAGTCCGTATTTGACATCCTTCTTCATAAGCAAAATTGGTTTTATGAATACTTTTTAAGCTTTATGGATGGTGATTCTTTTTTAAACAGCACCCTTGATCGTCAAATAAATAGACTGCATCAAACCATTCATGCAATCGAAATGAACAATCGTTTTAAGAAACTGTTTCATTATAGAATTCTTGTTTTCCGTGATCCCACAGTTTATGATCATAATCTTCATCAATTGAATCAGCTTTACGAATGGCTGAAGAGCAAGAATATTCGCATACAACTCCTTGCCTTCTATCCTTCTGTGAACAAAGTAGTTCCACTATATGCAAGCTTCCAAGATACGGAGCGTATTATCCCATTCATCGAAGACTATAGCCTGATTGTCGCTGAAGAAGAAATGGATGAGATCGATCTATTAGAAGTTGAACATCAAACCAAGAAGGCCAAAGGATACTATCTGGAAAAGAAAAAATATCATGTAACAACACTCATCGCTGCTATAAATATTCTTTATTGGTTATTTATGTCTTATCATGGGAGTACCACTGACACTTACACCCTCATCCAGTTTGGCGCCAAATATAATCCACTGGTTGCAGCCGGTGAATACTATCGCCTTTTTACAAGCATGTTTATTCATATCGGACTTCCTCATTTATTGTTGAACAGCTATGCACTAACAATGTTGGGAAAGGATATTGAGGCAATCTATGGTTCTAAGAAATTCATTTTTATCTATATCATTGCCGGCCTTTTTGGCAGTTTGGGAAGCTTCCTTTTTAGTACAGCTGTTTCTGCAGGAGCTTCAGGGGCTATTTTGGGATTGATGGGCGCATATTTATATTTCGGCATTCGCAGACCCATTATTTTCTCCGCCAGGTATGGACTAAATTTAGTCAGTTTGCTGGTCATAAATGTAGCCTTTGGTCTGGCCAATACAAATATCGATAACTATGCCCATTTGGGTGGTTTAATGGGCGGCTTTCTCATCAGTTGGGCCATTGGATTAAAAAATGAAAAAATGTTCCGTCCATCCGCAATCCGAAAATCTATCATTGTAGTTATATTATTACTTCTGCTGCTCTTCACAGGTGTACGTATCCATCAAGCTACTTGGGAATATCATTTACATGAAGGATTCCAATCCCTTCAGGAAGAAAACTTAGAGACTGCTCGCATACACTTCGAAAAGGGTCTGAAAATTAACCAACAGATTCCTGATCTCTATTTTTATTTGGGTTACATTTACTACCTAGAAGGTGACCAGAATATGGCGATTAAATATCTGGAACAGGCCTTAGCACTAAACCCGGACGATAGCATGGCAAAAGAGCTATTAGAGACGATTAAACAAGGACAGTAGAAAATCAGCCTAAAAAGGCTGATCTTTTGTTGTCTCAAGAAACTCATCTTCATCAATAATTTTTATACCATGGTCTATCAGTAATGCGGCAGCAACACCATCTCCGGCTCTTTTTTCTTTGGAAAAGCTTCCGTTATAGATGACATCTTTGCCGCAGGAAGGACTTCTTGCTTTTAATACAGCATATTCGATATCATATAGTTGGGCAATCTTAAGGGTTTCTTCTGCTCCTTTGATGAAACCTGCAGTCACATCTTTCCCATCTTTGCTTATAACACTCGCTTGTCCCTTAAGAACAGCACTGCCGTCTCCACCTTGTATTTCGGCCGGTTCTCTGGGTGTAGAAAGACCTCCCAATTGCTCAGGACAAACCAAGACAGCCTTTCCTTCTTTAACAAGATTCTGAATCTCTTGAATCAGTTTATCACTGCCGTCATATCTGCATCGTATTCCTGCTAAACAGGCACTAACTAAAATCATACCGTTATACCTTCCTTACTTCTTATTCTTACAGCACTGCGAAATATCATGTTCAATCATCATTTTATCCACCTTCAACACTTTTCCATTATCTCTTCTGCCTTTGTAGTAGGCTTTGCCTGCCTTATATGCCTTCTCCTTTAAAATAGGATTATCCGGATCCACAGTAAGATCGTGCAAGCACCTATGATAAGTTTCCATCAGATGTACATTTCGTTTCATTCTTCCCATCACAATGATGGCGCCTGACAGCAATAACAAGATAACGCCTAAGATCGTTATCATGGAACTGCCAACGGTTGACCCCATGTAAATAACATAAAAGGATAGCAGCAACACTAAAAATCCCCCAAATATAATCAACATAAATCCAGTACCTCCTACTTTATTTCTACCATTGTTACGCCTGCTCCACCTTCTCCATAAGCTCCTTCTCGACTGGATTTCACATGTTTGTGGCCCTTGAGCAGCTGTTTAATACCATCTTTTAAAACGCCGGTTCCTTTTCCGTGGATGATGGTAACCTCTTGTAAACCGGCCATATAAGCATCATCTAAGTACTTATCCGTGTTCATCAAGGCTTCCTCCAAGGTCTGTCCCCGTAAGTCAATGGAACTGCTAATATGCTGAGCCTTCGTCTTTAGCAGCTTGCCAATATTCGCTTTTTTTACCTTTTCCTTTTCCTCTTTATCTAATCGCAGATTCTCAATATTAACATTAATCTTCATAATTCCCACTTGAACAAATAGGTTCCCATTTTCATCGGGAAGGCTCAAAACACTGCCTTTTTGATTAAGATCCAATACGATGACCGCATCTCCAAGTTTTAATTTTTTCGGTGGCTTTCCGGCAACTTCATAATCGGCAAAGATAGGTAATTGGCCCGTTGTTTGATCTAATTTTTCCCGCAGTGACTTTCTGGCGTCTTCTATTTTTTTGTTTTTCTCCCTTTCTTCCTGTTCAATGGACAACTGTCGTAATTCTTTAATAATCGTTTCGGCTTCTTCTTTTGCTTCTTTTAGAAGCTTTCTGGCTTCTTCGCGGGCTTGCTGCAGTATTTTATCCTTTTGAACAGCCAATCTTTCATTCAAGCGGTCATATTCCTTTTTCTGTGCTTCAATGGCTAGTTTCAGCCTTACAGCATCCTCTCTCTCCTGCTCTGCTAATCGCTTGTCTTTTTCGATAGTAGTCAGTAAGTCCTCAAAGGCAATATCTTCACTGGTAATGAGCTCCTTTGCCTTTTCAATAATCCCATCGCCTAGTCCCAATCTTTTGGATATTTCGAAGGCATTTGATTTTCCAGGAACACCAATCAATAACCGATAGGTTGGACTTAAGGTTTCTACATCAAACTCAACCGATGCATTTTTCACTCCATTTTTCGTCAATGCATATTGCTTTATTTCAGTATAATGAGTTGTAGCAATTGTCCGTATTCCTCTGTTATATAAGTAATCCAATATAGCAATAGCCAATGCTGCACCTTCCGTTGGGTCAGTTCCTGCTCCCAACTCATCCAGTAAAACCAAGGCATTGCTGTTTAGCATTTTCAGTATCTCAACAATATTGGTCATATGGGAAGAAAAGGTACTTAAACTCTGTTCAATACTTTGTTCATCTCCTATATCAGCAAAAACCTGCTCAAATATTGTCAGCTTTGTCCCATAGTCTGCCGGTACATGCAAACCTGATTGTGCCATAAGTGTCAATAGTCCTACCGTTTTAAGTGTAACCGTCTTGCCTCCGGTATTTGGCCCCGTAATAACTAACGTATTAAAATCATCTCCAACCCAGATATTGGTAGGAATAACCGCTTTTTGATCTAATAAAGGATGTCTGCCATTTTTGATTCGAATATAGCCGTTATTATTCAACTCCGGCTCTACAGCCCTCATTCTTACAGATAATTTGCCTTTCGCAAAAATAAAATCCAAGTTCTGAAGTATCACTTGATTGGACCGAATCTCCTCAGCCTTTTCACCAACCATAGCCGTTAATTCCCTTAGTATTCTTTCGATTTCCGTCTTTTCTTTTAGCTTTAACTCCTTTAATTCATTGTTTAATTCTACGATTGCCATAGGTTCAATAAATAAAGTAGCACCGCTGGAAGATTGGTCGTGAACAAGCCCCGGGAAATTAGATCGATGCTCTTGTTTAACCGGGACGACAAATCGGTCTTGTCGAATGGTTATAATTGCATCTTGTAAATATTTCTGATTTTGGGTGGAAGAGATAATGCCATTCAACTTATTCCGTATAGAAGCGTTTTTTGATTCTATCTGCCTGCGAATATTTTTCAATGTGGGACTTGCATTGTCTGAAATCTCCTCTTCACTGATAATACACTCATTGATTCGATCCTCCATATCTTTGAAGGTATGCAGCCCACTTACATATCCTTCAATCACAGGGAATTTTCTTTCCTCTTCTTTTGACTCTTTCATGAAGGCTTTCATTCTTCTTGCCGATCTTAGTGTATCCGTGACTTCCAGAAGGTGTCCAGGGTAAAGATATGAGCCTATTTCTGCACGCTTCAAATGATATGACAGATCATGAAGGCCCCCAAGACTTACATTTCCTTTTTGTATAAGAATGGCTGAGGCTTCACTGGTCTCACACTGCCAATTTTTCACTTTTTCAAAGTCGGAAGAAGGTTCAAGGACCTCAACAATTTTCTTTCCTAAGCCGGACTCTGTAAGTTCCATCAGCATCGTAATAATTTTTTGATATTCCAATACCCGTAACGTTCTTTGATTCATTTTTCTTCTCCTCATCATTTAACAAAATTTCCAGATTTAGACGACACCTCTATAAAAATGCCCCTTCGTCAATCCTTGTTCTTTCATTTTTTCAACGAAATTCTCCAAATTTCTTTCATCACCTATTTCTTTTCCCAATACTTTACCCACAGCTCGGAGATATGCGTTTATTGTTTCCTTGATTTCTTCACTTTTCTCGATGGTAAATTGAATTCTAAATCGATCAATTCTTGCATCCATTAATTCTTTCATATGTTCAATCATACATAGTTTTTGTGAATTCAATAAATGCATTCGGCAATTTCGATCCAGCATCATCGGAAAGACCATACCCATCCTATCCTTTAATCCGAATCTACTATTTCTACACAAGGAGCAGTGTTCCTGCTTTCTACCCTTTAAATTTATTGAGGATATCGGACAATATTTAGATACCATAACCGGTAAGTGTCCATGTACAATTGCTTCACATGGTACCAATCCGACTTCCGTTATTCTTTTTATCTGTTTTAATGTTAGTTCAGGGGAAAGGGTAACTTCCTCAACGCCCATATCTTTAAGCTTCATAATAGAAAGATGGTTAAAACTATTTAAAGAATAGTCTGTAATCACATCCACATCCTCATGGTTTTTGAAGAAATGGATGATACCCAGATTCCCTGCCAACACTTTTTTTGTACCCGGAAGCTCTGTAAAATTATCTGCAATCCATTGAAGCTCTCTGTCGTCGGTGATCCTGGAAAAAGCAGGCACAACTTCAGCTTCAGTTGATTTAGATATCTCTTTAGCTTCAAAAAAGGTCAATGGATCATGATAGTAAATCCTTGGAATATTCAACTCCAGCACAGCAGCCAGCTGTTCCAAATTTTGAACGCCTATCGTGATCATTGGATCTTGACACTTCCGTAATCGGCCCTTCTCTTTATAGCCTTCGATTTTTCTTACAATATCATCATCTGTGACAGCACTTCGATGATGACGCCTGCTTCTCTGAAGATTTAACTGCTCTACAGCATCTCTCCTCATTTGATTCATGACACCAATTGGTACATTTATCTCTTCATCAATCTCCAAATCCAGCTCCTTCATACGGTAAGGAGTTCCTCCTATCTTGCTGAGTTGTTCTCTTATCCGTTGTGGATCCGTTGCAGTCTTTACAGCCTTTTCAACAAGATAGTCTCCAGTTTCCGTGCAGTTGTGACCATCATCATCCCAAAGTGATAGTGTCACAGGTTCACCGATCTTTCCATAAAATCTTCCATATATAGGGATTTGAATTTCTTCTTTTTCATAGCTCGCAGCTGCCTTTGATAATAAGGCGGCCTGAGATGTACGATATACCAGGTCGTTCTTGGCGACTGGTTGTTTAAAATGAAATTCTACAGTATCGCCACTTTTCGCCTGATCTTTTTTGTACTTATCCACCATCAACGACTGTATTACAGTCCCTGGATGATCACCTTTCCCTGACCAGATTTCAATACCATCGCCAACAGAAAGACTTTCCGAAAGGCGAATTTTGACTCGTTTATTTGCTTTATCATAGGAAATGACATTCCCCACTTCGATTCCCCGGTTACTGGGTTTCATATAACTCATCATTTCCCTACCGGATTCACCTAAAATATAACCCTTTGTAAATTTTCTGTTGAAAATTTGCATAACATCTTTTTTAATGGCTTCTTCAATCACGAGACTCTTCTTATACTTACTATATTCATCGATTGCTTTACGATAGGAACCAACAACAATAGCCACATACTCCGGTCTTTTCATCCTACCTTCAATTTTTAAGGACACTGCACCAGTTTTAATAATTTTGTCAATATCCTCTAGGGTATTCAAATCCCGGGGACTCAATAAATAATTTCCTTCGTCGGCTTCAACTTTTTTCCCGCTGTCCATATCCACCAGGGAGTATGTCATCCTACAGGGCTGCGCGCATTTTCCCCTATTACCACTTCTTCCTCCAATCATACTACTCATAAGGCACTGTCCGGAGTAGCAAACGCAAAGAGCCCCATGAACAAACACTTCTAATTCTGCTTTACAGTTATCATAAATATATTTTATCTCATCAACAGACATTTCACGGGCAAGCACCATCCTTGTAAAACCTAAGTCCTCCAGTAATCTTACGCCTTGAAGATTATGTACGGACATCTGGGTGCTGCCGTGAAGTTCCATGTCAGGGAATATGTCTCTTATGAGTTTTGCTGCTCCTAAATCCTGTACGATCACTGCATCTACATCGATATCATTGAGAAATCCAATATATTTCCCAAATTCTATTATTTCCTCATCAGCAATCAATGTATTAACGGTAACAAAAACCTTCACGTCCCTTATATGACAGTATGCTACTGCTTTTATTAATTCCTCACGATCAAAATTACCTGCAAATTGTCGTGCATTAAATTCTTTTCCACCAAGATATACGGCGTTGGCGCCATTTTGCACTGCAGCCACAAGGGCATCCCAGCTTCCAACGGGTGCCAATAATTCTACTTTATTCATCCTATCATCTCCTGTTTAATTTCCTCAGCAAAATAAAAAGTAGTAATATTATTATATCACTACTTACATGTAACCATGTTGAATCATTATTTAATCTTTTTATTTGTATCAAAAGTTTCTATGAAATTATCCAGTTCCTTTCGAGCTTGTACATACTTCATCTGATTATCAAAAACTTTATTATGTAAGTCTTCATTTTCCTTTTTTACATTCTCTAATTCTTTATTCTTCTCCATGAGTTCCAATTTCAGTCGTTCCATTTCTTCAAGCAGCTGCTCGAAAGCCGTTCCGGACTCCAATGTATTCTGTTTTTCTTCTTCCAGCATTTCCTCAAATTCTCTTATCTCTTGATCTTTTGCAGATAACAGTGAAGTAGAAGCAGCCAACTGGCTTTTTGCTTCCTCTAATTCTTTTAATGGTTTAATTAATTCGTTTTCCAACTCTTCAATTTTTTGTTTTGCTTTAAATACCTCATCAGCTATATTTAAACTTGTTAACACAGCAATCATCGAAGTACTTAAAACCTTACTTTTTTTTGCAATCTCTTTCATTTTATCGTCTACATGATTGGCCACTTTTTGCATATATTCCCGCGACTCGCAGCTGACCATGGTATATTCTTGTCCATATATTTTTACATCGACTTTATTTCGATTACTCATCAATACCGCTCCCTTTTCATAAGTGGGGTTCATATTGTTTACAATTCTTGAAAGGAAAAAAAACTCCTTCTTTTTTCCTAGTTCTTGACAAAAATCCTCAAGAAGTCCTAAATTTCACGTATTTCTATTCTACTAATATTATAATTGCTGGAGAGTAAAAATACTACCTCTATATATGAAACTCCAAAATTTGCAAATATATATAAGGCAGTATTCTACGATCTCTTCCTAATTCTATCATAGACAATTTTTAAATGGATAGCTTATACAATCAGTATTCTTGTTATATCCAGGGCTGTGACATAGATCATAAGCCCCAATACAAACACCCACCCTACCACAACAAGGGGATAGTGAAGACGAAGGAATTTGGGATGTATTTTTTCCAGTAAATACAATATCATCTTTCCGCCGTCCAGAACAGGTATAGGCATTAGATTTAAAACGCCCAGATTTAAGCTTAATAAAGCAATAAATTGAATGGTACGTGTCAAGTCATTTTTTATAAAACTGCTTCCCTGGGCTACAATGCCAACGACGCCCGATAATTGCCCTGTATGCGAAAATAATTTTGGTATCGAAGTCAACATGTTCATAGCGATCATATAGACCTGCTGTATTGGCTGAATAATCAAATACGCTACTGAAAATCCATAATTATAGGTCAAAAGCACAGAAAAGCATATTGTCGGTAATAAGAAGCTTGCCAAAGGTCCACCAGCAGACATAATCAGTCTGGACATGACAGGAAGATCAAAAAACTCCCTTTCATCTTCTATATCAGGTAGTACATATCCGCCAATAGGAATCAATGAAATTCTATACTCGGTTATTCCCTTTGTTACAGACCACAGCTTTGGTCCGAAACCAATGGAAAAGATCTTAATGGGAATCTTTGCATATTTAGCTGCTATAAAATGCCCAAGTTCGTGAAAAAAGATTACAAAGCCTATCAAAAAAACCGTGAGTAAATAATTCATCATAAAAACCCTTCCTTTCAATGGATCCTAGATATGAAAAAGTCTCATAGCAATTTTTTGATATTCATCATTTAGCAAACGTCCATTTATATTTTTAAAATTCTTTATTGATATGAAAAACTCCTCTTTATATTATATGTGATTTTTTCAGTGTAAAAAACTGGCAGAAATTTCTGCCAGTTTTTAATTATTCTCTCAGCTGTGCATCCAGTTTTTGGCCTAAGTTCTCTACGATTTTTTGGTGAACCTTTGATACTTCTTCATCAGTTAGTGTTCTGTCCTCAGCTCTATAGGTTAAGGAATACGCCACGCTCTTATATCCCTGAGCTATTTGCTTGCCTTTGTAGACATCAAACAGTTTTACACCTTGCAGTATGCTTCCACCGTTGTCCCAGATAATGTCTTCTATCTGCTTAACGTATATCTCATCCTTTACTACCATGGCAATATCTCTTGTGATAGCAGGGTATTTAGGCAGTGGTTTGTAAATACTATCTAGTCTCGTGATTTGCATCATGAGATTAAAATCTAATTCTCCAAGATAACAGCGTGTATCCACATCGAAATTTTCTGCAACATCCGGATGAACTTCTCCAATGGTGCCAATAATATGATTTCCATAGACAATGGTAGCGCATCTGCCTGGATGGAATGTCTGGTGATTCCTTTCAGGCAGATACTGGCAGCTTTCTATACCCATTTTCCTTAGCAGACCATCAACGATCCCTTTTAGTGCATAGAAATCTACATCTTCTCCGTACATCCCTAGCGTCAACATTTTCTTCTCAATGGGAAGTTCATTCTTCGCATCATTTCTTGGAATGAATATATTTCCTATTTCAAACGCCGTACAGCGTTCTACATTGCGATTGTAATTTCTTGACAGAACTTCAAGCATGTTACCCATCAAGGTCGTTCGCATAATGCTGTTTTCTTCCCCTAGGGGATTCAACACTTTCACGACATTTCTCATGAAACTGTTTTCTGAAAATCCAAGCATATCAAAAGACTTAGGTCCAATAAATGAATAGGTTTGAATTTCATTAACACCTAGAGCATTTAGAACTGTTTTAGCATGATCCTCAATGATTTGTCCATTTGTTTTAGCTCCTTGTGTGTTACCCTTTGGCGTCGTATTCTGTATGTTGTTAAATCCATAAATCCTTCCAATTTCTTCAACAACATCAATCTCTTCCTGTACATCCAGCCTGAAGGTAGGTACTTCTACAACCAAACGCTGGTCTCTGCATTCAACATGCATTTCCAATCTTTCTAAAATATCTTTCATTTCATTTGTAGAAAGATCGGTCCCCAACAGCTGATTCATTCGTCCTGGTCTTACTTCAATAACAGTCGGTTCGACTTTTGTTGGGTAAACGTCAATGACGCCTTTCACAATGGTTCCTATGCCCAGTTCTTCCACCAGTTCACAAACACGATTGGCAGCAGTTAAACAAATATTGGGGTCAATCCCTTTTTCAAATCTTGAAGATGCTTCTGTCCTTAATCCCAATTGTTTGGATGTCATTCGGATATTATCCTTTTCAAAATTAGCTGACTCTAACAGTATGGTCTTTGTCTCTTTTGAAACCTCTGAATTCTCTCCGCCCATAACACCAGCAAGGGCAACTGTTCTCTCTCCATCCCGAATGGTCAGCATGCTGCTGCTGAGTTTTCTTTTCACGCCATCAAGTGTCGTGAAAGCTTCGTCATCATCTGCTCTTTTTACAATAATTTGTTTTCCGGAGATCATGTTGATGTCGAAAGCATGAAGAGGCTGCCCATATTCCAACATGACGTAGTTTGTGATATCAACAATATTATTAATCGGCCTGACGCCTGCCTCTATAAGCCTTCTTTGCAGCCATTCCGGAGACTCTTTGATGGTAACATCTTTAATCACTCTGGCCACATATCGTTTACATAAATCCACATCAGCAATTTCTACAGATGCATAATCTTTCACATCGTCTGCCTCAACCTTTACTTCTGCTTTAGGATATTTTACTGTCCGCTGAAAGGTTGCTGCAGTTTCTCTTGCTATCCCCAGCATACTTAAGCAGTCCGGTCTATTCGGTGTTATTTCAAACTCAACAATATGCCCCTTTATGCCAATGGCATCCCTAATATCCATACCTAAAGGATATTCTTGATCCAATATATAAATACCGTCCTTTTGATGAATTGGAATTGCTTTATCAGGTACTCCCAATTCCTTTGCAGAACAGAGCATACCGTTTGATTCCTGCCCTCTAAGTTTCCCCTTTTTGATTTTGACCCCTCCCGGAAGCCTTCCACCTGATAAGACCACAGGAACGAACTGGCCTTCTTCAATATTTTGGGCACCGGTGACAATCTGTACTATCTCACCACCAACATCTATCTGGGTTATCCAAAGTTTATCTGCTTCAGGATGTTTTTCCTTTTTCAAGATTTTTCCTACAACTACTTTCTCGATTTCTTCACCTAAGGTCTCCACCGCTTCTACTTTAGAACCGGACATCACAAGACTATCTACAAAATCCATTAATGCAATATCATCTATTTCTACATATTCTTTTAACCATTTCAATGGAACAAACATGTTTATACCTCCTTTAAATCTTCTATGACTAGAACTGCTTAATGAATCTCATATCATTTTCAAAGAGCAGTCGTATATCATCAATTTCGTATTTTAACATGGTAATACGATCCAGCCCCATCCCGAAAGCGAAACCACTATATTCTTCGGGATCAATGCCACATATTTTCAATACATTGGGATGTACCATACCAGAACCCAGTATTTCAATCCATCCGCTGCCACCACACATCCTACATCCATTCCCTTGACATTTGAAACAAGTCACATCCATTTCCGCACTTGGCTCCGTAAAAGGGAAATGATGGGGTCTAAACTTTGTTTTTGTTCCAATACCAAACAAACGCTTAGCAAAAGTATCAAGGGTACCCTTTAAATCTCCCAATGTGATATTTTTATCTACCACCAAGCCCTCCACCTGGTGGAACATCGGGGAGTGTGTGGCATCCGGCGTATCTGAACGGAAACATCTTCCCGGAGATATAATTCTAATGGGCGGTTTACTCTTCTCCATTGTCCGGATCTGAACAGGAGAAGTTTGCGTTCTTAAAAGAATATCATCACTGATATAAAATGTATCGGTGATATCCCTTGCAGGATGGTTTTTCGGTACATTAAGGGCATCAAAGTTATAATGCACCCGTTCTACCTCCGGACCTTCTGCAATTTTAAATCCCATTCCCAAAAAGATATCCTTGATTTCATCTAAAACTAAAGTCAGCGGATGTCTGTTCCCAACAACACTGCATTTTCCTGGCATCGTTACATCAATGGTTTCCATCGCCAGCCTTGCATTTTTTTCGCGGTTTTTCACATTCTGAATGGAACCCGTAAGCATATCTTCAATAGCCTCTCGCACCTCATTGGCTATCTTGCCTACCAAAGGTCTTTCTTCTGATGAAAGCTCACCCATTCCTCTCAGTACACTGGTAAGTTCGCCTTTCTTTCCAAGATATTTGATCCTGATTTGCTCCAATTCCTGCATAGACTGAGCAGCAGCAATTTCCACCTGGGCAGAACTGCGAATTTGTTCTAACTTGTCTTTCATGATTCATTTCTCCTTTCCCAAAATTCCATCATAATAAATATGTATAGTATAAGCTGTTAAAAGCTTTCCAACCATATCTTCCACTATCCTTGCCGCATCTATTTATGTTGCTCAAATATAAGCAAAGATAGTCAATTCATCCGTCATGTTTTTTACGGATTAATAAATAGACATAAAAAAAATCCCCATCCCGTAAGGGACGAAGACTTCTCCGCGGTACCACCCTAATAGTTGACTCAATGAACAACCACTCATTCGACATAACGGCGTCTACCGATAGAACTTACTACGATTTCAATCCTATAGTTCAAGAGTGAACTTCAGATATTTCTAACTTTGAAATGCTCTCAGCCTCTGACATTTCTTCTCTGTAAGTTGCAGACATCCTACTCTCTCTATCATAACTGATCCCTATATGATTTTATTATCCAGCCAATAATTCTCTATAAACTAAATAGGCATCAATATTTCCGGTTAACATAAAAATCTTCCAAAAAAGCTCTGCAGTTGGAAACATATTGCCCGCACCCCTTTTCAATGGCTTATTTTATTTACATTATAGCACACCAAAAAGAGGTTTACAAGAAATATAGATACGGAATTACGCATTTGTTTTAGAATTTTCAGACTCTTTTTCGACAAAACGTCTTTTTTTGTCGAATTACCTCATACATTAAGATTGCACCAGCTATAGAAGCATTTAGGGACTCTGCTTCTCCCATAATTGGTATTTTAACCTTATGATCTGCAGCCTCTATAATTAGGGGAGATATACCATTTGCCTCATTCCCGATAACAATGGCTACTTTTTCCCCGTATTGTATATCGTAATGATAATTTTCCGTTTCTAAGGTAGCAGCAATGAGCTGAACATTCGTTTGCTTCAATTGCTTTATAGCTGCCTCCATGTCATCTATGTGAATAACAGGCAA
The DNA here is from genome assembly GCA_049324315.1 of Bacillota bacterium. GTDB lineage: Bacteria > Bacillota > Clostridia > Peptostreptococcales > Thermotaleaceae > JBMOKU01. The sequence continues at coordinate 48,667 of JBMOKU010000037.1, read as the reverse complement.
ATGAAAAATGGAACCCATCGTAGCCCGGATGGTCTTCATATTATATACATCGACACACCCTTTTGTCAAGAATACGGCATCAGCCCCAGCAGCATCTGCTGTACGAATAATCGTACCCATATTCCCCGGATCTTGTACTCTGTCTAAAACTACATAAAAACCCTTTTCTTTCCTTAATACGTCGTCCAACTCACGGCTTTCAAAAGTCATAATCGCCATAATACCTTGAGGATTTTCGGTATCAGACAATTCTTTAAAGGTCTTATCCTTGACTTTATAAATCTTTATATCCGTCTTTTCCAAATCCCGCAGTAAGTCTTCTCCACCGGCAGTATTTTTCAAATGATCGCAATACAATACAGCCACCATTGGCTTTCTGTTTATGTATGCGTCCCTTACTGTACGGACACCTTCAATAATGTATTCCTTGTTTCTTTCTCGATATTTTTTCAAAGAAAGCTGCTTGACATGCTTAATTATAGGATTGTCGTCAGAAAAAATCTCAATCATCAAGGGTTTCACCTCTTACCCTACGCTCTTTTCTCAAGTTTTTGCAAATCGTCATTATGGCCAATGACCACCAAAACATCGTCTTTGCGAATAATATCTACTGCACTGGGAGAAATATTGATGTCAGAACCATGTTTAATGGCCATAACATTGATACCATATTTCCCCCTCATATTTATATCTAAAAGACTTTTTCCTTCCCATTCTTTTAGAGAAGTTATTTCTACAATGCTATAATCAGGTGCCAATTCGATATAGTCTAAGATGTTGGAAGAAACAAGATTATGGGCAACCCGTACACCCATGTCTCTTTCCGGAAATACCACGCGATCAGCTCCGATTTTATAAAGCACTTTAGCATGCAGCTCATTTTGTGCCTTAGACACCACGTACTTAACACCTAATTCCTTAACGATCAGAGAAATCAATATGGATGATTGAATATCTGAGCCAATGGTGATCACAGCAACATCAAAATTTCTTAAACCTAAAGATTTAATTGATGCTTCATCTGTTGCATCTGCTTGTACAGCATGGGTAACCGAATCTGCAATATCTTGAATGACGTCTTCATTTCTATCAATGGCAAGGACATCATACCCTAGTCCATAAAGTGTTCTGGCAACACTGGATCCAAATCTACCGCATCCGATTACAACAAATTGTTTCATAAAAACACCCCTTTATCCAACAATCACTTTTTCTTCAGGATATTTAATAAGCCCCTTCCTTTTCTGCTGCTGTCTTGCCAAGGCCAGTGCAAACGTTAAAGGACCTACTCTCCCTGCAAACATCGTAATAGAAATAACAACTTTACTTATAGCACTGAGTTTTGGTGTTATACCTAAAGACAACCCTACCGTTCCAAAAGCAGAAGTAGCTTCAAAGAAAATTTCCATAAATTCAAACTCAGGTTCTGTAATGGATAATATCATCGTCACAAAAATAACCAAAGTCATGGCAATTCCAACGACAGCTAAAGATCGATTAACAATATCCCTCGGTATCCTCTTTTGAAAAACCTCTGTGTCTTCTTTACCTTTAATAATGGAAATAATGGTCCAAAGAAGCACACCAGCTGTTGTCGTTTTCACGCCTCCGGCCGTAGATCCGGAGGACCCTCCGATAAACATCAGTACAATGGTCAGAAATATTGAAGCAGTCGCCATTTTATCCATAGCCAGCGTATTAAACCCTGCAGTACGTGGGGTAATGGCATGAAACATCCCTGCTAAAAATTTTCCTTTCAAAGATAATCTTCCCATGGTTTCAGGATTGTTATACTCTAAAATAAAAATACTGATGAAACCAACTAAAATAAGTATCCCAGATATGTAAAGTACAAGTTTCGAATGCAAGGAAAATCTGTTAAATCTCCTTTTTTGAATGATATCCGTTATGACTGCAAACCCAAGCCCCCCAACAACAATCAACACCCAAATAACCACATTCACTAAGACATCATCAACAAAGGGCGTCATACTATTGTAGTCACCAATTAAATCAAACCCTGCATTACAGAAAGCAGATACAGCATGGAAAATCCCATAAGCAATACCTTTGGTTTTACCATAAATAGGTATAAACTTCAGCGAAAGTAGAAAAGCCCCTATTCCCTCGATCGTAAAGGTAACGATAAGGACATATTGAGCAAGCCTAACAACACCGGATATATTAAATTGATTAAACGCTTCTGCCATAACCAATCTTTCTCTGAGTGTAATTCTTTTTCCAAAAAGAAAGAAAAAAAGCGTCGCCATGGTCATGAATCCGAGTCCACCCACTTGAATTAGAATTAATATCACTGTTTTACCAAAGACAGACCAATATGTACCTGTATCAACGACTACTAATCCTGTTACACATACCGCAGACGTAGCCGTAAAAAGCGCATTGATGAACCCTATGCTTTCCCCATTTTTTGAAGCAATCGGCAGGTTTAGTAGAATGGCACCAAAAAAAATCACACTTGCAAATCCAAGTACCATAATCTGAGCAGGGTTAAGTTTCAATTTATTATTTTTCATTTGAATGTCGATTCCGATCACCCCTGACCAAATATTTCATATTTTCAATAGATTATTATATCACTATCTTCCAGAAATTCATATAAGTCATAATGAAAAAGCTATTAATATTTTAGCCAATTCCTTTGTAGATATAACTTGGAAGAAGAAATTGTAGGGACGCGCAATGCGCGCCCCTACTATCATTTCATCTACAAAAGTTTTGTGCAGGCTATTTCCTAAAGAAAAATAGACTCCTTGCAGAGTCTACTTACTACGCGTTTAACTTTTGTTTTGCAACATCAACCAGTTGCTTGAAGCCTGCTTCATCATAAACAGCCATTTCAGATAACATTTTTCTGTTTACTTCAACACCTGCCATTTTTAGACCGTTGATCAGTCTGCTGTAAGATAAACCATTCATTCTAGCAGCTGCATTAATTCTAGCAATCCAAAGCTTTCTAAAATCTCTTTTTCTTAATTTACGACCTACATATGCAGATCTTAAAGCTCTCATTACTGCTTCATTTGCAGGTCTGAACAGCTTACTTTTTGCACCATAAAAACCTTTTGCAAGTTTTAATATCTTTTTATGCTTTTTCTTAGCATTTATTGCTTTTTTCACTCTTGCCATGTTTTTCTACCTCCTTTACAACACAATTTTACGCATATGGTAATAATCTACTGATTCTGCTTACATCAGTTTTTGACATTACAGCTGCTTTACGAAGATTTCTTTTTCTCTTTGCAGATTTTTTTGTCAAAATGTGACTTTTGAAAGCTTTAGATCTCTTTACCTTCCCACTCTTTGTGATTTTGAATCTCTTAGCTGCTCCTCGATGTGTTTTCATTTTTGGCATATCTATTTCCTCCTCTCTAACGACTAAGCATTTTTAGGTGATAGGAACATAATCATGTTCTTTCCTTCTAATATTGGCTTTTTCTCAACATTTCCAGCTTCAGAAATCAACTGTGTAAACTTTTCCATTACCTTATATCCTAAGTCTACATAGCCCATTTCTCTACCTCTAAAACGAAGCGTTACTTTAACCTTATCGCCACTTTCAAGAAATTTAATTGCTTGGTTAGCCTTCACACTTAAATCATGACCTTCGATTTTAGGACTCAGTCTGACTTCTTTGACATTGATGATTTTTTGCTTTTTCTTTGCTTCTTTTTCTTTTTTAGAAAGTTCATATTTGTACTTTCCAAAGTCCATAATCCTACAAACAGGCGGTTTTGCTTGCGGAGCAATTTTTACCAGATCCAGCTTCTTTTCAAGTGCAATTTCCATTGCCTTCTTCGTAGGCATAACTCCTAGCTGCTCACCTTCAACATCGATAAGTCTTACTTCACGGTCCCTTATCTCCTCATTGATTTCTAAATCTTTAATAACGAAACACCTCCTGTGATTTCACTTCACATAACCATACGTAACATTATAAATAAAAAGACGGATGTATATACATCCGCCTCATCGACAACACAAAAACCCTTTACAACATTAACTAAGTAAAAAGCTTTTATTTACCTTACGAACCCCAGTTGTAAGGTGAGAAGCGGATAACTTCTACTTCATTCCACTGATATAGTCTACCATTCTTCTCACTTATTGTCAACGTCTGAATTACTATTTATGCTATTTATTTTTTCTTAAACTGCTTTTTCCATGCATGGAGTCCCAGCGAAACCCCAATAACACCGTAAGCTACAAATACCCTGAAATATTCTCCAACCATTGCATTTCCAAGAAGATTTTTTCCTGCTAATGGTGATACAACAAACAATGTGTGGAATAATAAAGTTCCTACAAGGGCATGCCAAATCGTTGCCTTCGTAACCGATGCCCCACCAATCAGGATAGATGCCACAGCAAACATACCAACTTGCTCATGACTTCCATAGGTATTTAATGTTCCAATATTTTGTAAGAATATGATCTGTCCCCAGCCAGCCAGAACGGTGGAAATAACAATGGCAATTAGTCGAACCTTATCCACTTCTATACCCGATACTTCTGCAATATGTTTATCTTGACCAACGGTTCTAAATTGTTGCCCAAGTTTTGTCTTAACAATGAAAGTCGTAAATGCACATAATGCGGCAATGGTAGCAAGTGTCATAACGGGAATCTGAACGATTCCGAAACGAGATTTTGTTTGCTGCATATAGAATCCCAGTGCTCCCGCACCAGCAAATAGAATAATATTGACACATGTTTTCTTCAAATCAACGTTTTCTTTCTTCACAACAATTTTATAAACCAAATGAATGATTAATAATATTGTGACTGCAACACCTGCATAGATCAACGTCTGCGGAAGGTTCCATTTAACAATATTATCTAAAGAATATTTAATGGTTCCTGCCAAGTCAATGGTGTTTTTTATCCCTATTCCCCCGCTTATTACCAGTACAGGATTCTTCATTGGAATAACAGTTCCTACTAAGAATAAGAACAGCAGTTGATACAATCCTGTCGCAAAGAATCCTAACATTAAACTGGTTACCATTTCTTGACCTTTTGTTTTATTCAATAACTTTCCAGTTAAATAACCAAATACTATGGCCAATGGAACTGTAAGGCCAGAGATAAGTAATAGACCCGGAACACCAACAACGCCCCAATGGGTAACAGCGATAACGGCAATTTGACCTGCCATTGCCCCCAGGACGATTGCAAAATTCATCCCCATACCTGCGATAACCGGAATAATCAGTGCCAACACCACAAAGGAGTTTCGCGCCAGTCTTGTAATCAGTTCATTGACAACAAAGGGAATCGGCAGTTTTGACAGCTGAATCCCAATGAGACATACAATGATAAATAAAATTGGCACCATATTGTCAAAAAGTATCTTTTTGATTTTGTTGGAAGTTATGTTCTTGGATTTTTCTTTTATATTCATTTCAACCATTCTATTCACCTCCGCCTGCTTGTGTTAATGCGTAAAGGATAAATCCGTAGCTAACGATTACCCTGGCAACCTCGGATAAATTGCCTTCTGGTACCATTTTATTTGCTACTGGCAGTGCAACAATCAATAGTGCCTGGAATAGTAATGTTCCTATAATTACATGAGAAATTTTTGCATTTTTTGTAGATGCCCCACCAATTAAAATTGCAGCCACAGGAGGAAAAGCCATCATCAGTGGTGCCTGATATAATTGGAAGAATCCGTAGCTTTGGGCATAAACAATAATGCCGATGCCGCCAAGAACCGTTGATATGATGGTTCCAATGAGCCTTGCTTTATCTACACTAAGGCCTGACGCAACTGCAAAACGTTGGTTTTCTCCAACTGTTTTCATTGCTAATCCCGTCCTACTTCTTAAAAACAGCCACATCAAGAAGCAGCATAGTAAGAAGAATAGAATAGAACCTGTAGGAATGTGCAGACCGCCTATTTGAATTTCTAAAAAATGATCTAGAATCTTATCGAACCTTCCGCTAAGGGTAATCGTATTTCTCAGTCCTTTACCTTCAATGGCGAATACCATTTCGGGACTTCTAAAGGGCAAGAAAAGCCAGCCAATACACATTAAGGATGCTGCTGAGAAGCCCACATAGGTAGCTACTGTCATTTCATCGCCCTTTACTTTGTTTAACAATAAGCCGTATAGATAACCCATTGCCACAGACATGGGAATAGATATCAACATAGCAACTGACAGCGCTTGGAATCCCCTTAAATCCATCTCAATACTAACTAGTCCACCAATGATTCCACATATGATTCCCAATGGTATTCCAAAATTTAGTCCTGTACCGGATAATACACTTGGAACCATTGCTAATACCAGGATACCATTCATGCCCAAACGAACAAGAATATCAGAAAAGAGGCTGCTCAGCGGCATATCATAGTATACTGCGCCTACAAATAATACAGCTAAGAAACCTATGATAAAAGCACGGGGTATGCCCACTCTTTTTACAACGAACTTCATTTTCTCTTGCATACTATATTGCCTCCTTTCCGTAAACCTTTTTGTATTCTCCGGCCATCATTAGACCAAAATCTGCATCGCTTGCATCAGGTGTCAGTATTCCTTCCACTTTCCCTTCTGTAATGATTGCAATTCGATCACATATAGAACGTAATTCTCCTAATTCACTGGATGTCATAACAATTGTCATTCCCAATTCCCTGTTGAGTTTAACAAGCAAATCTAATACAAGCTTTTTCGCACCGATATCGATCCCCCTGGTAGGTTCGGATACAAAAAGTACCTTTGGTTCCATGGTCAATGCCCTTGCAATACATACTTTTTGCTGATTACCCCCGCTAAGTCGTCTGGTAATTTGCTGTGGACCTCTGCATCGAATATCTAAGTCCTCAATCATTTTCAACGCATGTTCACGAATCGCCTTTGAGTCAGATTGATCAAAGAAGGCCAGTTTATTCAAAAATTGTTTCTTGATCTGCATAGCAGTCGTTACAATATTGAGCTCAATAGAAGTATCAAGAAGCAGTCCTACACCTCTACGATCTTCAGAAACAAATGCTAGTCCACTGTTTAATGCACCTCGAGGGTCATTAAGCTCAATTTTCTTATCATTTAATATTACTTCTCCCGTGGCAGGGTATAACCCCATAACCCCATTGGCTACACCAATTTTCCCTTGACCAGCAAGTCCACCTAAGCCGATAATTTCACCCTTTTGAATCTCTAAATCAATTCCCTTTACTTCTTCACCTGGCATGGCTACACACAGGTTTTTTATGCGCATAATGATTTCTTCTGATGCTGCCTTTAGATTTTTTCCGTCTCCGATTTTCTCGATTTTTCTACCAACCATCAATTCTGCCAATTCCATTACATTCGTATTTTCTTTTTTTAACGCTGCTACCAGTTCTCCGTCTCTAAGAATGGTAATATTATCAGCTACACTCATTACCTCATCCAATCTATGGGTAATAAATAGTATTGCAATACCTGAATCAGCAATTTTTCTCATGGCAGCTAGCAAAGTCTCCGCTTCGCTTTCCGTCAATACAGCCGTCGGCTCGTCAAACACCAAAAGTTTTACATTGCTTTTATCAATCTCTCTCGCTATCTCAACAAATTGCATATACCCTACCGGCAGTCCTGCCACCGTTGCCCACTCGTCGATATCTATTCCTAAGGTATCCAATGCCGTTTTCGCATCCTTACCCATTTCTTTCATATCCAGACTCTTCAAAACTGGTCCAAGCATTTTACTTACTAGGTTATGCTTTGTAATTTCTCTGTTTAGCTTTATATTTTCAGTAACTGTAAACCCCGGGATTAACATAAATTCTTGATGTACCATTCCGATACCTAACTCCATTGCTTCTCTGGGGGATTTTAAGCTGACTGGTTTTCCATCGAAAACTACTTCTCCACTAAAACCTCCTGTTGAATGAATAACAGGCATACCAAATAGTATATTCATTAGGGTTGACTTTCCTGCACCATTTTCTCCAAGCAGCGCATGGATTTCTCCTGGTCTTACAGTTAAGCCCACACCTTTAAGAACTTTATTACCAAAATACTCTTTTTGAATATTCTTCATTTCAAGCACGGTGCCATGTCCCATGGAATTGTTCCCTCCTTTATGAATTTTATGACCATAATTAACGATGAATAAGGTTGCCTGAAAAGGCAACCTTAACCTCATCAATTAAACTAGAATGTTATATAATCTGAAAGAACCATGAAGAAGTTGTCAAGTTTTTTACCGGAAGTTTCACTTACAAGATTATCAACCTTCATATCCACGCCTGCGTAGTTTTTGAAAGCTTCTACAAGCTTCTCTTTGTCAACTTTTCCGTTTGTTTTGCCTTCTAGGTAAGCTTTCGCATATTCAACACCAGCATCAACAAACATCATGTTAACAGGTACCGGCCAAGTTGAGAATCTGCCTGTGCCGCCTTTTTCTGCAATTTTAGCTTTAACTTGCTCAACTACATAATCAATGTCTCCCGCTTTATCCTCTGGAATCTCGATTCCTAATGCTCCTGGGAAGCCATGGTATGGGCTAGGGCAACATGGTTGAGGATAGATAGCTCCTTGATCCAAAGAAGCTTTAATTAATGGTTCTTGCATTGCACAGTTTGTACTGAAGAACGCTGTATCTTTACCTAACTCTGCAACTTTTCTTGGAACATCTTCTAAGATAAATTGTTGTGCACCTGGAACACCTGCGTCACCTGTTGGGTCTGGAGCAGTTGCGTCGACGAATTTAATACCTTTTAATTCACATTGCTCTTTAAAGATATCTCTTCTCATAGAAAGCAATTGATAAGACATATGTCTTGGGAAAGAATAATGTACAAATGTCTTTGCACCTTGCTTTGCAGCTTGCTCAATGATTGAATAACCCATGCCAAGCTCGTCAGCTTGAAGGACAATATCAGCTTTAGAAGCAATCATGTCTGGGTCTTCACCTGGAACGCCTGCAATGAAAAGAATATCCGGATTAATTTCTCTTGCTTTATCGATAGCAGCAGAAGTTCCTGGAATCGCTTGACAAATTACGATTGCTTTACAGTCTGGATCTGATGCCATAGCAAGTACGTTTGCAATTGTAGTTTCTTGCTCTTTCATGAAGTTGTCAGGAGATGTCTGATGAAGAATTATATCAGGATATCTAGCCATAACTCTTTCAGCAGCTCTGTATTCTTCTTCGTTTTGTGATACTGTACCTGTCATAATACCAATTTTAAATGCATTTTCAGCTGGAGCTGGTTCTTCAGTGGCAGCTGGCTGTTCTGCAGGCTTTTGTCCGCATGCAGCTAAACTGAAGATCATGAATAAAGCCATAAGAATTGCTAAACTTCTTTTTAACATTTAATTTCCCCCCATACATTTAATTTCTTTTGGATGAAAAATATCTTTTCTTAATGATCTTATTGAACCGTCCCCCCTTCATCCATAGGTTAAAGCTTTGGATTGAATAAAGATTATTACATTCTATTCACCCAAAGGCAGAACATGTCTCATTTTTTACCGTGAAAATATAAAATAAGCCATGTAAAATAAGTAATTGTATTTTACTAAAAATATATATTCAATATTGGTCATAAAAATCCTTTAAATTTTATTAATATTTTTTATTTTTTTTTATATTTTTTGTTTTGTGAAAAATCACACGAATCAGCGAGATATAAAATCCTTTTACAAAGCAAAAAAACTATTTTCTGAGCATCTATATACTTCAAATAAATTTTGATGCAAATAAATTCTTTTGTTTTTCTATTTTTTTGATTACTTTGGTTAAACTAATACTGAAGAAAAAGGAAAGAAGGTGGTCTGTTCTTGAAAAAAAATGTTCTTTACTCGATTCTATGCTTTTCCTTTATTTTTAGCGCGATTATGCTTATCGCATCTTATGTTAATACGTCACCGGATTTAAAAATAGATAATTCTCTGCGTTTCATACTTTTATTGTTCTGCTGTGGTACCATGTTTTATTTAATTCGAAGCAATCATACGCCTCAGCTGGAGCCTGTTCAAATCAAGACAGAAAAGAAGGAGCATGAGGATAAACGCAATGAAAATTCCGAAAAGCCTTCCGTTCAGTTTAAAGATGTTGCCGGCTTAGAGGAAGTAAAGGAAGAGTTAATTGAGGTCATTGATTTTATCAAAAATCCAGAAAAGTACTTTCGAATGGGCGCAAAGATCCCAAAAGGTATCTTGTTTTACGGGCCTCCTGGTACAGGTAAGACCCTCTTAGCCCAAGCCATAGCCGGCGAAACTAACTCCGCTTTTTTTCCAGCCAGCGGTTCAGAATTTGTGGAAAAATATGTCGGCGTAGGTGCTAAGAGAGTAAGAACACTATTTGAAAAAGCAAAAAAGGAAGCACCCAGTGTTATTTTTATTGATGAAATCGATGCAATCGGCGCCAAAAGGAATAGCGATACCAATAATGAAAAAGATCAAACCCTTAACCAATTACTCATAGAAATGGATGGTTTTCACTCAAGGCAGACCGTCATTGTTATCGGCGCCACCAATCGCCTTGATTTACTGGATGAAGCCCTGTTAAGGCCTGGAAGATTCGACCGGCATATGTATATTGGCAATCCTGATATTCGAGCAAGAGAAGAAATCTTGAAGGTCCATGTTCGCAATAAGCCTTTGGATTCTGCGGTTAATATAAAAGAAATTGCAAAAAGAACCCATGGTATGTCCGGAGCACATCTGTCGAACATTGCTAACGAAGCCGCGATTCTAGCTGTTCGAAACAATAAAAAAACCATCAGCATCGATGAATTTAATCAAGCGATAGAAAAAGTTATCGCAGGGTTACAAAGGAAGAATGCCGTTGTATTGGATAAGGAAAAAAGAACCGTTTCTTATCACGAAGCTGGTCATGCCCTCATCGGGAGGCTATTAAATACTGACTTAATTTCTAAAATATCCATTATACCTCGTGGCGAAGCATTGGGATATGTAATGTATTCTCCGGAGGAAGAACGATATTTAATAACAAAAGAAGAATTATATAATAAAATCAAAGTCTTATTAGGTGGTCGTGCTGCGGAAGAAATCGTTTTTGGTGAAATATCCACCGGTGCTAAAGATGATTTGAAGAAAGCGAATAATATCGCTTATCAGATGGTATGCGACTACGGTATGAGTAATTTATCAAACAGAGTATTCGAGCCAACCATCGTTAAGAATTGCTATTCCATGATTGATACAGAAATAAAAAGTATTATAGACTGCTGTTATAATCATGCGAAGGAGCTTTTACAGCAGAACAATCATATTCTTGACCATGTTTCTCAGGAGCTATTCGAAAGAGAAACCCTATCCGGCGAAGAATTAGATGATATTATTCAACGGATTCATCACGAAAGTCCATGTAGTACCGCAACATAAAAAGAGTCGTTAAGTAATCCAACGACTCTTTTTATGTCTAGCCTATAATGTTTTATTTTTTACTTCATCTTGTACTTGACCGATGAACATCTTTAATTCTTGACTTCCTAAATCCCCTTTATCTCTGGCTCTTACAGAAATTACGCCAGCTTCCATTTCTTTTTCGCCTATGATCAGCATATACGGTACCTTTTCTAGCTGAGCTTCACGGATCTTATATCCAATTTTCTCATTCCTGTCATCAAGTTCAACGCGGATATCTTCATTCTCTAGGGCTTCCGCTATGCTTTGGGCATAAGGTAAGAATTTATCTGCTATCGGCAGTATTTTCACTTGTACCGGTGCTAACCAAACAGGGAATTTTCCTGCAAAATGTTCTACTAAAATACCAATAAACCGTTCGATACTACCAAATATTACTCTATGGAGCATAACGGGTCTGTGCTTTTCACTATCGCTTCCGATATAAGTTAAGTCAAATTTTTGCGGCATTTGGAAATCCAACTGAATTGTACCGCACTGCCATGTTCTCCCAATAGAATCTTCTAGATGGAAGTCAATCTTCGGTCCATAGAATGCGCCATCTCCCTCGTTAATCTTGTAGACAAGACCCTTCTCATCTAATACTTCCTTTAACGCATTCGTTGCCATATTCCATTCTTGGTCTGTCCCCATGGAATTTTCCGGCCTTGTGGATAATTCTATATGGTATTTAAATCCAAAAATATTATATACATAATCAACAAAATCAATTACGCCCTTAATTTCATCTTTGATTTGTTCAGGAAGCATAAAAATATGGGCATCATCTTGCGTAAAAGCCCGTACTCTCATAAGACCGTGAAGGGCACCTGACAGCTCATGCCTGTGAACTAGTCCTAATTCAGCCATTCTAATAGGAAAGTCTCTATAGCTGTACATTTTACGCTTATATACCAGCATCGCTCCAGGGCAGTTCATAGGCTTAACTGCATAATCAAGCTCATCAATATTTGTGAAATACATGTTTTCTTTATAATGATCCCAATGTCCAGATGTATGCCATAGCTGCTGGTTCAGGATGATAGGTGTTTTAACCTCATCATAGACCCGCTTCACATGGGATTTCCGCCAGAAATTCTCTAGCTGGTTTCGTATAACCATTCCTTTTGGATGGAAGAAAGGAAATCCAGGTCCCTCCTCTTGAATACTAAATAAATCCAGTTCTTTGCCTAATTTTCTGTGGTCTCTCTTCTTCGCTTCTTCCAAGCGATGAATATACTCTTCCAGCATTTTCTGTTTTGGGAAAGAAGTACCGTAAACTCTCTGAAGCATTTTGTTTTTTTCATCTCCACGCCAGTAAGCTCCCGCTACACTCAAAAGCTTGATGGCTTTAACAGCTCTCGTGCTTGGCAAATGCGGACCAGCGCACAGATCTACAAATTCCCCTTGCTTGTAGAAGGAAATCACTGCATCCTCCGGCAAATCTTGGATCAACTCAACCTTATAAGGTTCCTTTCTGTCCTCCATATATTTAACAGCCTCAGTCCTTAGCAGTTCAAATCTTTCTACAGCTAGGTCCTCTTGAACAATTTTATTCATTTCTGCTTCAATCTTCTCAAGATCTTCTTGTGTAAATCTATGGTCTGAATCGAAATCATAGTAGAAGCCATTCTCAATAGCAGGGCCAATCGCAAGTTTTGTGCCTGGATACAACCGTTGAACAGCTTGGGCTAGAATATGGGAGCTGGTATGTCTGAAAACATCTTGTCCGTCTTCATCTTCAAATTTCAAAATGCTTAATGCTACATCCTGTTGTACGGAAAATTTCAAATCTACGACCTTTTGATTAACTTCTCCACCTACTGCTTCTTTAGCTAATCTGGAACTGATATTTTCTGCAATTTCAAGAACTGTAATTCCCTTAGGAAATTCCTTGACAGTTCCGTCTTTTAAAGTAATCTTAATATTTTCCATTTTTATAACCTCCCTCGTACTTATATATACTATTTTTTGTTTACAATAAAAAAACCTCTCCGTCCTAAAGCCTAATAGCTTAGGGACGAGAGGTTGCTCCCGCGGTTCCACCCTTATTGATAAAATCCACTCATCGACAGTAACGTTGCCTTACGACAGCCTTTCACAAAATGTTATTCAGCTGCAACTCGAAGGTAGTTTTCCTATATCCATATCAAGAATGCTTTCAGCCCATGGCACTCTCTCTCTGTGGACTGGGTCCATAGTACTCTTCCTTTTCATCGTCAAAACCATATTTAGTTCATCAAAATCTTTTCTTCATTATAAATATATATTTTTTTCTTGTCAATAAGTTTAAACAATCTCCCTATTTTCTATACATCAAATGACGATTGCTATCACAAGCTTCGTCTTATCATACCCTTATATGAGTAAAATAATCAATCCCTGCACAAGGCCAATTACAAATCCAATAACCCCACCCAGTACCTCTATATGCTTTAGCTCTTTTTTTGCAATAGCAATAATAATTTGCTCCAGTTTATCCAGTTCAAAATTATTGATTTTTTCCTCTATGATACCTGAAATACTTATTTGTGCAGCTGCTTTATGTATCATTTTCTCCGTCAATTCTGCAATGGTATTGCCAGCCTCTTTTTCAATAATTTCGTCAATATATTCTATTAGCATTGCTTTAAATGGACCTGGAATGAAAGCAGGCATTTTCTGCTCTGCGATCTTTTTGATCTTGCGTTTGATATTGAAGATAATTTCACTTTTATTCTCATCTCTAATAAATTGATCCATGATCTCTTCGATGGAAACAAGCTCTGATTCCACAATCTCACCAATACTTTTTGCAAGATCCGCCTTGCGTTTTGGTATTAACCCCTGAATTTGTATATGAAAAATAGGGATACGAATAGGTGTAAGGGGTCTGAAAATAAGCTTAATGGCTAAAACATTTGTACCCCATCCTATAATTGCACCTACTACTGCTAATATAAACAATTTTGCCCAAAACAATTGATTTCACCTCTATATTGTCTTTTGTTTTATGTCGAATAAAGTATATCATATGATGAAAATCTTTACAACATATGGAGTCTGTTGGGCACATTTATATATTTGAAACATGTAAGCTACTCTTCATGAACACTTTGCGTTACCAGACATAACTCACAGCCTTTGCACAGATTGACTCTCTCGCAAAATACATTTCGAATGGTTTTAATAATCTCCTTGTTCCATATCTTCCCCGTCGAATGGATGATAATTTTTTTTGGTGCTATTGTGATCAACGAACTGATCAACAAATCATCATAGCTTACGTCATTATCCGCCATTTCTAAAGCAATGTCTTCCATATACTCATTATTAATGATTCTCATAGCATGATCATATAGAATGTATTTGCCATCAGAACAAATTAGCACATTTACTACGTTAATCTTGGATTCCTGAACGTCTACAAAGTACTTGAGTAATCGTATAAATTCGTTGTACTCCTTTTCCATCATAAAATCTTCTACAGCTTTTTCTATATGGTCTTCCAGTTCACAAATATAATTTTGGAGTCGAAAACGTATAAACCCGTCCACATGGATATGGTCATGGAACATTAGATACTCCATGATTTGCTGAAGGATTTTTGCTTTTCTACTTATCTTATAGGTTAAGCCTTCAACACATTTTAACTCCTCATATTCCATCTGTTTTTCCAGATGTTTTAAAATCTCTTGTCTTTCTACAGGTGTGAAATAGTAATATTGTCCACGGAGGATTTTTTTAATCAGTCCTCCTTCCATTTCCTGAATAATAATATCTGATAAAGCATTGGCAATATAATGCTTAAAGATTATTTCAAAGTCTTCTGACGTATAGTGACATAGACTTTCATCTTTCAAATCATAAGAAATAATTGTCATGCTGCCATCATTTTTTATGCTTTGCTCAATGACAATTCCTTCTTTGTGAAAATTCTTTATTTCTTTATCAAGTCTAGAGATCATATAATCTGAACACTGGGAAATCATCGTAGTCAGCAGCTTCATTTTTTCACTCCTTTCCACTGTACTAGTAGTATATGTGTAATAAGAAGTGATATTCAAAATACAGAATTACATATATTTCTTAGTATGCCATTTCTAAAAGCGGGATGATCGAACCTATGTCAACTGGATTTCCCTCATAAAGATAAACTGGCGTTTTATTCCATTTTTCTAAAAAAGCAGCGATTCTTCTATAATCAGGATGCCGCTCTAAGGAACCACAAAAACCGATCTTATCCTCATCAATAACACCTGAAGCCCCTCCGATAAAACCATACGCCAATCCCTGCAAATCTATGTAACCAGGTGTAATCATAAGGGTTTCAATCCCCCATTTTTCTGCAATCTTTCCAATACCCTTATCCTCCGTTATAATGGCTTTTTCACTTACGATACAAATCGAACATTTTGAATATCCTTGATTAGCATGAATACAAGTAACATTTTCTCTTTCAAGCAGTTCCCTTACCATTTGGTCAGTATATTTTAAGTTATGAATGGCAATGTTCCCAACTCTTGCTACATTATATGCAACATTATCAGGATAGTTCCTTTTCAATTGAGTACACCCCATCACAGGATTTAATCCGATTCCAAGCAACAGCGGTTTCATCTTTTCATAAACATTTGGCGCTACTACAATATCCGTACCATTGACCGGATGCAGAAGAATGTCTGGATGACAGGCAATCGCCTCGTACAAAGCTTCGCATCTGGGTGTTTTTATTATGTCTATACCCATTTGCACCAAATTATTCACTATTTTTCCTGGCGTCCTTCCGTCAATTACAACGACAGCTGCTTTTTTCTCGGGCATAAAAGGTATTTTCATTTTTAATTTTTCCATATGCCTCACCTATTATTATAAAAGTACAAAAACGAAAAAAACCTAGCGCATTTGCCAGGATTCAGTAAAATTATCATAAGTTGATATAATGGAGGCGGCACCCAGATTTGAACTGGGGAATAAAGGTTTTGCAGACCTCTGCCTTACCACTTGGCTATGCCGCCAAAGTAATGGAGCGGAAGACGAGATTCGAACTCGCGACCCTCGCCTTGGCAAGGCGATGCTCTACCACTGAGCCACTTCCGCATGTATGGTGCCCAGAGGCGGAATCGAACCACCGACACGGGGATTTTCAGTCCCCTGCTCTACCGACTGAGCTATCTGGGCAAGAAAAAGAGATGTCCTTCAACTTTCAACTAATTTTAAAATTGGCGACCCGGAAGGGGCTCGAACCCTCGACCTCCAGCGTGACAGGCTGGCATTCTAACCAACTGAACTACCGGGCCATATTATATCGATGCACGGTCCGCGTATTCGATACTCGAGATCATTCCTTTAAAGCTCTTCCCTTGTATCGCGTATCGTTCAACGTGTATCGTTTTTTAAATTGGTGGGCGCAATAGGGATCGAACCTATGACCCCCTGCTTGTAAGGCAGGTGCTCTCCCAGCTGAGCTATGCGCCCCTGTCAGTAAAGACTGACAAAATATATAATACAACATATCAAGGGATAAGTCAATGCTAATATTATCCATTTTCCACAAAATATTATCATTTTTATCTTATTTATTCGCTTTTTCTAAAGATTTGCTTCAATTTCGCAGCTAAATCTATTTTGCTTCTTGATGCAATCTTTCTAGATGTTCTTTATCAAAATGATATTTGGTATTGCAAAAATGGCATGTCAATTCTGCTTCCCCATCTTCTTGAATGATACTTTCCAAATCTTTTGATCCAATACTAATTAATGCTTGCTCCAATCGTTCAATAGAACAATCACAGACCAATCTTACCTCTTGTTTATCCAAAATCTCATAGTCAAAATCGCCAACAACTGTTTCTAGGATTTGTTCACCTTCCATTCCATCATTCTCCATCATCTGTGTCACCGAAGGAATACGGTTCAATCTTTCCTCTAATTTTACAATCGTTTCTTCACTTGCATTGGGTAAAACCTGGACGATAAATCCACCAGCCTGCTTCACCGAATAATCCCTATCCACCAATACACCTAAAGCAACTGCAGATGGCTGCTGCTCAGAGTAAGCGAAATACGCCGTCAGATCTTCTCCAATCTCACCATTCACCAGTTCAGATTGTCCCATATATGGCTCTTTTAATCCAAAGTCTTTGATAACGACAATTCTGCCGCTTTGTCCCACAGCTCCACCTACATCAAGCTTTCCATTTGACTTAAGTGGTAAATCCACATGAGGATTGGCAACATACCCCTTAATATTTCCCATGGAGTCTGTGACAGCAAGAATCTGCTTTATGGGTCCATCTCCCTTTATCTGAATAGATAGTTTATCATTGGCCCCCTTCAGCATCAATCCCATCATCCCTGCAGCCGTAAGGGTTCTTCCTAATGCAGCCGTTGCAACCGGTGTTGTATCATGTATACGCCTTGCCTCTTCCACCAAAGCCGTGGTAACGGCAACAAAGATCCGTAAGCTTTTATCTGCTGCCACTGCTCTAATAACATAATTATTCATGTGTTCTGCCTCCTTACATACTTGTTATCTCACTCGTTGTGTTGTGCTAGTTGATGTAGATTTGCTTTGTGAAGAGGCTTATAGAGTTTGTTAGCGCAGCGGAAGATTCGTTGCATCAACTGTTTGAGCAAAGCGAGTTTTGGTGCAACCTGCAGCTTACAAACTCTAAGCCTCGTAACACTGGTAAATCGGAGTCAACTAGCACAACACATTATTCTACTATTATTATACTGAAAAGTAATCTATATCCATAATAAAAGCCCTGATACAATCAGGGCTGTAATATGCTACGCGTCTATCAAACTTTTAAATTATAGTTTTGAAACGTTTGTAGCCTGAGGTCCTTTTTCTCCTTGAACCACTTCGAATTCAACAGCTTGACCTTCTTCTAATGTCTTGTAACCGTCCATTGTAATCGCAGAGAAATGTACGAATACGTCTTCACCATTTTCTCTTGAAATGAAACCATAACCTTTTTCTCCGTTAAACCATTTTACAGTACCTTTTTCCATCAAGCAATCCTCCTAACAATTGTAACGTATGTAGTCAACACTATACTTCTAGATTTTAACATAATATTCCGGCACCTGTCAAACCAATAAGCTGTCTACAAAATCATTTCTGGCAGACAAAGTGGATTCGCTCACTGTTTTCTTTTGGCTTATCAAATGAGAATTCGTCATGCATCTGAACTTGACGGAAACCTGTCCTCTCAAGTAAGGATAAGATTTCCGTTTCTTGATATGCTCTCTGGCTGTGACTTTCCTCATATTTGCGATACAGCTTACCTTCCTTCATGAAAATCGTTAAATCAAAATCACAAATATTTCGCTTCTCATCAAAATAATTCTCCCAGATATACGATACATCCTTATGGTTCTCTGCGAAAGTGTTTTTTCCTAGAATTCTGCTAAGCTTATAATAGGTGCTAATATCAAATAGAAACAGTCCTTTGTTCTTTAAATGCATGTGAACTGACTGAAATAATTTCAATAAGTCCCTATCGTCAGTTATGTAATTAATACCATCGCAAATACACAGTATAGCATCCAGGTCATGAGGAATTTCTAAACGACGCATATCTTGATTCATATATATGACATAGACACCTATATCCATGGCTTTTTGCTGTGCTACAGAAAGCATGTCCTCAGAAATATCAATTCCCAATAGATTGTATCCTCGCTTGGCTAACTCGTTGGTGATATTCCCTGTCCCACAAGCAAGTTCTGCAATATTGCAGGGTTTAAAGTCATACCTGTGAAATATCTCCTCAATATAATCGACCCATCTCTCATAATCTACATCCTTCATTAACAAATCATATACATAAGCAAATCCACTGTAGGCGTTCAAGCATAACTTCCCCCTTATCCGTTCTTCAGTAATCTTTTCGTACTTTCACATTTATAGTTCAAACATTAGTTGCTCCTCTGATACAACAGGTTCTATTAACGACGAATCATCATTCCTTACCGAATTAACAGCCTCTGAGACCCTATGATAGGTAAGCTTTCCACTGGGATAAGGTTTTAACAGTGCTGCCAAATTCATCATATCACGATTTTCAGGATCAAGCCATTTACTTTCATCTTCAGGATTTAAAATTGCTGCCATCCGATGATGAAAGGGTTCAATCACATCGTTGGGATCTGTGGTTATGATTGCGAAAGTATATATCACTTCACCATTGGGATTCTGCCATCTGTCCCACAATCCTGCCAAGGACATAATACCGCCGGATTTAAGATGAAAGCTGAAAGGCTGCTTTTTATCCCTAGATTTATCCCATTCATAAAAACCGCTGGCGGGAATAATACACCTTCTTGATAAAAACGCGTCTTTGAAACTAGGCTTTGTGGCCAGTGTTTCTGCACGGGCATTGATCATTTTTGAAGCAAATGATGCATCTTTTGCCCAATGAGGTATTAATCCCCAAGAAAACAGTTTTATTCTGTTTTCTCCATCTTGATTGATGATGACTGGTATTTGCTGAGTTGGCGCAATATTATACCTGGGTATGTAATTGATTTCTCCATCTACAATATCATATCTTTCCAATAAGTTTTCAAGTTCTACCGCAAGATAAAATCTCCCACACATTATAGTCTCCTCCAAATCATTTCATCAAAGGATTTCAACCTTAGGTCTATTATGCTAGCAATATTATATTCCGTCAATCCCTTCAAATGAACAAAAGCATTTTATTCATTGAAAATCAAGTGAAACGCTTTTGTTCTTTCCCAGGGAACTGATAGTTCCCTAGGACGCTTCGCTGTGACCCTCCAAATATTGGACATAAGGGGGAATCCCCCTTAACAACCCCTTATCTAGGAAATTCAAGACCATAATTTCCCAGATAAAACAAAAAGAGATAGAATGCTCTATCCCTGAATATGCGACTGACCTTGGAGTCTTTTCTTTTTTACGGTAATCAACCCTCCAATTCTGCCAGTTTCTTTGGCAGTCAAGCCTCCCCATCCATACTGTTCTACTTTATCCATAAGGCCCAACTCTGCTGCAATCTCATACTTCCATTTGTCTTCAATTGTTTCGATTTTTCTTTTCTTGTTTTTTTCACTATTCTTTTTTGACATGTTTAACCCCTCCCCTATTCGTATTATGGGCAAGGAGCTTTTTTTCTATTCAATTTTTTCCTGTTTAATTCTTTTTAATAAATCTACCAGCCCCCGAAAACAGTCTATCTGTTCATCAAAGGGCTTACTATTGAGTCCGCTGGTGGAAGAACATATATAATCCATTACCCCCTCAACCACCGATTCTTTTTGTAGACCTAACGCAACATGTTTTACGCCTGCAAATTTCTTGTAAATCCCCATTCCCACGTAACATGCAACCTTGGGTTTATATGCGATTAAAATCTTTTTTAAATTTTCTCTTCCAATTGCATATTCTTCTTCAGTAATCTCGGCTGCACTCTTCGTTTCACGATCAACGATATTCGTAGATCCATAGCCAAACTCCAACAATCGTATATCCTCTTGAGGTTCCAATTTCACCGGCGTAAGGCCGCTCTCATAAAGGAATCTCCAAAATCGATTGCTTTTACCGGCATAATGGTGCCTTTCCTTTGCTGATTGCAGCCCTGGATTGAATCCTATAAAAACAATATCTAAATTAGGCTTTAGAATATCAGGCAATGGTTTATCTTTCACAATATCCCTCCTCACTATGTTTGAATATTATATATACCCATATTTTACTCATTTTAACAAAGGTTATGGGCATATTTACCCATAACCTTTATTCTAAGCTTTTACAGCCACATATATTTGAGACCATCATATTCAGTGTGAAATGGCATCCCTCTTCATCCATAACATTGAATATTTCTTGAATCAGCTTAAATATCGTATCGCTTTCACCTTTTATGGTAGTTGCTAACATCCCGATCTCGTACTGAACAGGATATGATTTTATTAAATCTAAAACCTTATTGATTTCATCAAGGTAGTGTGTCGATTGAACAGGAAAATACGTGATTTGGCAAGAAGCTATTCTTTCTTCATCCAAACTGCACATATAAAGCCCCCTCTTTCTGTTCTGGCATATTCCTGATCTATTTCCTTGTTAATTTCTTCTTCTGGGATATGGGGAGGTAAAAAAAGACACTCACCATAGTCTACCAAACTTGAAGAGTCAAGTGATTTCAATTCCTCTAATGACAGGAATTTGGCATGTTGAAACACACTGTTTTCTTGAAACTCCTTTGACATGTACAGGCGCCCCCACGAGCTATCACGATGGATTGTACCGATGAGCAGCTTTCTACCTGGATTTAAAACACGAAACAGTTCTTGATAAGCAGCTTTTCCATCATGAATGAATTCAAAAGCTGCCATGGAAAAAATGCCATCGAAGCTGTTATCTTCAAAATCCAAGTGATAGACGTCCATCTGATGGAACTCCATATCCAGCTTAGCATCTGCTGCCTTTTTTCTGGCGATAGCTAACATTTCCTCGGAAATATCGACACCAATCACTTTGCACCCCATTTTCGCCAATTTGATGCTAAAATTTCCTGTGCCACAGCCAACATCCAAAATCCGCATGCCCGGTTTAGGCTGAAACAGCGAAAAAGCAAGCTGCGTCTCCACTTCATCAACAAATTTCCCTAAAGCAGAGGTATACCAAGGATCATAATCATTTGCAACTTTGTCAAATATGGCCATACCGGTTACACCCCCTACAATATATTGAGAATACCCTCTTTTAATTCGTTAAACACTTTACATGTAAAAGTCTTATTATCCCTAGGTCTTTCAATATTTACATCCAACACTGCCTTTACAGTGGCTGGTCTTTCAGATAAGATATATATCCTATCTGAAAGGAAAATAGCCTCATCAATATCATGGGTAATAAAAAGTATGGAAGACTGCAGGTCTTGTAAGATTCCTAGCAGCCAATGCTGCATATGCCTTTTTGTTATGGCATCTAACCCCCCAAAGGGTTCATCCAGTAGCATAATATCATTCGAAAACATATAGGTTCTCAACAAAGCCGCCCGCTGCCTCATCCCTCCGGATAATTGGGACGGATAATGATTCTCAAAGCCTTCTAATCCGAACAGCGAAAAATATTTTCCTGCTTGTTCCCGTGTTTCTTTCTTGCTGACCCCCTTCAGCGTTAAAGGGATTGATACATTCTCCAAAATAGTTTTCCAGGGAAGCAGTAGGTCCTTTTGATGCATATAGCTGACTCTGCCCGTTTTACCGATATAGTCTTGTCCTTCAATCAGAACTTCCCCCTGGTCAGGTTTTGACAAGCCCGCTATGATATTAAATAGCGTACTTTTTCCACTGCCGCTGGGACCCAATATACTGACGAACTCATTCTGATGGAGCGTTATAGAAACATCTTCCAGGGTATGGAGATTTTCAAAGGTTTTCTTTATATGGAGTACTTCTATTTTCTTCATCATTTATTTAGCCGGCAAAAACTCGTTTGTAAATGCTTCCTTAGCATCCAGCTCTTTCTCCAACAGTTTCTTCTCGAACATCCAATTGCTGTAGTTTTTCCAGGTTTCTTCCTTCATCTCTCCCCATCGAGATGCGTCAGCCTGATATTCCTTCGCTAAATATTTCTGGCTCTCGATAACCATCTTCTCATCTAATTCAGGTACGTATTTCAATAGATCTTTTGCTGCATCTTCCGGATTTTGTATTGCATATTGGTAGCCCTTGGTTGTTGCTCGTAAAAACTTCTTAACTAGTTCAGGATTTTGTGCCAATGTATCTTCATGGGCTATAATGACAGGCGTATAAAAATCCAAAGCCGCGTCTACATCCTGCAGTTTGATAAAGTTCAGTTTAAAGTCCTTTAAGTCAGCCGCTACGCCATCCCATCCATAATAGATCCATGAGAAATCAACATCTCTTTCTACACTCGTAAAGAAATCTGATGCACCGATATTAACCATTTCTACTTTTGAAAAGTCTGCTCCTTCTTTTTCCATTAAAGCCTTAATCATGGCTTCTTCCATGGGTGAACCCCATCCACCATATTTTTTCCCTTCAAAATCCTTTGGAGATTTAATATTTTTAGCTTCTGGTGATGCAAATCCTGATGTATTGTGCTGAATGATGGCTGCAATGGCTTTTATCGGTAATGGTGTTTCAGCTGTTCTTGCATAGGTAACCTGCTCTTGATAACTGATGCCAAACTGGCCTTGACCAGCCGCAATTAAATCCGCACTGCCTCCCTCTGTAGGCTGAATAATCTCTACTTCCAATCCTTCTTCTTTGTAGTATCCCTTTTCAAGGGCTGTATACATTCCTGTATGGTTGGTATTTGGCACCCAATCTAACAATACGGTTACCTTCTGCATTTCTTCTGACTGCTCAGGTACCGGCGTGTCTTTCGCTGTACAGCCTGTAATGGTGCTAATCAATAAAGCAGCAATTAATAAAAACATCATCATTTTTTTCATCACACATATTCCTCCTCATTTTCATCTTTACTATATTTTGTCCAAGGCATCATTCGTTTTTCCAGCAATTGAATAATTTTTAAAACGCCAATACTCAGCACCGTAATTAATATGATTGTTGCAAAAACCTTATCGGTGGCAAAAGAATGTCTTACACGCAGCATATAGACACCCAACCCTACTTTACCTCCATTCCATTCACCAATGACGGCTCCTATGACACTGTAAGTACCTGATATTTTTAGACCTGAAAAAAAGCTGGGAAGCGATGCGGGTATTTTCACCATTTTATATATCTGTAATTTTGAAGCCCCCATGGATCGCAGCAAATCCAAAAGTTCTTTATCAACAGAGCCTAATCCCTCCATCAAGCTAATGGTAATGGGAAAAAAACAGATTAGAATGACAATAACGATTTTGGGCAGATAGCCATAGCCAAACCAAATGGTGAACAAGGGTGCCAAAGCAAAAATCGGAACTGTCTGTGAAGTGATAATGATCGGATTTAAGGTTTTTTTTACGACGAATATCCCATCCATAGATAGCGCTATGATAATGGCAAATAGTATGGCAATAGCAAAGCCTATGATCGATTCAAACAACGTTACATATAAATGCTCTGTCATTGCAGGCAGATTGGCAATTAACGTATATATAATCTTTGTAGGCCCGGGCAAAACATTGGGCCTCACCAGACCCTTTCTGGCTATGATTTCCCATACAATGAAAAGACTCCCTAAAAATAGCCCCGGTAGCAGACTACTTCCGATATTTCGAAATTTTTTCATCCATCGTCACGCCTTCCGGCTTATAATCAATTTTTACCATAGACATTACCCTTGTGGCTCCTTCTCTAACACATATCTCCTGAGCTTCTTTTACAATGTTCAGAAGATCATCCAGTTCTCCTTCAATAGTCGTTTCCATTGGGCCTACCTCATATTTCAGACCAGTTTTTTGTATCATGCGAATCACTTCATCTACAACAGGATAAATCCTATCATCGGGTACTCTGGGCAAAACCTGTAAGCTTAAATTAACATGAGCCATTTTCTATCATCCCTCCTTCATCCTTTCACAAAATAAGCCCTTTATCCAAAGGGACAAAGGGCTTAGCGCACAAAAACACGATTTCCCTCCGCTGGCATTACCCAGTTCAGGTTATGGGTCGGAACAGTATCAGTTCCCTCTCAGCCAAATTCATTTAGCTCCCCTTTTATTTATAGTCAACATCATTATAGTATAAACATATCTTTTCGTCAAAGGTTAAGATACATTTTCGTAATCTGAAGATAACTGACGAATAGAAAAATCATGATCGTCAGACCCACCGGAATGAATGCCCATAAAGATGTTTTTTCTTTTGAATCATTTTCAAATTCTGTATTTTCTTCAATAAAACCGTCCAAATCCACTGCAGCATCTTCTATTGTTTTCTTATTTACGTGTTGTGTTTCTTTAACAATGATTCGCAGCAGTAGAAATGCTAAAAAGCCTGTAATTGTTGCAATGACAGCCGTTCCAATTAGTGCACCAACTAATTCTAAGGTGCTGGGCATAGCCTCATTCATGATTACACCGTTTTTTTCGTTAATTAAATTCCCTATCCATCCTAATGTCACAGCAACACCATTATTGGTCGTATGTCCTATGATACCTGCTGCAATCGAATCTGTTCTGTAAACCAAATATCCAAAGATAAGTCCAAGAAAAATGGGCCCCAGCAGGTTTTGAAGATTGAAATGAAACATTCCAAACAACAAAGCACTGACGACAATAGCTTTTTCTTTCCCAAACCTTTCATACCCCCGCATTATTAAGCCTCTAAAAAAAATTTCCTCGCAAATGCCGGCGGAGCCTGCAAATATTAAAAAGAGGATAAGATATTCTGTTAGATTATCTGCAGTAGGAAGGGGCGGGGGTTCTAGTTGACCAAGGGTACTTAAAAGCAGCAGCCCAATAAGATTAAAGAATAACGCCACCGGATAACTGAGTATCGTAATAAAAACAATAAATACTCCATGTTTTGCTTTTAATCTCTTTATCCGCAATATCTCCGTCAAATCTGCCCCTTTAAATTTTATATAGATAATTGGCGGCAGTAATACCAGAATGAACTCTGTAATCAGCAGCCCTATTTTAATATCCAGATACTGTACATAGGAACCAACAAATATGAGCAGCAATGCCGTTATGAAAAAGACCGTGTTGACACCTAAAATCCCGATCTCCTTTTTTCCTTCCATTCCTTCACTCCCTTAGTTACAGTTAAAGTTGCAACCTCTGCTTATTTCAAGCCGCCCAAACTTCTGGCAAGATTTACGTAGGCTTGAATACCTATAATCAGAATTTCAAGATTATACGTAAAATAGCAGCTGTGCAAGGGATAAATATGACCTAAATCTTCATTTCTGACACCTAAGAAGAAAAATAATCCGGGAATCTCTTTTTGATAGTACGAGAAATCCTCAGCAATCATCTGTGGTTGTATGATATGAACATTTTCCTCACCTACAGCCGCAAGTAACTTTTTGTATAAATATTCATCATTTACAACTGCCGGATACATATCACGAAAAACGATGTCAATTTTGCATTGATAAGAAAGTTCTAAGCCCTTTGCAATTTCCACCACTCGCTCCTTAACTCTTCGGAAAGTATTTTCGTTAAATGCCCTCAATGTTCCTTCCAGTGCGGTCTCACCTGCAATGATATTCCTTCTTTCCCCGCCGGAAATTTTGCCTACAGTTAATACAGCACCTTCAATAGGATCAATATTTCTGCTTATGATTGATTGAAGGCTTGTTATCATATTTGAGGCTATAACGATGGCATCATTAGCTTTATGGGGAATTGCACCATGACCACTCTGACCAATGATACGGATATCAAATTCTCCGGTTTGGGCCATCATTGGACCCGGCCTGCATGCAATCATTCCTTCTTTGACCTCTGGAAAAACATGAAGCCCAATCATTTGTTCAATATTGAATCTTTTCAATATCCCTTCTTGAATCATCGGTTCTGCACCACCTGGGCCTTCCTCTGCAGGTTGAAATAAAAATACAATGTTATCGGTTAATTTTTCTCGATTTTGTGAAAGATATCTTGCTAACCCCAATAATATCGTCATATGGGCATCATGTCCACAAGCATGCATCATCCCTTGATGTTTCGATGCATATCCTAGGTTTGTCTTTTCCACTACGGATAATGCATCCATATCCGCTCTAAATCCGATGGTTTTCTCTCCTTTTCTCCCCTTTAAATACCCTATAATCCCTGTTTGGGCTACACCCTCGTGGACCTCTATGCCAAAATGCTTTAGCTGCTCAATAATATAGTGCCCTGTTTTGATTTCTTCAAATCCGCTTTCCGGAATCTGGTGAAGCTCCTGTGCAATTTTGAATACCTCATCCTTTATAGACAATAGTCCATTTTCTATCTTGATCATTGTTTATGCCTCCAAAATCATTTTCAAATACATTTTAGTTTATTGTATCCTTTTTGATAGTCAATGAAAAGGTATATTTTTAATATATACATTACCTCACATATTTGTATCCAAATCATAAGATAAACCATACACTAAATACAAGATACAAAAAAGATCCTGATTCCGAAGTATTTCGGCCGGAATAAACATGTGAGAATCATGACTATATTTGTAAGTTTATATATATAAAAATAAATTTCCGTTGACACTCCTGTATACATGTGTTACTATACATAAAACTGAATAATTACAACAAATGATTGATGTGTCTTAGAGGTTGCAGCAGACAATAAGTACATTGGGGTAGACTAAGGGAGTCGCCATACCCAATGAAAAGGTGTCGCTGCCGAAGCACTTATCCATTCCCTTTGGATATTTCGCTGGGACTATGCTGAATAAGCATAGGACTGTCGCCGGTAGATAACCCAGTTTATCGGTGGAGTGCTACTTCACACAGGGTAAAAGTTGTATTCTTTTGACGTGTTCACAACGGCATTGAGTACCCTTTTGCTCTTATGCCGTTTTTATTTTTGTCTGTTTTCTCACGTCTTCCTATACAAGCTTTTTCTACCTCTCTGACAATCCTTTTCATTTGTTCTTATGAAAATTCATCAACCTATTTACAAATATTGTTTGAAAATGATAATATAAATGTAACCAAATGGTTATAAATATATTATAATAATATTAGCAAAAATTAATCATTTTCTTTGGGGGAATTGCCATTGATTACAGAAGCTAGGAGAAAAAAAATCATTGAGCTAATCGAACGAGAAGGTGTCGTCAATTTACAACAGCTAACCGACAGTTTTGATGTTTCCATTTATACCATCCGTCGTGACCTTACAGATCTTGAGAAAAAGGGACTGTTGAAAAAAACCCATGGCGGAGCCGTAAGAGTCGAGAAAACAAAATGGATACCTACAATGGAATCCGGAAAAACCGAAGCTGTTGAAGAAAAGAAGTGTATTGCTGTTAAGGCGGCTGAACTTGTTTCTGACGGAGACACCATCATGTTAATGGGAAGCACCATCGCCCTTTATATGATTCCACTCATCAAGCATAAAACCATTACCATTGTTACAAACTCACTGGATATTGCCAAAGAGCTTTCCTTATTCGAAAATATTGAAACAATCCTCATAGGGGGACGGATCAAAAACTATAAGGGAAACATTCTAGGCTCCCGGGCTGTAGATGAAATCCGAAACTATCATTTTGACAAAGCTTTTCTGCCCTGTGCAGGCATTGAAGATAATATGGGCATTAGCACATCTACCATTGATAGCGCGGACTTTCTCAGTGCAGTTGTCGAAAGTACCAATCAGAACATTGTCATTGCAGATTACCGAAAAATCGGAAGGATCACCTTTGCAAAAGTATGTACCATTGAAAAAATTGATATGCTAATAACGGATGAAAGATCCGATAAAGAAACACTGGCAAAATTGGTCAAGAAAGGCCTAAAAATAGAAATTGCAAAAGAAGTTTGAATACTTGAAAAAACAGTCAGGAGGTTATGAAAATGAAAAAAGTAAATGTTGCTGTTGTTGGGGCTACAGGAATGGTAGGAAGAACTTTCCTAAAGGTATTGGAAGAAAGAGACTTTCCATTTGAAAATCTTTACGTTCTTGCATCTGCAAAATCTGCAGGTGAAAAGGTTACATGCAAAGGTAAAGAATACATTGTTGAGGAATTAACCGAGAATTCTTTCGATAAGGATATAGATATTGCTCTTTTCTCAGCAGGCGGAGATATCAGCAAAAAATTTGCTCCTATTGCGGCGTCAAAAGGTGTCATTGTTGTCGATAACAGCAGTGCCTGGAGGATGGATGAAAACGTACCGTTAGTAGTGCCTGAAGTAAATCCGCAAGATATCGAATGGAACAAAGGAATCATAGCAAATCCCAATTGTTCAACGATCCAAGCAGTTGTGGCGTTAAAGCCCCTTCATGAAAATTATAAAATTAAAAGAATCATCTATTCTACTTACCAATCCGTATCAGGTACAGGTGTCAAAGGTGTCAAAGATTTAGAAGAAGGATTAAAGGGTAACGATTTGATGCAGGCTTACCCACATCCAATTGCAGGTAACTGTTTACCACACATTGATGTCTTCTTAGATAATGGATATACCAAGGAAGAAATGAAGATGATCAATGAAACAAAGAAAATTCTTGGAGATGACAGCCTGCGTATTACTGCAACGACTGTCAGAGTACCTGTCCTAAACAGTCACAGTGAATCCATTAATATTGAGTTTGAAAACAGCTTCGAATTAGATGAAGTACGGGAAATCCTAAGCAGCAGCCCTGGTATCGTCCTTCAGGATGATCCTTCTTCAAATGTTTATCCATTGGCAAGAGCCGCTGCGGGCACTGATGAAGTATACATCGGTAGAGTTAGAAGAGACTTCAGTCTCGAAAATGGTTTAAATCTATGGGTCGTTGCTGACAACATCCGTAAAGGTGCTGCTACCAATGCAATACAAATTGCTGAGTTATTAGTTCCTTCTTTGGGTAAGTAAACTATGTACGTATAGAAAGGATGGTTTGAATGAGTTTATTTAAAGGATCCGGCGTTGCAATTGTTACTCCTTTTAAAGACGGAAAAATAAATTTTAATAAACTTGAAGAAATCTTAAATTGGCACGTTGAACAAGGAACAGATGCAATTATCATTTGTGGCACTACCGGTGAAGCATCTACAATGACAGATGAAGAACAAAAAGAAGCCATTAAGTTCACAGTAGAAAAAATCAAAGGTCGGATCCCTGTTATAGCAGGCACAGGAAGCAATTGTACTGCCCATGCAGTTGAAATGAGTATGTATGCCGAATCAGTAGGCGTTGATGGAATATTGGTCATAACCCCCTACTATAACAAAGCAACACAAAAAGGCTTGATCGCTCATTTTACAGCTGTTGCCGATGCTGTACATGTCCCCATCATTATCTATAATGTTCCGGGCAGAACAGGGCTAAATATTCTTCCGGCTACCCTCGCTGAATTAGCGAAACATCCTCAGATAAAAGGTGTAAAAGAAGCCAGCGGTAATATTGCACAAGTTGCTGAAATTGCCCGATTAGTACCGAATGACTTTTATATCTATTCAGGAAATGATGATATGATCGTTCCACTGATGTCCTTAAACGGTTCCGGCGTTATCTCCGTGGTGGCAAATATCTTGCCTAAGGAAACTCATGATATGGTACAAAAGTTCATGGATGGCGATATCAAAGGAGCGTGTGAGCTTCAGTTGAAAATGAAAGCTCTTATTGATGCACTTTTTATAGAAGTAAATCCTATACCTGTTAAGACAGCTATGAATCTAATGGGATTTGACATGGGAGAATTAAGACTCCCTCTAACTGAAATGTCAGAAGGCAACCTCAACATCTTAAAGGCAAGAATGACAGAATATGGTATATTGGAATAGGAGGTAACCCATATGATTAATGTAATCATAACCGGCTGTTGTGGGAAAATGGGCAAGGTTCTTTCCAGATTGATTGCCCAAGATGAAGAAATGAAGATTATTGCAGGTATTGATCGAAATGCAAACCAGCCAGACAGCAACCATCCCTTTGAAGTCTTTACGGAGCTATCTGAATGTAGTCATAAGGCTGATGTGGTCATCGATTTTTCACATTACAGTGCATTGCCCAAAATATTAGACTATTGCATTTCAACAAATACACCTTTGGTCACTGCTACCACAGGGCTTAGTGAAGAAGATCATGCTAGAATCCTCGAAGCCTCTAAGACCGTTCCTATTTTTCAGTCTGCCAATATGTCTTTAGGTGTCAATGTTATGTTAGATTTGGCCAAAGCTGCTGCAAAGGCACTTTATGAAAAGTTCGATATCGAAATCATTGAAAAACACCACAATAAGAAAGTTGATTCCCCCAGCGGTACTGCGTACATGATTGCAAACGCAATCAACGATGCACTTTCAGAGCAGTTAGATTATGTCTATGGAAGACATGGCAAATCTGATGAACGAAAAAAAACAGATGTTGGCATTCATGCCATTAGAGGCGGTAATATCGTCGGTGAACATACTGTAATATTTGCGGGGCAGGATGAGATTATCGAAATCAAACACACTGCTGTATCGAAAGATATTTTCGCGTTAGGTGCCATAAAGGCTGCTAAATTTCTAGTCGATAAAACACCCGGGTATTATAACATGAATAGTATGTTAAAATAATAGAAAGCTATCAAGTAAGAAAGGATTGATTAAACCAATGACAATTGCAAAAAAGATTGCTGCTGAAGATTATGATTTGACGAATCCTTATGAGATTGCAAAGTTTATTAAGGAAGCTCAAAAATCTACACCAGTCAAAGCATATATTGATGGAGACCTTGCAAATGCCAAATCAGACAAGATCAAAAAATTCGGAAGCGGCAGCTTTTGGGTTCTTTTCGGTGAGCACACAGACATAGAAGACTTTATATCTGCTCACAAAGACAATATTCATCATTTTGTTATTGAAAATGACCGCAGAAATTCAGCGATTCCTATGCTGGATATCAGAAACATTCAAGCAAGAATCGAACCCGGTGCAGTCATCCGTGATCGTGTGAAAATTGGTACGAATGCCGTTATTATGATGGGCGCTGTTATTAATATCGGATCAGAGATTGGAGAAAATTCAATGATTGATATGAATGCCGTCCTCGGCGCGCGTTCCATGATTGGCAAGAATGTTCATGTAGGTGCAGGAGCTGTGATTGCCGGTGTGCTTGAGCCACCAAGCGCCACGCCTGTCATCATTGAAGATAATGTCATGATTGGTGCAAATGCAGTAATATTGGAAGGTGTCAGAGTCGGTAAAAACGCCGTTGTTGCAGCAGGTGCTGTGGTGATAAAGGATGTCCCGCCAAACAGCGTCGTGGCAGGTTCACCTGCTAAGGTTATTAAGGAAAAGGATCAAAAAACAGAAGAAAAAACAAAGCTTCTGGATGATTTAAGAGGATAAAGGAAAGCCAATGGTCTAATACCATTGGCTTTTTTTAGTCAACAAATGCAAATACATAGGGTACATTTCTATAATAGTCACCATAATTTAACCCATAACCCACAATAAACTTATCAGGTATGGTAAATCCGATATAATCCGGTTCAAGAACGGTTTTTCTTCTTGATGGCTTGTCTAACAGAACACAGCATTTAATACTTTTAGGATTCTTTGCCTTCAAATGCTGTAATACAAATTCCATGGTTAGACCCGTGTCAGCTATATCGTCTACAACTAAAACATCATACGCCTCAAGATTTGCCTGTAAATCATATAAAATATTTACGCTTCCTGAAGACTCTTCTCCATGGCCATAACTGGACGTGGCCATAAACTCAATTCTTACCGGTGCATCAATTTCTCTAACTAAATCTGCTGTAAAGATGAAACTGCCTTTTAACAAGGAAACAACCAGTATCTTTTTTCCATCATAGTCCTTAGCAATTTGCTTGCCCATTTCGATAATTCTATGTTGAATATCTTCTCTGGTAAATAACACTTCTTTTCGCTTTTTCTCTATATCCATAGATGACTTACCTCCACTACCTATATTTACAAGGGTGCACTGATTATAACTATTCTAATAGAAATCATTTTCTTTGTCAAATAGAATCGAAATAAACCGTATATTTACCTGTTATATGCAAAATAAAATATTTATATATTATTTCATTTAATTGTTACAATTATTTAAACTGTTTTTCTTGTCAAATAATTGTAAGATTTCAACGAGAATAGTAAAATGAATCTGTATGTCAGCATCGATTAATATATCATGACATGAAAATGGAGGGATAGAATGGAAGCACTAGAAAGGGAAGTATCGACAGATCATCACCCAGTACAAATGAAAAAAGCTGTATCAAAAGAAACCTATGTATTTCTCCTCATTATCACCCTTGGATTTGGGTATATGATATCCAAAATGGGCGTAGGCATTATGTTTAATATCATCATGAAAACTGCCCATGAATTATTATTAAATACGGTATTTTTTATTTTAGCCATCGCCGTTCTCGCTGGAGCATTTTCCGGGCTGCTGTCTGAGTTTGGCGTCGTTGCACTTATTAATAAAATCATTTCTCCTATCATGAGACCTTTATATGGACTGCCTGGAGCAGCATCTATCGGTGCCATAACAACCTATTTATCTGATAATCCTGCTATCATTTCCCTTGCAAAGGATAAAGGTTTTTCAAAATACTTTAAAAGCTATCAAACACCTGCCTTGTGTAATCTGGGAACTGCCTTTGGTATGGGTTTAATTCTCACAACCTTCATGATCAGCCTAGGTAAAGGAACAGAATTTATCCTGCCTGCCGTCATCGGAAATATTGGCGCTGTTGTGGGAAGCATCGTCAGTGTTCGACTCATGCTTCAGCATACAAAAAAATATTATGGCGTCATTCATATACCGAACGGCAGCCATTCTTTCAAACAGGATGAAGGTTTGAATTATCGAGAAGTCAGAACGGGCAATTTCTTAGAACGGGCATTAGACATTATTCTCGAAGGCGGCAAAAATGGTGTTGAAATGGGACTGGCCATCATTCCCGGGGTTCTATTTATCTGTACATTGGTCATGATCTTAACCTTTGGTCCTAGCCAAGTGGTTAATGGCGTCCCAGTTTATCAGGGAGTCGCTTTCGAAGGTGTCGCCCTGCTGCCAAAGCTTGGTGAACTCTTGGCCCCCATTCTTAAACCTTTATTTGGTTTTCAAAGCGTTGAAGCCATCGCTTTTCCCATTACGTCCCTTGGCTCTGTGGGGGCAGCTATGGGCTTAGTAAAAAAATTCCTCAGCGAGGGATTGATTGGTGCCAATGAAATCGCAGTTTTTACGGCTATGGGTATGTGCTGGAGCGGATATTTGAGTACCCATGTAGGTATGATGGATGCATTGGGTGTAAGGCAATTGGCCAACAAAGCCATTCTCAGTCATACCATCGGCGGCATTGCTGCAGGAATTGCCGCTCATTATCTGTATGTGCTGTCTTCTGTTCTGCTTTAAGAATAAAGCAGGCGAACAATCTTCCCCCCCTAGTATGTTATACATAGAAGTTTTATTCGAGCTATTTGCTTAATAATCATAAAGGGAATGCGCTGCGCATTCCCTTGCTTTATGAAAATTATCTTCTTTTCATAGTTACAACTTCGTCAAAATAATACTTATCAAAAACGACACTGATGATCGGTGTATGGTTATTCATTTTCCCGTTTTGAACCCTTAACACCTTCCCCAAGCAAACAGCTTCCCCTTTTCTTCCTGCTAAAGTTATAATATCCCCGGACTTAGGTAAGGGTATATATTCAAACGGAAAAGTTATCAATGCCTCTGTTTCACTGTAGCAAAAATCTTTAATATAAATTGCCAATCCAGGACAAGCGGCAGCACAGATACCACAGCCACTGCATTTATTAAAATCAATGGTGGGCAGATTTGTAATGGGCTTTCCCACAACGATGGCCCCTTTGGGGCAAGAAGTTTCGCAGGGATTACAGGGTATTTCTTCAATACATTCGATGACGGCTATAGATCCCTTTAGAAAATCTTCTCTTTTGGGGAATCCAGGTGAGCTTTCTAATTCTTCTATGGATGGTGAACCAACTGTTTTTAGATGTTGATAATTGATCATACTGCCGTCTCCTCCTCGACTGCAAGCATCCTGTCCTTCGCCGCTTTTCTCTTTTCTCCAAAAGCACCACATCGTAGAGCATCCAATCTTTCCCAAACTTCATTTGTCATCTGCTCTCTTTGGCTATCATCCATATAACCTAAAGCATAGGCTGCATTGATCCCTGCTAGTCGGCCTTCCTCCATGGCCGTACTGGCCTCTTCAATACCCGAAATATCCCCTGCAATGTAAATGCCATCCATGGTTGTTTCCATATAACGATCATGGACCGGAACATGTCCTCCCATCTCAGGTATGAACTGGAACTTACAGCCCACTGCCCAGGCCAGCTCTGTTAATGGCGTCAATCCTGTGGCCAGACAGATGGTGTCTGCTTCCAGCAGTCTTTCCGTACCTGAAATAGGCTTCCATTGATGATCCAATTGAACGATCTCTACCCCTTCCACACACCGGGCACCCACTGCCTTTGATATGGTATGGGAAGTGTAAAAAGGTACCCCTGCCCTTCGAACCTTTGCAGTATGAACACCGTATCCTCCTAAACTTGGAGCAGCCTCTACGATGGCCGCTACTTCTGCACCGGCCTGCAGGAGTTGATAAGAAACAATCACGCCAACGTTTCCGGAGCCAACCATAACGACGCGTTTCCCCGGCAATACACGATTGATATTAATCATTGTTTGTGCTGCACCGGCCCCCATTACCCCCGGTAATGTCCATCCCGGAAAACTCAATGCATTTTCTGTTGCTCCTGTTGCCAATATGATTTTTTCTGCTTTCATATTGCAGGATTCTTTTTTATCACGGACGATCCAAATATTTTTCTCTCCGTCTATTCCACAAACTTCAGAATTCAGCCACACCTCAATTCCCAATTGTTTTGTTTCCTCTAATAATTTTTCCCCGATATGAAATCCCCTTACACCAGCTTTATGTTCCCTTGATCCGAAAAACTTATGTATCTGTTTAAATAACTGCCCTCCCGGTTTTCCATTTTCATCTATGACCAATACCTTTGCACCAGCCTTTGCAGCTTCTACTGCTGCTGATAATCCTGCCGGTCCGCCGCCAATCACAGCAATGGGTACCTCATGCACCTGTACCACCCCTCTTCCATTTCCCGGAGCCTTCTTGGGTTTCAATAATCATCCCATCTCGAACAGGTGTCACACAAGTCCTTACATTTGGAACACCGTCTACAGTCATGATACAATCCGTACATCTTCCGATACCGCAGTAAATACCCCTGGGCTTATGCTGATGTTTTGTGTATCGAAACGTTTTTATATGATTCGCCAGCAATGCTGCTGCGATCATTTCCCCTTCTAAGGCAGTATAGGCTTTCCCATCCACCATAATATGTACTTCTCGCTTCTCTTCCATACTTCCTAGAATAGGGTGATCCACGATCCTTACCATGTCCTTCCCTCCCGCTATTCGTTGATTAACTGAAGTTCTTGTAAACATCTCTTGACCTCAGCTTGAACGTGATGGTTCGCCTCCATCAGAGGCATCCTTAATGCGCCTACATTATAGCCCATTAGGTTTAAGGCATGTTTAACAGGAACCGGATTGACTGCAATGAACAGGGTATTAAAAATATCCAGAAGCCGAATGTGAATAGTCCCTGCATTCTCAACATCTCCCCGTAAATATGCATCAATTAATGCTTTCATTTCAATCCCAACAATATGGGCAGCAACACTGACAACCCCGTATGCACCGACGGAAATGCAGGGTAAGGTCAGTGCATCATCCCCAGTATAGACCATGAAGTCTTTCGGTACACGCTTTATTGTTTCAGAAAGCTGTACCAGATTGCCTCCCGCTTCTTTTAAAGCAACAATATTTTCTAGCCGTGAAAGCCTCTCCACTGTGGTAGGAAGCATATTGATACCTGTCCGACCCGGTACATTATACAGCATCATCGGATGCTTGATGGCAAGAGCTATTGTTTTGAAATGTTCATATAAAGAATCTTGGTCAGGTTTATTATAGTAGGGTGTCACGACCAACAATCCGTCTGCACCGGCTTCAATAGCCTGCTTTCCGTTCTCTATTGTAACATCGGTAGCATTTGTCCCCACGCCAGCAATCACGGGTATCCTTACATTTTCTTTGACTGTCTTGATCAGGTGAAATTTCTCTTCTGCCGTTAGTGTCGGTGCTTCCCCGGTTGTACCGCAAATAACCAGCCCAGCACTTCCTTCTCTTTCCAGTTTTTGAGCTACCACAATGGCCTGCTCATAATTTACTTCAAGATTATCCGAAAAAGGTGTGACCATGGCAGTGATGAGTCTCCCCCAATGCGGCATACATATCTCCCCCCTTTATCCTTTCAACGAATTCATTATATATCAACTACTTTTTACAAGTCCTCATTTTCGACGCCACAGCCCCCATATTGATCGGTCTCACCGGCTGCCTATAAGTAGCAGGGGTTATATCCTTTAATTCTGTTTTTGTTTCCAAGGCAATCATCCTTTCGATGAGACGTCGGCAAGTTCGACCTTGACACAGACCCATTCCAGCTCTTGTCCATCTTTTTACTTCATTGACACTGGATGCCCCGTCTCTTATTGCCTTTTGAATTTCATCATCCGTCACTTCCTCACATCTACAAATAATTTCACTACACATTTTCATCGCTCCCATCTTGCTTGTCATCTTTCATCTCAATATCGTTATAGTAATCCCAATACATAACAATATCTTTCATAAGATTCTCCATATGTTCGATCATTCGATTCTCCGCTTCATCTTCATCATGTCTTTTTATGGCTTCGAAAATATCCTTGTGGGAGGTAATGTAAGGCGACTTCACCTGTGAACGAATATGTTCAAACAGTTTTGACTGCTGACCAAAGGTTGAAATGATGGTGTATAGTGATTCTAGAACCATATTTCTAGAGGCCTTCGCAATAGCTTTATGAAAATTAATGTCCGCATCAGCGATGCTTTCATTTTTGGCCCGTCTTATCTCTTGTTCTTTTACTATATTTTCAATATACTCAATTTCTGCATCGGTAATGTTTTGTGCCGCCAATCTGGCCGTTTCTCTTTCTATTGCCTTTCTTGCTTGAATGACCATAATATAGTTTTCCAGTACCTTTGTATTGATCATTTTGTCCAGTTCATTCTTATGGTAGTTGATTCTTTCTATGGTCTTAGCTCTTTCAATGGCCTCCATCCCTTGCTTTGTAATAAGGCGACCTTTAAAGCTTTCTTTTTCGACATAACCCAGTCGTTCCAATCGGTTTAATATCCTGCCAATGGTTGCAGAACTTGTGTTGATATCTTTTTCTTCCAGCTTTTCTACCAAGACCCATGACCCCAAGGGTTCCTTTGAAGAGGCAATACATTCTAGTACAATTAGTTCCTTATCATCTAAGATCTGTTTCATAGCATATCCTCCATTTACCTTTTTCCTTTGGATAGAGGGTATGGTGAATATTCACCATACCCATTTATACCTATTATACACGATAATAAGGCATCCATTACATTGCCTCTTCTAC
Organism: Bacillota bacterium; assembly: GCA_049324315.1. GTDB lineage: Bacteria > Bacillota > Clostridia > Peptostreptococcales > Thermotaleaceae > JBMOKU01. The sequence continues at coordinate 10,161 of JBMOKU010000037.1, read as the reverse complement.
CCCTTTATCTTTTGTGGCTAAGGATACAACGATAATAATCACTGCAGATATACAAAGGGCAATTAATACCCGATTTGGCCCCAAAGCCGAGACTTGTGTTAGAACTGAGCCTGTTACAATACCAATTCTGGCGCCCCATGGTGTAACCTTACTATTGCTCTTGCCCATCTCGTAGTCTTCATTAGGTCGTTTTTTCCACAGCAATCCAACCAACAACAAAGGAACAAGACCACCACCTGCCATGGCATATGCTTTTGAAAACAATCCAAGAATAGAACCCGCATATATTGCAGCCAGTGCTGCAAACACCCCAATGACTACTGTCAATACCTTTGCATATTTAACCAATTGACTGTCATTTAATTCTTTATTAAAAGGTTTGATTAAATCATTTACAATCAATATGGATGCTGAGTTAAGATTGGAATCTGCTGAAGACATACCTGCTGCCAAAATCAGGGCAAATATCATTGCTGATATTCCTGCTGGCACATAATTCATCATAAACCATGGCATTGCATCATCAGGTTTCAAATCTTGGTTCATTGTAAGGATAACCATTCCCACTAATGCTGTAAGCATTACCATTATAATTGCTATAATTCCACTGTATAATAAACCATTTCTAGCGGTTTTGCTGTCTTTTGCAGAGAAACATCTTTGCCAGTATATTTGGGCTACTAGAATTCCTACGCAGCCCGTCACAAATTTGGTAATAAGCTCAAGGCTGCTGCCACCACCAAATGTCCATAATTCGGCTTTTCCAATCTCAGTTAATCTTGTACCCAACTCTGCCATACTCCAGTTTACCGGTGAAAAGGCATACAAGTAAAAAGCTACGCCAAAGAATACAACCAGTATGCCTTGAAGTAAATCTGTCCAGACAACGGAATAAATACCTCCCAACGTCGTATAAAGAATGAAAACTGCAGAGAATAATAGGATGATTGGAATTGGATCTGCTCCAGTAACAATATTAAATATGTTTCCAAAGGCTTTTCCTTGACCACCTACCCAAGCAATCATAATCATAGAAGCCAATAAACCACCTAAAGCCCTTGTCACTTTGTCCTTAACAATCAAGTCATCCATCATTTCCGGGAATGTATTGTAGGTGAATCGACCTGCCAGCCCTGCAAAAAATAAAGCGAATATGATTTTTGACCCCTGCTCTCCAAGAATGAACGCCATCCAGGGAAGTCCCACCTCATATCCTTTTCCAGCATGGCCAACGAAGTTACCTACTCCCATGATTGTAGCAAACTGGGTGAAAAAGATGAGATACATAGGAAAGGATTTTCCGCCGATGGCATAGTTGGAGAAACTCATTTGTGCAGAGTCCTTAACCTTCCATGATATAAACAGGAAGGCTCCGCACATAAGAACCGTTATGACCCACAACAAACTACCTAAGCTCATCATAATACCTCCTTTAATATTCATTTTACCGTTCAGACGCTAACAGACTTTCACCTCCTCCATTCGCCCAAACCTGTTGAGATTTAATTCATTGACATTGTAATGTATATGTTCTCTATTCACCAGGTCCACCATCATCTTGCCGGTTATGGGAGCCAGCGCGATACCATCTCCTTCGTGTCCGGCAGCAATATAAAAGCCCTTACGCCCATCAAGTTCTCCTACGATTGCCTTTCCATCAGGTGTAGCAGGTCTGAAACCTGCAATAGTACGGATAATATGTACATTTTTCAAGATAGGAAAAAATTGCAAGGCTTGCTGTGTCATCAGCCGAATGGCTTCATAATTTGTTGATTTGTCAAATCCTACATTTTCACGGGTACTACCCAGCAGATAATTACCATCAGACGCTTGAGCAAAAGCAAAGCCAATACCATATTTCTGATGAAGGCTATCCTTTTCTTTCGTAAGATCCGGTCTTAATTTTGCCACGATATATTCAGCGCTCCATACATTGCTTTCACCTAATCTGGGTATCTTCTCAGTAATGGCTATCTGTCCCTTTTTAGGCGAAATAGGAATATGTACACCAATCAACTCTCCTATGGCCGGCGCCCACGCTCCAGCCGCATTGATAATATTTTCCGCTTCAATGGCATCACCCTGGTACAATAGGATTTTCCAATAATCCTTTCTTTGCTCAATACTTTTTATCTGGATATGCTTTCTTATTTCAACGCCCATGTTGACACTATTGGCAAAGAAACCCCTCATGACTCTTAAAGGATTTACTTGGGCATCTCTTTTACTATATGTTGATGCAATCACTGTTTTTTTTACATGGGGCTGCTTTTTTCTTACCTCTTTCTTGGAGATAATATCTACATCCAGTCCCCATTTCTTTTGCTGCTCCACGAAATCCATCATGACATCCAACTGCTGCTGGTCTTCTATAAGAATCATTCCGCCACGGCACTCAAATTCGATATCATAATTTAATTCTTTTGAAAGACCTTCATACATTTCTAGGCTTTCAAAGGCCATTTCTAATAATATCCCCGGTTTCTTGGACTGCAAAAGTATCATGTCGTCGCAGGCTCCTGAAGCGCCGCTGCCAATCTCGTTCTTTTCCAGTACGATTACCTTTTTTCCGGCTTTGGCCAGATAGTACGCAGAAGATAAGCCAATGATGCCTCCTCCGATTACTGCAACGTCATAGGTTTTGCTCATTCAAAACCCCCCTTTGCATCACTTTGCTACTCATCATGTGATGAGTAGTTAATTAAATGATAACTTCTGCTTTTCTTCATGTCAATAGATTATCATGAAGTTTTTAAAATATTTTATCAATTGATTGTTTGTACACATATCATGCATTTATATTTCATTTTTATTCACATTTCACATCATGTATTCAAAAATTTGAAAAATCATTAATAATTTCTTTCAATTTCACACTTGACTTTATAAAAAAAATGTTATTATAATTAAATAAACACCTGCTCATCTGTTGATGAGCAGGTTGAAATATAAACAATCATTTCGTAAAGGGGGATTTTTATGAAAAAATATAACGTAGCTGTTGTAGGTGCCATGGGCGCTGTTGGCCAAGAGATGATGAAAACATTAAGCCAGAGAACCTTTCCCATTGCAGCATTAAGACCACTGGATATCGAAGCGAATCAGGGTAAAGAAGTTACTTTCAATGGAAAATCTGTAACCGTTGAGACTGCGAAGCCGGGAGCCTTTAAAAACATCGATATCGCTTTATTTTCTGCTGGTGGAGATGCCAGCAAAGAGCTGGCACCGGTGGCTGTTCAGGAAGGTGCTATTGTTATTGATAACAGCAGCGCATGGAGAATGGATCCTGAAGTACCATTAATCGTGCCAGAGGTAAATCCCGAAGACTTAAGATGGCATAAGGGAATCATTGCAAACCCAAACTGTTCAACCATTCAAATGCTGGTGGCTTTAAAACCTCTTCATGATGCATATAAAATCAATCGAATCGTTGTTTCTACCTATCAAGCTGTATCCGGTACAGGCTACAAGGCAATCGTTGAGTTAAATAAACAGGCGAAAAACTATCTTGAAGGAAAATCCATCGAAAAAGCTGTTTATCCTCATCAAATTATCTTCAACGCATTACCTCATATTGATATATTTTTAGAGAATGGATATACAAAAGAGGAAATGAAAATGGTCAATGAAACCAAAAAAATATTGGACAGCAGCATCAAAGTATCCGCTACAACGGTAAGAGTACCTGTTTTCCGCGGTCATTCAGAATCTGTGAATATCGAAACAGAAAGAAATATCGATGTACAGCACGCCATCCAGCTATTACAACAAGCCCCTGGTGTCAAGGTAGTCGACGATCCTTCCACAAACACGTATCCGCTGGCTATCGACGCGGAGGGTAAAGACGATGTTTTCGTAGGCAGAATCAGAAAGGATTATTCTATTGATAATGGGCTTAATCTTTGGATTGTTGCTGATAATCTTCGAAAAGGAGCCGCCTTAAACGCCGTCCAAATTGCTGAAACCATGGTTCAAATGGGTCTGGTTTAGGAGGTGTCCTCATGGGGATCATCGTACAAAAATACGGAGGTACCTCCGTCAGAAATCCCGAAGCTCGATTCGCATTATTAGACCATGTTCGTCGCTGTAAAGAGGAGGGTAATGATGTGGTCGTGGTGGTCTCTGCCATGGGCAGAAAGGGAGACGCATACGCCACAGATACATTCATCAAGCTATTAGCAGATATACATCCCCGCATTGATCCAAAAAAACAAGATATGATGACGTGCTGCGGTGAGATTATCTCCTGTTCATTAATCGCTCATTGGTTAGAATCCCAGGGCATCCCCGCTGAACCCCTGACAGGCTTTCAAGCAGGCATCATAACAGACGATCACTTCTCAAATAGTGATATTAAGCATATAGATACTGACAGAGTTTTAAAATATCTCAGAGAGGGAAAAATCGTCGTGGTGGCAGGCTTTCAGGGTATGACAGAAAATATGGAGATTACCACCTTAGGCAGAGGCGGCAGCGATACCACCGCTGTGGCACTGGGTGCATATCTACAAGCTGAACGGGTAGACATTTTTACGGATGTACCTGGCGTTGCCGTCATAGACCCCCGTGTTGTTTCTAATGCTGTCTATCATAAATGCATCTCCTATGAAAGTATGTATAAGCTGGCAGAGAGCGGTTCCAAGGTCGTCCACGCGAAGGCTGTCCAAATAGCACAGAAACACCATATACCTGTTAGGGTACGTTCGACGTTTTCAGATGATATGGGCACTTTAATTGATCCTGATGGGTATAAAATAGAAAAGAATAAAAAAATAATAGGTATCTCTCTCCAGAAAGAGATCACCTATATAAAAATAGATAAAAAAGAACTAATTCATTTTCATTGTATCAAAGAACCTTATGCTTTGTACAGGGATCAAGATAAATACATAGAGATCTACTGCAAAGATTCTTCAAAAATCATAGAATTCTATGGAAACAAATACTATGAATTAGCTTGCCATAAGAACTTTAGTCAAGTTTCTATATTTTTTCATGCCCGTTATAAAGGTAGTCTCCAAACAGATTTGAAGGAATTAATTACTTCTTCAAATATTATGCTCCATGATAGCTTTTGGTTTGAAGATGCTGTGATGCTTTTGGTACCTTCAGAGAATGCAGTTGATTATGCAAATCAATTCTACAGATATCTTGAAGCCAAATCATATATCCTTTAAAAGGAAAAGGAAACCTCATCCTTTTCCTTCTTTACATCTTTAAACAGCGCAATCCATGGTTCTCATAATATCAAGAATTACTCGGTCTGCTGACTCCATTCCCTGCATACCCAGTTTACCCAGGTTTTTTATGGTCTCTTCAGCGGTTTCAGCAACAATGCCGTTTTTTGCCGGAACAATTTTATCATCAACAGCCAGCAGTGCTGATTGTACGGCTGTCGACGCCGCTGTCGCCAGTTTCAAGGCACAGCCTACCTTTGCACCATCGCAAATCATACCACTAATATTCGCAACCATGTTTTTAATTACACCATCGATTTGGTCTTTACTGGCACCCATCAACCAGGCAATAGCTACACTGGAAGCTGTGGAAGCGGCAACACCGCAGCCGCATAAAGCGGAGAGTCTGCCGATGTGTTTCTTAATGTATCCGTTAATCATATGACTGATTGCCAATGCTCTGGCAAGCTGTTCGTCTTCAACATTTACTTTATTTCTATAGGCGACAATGGGCAATATGGCTGTTAAGCCGTTATTACCGCTGCCATTGCTGCTCATAACGGGCATGGTCATTCCAGACATTCTGGCGTCTGCTCCGGCAGCCGTCAACATCATGGCATGATTAATCAGATCATCTGCCAATAACCCTTTTTTCATATTTTTATATATGGTAATGCCAACGCCCATCCCCATATCTTGTTCCAAAGATGCCTTGGCAATTCTTTCATTCATCTCCAAACCGTCCAGCATAAATGCCAACGCTTCAAAGGGTATTTCTTCAATGGTCTCTATGATATCCCGAATACGTAGATCGTAAATAGCATCCTCCTCAGCCTTACTGCTGCTTGTATTTTTCTCAAGCTCCAGAAGAACCTCACCATTTTTCTCCAAATATGCAAACTGGTTGTGCCTTTCGCAAATAATCGTTTTTGATTGATTGTTTTCAGTCATAAGTATGACTTCCACATAAACCTTTTCTGTCGTATCCTTCGTTCCAATAGTTAATTTCTTTTGATCGATCAAAGCTCTCGCTGCCTGCAGATCTTCTTCTTTTATGTTTTCTAAGACCCTCAAATCTCTTTCACTGCTGCCCCCTACAGCGCCTAAGGCTGCTGCAATATGGAGCCCGACTTCATTGGTATGGGGAATACCGACGCATAAACCATTTTTATAAATATTAGGACTTACATAAATTTCAACCTTCTTAATCATCGTCTCTCCCGCCAATTCCCTAGCTCTTGCACAGGCCAGCGCAACTGCAACCGGTTCTGTGCAGCCGATGGCAGGGACAACTTCTTTTCTCAATGTATCTATAATCACTGGCTTCCAATCCATTAGGATCCTCCCCTTCTTTTCTTACTATCTCTTTATATTGCAATTTTCATGCCACTTTAAAAGGCCTGTAAAAATGGGGAAGTTATAGGTCAATTCTCATTTTGAGAAAAAGAATAGTCTCAAATTGAGAAATTATTCTCATCTTGAGACTATTGTATATCGTATTCCTTTAATTTTCTATAAAGGGTCGCTCGACCAATGCCTAAGGCATCTGCTGCTCTTTCTACTGCTTGCTTTGATTTTCCATAGTGATTTAACGCTTTGATGATTTCGTTCTTTTCCAGCAGTTTCATAGGGGTAATGGATGCTGTTTCTTCTTTCTTTTGGTCATCATGATGAGCAAATTTAAACCTAGTAGGCAAATCTTCCTTTTCAATCATCGCTCCGTTGCACATATTTACAGCATATTCAATGGTATTCTCCAGCTCTCGAACGTTTCCGGGCCATTGATAATTCATTAGATCATTCAATACATCCCGGGCTATATGATCTATATGTTTATTTAGTTTACGATTGCATTTCTCCAACAAGCGTTCCACCAGTATAACAATGTCCTCTTTACGGTCCCGAAGGGGAGGAACCCACAGCGGTATCACATTTAACCGATAGAATAAATCTTTGCGAAATTCACCTTCCGTTACTTTCTGTTCCAGATTTTTATTGGTTGCAGCGATAACCCGTACATCGATGGGGATCGGTTCTTTCCCGCCAATTTTCTCAATCATATTTTCTTGCAGCACCCGCAGCAGCTTGGTCTGTAGATGGATAGGCATATCGCCGATCTCATCTAAAAATATGGTTCCTTTATTGGCCAGTTCAAATTTTCCTGCTTTCCCACCTCGTTTTGAACCGGTAAAAGCTCCTTCTTCATAACCAAACAGTTCACTTTCCAGGAGCTGCTCCGGAATAGCTGCGCAATTAATGGGAATAAAGGGTCCTTTTGATCGACTGCTGTGAAAGTGTATTGCTCTGGCAAACAGCTCCTTCCCGGTACCGCTTTCCCCTTGTATCAATACCGTGGAAATGGATTTAGCCGCTTTTTGTGCTTTTTCCTTCACATTTTGTAAACAAATACTCTTTCCGATAATACTGTCAAAGCTGGTCACATTTTCTCCCATAGCTATTTCATTGACCACGTTTAAAACTTCTGTGAAATTACTGAATGAGAACACAAGTCCTAAACTTTTATCACCTATGATGATGGGCGCAGCATTATAAAAACCTCGCACGGAATGCGGTCCATCCTTATAACTAAATTCACGATTTCGAATTATTCCGTTATGTATTAGCCCATGCATTCCATTTACATCTTTTAAATATTTATCTATCAATAGCGTTTCTTTTTGTCTGTCAAAACGAAACAGTTCCGCTGCTTTTGCATTATAGTGTGTTATCTTCCCAGACTCATCTACAGCAACAATCCCTTTGTCAATGGCATCCAGGACAATTTCCAATTCCTTTGCTAAGATTTTTATTCTTTCATTTTTCTCTTGATCCTGGAGCTTAGAGGCAATCAAGTCAGCCATCTTGTTAAGAAATTCCATCAGATTTTCTTGATTGTGAAGAATTGCATGTTTTTGTATTTCGTCAAAAGCGATCAGTCCGATAGCACCTAGAATCTCATCGTTTACTTTAATAGGACAGCATACCTGGGCATACTCTTTACACCCTTGTTTATCATCGCATTGTCGGCAAGCATCATGGTTTCTAGGATTTTCAATAATAAAACTTTCTCCTTTTTCCATGGCAAAGCCAAATACAGTATTTGTCGTAACCTTCATGCCTATACTGCTGCTGTACCGTCCAGTCCCAGCAATGCGGTTCAGATGACGATCGATAATGGTAACATCTACTTTGATTACACTGGCAATAGCATCAGCAATGCTCTGTGCATTTGATGCAATTTTCATCAAATCCATTTCCATCCTCCTTTGTTGAGGAATTCATATTATCATTATATTATCAGATATTTCTCATTAAAAAAAGGCTGGAATCAATCCAACCTTTTTAACTTCACTTCCTGATAATATTTTTTCACCATCTCCGGATTCACTTGTCCGATTTTTTCTTCGATGGCATTGGCCGTTCCTGCTGCTACTGCATATTTGAAAGCTTCTTCCATATTGTCCTCTCTAAGCAGTGCAATGGCAAAACCCGCCACAAATGCATCTCCACATCCTATGGGATTAATTGTTGAAACCTTTGGTGCACATACCTTGTACACTCCAGATTTTGTCGTAAAGATGGCTCCCTTTTCACCTAAAGAGATGGCCACCACTTCGATGCCTTGCTTGCAGATACATTTGGATTCATATATGATTTTATATTCACTGTCTAGCTCATAACCAATCAGTTCGCTTAATTCCCTAATGTTTGGCTTGATCATAAAGGGTTTAGCCTTTATGGCTTCAGCAAGATAATTGCCTCTAGCATCTATAATTGTCCTTACATTGTTATCGCTGGCGATCTTGACCATGTCTCCATATATCGTCTTCGGGAGGCCTCTCGGTACACTGCCTGCTGCCACAATGATATCGCTGTATTTTAATATTTTAACGAATTCTTTGACAAATTCATTTAGTTCCTTTTTGGTTACGATAGGTCCTTCTTCATCAACAATGGTTTCTGTATTATTCAAGGGATCTACGATAGCCGTAAATACCCGGGTAGATTCATTAATGGAAACAAAGGAAGTAAAAATCCCCAACTTGTCCATTTCCTCTTTAACAAATTGACCCGTAATACCGCCCAGTAAACCCGTTGCATTGACTTTTTCTCCAAGTTGTGATGCAACTCTTGCTACATTTAATCCTTTGCCTCCGGCAGTAACCCTTATATCATCAACGCGATATCTTTCATTGGGCTTGAAATTATTAATGATATACGCCCTGTCTACAGCAGGATTCAAAGTAACCGTCGTAATCATACAATCCCCTTCTCAAACAAAAAATGACAAGCAAAAAAACAGACATAAACTTATTATAATAGCAAGTTTGGTAATTTGCAAAGAGTTTTTTATGATTGTAGGCAAAAAGTGTCGAAAAACCGTTGTTCTTGTATTATAAAACAACCAGAAAATAATGAAAATACGACAAATTTCCTAAATTTTCTTATAACACATAGGAAATTATGAACATTTGAAAATTGTGGATAAGTTCATAATTTTCAAATGTGTTTCAAAAAAGTCTTCCTTAGAAATCTTCCAACGGAAGACTTTTTTATTATTTATCCATTATCTAACAAAATATATCATATTCTATCCTTACTATTTAGCTTGTACAATAAGTCACGGATCTCTTTCAGCAGTACGATCATCTTATTTAACGTGTATTGAATGCTTATAAGAATGACAAAAAACACCACAACTGCAATCAAAAAATAATCCATCATCCTCACTCCTACTCACTGTCTTTAGACCCATTATAGCCGTTTATGTTTGAAAGGTAAATAAAAACACACTTTTTCTATACGTTGATTATAAATCAATATATAAAAAAAGTGTGATTCACTTTTGCATGAAAGTCATTCATCTTTGCTGCTTCTATTGTTATCTTCTTCGATAATTTCCATCTTTGAGATCGATACCTCATACGCCGTTTTAGAAAGGGTTTCATCTTCATTAATTTTTTTCTGATATTCTCTACTCTGT
>JBMOKU010000036.1:0-7787 GCA_049324315.1 Bacillota bacterium | reverse complement strand
GCCGCCAGCGTTCATCCTGAGCCAGGATCAAACTCTCAATAAAAAATTGATTGGTTTACGCTTTGCGTTTTGTTGCTGGCTTAATTTCTTACACTGTTTAGTTTTCAAAGACCAAATTTTTCTTGTCATCGTGTTTCGGCGACTTTTATAGATTATCATATTTCGCATCGATTGTCAACCACTTTTTTCTGGCAGTTTTTAGCTGCTGCCTTGAAGCGGCGACAAAAGATATCTTACCATGAATCCACGTTCATGTCAAATGGTAATTGTTTCTTCTTCTTAGCTCCTGCCCCTTCAAAGGGACAAGAAGTATGATACCATAGGAGAATTCATATGTCAACCTGTAAACTTTGAAAAAAATTTGCTAAATTTCGCCACTATGTACAATTATATGTAGAAGTTCTTAGAAATATACACGTCTATATAAGTAACGCTAAATGCGTTGCATCTGCTACGCCACAGGGACAGTTCCATAGTTTTCCCTTTTAGAAGCAATGGACGCGCAATGCGCGCCCCTACAGGAAACGCTAGTGGTCAGATAATTTCTTCCTTACTATATACTTGATTTTTTCCACAAAACAGCAGGCACATCATTCGGTCTAGTGCCTGCTTCAGTCTACTTCTCTATTGGTTTCATTGTTGGGAAAAAGATGATATCTCGGATAGATGGTGAATTGGTCAATAGCATAATTAATCGGTCAACACCTATACCCAGACCACCTGTAGGAGGGAGGCCTACTTCTAAGGCATTTATGAAATCCTCATCCATTGGATGAGCTTCTTCATCCCCGGCTTCTTTTTGTCTCAACTGTTCTTCAAATCTTTCTTTTTGATCAATAGGATCATTTAGTTCAGAGAAAGCATTGGCAATCTCCCATGTGTTTGCAAATGCTTCAAATCTATTGGTTATCGATGGATTATCTGGGTTTCTCTTGGCTAGCGGTGAAATCTCTACAGGGTGATGAAGTACAAATGTTGGCTGTATTAGATCTTTCTCACAAAATTCTTCAAATGCAAGACTAACAAGATGCCCCTTAGCCATACGATTTTCTACTTCTAAGCCGAGCTTCTCTTTTGCTACTTTTCTGGCTTCTTCATCACTTTCAAAGGAATAGAAATCTATACCCGTTTTCTCCTGAACCAGTTCATGCATAGAGACCCTTCTCCAAGGTGGCTTGAAATCTATTTCCGTACCTTGGAAATTTACAACCGTCGTTCCATTTGCTTTTTCAGCGCAATAAGCCACCAGGTTTTCTGTAAGCTCCATCATAAAGTGATAATCTTTATAAGCAACATATACTTCCATGGCAGTATATTCAGGGTTATGCTTGATGGAGATTCCTTCATTTCTAAACATTTTCCCCATTTCATATACCCCATCGAATCCACCTACAATGAGTCTCTTAAGGTAAAGTTCATTTGCGATCCTCATCTGCATATCAATATCTAATGTGTTATGGTGCGTAATAAACGGCCTTGCTGCCGCTCCACCAGCAATTGTAGTGAGTATAGGGGTTTCCACCTCTAAGTAGCCCTTATCGTCTAAAAACTCCCGAATCCCTTTGATGATTCTATTTCTTTTTAAGAAGGTTTCTTTTACCTCAGGGTTAACAATCAGATCCACATATCTCTGCCTATATCTTATCTCCTGGTCTTTTAATCCATGCCACTTCTCTGGCAGCACCTGCAAAGACTTGGACAATAGTAGCACTTCAGATGCTTTTATTGAAACTTCACCCTGTTTCGTTTTAAATACAGTTCCCTTTATACCCACGATATCACCTATATCGTAAGTGACCATGATATCATATTCTTCTTCACCAATTGCGTCCTGTCGTATATAGGATTGGATTCTACCTTCTTTGTCTTGAATATCTAAGAAAGCGGCCTTACCCATAGTTCTCTTGGCCATAATCCTCCCTGCAATAGAAACTTCGGTTCCTTCCATAGCTTCAAAATTGTCTTTAATGCTTTGGCTAAAAGCAGTCTGATCATATTTCTCAACCTTAAAGGGGTCTCTTCCCATATCTTGAAGCTTCTTAAGCTTTTCTCTTCTCACCCTTAATACTTCACTTAAGTTCAATTCTTCACTCATCTTATGTACACCCCCGCTTATTTTTTAATTTCTAAGATTTCATATTTCGTTACACCATCCGGTATTTGAACCTCTACAATATCTCCTATTTTTCTTCCTATCAATGTTCTTCCTACGGGAGATTCGTTAGATATCCTCAATTCATAGGGGTCTGCCTCAGCAGAACCTACAATGGTATATTCAACAATTTCGTCAAAATCCAAATCTTTTACCTTAACAGTTGACCCAATGCTTACTGTTTCTACGGATATATCGTCATCATCAATAATTTTTGCTTTTCTAAGCATATTTTCAAGCTTTAGGATTCTTTCCTCTAGTTGTGCCTGCTCATTCTTAGCCTCATCATATTCAGAGTTTTCACTGATATCTCCAAAGGCAATCGCTTGCTTAATCCTTTCAGCAACTTCTTTCCTTCTTACGGTTTTTAACATTTCCAATTCATCTTCTATTTTCTTTAACCCTTGGTGGGTCAGTAGAACTTCTTTTTCGCTCATCGCATCTCTCTCCTTTGACTTCTATGATTAGGTAGTTTGTTGATAATTATATGATTTGAATATTATATTATTCATGTGAATATCTGGTAAATATCAAATCAGGCTGCACCCCTTGAAAATACTAGTTAGTTGCAAGGGCGTCCCTGATAATTATGATAATTATAATGTAACACCTCAGCATTGTCAAGCAATTCCAGCCATATTTTCCTTAGATTGGACAGAAAGAACTATCTTCATATTACTATTTTAGCATCAATCATCCATCTATTCTTTTAAGCTTAACAATGCTTTCTCGATCTCTTCTCTTGTTTCAAGGGTATTGATTTTTGCTCGCAGTTTAGCCCCATTACGGATCCCTTTTAAGTACCACATGATATGCTTTCGCATCTCTCTTACGGCAATATATTCTCCCTTACGCTCGACTAATATTCTCATATGCCGCAAAATCATTTGTATTTTCTCTTCCAGGGCAGGTTCCGGCAGCACTTCTCCTGTTTTCATGTAATGGACCACCCGTCTAAATATCCATGGATTCCCCTGTGCCCCTCTGGCGATCATGATTCCGTCACAGCCTGTTTCTTTTCGCATCCTGATAGCATCTTCGACTTCAAAGACGTCCCCATTACCAATCACCGGAACCAAAACCGCTTCTTTCACACTTTTAATGATGCTCCAATCAGCATGGCCGCTGTAAAACTGTTCTCTCGTTCTTCCATGAACAGCAATGGCCTTTGCACCGTTTTCAGCTAAGCATTGTGCAAGTTCAACAGCATTTATGTGATTTTCATCCCAGCCCTTCCGAATTTTAACGGTTACGGGCTTATCCGTTGCGTTGGATACCGCTTTGACAATCTTTCCAGCCAGCTCAGGGTTACGCATCAACGCAGATCCGTCTCCATTTCGCACAATTTTAGGTGTAGGACAGCCCATATTTATATCTAAAACAGCATGACCGTGATCATTCAGTAACTCAGCTGCTCTTGCCATAAAGTCCGGCTCTGACCCAAAAATTTGAAGTGCTACAGGTTTTTCTGCTTCCTCAATTTGTAAAAGCTCTTTTGTATTCTTATCACCATAGCACAAGCCCTTAGCACTGACCATCTCTGAATATACCATGCCACAGCCTTGTTCTTTGCATAGGATTCTAAAGGTTAAATCCGTCACCCCTGCCATGGGCCCTAAAAACACGTTGTTATGTAATTCAACATTACCCACTTTCATCTTGATCACCACCTACAGTCATTATTCTTCACCGTGTTATTTATTATTCTTTTGCAGTGTCTCAAAAACAAAAGTCAGGATACCTTCCTGACTATGCCTTATTTCGTTCATATATAATCCTCAAACCGTCTAGTGTAAGGAATCTGTTGATCTCATCTATGGTTTCCGATTCACTGGCAATTAAGCTGGCCAGTCCTCCTGTTGCAATCACCTTGAGATTTGGATGATTCCCAATCTCTTTTTTCATTCGTTTGACGATGTGATCTACCAAACCGATATATCCATAAACAATTCCGGCCTGCATACTACTAACAGTATTCTTGCAAATAACACTTCCCGGTTTCACCAGTTCAACCCTAGGAAGCTTAGCCGCATTTTGGAATAATGCCTCACTGGATATCTTAATGCCGGGTGATATAGACCCTCCAAGGTATTCTCCCTTTTCCGAGATAGCACAAAATGTTGTTGCTGTTCCGAAATCTACAATAATCAGTGGCCCTCCATACTGTTCATAAGCAGCTACAGCATTGACAATTCTGTCAGCTCCTACTTGCTTCGGATTATCATATTTAATATTAATGCCCGTCTTTACACCAGGTCCTACAACAATAGCTTCTTTTTTACAGTAGTTATAGGCCATATGCTGCAGCGAATACATCAGCGTAGGAACTACAGAAGAAATGATAACATCCTCAACATCAGCAAGATTCAATCCTTCATATGCAAACAATTGGTTAATCAACATGCCATATTCATCAGAAGTCTTATTTTTATCCGTAGAAATTCGCCAATGATTTATTAATTCTTTTCCTTTATATACACCTAAAACAATGTTTGTATTCCCAACATCAAACGCTAGTAACATAAGTTCGTTCAACCTTTCTCATCTGTCTTTGATCTATTTTAATGAATTGCTTTTTTTCAACGTCTTAACAACTGCCGTCACAATCAAGGTAGATACAATGACCTCTGCTGTCCCATTGGCCCCAGCTATGCCTAATACAACACTTAAAGGCAAATAGCCGAAAGCCAAAATTAAAGATAGAACACCAATGGTGTTCGTAAGTGTCCCTACAATAGAAGCCGCGATCGTACTCTTCGTCCATTTATACGTATAATACGTCGCAACACCAATCAGTAATCTGGGTAGAATGGCAACCACAGGATTTGCAAAAAACGGATTATTAGCCCGTAAAAAACTGGATATACCAAATATACCGCCTACGATGGTTCCGATAACAGGGCCAGACAGAATAGACCCGATAATCACTGGAATGTGCATTGTCGTTGCATTAACCCCTGCCAACCAGGGTATGGGTATATATCCTAAGGGTGTCATACTCAACATGATGGCAATTCCGCCAAGTAGACCTGCCACAGTCATGTGACGAATAGATAATTCACTACTTCTTTTCATTTTTACACCTCCGTTCCAGTTCCCGATGGGATACCGGACTAATAAATATTTTTCGAGAAGTCTCGTCCAGCTCATAATTGATGCCGGCTGGCTTTTTTAGCCTAGTATATGTTATCACTTGAAGAGGATTTTTTCAATCATAATTTAACTCGTTGTGCTAGTTGATGTAGATTTGCTTTGTGGAGAGGCTTATAGAGTTTGTTAGCGCAGCGGAAGATTCGTTGCATCAACTGTTTGAGCGAAGCGAGTTTTGATGCAACCTGCAGCAAGCTTACAAACTCTAAGCCTCGTAACTCTAGCAAATCGGAGTCAACTAGCACAACACATTATTTTACTATTTCATTATACCCGTTTCCAGGGGCGCTATTCCATTTGATGAAAATATTCATAGCTGCTGGGTATCCCCTCTATAGATGCTGCTGTTTGAATTCCATTATTAATAGCAACTGCTACCGCTTCTGCTGCTGCAATACCAAGAACATTTAAGTCACACATCTCTTCTCCTGTGGACAATGCAAAAAGCATATCTCCATCCAATGTTGTCCCATAAGGGGATATCACTTTTCCATATCCCCTCATTCCCATCTGCGCCAGCTTTTGACATTGTGCCTTTGTCAGCTTTGCATTGGTTGCGATGACGCCGATGGTGGTATTCTCCCTTGAAAAGTGTAATGATTCTTTTGTGTGTTCCTGCATATATTTGCATGTTTCAATTAAAGCTTTTGTGTTTTGATTTCTAGCACCTGCTATCATGCTGCCTGTATGAACATCCCGTATATCACCAAAGGCATTGACTGCAACTACCGCTCCTATAATGACACCATTTGGTAGTATAATACTATGACTTCCAATTCCGCCCTTCATAGCGCGAGACTGACCCAATACCTTTCCAACTGTTGCTCCGGTGCCTGCACCATAGTTTCCCTCTTGTATTTTATCTTTGCAAGCTTTCTGACACGCGCAGTAGCCCATCTCTTTATCAGGTCTAACTTTATGGTTTCCAACATACAAATCGAATAGAACAGCTCCCGTAACAATGGGGACACGGGTGATTCCAACATCGAATCCTACTTGATGCTCTTCGAGATATGACATGACACCATCGGCTGCAGCTAATCCAAAGGCGCTTCCTCCAGCAAGGACTACACCATGAACACTGTCCACCAGCATATGGGGCTGGAGCAGATCTGTTTCCCTAGTTCCCGGTGCGGAACCCCGAATATCTACACCGCAAACAGCTCCCTTTTCACATAGTATAACGGTACAGCCGGTGAGCCCTTCTGAATCTGTTTCTTGGCCCACTTTTATCCCTGGAACATCTGTAATACATCGGTTATACATAGTCAAGAATCCCCCTTACCGATACTTCTCCAGATATGATGGTTTCTCTTTCTCCATTGTCTTTTCGAATCACCAGCTCTCCGTCCTCTGTCAAATCTTCAGCATAGGCTTGTATCTCTTGGTTTCTAGATATTATCCTCACCCTGTTATCCAAGGTAACAGAATAGGCTTTGCATATTTCAACGATTTCCTTCATACTCCTAGTACGAGTATATTCAAGATATAAAATTTCAAATTCTTCAAAAATGGATTTGACCAACTCTCTTCTGGAAATTTCTTTTCCCAGGCAGCTGCTGATAGACGTAGCCACCTTACGGATATCTTCCGGAAATGTTTCAGCATCCATATTGGCATTGATGCCAATTCCCACCACAAGGTAGTTAACACTATTCAACTCACTGCTCATTTCCGTCAAAATACCGCATATTTTTCTTTTCTCCAGAATAATATCGTTTGGCCATTTAATGCCCGGCTGGCACTCCAACGTTTTTTTCATGGCTAAGGCGACTGCTGCTGCCGTCAGCAGTGTGATTTTTGCAGCATCTGTAGGCTCGATATTCGGTCTTAAAATAATGGACATCCAAATGCCTGTACTCTTCGGCGATACCCAATGCCTTCCCAACCTGCCTCTACCTAGTGTTTGTTCCTCAGCGATGACAACAGTCCCTTCTGCTGCTCCTTCTGACGCCAGTAATTTAGCTTTATTATTTGTGGAATCGATGGATTCAAAGTGATAGATTTCTCTCCCGATCACGGTTGTATTCAACTCAATTTGCAATGCCTTTGCATCCAAACTATCGGGCTCACTGACCAATCGGTAGCCTTTTCTTGAGGAAGACTCGATCTCGTATCCTTCTTCCTTCAACTGCTTGATATGTTTCCAAACAGCAGTACGGGTTACACCAATATGATCACTTAGCTCCTCACCAGAGATATAGCTGTCTTTGCCTTGCTTTAATGCTTCCAGAATTTTTTTCTTCATTGGCTCACTTCCCCATTTTTCTTATCTGAGACATATTTTATCACAATTTCCAAAGGTTTACCCTATAAATGTACAAAATATGTTTTTCCATGAACAAAGACAGACCAAACATGGTCTGTCTCTAGGTTTTAGCCAAATATGGATAGTAGTACACCTGCTGCAATGGCTGAGCCGATAACGCCTGCTACGTTCGGTCCCATGGCATGCATCAGTAGGAAGTTGGATGGGTTTTCTTTT
>JBMOKU010000035.1:0-77443 GCA_049324315.1 Bacillota bacterium | reverse complement strand
GCTATCTCCCCTGCCTACGCTTAAACCTAAGATTACTCCTTCGGCTCCAAGGCTGGGTAATGGTGGTTGGCTAAACCTTTCCATGTAGAATTCGCATCTACTTCAATCAGTGCACCTCGTGGCGCGCAGACAAAGTACCTGTCCTCTGTCTCATATATCTTTAGGACCATTCCTCAATATATATTCATTTTCTAGTTTTTCTTATTCCTTGTATAAGCCTTTAATCAATCTAATTTCCTTAGCATAACCAGTAAGTTCATTGGGTGTTTCAAGAAAGAAAGGTAGATTTCGAAGCTTTGGATGATTGATAATTTTTGTGATTGCTTCTAATCCGATAGAACCTTCTCCAATTTTTTCGTGACGATCTTTACGGCTATTAAAAGGATTTTTGCTATCATTTAAATGAATAGCATAAAGCTTGTCTAGTCCAATAATCCTATCGAATTGTCCAAGAACTCCATCTAAATCATTTACAATATCATACCCAGCATCATAGATGTGACAAGTATCCAGACAAACACCCATTTTTTCTGAAAGGATCACTCCATCCAAAATTTGTTTTAATTCTTCAAAATATCCTCCGACCTCAGTTCCTTTTCCAGCCATTGTCTCAAGAAGAACAATTGTAGTTTGCTCAACATTTAATAAGGTGTTAAGCATATTTATAATGTAGTCAATACCAACCTCCACCCCTTGATTAACGTGGCTACCAGGATGAAAATTATAAAAGCTGTTGGGAATATGCTCCATTCGCTTCAAGTCATCTCCCATTACTTCAAGTGCAAATTCTCTTACACTCTCGTCAGCAGAGCAGGCATTTAATGTATAAGGTGCGTGAGCTAAAACAGTTGCAAAATTATTCTCCCTAGCAAAGTCAAGTAAAGCAGATACATCCCTTTCATCTATGTCCTTTGCTTTTCCTCCCCTTGGGTTGCGTGTGAAAAATTGAAAAGTATTTGCGCCAATGCTAAGTGCTTCTTTTCCCATATGTAAAAATCCTTTGGATACAGATAGATGGCAACCTATTTTTAGCATTTATAAGTTCTCCTTTTTTGATTTTTATCATTACTATTGAGGCAATGAACCTTTTCCTCTGTACCTCTCTTTAATAAAAAAGCAAGATATAATTTTTGTATTTTCATTTCCATTGATATAGATAACCAACCTGAATAATTTAAAAATAATAAATGTATTTCATTTTGATATTTCCTAAGACTAAAGATAAATCAAGATTAGAAAAAGGAGATATCAAAATGGGACGAAAATTACTAGAAATAAAGACATTGCATGGGTTTACAATAGATGAACTAATTGCTCTTGAAGAGAGCTATCAAAAAAAATCCTTAAAATCTCTACTTCGCACCGTGATTATGAGATATAGAGGTATCCACACAGAAGAAATACAACATATACTTGGTAAATCACGTCCTGCAATTACTGGATATATCAACAAATGGAACAAACATGGTATTGATGCATTAGTCGATAATCGTGGTGGTTCTGTAAGCACCTTTACAGATGAAATGCTGGAAGATTTAAAGAATACAGTGCTCAATAAATCACCTAAAGACTTTGGACACTTAAGTTCAACTTGGGATACTCATATGCTTTCTAAGTATATTGCTAATGCATTTGGTAAAGAGTATTCCTCCGAATGGATACGACAAATGTTAATAGGACTAGGCTTCTCATATAAAAGAGGACAATATATGCCTACTAAAGGAGATCCAGATCTTCAAGCAGGCTTTAAAAAAAGCTGCTGGGTTACTAGACATCATTGAGAACACCTCAGATACGGTATTGTATGTTCAGGATGAAAGCAAAATCAGAGTAGAGTCTAATAACTACCGTAGCTGGAGCCCTATCGGGCAACCCCCTATAATTGAGAGGAATGGTACTCGCAAGGGTGTAAATATCATTGGTGCCACTGAAATTAGTAAGAACTATGATTCTGTTGTGAATGTATATTCTTCTGATGAAAGAATTACTTCTATTGAGATTATTAAGTTTTTAAAAGACCTACTGGACGTTAACAAGCATAAAAAAGTATTTATGATTTGGGATAATGCTAGAATTCACACGTCTAAGACTGTGGAAGGGTTTATCAAAGAGCATGAAGATAAACTATTTGTATTAAATCTTCCACCATACTCACCCATGTTAAATCCTCAAGAGAATGTATGGAATAAGCTGAAATCTTACTTCTATGAATACAAAGCAAGATCTTCTGTTGATGAGATTATAAATTTCATTTCGGATTATTTTCGTCAGGCAAATTCTAACAAAGCTGAAACCAAATCTCTTGTTAATGCTAGGTCTTATTATAAATAATTTAATTTTTGAACTTGTTTATCTATAATTTTGAAAAAACTTATTGATTGCATCCAAGATGAATTCATTTGTATCCACAAACTCTACTCCAATTCTGAACATTTCTCCAACTGGCTTACAGTAAATAACTTTAGATTTCACTTCATGTTCATCATTCTCTAATGAAAGCTTTAAATACAATAAATTCCCGATTTCAAATTTGTACTCTGATAATAGACCAATTCCGCCTGTAGAGATGTCAAGCATAATAGATTTCATTTGAGAGGAAAGGATGATTAGCTCACTTGTGTCATCGTATTGAAACTGATTGCAAAAAACGTATTGACTATGTTGTCTTCTTGTATAAACCCTTCTCGTTTCTGAAAGCTTTAACAATTTCGTTCAACTCCTTCTTATGAGAATGGTAGCATACGACAAATAGCATGTACATAATTTCTAGTATAGTAAAAATTATCCTAAATATAGTAAAATAGTTCAACATTAAAATTGTTAAAAATTATTTAAATTTTATATATTCTGATAAGAAGTATTCATTTAATGAATAACAGTAAGAATGGGGTAGTAGGAAGTACCGGCAAAATAATGCCGATCATTCCTAACACTAAGCTAAAGGTTCCTATGATCATTAATAAGATTTTTTTCATCCTATCTCCATTCTTTTCTACTTTTTAGAGGCTATCTCCTCCACAATTTTATTAATAAGGTCTTGAACCTTAAATCCGCCTCTTTCACTAATCATTTCTATGGTGGCTATTGAAGACATGGTTTTAAAGAGTATTGGATTTTTCAGTTTATTGAATTTTGGGGATAGATTGAACAAGAATTCTTTTACAAAGGGATATTCTTTAACCAAATCCCCGATAATCGTTTCTTTGGTAATTCCATATTCATTTTTAATCTCTCCATGATCTTTCTCTTCATTGCCTGTATCTTGTTTTTTGTTGTTCCAAGAAAGGAGTCTTTGATTTCCTTCTAGACCTCTGATTCTAGTCACATCTTGCATCATTTCCAATACGCCTCTGAAATTCCCGCCTTCATCTCTTACTGCGTTATAAATAATATAGATAAACTTCCCATCAATTTCCAGCCAAAATTCTGCCTCGTCCTGTTCCCCTGTTCTAAAGGCTCTGATGATTTCTTCGACCGTATCTACGCTTTCCCTTGGATGGCAATTTTGAACCTTTCTTCCAATCACACCTGCACTTCTTGGAAACACTCTATGCTTCGTATCACTATAGAATTTTACGATTTCATTCTCATCGACAAAAGATAGATCTACCTGTAGATGCTTGAAGATGAGATTAATTTGTTCAAGGGTTAGCTTCCCTTGGCTGACATCTAGTACCTCATGATTTGATGAGGCAGCAAGCATACCGTGTTTTTGAAGCACATTTGCCAGATCTTTTAACAGTTCACTATTTGAAGAAGTATTCATCTTATTTTTCTCTATATTTCCATAGGGAGGCGGCGCTTGGATTAGACAATAACCAATTTCGTCATCCCCTTTTCTCATCTCAACAAAATCTGCATCGGAAAGAAGATCCATGGAAGTTGGATAGAGGATTTCCTCCTCTTTTACCATCATATCCTCCACCATTTCAATGACTTCCTCTTGAAGATTTAAAAACTCGTTATCTTGATCAGCTTCCAAATACCCTTTTGCTTTTTTAATGATATCTCTGATATTGTTCTCCAATGTCCACATCACCTTTGACGGTTTGTCAAAGCCTTTCTTTTCTAGGGCTGGAAATAGTTGATTTTGCTTTCTAGAAAAATGAATATTGATCTCCCCTAATTTATCATAAAGTTCAAGCCATTGATTCTTAATGAACTTCTTCTGAAGCAAATCTCTCATTTGATTGAGGACATTTCTAATGGCTTCCACTTCATCTAGGTAAGTTCTAATAGGATGTCCTAAAGGGAGATCCAGTTTATTACTAACTAAAATTCCATCAAAAATTTCCAGGATTTCATCCATTCTCTTCGCTAACACATCATCTGAGATCCCATACTGCTGAAGATATTGTTCACATATGGCAAATTCTTGGGCCGTTACCTTTTCAAATGATTCTCTCATTTCCTTTTTTGCAGCTCCTAAAGAGATATTGCCTCTTAGATAATTCAGTTTGATGGTCATAATCTTCTCGATTTTCTTATCATCAAGGTTTAGATACTCTCCCATTTTAATCTTCTCAAACTCGGCCTTCGGCGTAAAATAGACATGAAATTCTTCATCGCTTATTTTTTCTACATATTTATCAAAACCCTTTTCCTCCATCATTTTATACATGGGAAAAGGCTCAAAATCCTTAATGACATGTATACCTTCATTTGGTTTCAAATCTTGAACAACTTTGGTGATACAATCTCTAAAGGATTCGTGTTCGCCACGCCCGTCGATGGTAATATACTTCATTTCTTTTTTCATATCCTTATCATCCCTTCTTCCTAATTTCTAAATAAGTTTTAAAGTGTAACTCGCCTTAAATAATTGGTGATCTTGCATTATTTGATATCGCTATTCAAACGATAATGTTTCTCATACATAATATATACCATTTTTTTACTTATCGCACTGTGACCATCGTCACTTTTATGATTATTATTTTTTATCAAGATGTATTTATTTAATCAGCAATAAAAAATTTGTTTTATAAGTAGCATACGAATTGCCTTAAGTGCTTTAGAATTCATTTATACCGACCCAACAATAGGAATGAAAAGTATTCCTGCAAATTTGAGATCAAATTAAAATAAGATTTACAAAATAAAAAACCCCTTTTCATAACGGAAAAAGGGGTTCTCTGTCGTCCTTATTTATTATTCTCTTCAAGATAATTCGTTACTTTATATTCACTTTGTTTCTCTTGTATCCAAGTATCATATACAGTTGGAATCTTTTGACCCATTAAAATATCTTTAATTTTGTCTTTGCTTTCTTCATAGTTTGCTTCTTTTGCCTGTTTGATGTCCTCAACCTTTATAATATGATATCCAAATTCAGTTTTAACTGGATCACTAATTTCTCCTACTTTCATTGAAAAAACTGCATTCTCGAATTCTGGTACCATTTGTCCTTTTGTTATATATCCAAGTTCTCCGCCTTGATCTTTATTGCCGGTATCTAGTGAATATTCTTTTGCAAGTTCAGCAAAATCTTTGCCTTCTGTCAACTTCTTTTTAACTTCTTGTGCTTTTTCTACGCTGTCAACTAAAATATGACTGGCCTTCACCTGCTCTTGCTGCGCAAATGTTTCTTTATTATCATCAAAATATTGTTTCATTTCATCTTCTGTTATGGTAATAGATGGCTCGAGTAATTTTTCTATTTCTACATTTATTTTCATATCTTTCTTTACATCCTCTATTGAATACCCAGCTGACGCCAATGCCTGATTAAAAGTATCCTCTCCACCATAATAATCTTTAATTTCCTGTATTTCCTTCTCTAAGTCGGCTTCAGTAACCTTAATATTTTGCTTTTGCGCTTCTAACTCAATAATTTTCTCAGTTATTAATGCATCTAAAACTTGAGCACCATTTTGTTTAACCAAACGTTGATATAATTCATCTTTCGTAATATTTTTATCTCCTACAGTGGCTACGATTTCTTTGTTCTGATTTTGGCAACCAGACACAGCTGTAATTACTACTACTAAAAGAACAACGAATAAAATTTGATACCCTCTTCTTTTCCTTAGTTTTTTAAACAAATTAAAATCCCCTTTCGTTAAGAACGTCTCTGATTTTTCTGCTTCTTAATTTTCTGCTACAAAAACAATTATACTTGATATTCCTTAAATTGCCAGATGTTTTTATGCTTTCCCAACATAAGTTTTATTATAACAAACAATTGTGAGCATTTGGTGATCAATTTATGAGATTCTTATAAAACTTACAGACAATTCTCTGTCAGACTATGTGAAATGCTGGCTATATCATTCACCACTAACTTATAATTTTCGCTACATTGTCTTTAGCTTCATTGGAAACACACTGAGACAGGTTTATCGTCTGTTCAGTTTAATGTCAGACGACAAACCTGTCCCTTAATCTGTTATCCATTATTTCCAATCTTTCTTATACTCCGACTTTAATTCCTTTTTTCTATCCGTCATTTGCTACTTTCCTTTTCATCCTCTCTTTTTACAACCCAATATTTTGCGCCATTAGGTGTCCGTTCAAGGAATTTGTAGTCGATCAATAACCTTCTCAATATAAAATAGTCTCCAAAAGTATGCCACGCATCTATAATTTCATTGACCTCTTTTTCACTGTAAATCCGCTCTTTCTCAAATTTGTCGGCCAAATGAGCTAGAACAGGGATTTTGGTCCTGTTTGGCACAGGAATTTGGACGATTTTCCCCGTATCATCTAAAAATACTGAAATACTTATTTTTTTCTTTGTTTTATTCATCTGTCATTCCCCTTTCTTCCTTTTGATGAGTACCTCTAGTCAACTGCATCTGCTCAATCCCCATAGGGTTTTGCAAAACTGCTTTCATAGGTTACGCCATTCTTTTTAAAGGATTTTTCCCAGTAGACTTTATTTACTATTTTTAATATGAATTTTAATAAAAAACCATTCCGCTTTTTCTGTACCTCAGGAGCAGCGTACGCATCTATCTGCTCTTTATCGAAATACCCCGTTGCTCCAAAGGTTTTTCCTATTTCATAAGCGCCCATTCGTATTTTCCTATTTCCATTCTCACTTTTCGCCAGGTTGTCACAACCACCTTTTATAATGGTTCCCAGATAATCGCAGCACAGCATCTTTGATACATGCTCCAGGTACATTTCAAGGGGTCGGGCATGTGCAGCCTCTACGAAACCATATTGAACAAGAAAGCCAACCTTTTTACCATGACACTTCCCTAAAAGCGGTTCTAGCTCTTCAATAAAGGTTTTTATCCCCGCGGGCATTGCATAACTGTAAAGGGGGAAAGCTATTAACACAGCCGCTGCTGCTTCGAAGCGCAAAGCAGCCTCTTTGTATGCTTGTTCATTATTCATCCGAAATATTTCAACTTCATTGCCTTCAGTTTCTTTGAAACCATCAATAAATCTTTCAAGCAAAACTGCCGTATTATTTTTTCCCGGTTTTGGGGATCCGTTAATAATTAATAATTTCATTGCATATTTCCTCCACATCTTGTTTTGTATTCAATATTTTAGGCACGTCCCTTTGTGAACTCCTATAAATTCTTTCAATAAAATCTGAGCTTCCCCCATCTGAACTTCCAGGCTTATCCAAAAGAAAAACTGACTTCGGATAATGACTATAGCGGGACAAATGGGTCATTCGGTCTTCCTTTAGCGTTAGGAACGGATGCACCACCGGCAGCATTCTATCATTTACACGTTTTAGCAGAGCACTGATATAGTTCATGATTACAGGTGAAGCGTAAATCACAATATCCGCCGCTAAATATTCCTTTATAATCTCGTCTATACCATCATTAAAGCAACATATCCCTGGCGTTTTCAGCCAGCAGGTATAGCACCCGATGCAATCATGCAGCTGAAAGCTGCGCAGCATAATAAGTTTTGTTTCATGCTCTTTACTTTCCAATGAGTGCTTCAGATCTTTTACATATAAATCAAATTCTTTATACTCTATTTTCGGGTTTCCGTTTAATATCAGTACTTTCACTTTTCATCATCCTCTCTATTGTCATGCATTTCTGAACTTTTGATCTGTTCCTGCAGGCGGGACTGCAGTATTTGTCATACCGCATACTTAATTCACCACACTCTGCAAAAGAAGTGAATACTTTCAATAAATATTTATTGCATCTTTATTATAATGTAATATGTGTTCGTGTGTCAACTATTACATTAATTACTTTCATAATATTCTTCCGAAATTCATCTCTTACTAGCTGAAGATACTACAAATAGTTTTAACCTATACGATATTGCAACTTTTTGTAATCAAAATAAGCTTTCTAATATAATTTGCAGAATTTTCATCTTTGATGATAAACAAAAAAATTTAAGCTATGAGCTTATTTTGCCCATAGCTTCAGATCACCATATCCTCATAACTCATTAAATTAACCTATTGCGCTCGTAAAGCTTACAAATAGAAAAACTCCAGCTTGTTATGCTACCCTATACCCTCGAAATTAAGATAGGGGAACACGGAATGTTTATTTTGCCTTAAGCTACGCCCCCTATAGCCAGGCGAGCGAAGAACTATTTAGGTTCATAGCTTAAGGAATAATCGTATAAAGCCTTTTTTCCTTGAACATACTATTATACATATTCAAAGGGAGGATTTATATCATGGAATGGATCATACGTTTTATTATTGTTTGGATAGTTTTCATTCTACTAGGCGGATTGAAGTGGAAAGAATTCAAGGTAAATGTTTGGTGTGGTATACTTTCAATGATTCTTCATCTATCTATCGATACTTTTGCAATACATATGGGGTTTTATAAGATTACTAATCCTATTATTTCTATATTCGGTTCCTCTATTTTTTTTACATTGGGTCCTGCTTTTGTCGTCGGTATGCTATTTTCCATGACAATTCCTCAAAAAAAGTGGGCCCAGGTCATACATGTTCTTTTCTATTCCGTTGCTTTTTATATAGAAGAGTATACTTTAATCAAAACGGGAGGACTGAAGTATATAAACTGGATACCCTATGGAAGTATACAAATAAATATTTTATCATTGATAACGCTCAGTTGGTTTTCAATAGTTTTTTTAAAGAAAGGCAGGCCTATTGAATGAGTATACCTACTTTTATCCTATGCATGATTGCTCTTGGAATTGTAATCTTTTTTTACAGTAAACTAATAAAAAAATATGGCAATTAAATTATCTGAATTTTATTCACTTCAATATGATCTTATAGGACTGCAATCGGGTTTTTTAATTTCAGATACCTGTGCTAATTTGGTAAGGTAATAACATTCTTCACGCAGCATATGCTCTGGTACTAAAAATGAGAATGTTGCCAAAATCTCATGATTCCGTTTCTTCTCCTCTAATTCTTCTAAAAACTCCATAAAGTCCTTTATCACATGTTCAACTTCTTTATTTAATGCACGAAGTGCGGGAAATTGAAGTAAATTTGTTCTCGTATATCCACATAATTCTAAAGCTTTTTCATATAGTTCTAAAAAACGTTTTCTGAATTCCTCAGTATTCTGAATTAGTTTTTTTTCGACTTCATCTAAACCGAGTCTTATCATATCGGCATGGCCAATTGCGTCAAGCAGCCAAAACTTATGATACTCAAGAGGATGAAAAATCGGAGGAATTTGCCCGAACCTAAGGTATTTCAGTATGAACAAATACATATCTATTTCATTGACTATGTGATTGAGAAGAGTTGGAGTCAACATTATTTGTGTTTTTCCTATTAAGCTTTTCCGTAATAAACTTAGCGCGAAATTTTTCGACTCGGTTGCATATTTAAAAGCCATATTGGACAATTCAACTTGTTTTGTACTTTGTGGTATTTCCCGTGCTTTTTCTAATAGTTTGCTATATACGCTTATGAAATATTTGGATGTATATACGTCCTCCTGCTCAGTTGAAGGTAAATAGTCCAAGGAAAATTGAGCATAATCCGATAAAATCTGCAGCCAAAATCCATTCTCAAACCGAGCAACAGCTTCATAATTACAATAGTCCATGAATCCACCTCTTACATGTATTTTAAATTATAATATGCTTTCATGTTTAGACTTGTGTATATTCATAGGTTAAATATTAATAGATTCTATCAATATGGAAAATCCATCATTCAAATACACAAATCTTCTATCCTTTCCGCGTATTTGTTTATTTGTACGTAAAGTACAAATCCTTCAATAAAAATTCCCTCAAAACATTAGTCCGAGGGAATATCAAACACATTTCAATTTTAACTAAAATTCTACTGAATCTCTGATATCACCTTACTTTCGCTCTATCTTCACGGCACACGCTACATGCATCAAGATAGTATTGGTAATATATCCCTTATCTTCTGGCACGGCATTATTAACTTCATACTTTTTTCTTCACTAATTTATCGTCTTTAAAAGTCTCCAAATACTCCAGTTTGTCATTCTTATCATATCTTGCCCAAGTTCCATTTTTCTTGCCGTTCATAAAATATATACAATGGAATCGTTTTTCCCTAAAATAGTGTGTTTCATTATTTAAGTATCCCCTTCTCACTTTATTTGTTCAAATATTGTATCAGTAAGATTTATTAAACTGTGCCCTCCTTCAGGCAAAATATTGATTCTAGCATTTGGAACAAGTTTTTTCATTCGGTCAACAGTCTCCATAGAATGCAGCATTATATCTTTTGCCCCAACAAATAAGAACACCTGCATAGTCAGACGTCTCAGATCTTCATCACTAAAAATCGGTATAGGTTCTCGCCTGGTATTGAAATTTTTCCCTATTAATATTTGAAATTTTAATATTATTTCAGGCATATCAACATTGCCGTTAATAATTTTGAACAACTTTCTTATACCCTTTTCACCAAGAAGCATATAAAACATCGCTGTAAATATAATTTTTTTATTTTGAGTGCCTATGCCAGCTGGACATATTAAAACTAATTTATCTATTTTGTCCGGATACCTTATAGCAAATTTAGCCGCCAGCCAAGCACCTAAAGATGCTCCTATCACAACTGCCTTGCTTATTGATAGCCCATTGAATACGTCATATAGCCAATCATCAAAATCCGATGTGGTAAATGAAAGCTGCCTCTCATCACTTCTCCCTGGTTCACCGGGCATATCAAGGGCATACACACGATATTTTTTATAATACTTTAAAATATCACTTACCCACATACATGAGTTCATACTGCTCCCATGCAGCAAAACCATCGGTGGTGCGGAAATATCCCCGGCAGCTAAACAAAATGTGTTGCCATGGCGAGTGTTTATATTTAATCTTTCATATGGTATTGTCAGTTTTTCAAGAAGCATATCAGAATATTTGATTACTTCATCCCTGCATTGCTGTGTTTTGAATGCTTTTTTATTTTTCATTTAAAATTCCCCCTTTTGCTTTAAGCTCAAAAACCATTTTTCTGCATCTGCAATATTTGTAAACAATCTAAGAACATCATGTTTTCTGCTTTCAGCGATTGAATCTCTAAATTCACTTTTCAAGCTATTCACATCTTTGATAACAATTGCAGATTTAATATGATACATCGCAAATTTTTGAAGCAAAGTTCCAACCAATTCTTTTTTTAGTTCAAGAAAGTCCTTGGAAAGTGTTTCACTATCAAACAAAACAAATTGTGTATCATTTTCTGCTAATGCAGTAATGATGTCTAAAATATTTCTTTCTGTTTCAAGTTTAGTTTCTGAATCATTAAAATGAACATAACTTATTTTATTATTGCGGTTTACAGTATACTTCATTATTCCGTCGCTTTTTTCTTCCTGACCGGTCACTTTCGTATTTACATTTTCAGCTACATCGTTTTCATTAGAAATACTGGCTATAGCATTTCGCAGGTCTTGAATCCATTCCAGTTCATTTTCATATGTTCTTCGAATATTATTGTTGATAAAACTCCATATTGTTGCTTCCAGGGCAGTTCTGTCCGGTAAAAAATTTGTATCCTTTTTATTGCTTTGCCCCATTAACAACTGCATCTTAACTTGATTTTCATATCCATCAAGCAGCATGTTCAATTCACTGGTATTGAGTTGTTTGGACCATGCAAGCTGAACAAGAAAAGGCTTTTTTATTTCACTGGGCTCAGATGGAGAAAGAACCCATTCTTTTAAAGCAGCAAGTCCTTCACTGGTTATTGTATAGATTTTTTTTGTCGGGGAACTTTCCTGATGCTTGACTACATTTGCTACTAAACCTTTATCAAGCAGCTCTGTTAGTGATTTATATATTTGGTTGTTATTTCCTGACCAATGCATAAAAGCAGAGTCTTGAATAATCTTTTTTAAATCGTATCCTGTCATTGACTTATAGCTTAGTATCCCTAAAATTGCATAATTGATTGACATATTGCAACCTCCTTTATTAATAACATATGTTAACAATAACATATGTTATTAAATTCGTCAATATTTTTAAATAAAAGCTACAGGTGCATAAAGTCTTCTCGTAATTACTAGAATATCTAAGTCTAAAGGCTAAATTAAATTTATACTTACTTGAGAGTTCTTAGATTATGATTTGAGATGGTGTTGTTAGACTTTAGACAGGCATTTCGCAATTTCCTTAATACAAATACGCAAAACTCGTTTCCTTTTCGCGCATTAGTTTATTTCTGCGTAAAAGTACAACACCCTTAATAAAAAATTCCCTCAAGACATAAGTCTGAGGGAACATATAAAACTTTAAAAGTAAAATTTTATAAAATTACTCTTTTTTTACTTCAGATGACATTTTGAAGTCGACAAGATTAAAAGAAGTCATTTTGATTTCCTGCTACATATTATTTATTTCAATAAGTTCATACTGCATTGTTCCCAACCCAATTTTTTCTGCATGTCGAAGAGATGCCCTCCCATTTTCAAAAAGTTTTTCTCCGCTGCTTTTCTGAACCAAGTCCAGGCATGCTGTATCCAAGGCAACAGGATCCTTTCCGGCAAGAATACCAACATTACCTGCAATTGGTTTCATAGCACAACCTAGGCAGTCACACTCCTTGGTAATATTATGAACAAAGGTAATGTATATGATATTCTTGTCTTTGGATGCTCCGTAGGCATATTCTGAAAGTTTCTGAAAAAAATGAGTTCCTGCCCATGAATTACTAATTGCACCTTTAGGGCAAACAGCAATACATCCAGCACATCCAATACATTTATTATCATCAATTACCGCAATATCTGCCACACCGATGGCACTATAGTTGCATTTATTCATACAAATACCACAGGCAATACATTTTTCAGCCTCTATAATAGGGGCTATCTCAGTATGCTGTTCCAATTTTCCACCTCTGGCAGCAAAACCCATAGCAAGCTGCTTTAGAGCACCTCCAAATCCAGCTGCTATATGGCCCTTGAAATGGCTCATAACAATAAATTGTTTATACTTCCCAAATCCCTTGCCTATTTTGCATTTAAGAAAATGTTCTTTATTTATTTCTATTTCATCGTACTCTGTTCCAATATCTCCGTCTGCTATTATAATTGGAATCTGTGTGAAGCCATGAGATTTTGCTGTCTCAATATGCTTCTCTGTAGTAGTCCTTGATCCTCTATACAGTACATTGGTTTCGATATAAGACGGAGATACTCCCTTTTCTTTCAGATAATTTATAGTTTCATCGTAGCATTTTGCTGGAATAAAGGTTTTGTTTCCTTTTTCACCAAAATGAACCTTTATTGGAACTTCTTTTTCAAATCTGTGTCCGGTTTCTGTTACTATTGTTTTCAATAACTCCAACGCATCTTTACCAAGCTTATCATAATCGGATTCTGAATTTTTAATAAAATATACTTTACTCATGTTTGCACCTTCCTTTTTCCTTAAACTTTTTTTCTTGAGATAACCAATATTTCCCATGACAATGATATGGTCAAAATAATAACCGTTCCTGCAAGGATTGGTAGACGTGGTGATGTGTTTCCAAGTAACTCAGCCAATAAGCCTATAAAAAATCCTCCAAAATTAATAGCACCTAAGATCATGGCTGATACCATAGCTGATGCAGCAAGAGATGCCTTTCGTCCAGCCTCCATTAAAATTGCTGGGAAAACAGTAAAAAATCCTATACCCGCAACAGTACATCCTAAAGACATGATAAAAACGTTATGGAAAAAATTGCTGATTCCCAACCCAATATCCAAGACTAAAAGAGATAGCGGTATTGTCAACCTATCCGCCATTTTGTATACTTTGCCAAATATGGCACCGCCAATAATGCCTCTGACGGTATACATCGATAGAATCATCCCTGCTACTGCGGCATTACCAAGCTTCTCAGTAGTGAGTATAATTGACATATTCAGCAGCATTGGATTCAAATTCATATAGATAAAACAAATAGAAAGCGAAAAGATAAAAACACTCATTGGCAAAAGCTGTTTAATTGTATAAGTCATAAATTACTTTTTTTTCACTATGCATTACTAATGATAATTAATTGTACTGATAAGTCTATGATAATGGATAAAGTTAACTTTATGTCAATACTGAATTTAGAAATTTCGAAGAAAGTATAAATATGATTCATTTACTATGAAGATGGCTCTCGAAGTATTGCTCAGTTCTTCTCTTTGATAAGAATTTTTGTTCAATGCATTAATAAACTCTCCCAATTCAGGTTTTGTCCTCTTTTCATGTTCAGTTAAGTAGTAATTTATATTGTACTCCTGCCTATAGCAAACAGAAATACTTCAACTACATTTCCATTTTTAACAACATGAGATGAGTGGTTTAAAGAGATAATTTTCATTGAATTTGACATTGAACAGATTCTATGATAAATTTTTTCAACAACCTTAAGCCAACTTGAGGTCGATATTTCTTTTGAAAGGAGAATTTAAACATGACTTATTCAATTGGTGAAGTTGCTAAGATGTTAAATCTCACAATACCTACTTTACGATACTACGACAAGGAGGGCCTGTTGCCGTACTTAGAACGTACCAACAGCGGCATCCGTGTTTTCAGTGAGTCTGATTTGGATACGTTAAAAGTAATAGAATGTCTTAAAACTACTGGAATGCCTATCAAGAACATTAAGCTTTTCATTGATTGGTGTTCTGAGGGAGATTGCACCTTGCAGAAACGCTATGATATGTTCTTAGAACGAAAAGCTGTTGTTGAGGCTCAATTGGAAGAAATAAAAAAGACAGCAGAAGCTATCAATTTTAAATGCTGGTATTACAAGACTGCATTGGAAGCCGGAACAGAATCTATTCATAAAAACACTGAAAAATCGATTTGAGTTGCCCAATCATAATAATCGATAGTCACAGTCATCAGGCCGTCTTAAATGACAATAGTGTTTAGCTTAACTCTGTATAATTTAATCATTGCAAATTAGGGAGTGGAATCAGTGTTATAATAGAAAGGATGCACAGTTTAAAATTTCCTGTGCGTCCTTTTTATTTTACTTTGCTTTTTAATACCTTTACAAACTGCCTTAGCTTGCATGATGGTAACAATTACACTCTAATAATTCATCACTTCTAGCTTATAATCGTCAGGCAATTCTTCTTCACTTAAAAATTTGAAATTGTCATCACGCAGAATTGGTAAAAATACTTCGTATGGAATCCTAGAAAACTCACAGGCATAATTACTGGCTCCGAACCACATACCCGCTTTGCTGCTCAAATTTAAACCTCTAGCAAATTTTGTATAGTTTGAGCAATCATGAACTGCTAGATCCCAGTTTTCTTCGTCGGCTATTTTCATGAATTTCAGAGTTAATTCCCTACTCCAAATCGGAGATATATAGCCATGTCTGGAAATATACATGTTTTCCCCATAATAATTGTCTATGTTATTCTCATTTAAATGTAATTCTGCACAATTGATAAAATCAAGTTTTGTCTCGAAGATCGCTTGCTTTTTCTTAA
This sequence comes from Bacillota bacterium, assembly GCA_049324315.1. GTDB lineage: Bacteria > Bacillota > Clostridia > Peptostreptococcales > Thermotaleaceae > JBMOKU01. The sequence continues at coordinate 61,568 of JBMOKU010000035.1, read as the reverse complement.
AAAATGCTTCGAAAAACTCAGGAGTCATTGGCGTTTCAATACCTACATTTTTAATATATTTTTTCGCTATTCCAATATTTTTAATAACTTTGTCTGAACAGTTAGAAGCACCCAGGTTGAAACGTATCTCGTCAAGACCGGCTTCACCTAATGCTTTCAATGTCTCTTCCGTAGCTAAAGTGCCATTTGTGTATAAATGTTGATGAATTTGAGCATCACTAAATTTCTTTATAAACGAATAGTATTTTTCAATTTCCATGAATGGCTCTAAATAAACATAGGAAATGCCAGAGGGTTTCTGGTGGATAGAAAGAAGTAAATCAATATCTTTCTCATAAAACTTAGTGCCCCCAATTTCCCACATATCTTCGCCAACTGGAGGAATATCTTCTAGTTGTCCATAATTATAACAGAACTTACACTCTAAGTTACATTTATTCGTTTTCCTAATTGCACTCAAACCAGTGCCCAACAGACAAGAACGACATCCTCTTGAAAATTTGCTTTCATTTCCCACAAAAAAAGTTCTATTCTCCAAAGTTTTCAAACTTCTAATTTCCGACATTAACGTATCATTTCTATGATCGATCGCTGCCTCAATTTGTGCAAAAGTAGAGTAAATGATTTCTACTTGTTTTGTGCTAATTTCCTCTTCCTCAGGCAATATCGAAAAAAATTCAAACCATATCAACGCATCTTTCTTTGAAATTTTCATAACGTGTCCTCCTTAATTCATCCTCCTGAAGACTCAATTCAAATCTTCTTGTTATGCTTTTTGATGAAAGTACCGTCTCTATTATGCGTCTGCCTTGCTAAGCAAGCAAACAGTCTCCACATGTGGTGTATGCGGAAACATATCCATACATTTCACCTTATCCATCTTATATCCTGCCGCTTGGATCTCCTTCAAATTCTCTGCCAGAGTTTTAGGATTACAAGAAACATAGATCATTTCCTTGGCTTTATAGTTCAGTATCTTTTTCAATGCCTTCGGATGAATACCTACCCGTGGTGGGTCTAGTATAATAATGTCCGGTCGCACTTTCAGTTCGTGGATTTTTTCCAATACATCGCCTGCGATAAAGGTACAGTTATCCAAGCCATTCATTTTTGCATTTTCATTGGCTGCCACTACGGCCTCTTCGACAATTTCGATACCCAGTACCTTTTTTGCCTTCTTTGCTACGATTTGACCTATGGTTCCGGTGCCGGAGTATAGATCAAAAACCACTTTATTTTGTGCATCCCCCATAAAGTCCAGTACCATGCTGTAAAGTTTTTCTGCACCTAGGGAGTTTGTTTGAAAGAAAGAGAAAGCAGAAATCTTAAATTTCAAATCCAATATCTCTTCTGTAAAATAATCCTGGCCCCACAAAATATCTGTTCGTTCAGGAATTACCGCATCTGCCACATTATCATTAAAGGTATGTAGAAATCCCTTTATGTTTCCGGACAGCGGCAGCTGAAGTATTTTATCTACCAATGGCTGTATGTCTACCTGCATTTGTGTGGAAGTAACCAAATTAATCAGTAAATCCTTTGTTTTAGCAGCTTTTCTTACGATAAGATGCCTCAAATATCCTTTATGGATTTTGCTGTTATATATAGGAATTTTTCTCTCAGAAAAATAAGATAGAATTTCTCTAAGTATCATATTGAAATCATCATCAACGATTTTGCACTGGTCTACCGTAACCACATCATGGACTCTACCCCTTTTGTGCATCCCCAATGCCACGGCACCGCCCTTTTCTTCATCTCCGAAGGAATACTCCATCTTGTTTCGATAGGCAAAGACATCAGGACTTCCTTCGATGCCAAGAAATTCATATCCGTGGATGTCGGCATCGTCTAAAAGCTTTTTGACCAGTGATGCCTTGATTTCCAGCTGTTTTTCATAGGGCAGGGTTTGGGTGGCACAGCCTCCACATAGACCAAAATGGGGACAAAAGGATGGTTCTTCGATGGATGCCCGTTCTACGACTTCCATCAGCTTTCCTTCTGCGTATTCTTCTCGGACCTTGGTAATACTTGCTCTTACCAGCTGACCCGGTAAGGTGTTTTTTATATATACTGTTTTTTCTTCCGCATAACCAATGCCAATAGCCGGAAACTCCATATCTTCAATCTTTATCTCAAGTATCTCTCTTTTTTTCATGTTTTCGCTCCTTGTTTGTAGGTTTACGCTTTTAAAGTGAGGTTAATCTTTGCGGAACGGCACGGGGGCCGTTCCCTACGGTAAATGCATTTTTTGTAGAAGCGTAAATCTATATTTATGTTTTAATGTTTTTTATGCAAATTCATAGAAGTCTTCAAAACTTCTTGATGCAGTCTTTGAATCTCTGAGCCCACAAAAGGAAAATTTGCCTTATCCACATATTTTCTGATCTGCAGATCCGGAATAGGATGGTATGTTTTTTCGAGATTCATCCTATCCGTATGTTCCTTCTTTACTTCCCTTAGAAATAGAAGCATGCCATGGACATATCTCTGATCTAGCAAGTCCGCGTCCTGCAATACTTTTGCCTCCACTGAAGCAAATGGGGTTTTGCCCTTCATGGTATGGAGTCGTATACAGTCGGCAACCTTCTTCGTAAAGTCGAGGCTGTATCCGTTTTTCTCCAAATACTTTCTGCTGATCCAAGCACCCCGTTCACCATGATTTTCTTCATCATAGATTTTGGCGATATCGTGTAGGATGGCACTCATTTCAACGACATCTTTATCACAAGGTACTTCTTCCATAATGGTTTTAGCATGATATAACACTCTCAAGGTATGCTGAAAGCGACCTTGCGCACTATGACGCCAAGTGTATTTTTTCGTTCTTTGGTATTTGTATTGATCTTCATCGGTCTGGAGTCTGTCTTGTAAAAAATCCAATGCGTCTTTTTGCATTTTGTTCACGACTAAAATCAAGACCTCTCACCGTCCTTATATTGTCATCAACCACCTAACCATCGTAATCCCTTGGGATAATGGTTTTTCACGATACCATTGGCAATCTTACACCATCCGAGAGAATATCCATCCACGTTTACAAGATTCCAGCCATCCGCTCCTTCTGTTTCAAAAACATTTCCTTTTAAATAGTCCAGTACTTCTGTAGAAGTTGCTGTTAAAAACACATTATTTTTTACTTCTTGATGCTGCAGTGCCAGAGCCAAGGCATGGGACGGTTCAAATCGATTCTTTTTTAAAGCACCTAGGTGGAGCCCTGGCCGTAGCACCCTCAGATTGTCTAAAGCACCTATCTCCTCAGGAATAATATATAACTGCTCTCCATACATTATGAATTGTCCCTCATAAGATGCCTTTAAAAACTTCTTGCAAAAGGCATCATATTCTTTTAGCTCCTTCTTATCCAGCTTTCTTATCGTCAGCTTGGTCCTTTTAAATGATTTTCCCTCTGTTTTTTGCAGTACGGCAATATAATGGCCTTCTCCCCTTGCTATATGGGGCCATAATCTAACCGTACGGCCCATCTTGTCGCTATTTCCTATGCTCCATTCTGCCCTTCCTGGTGAAAAGCCTTCATATCCTTTTACTTTCTGGATCTCGTATTCCGGATGTCTCTGAATAAACTGATCGATCACCCTTTCATTTTCTTCCGGTGAAAAAGTACAGGTAGAATAGACCAAATATCCCTCAGCCATCAGCATTTTATCCGCTGCTTCTAAAATATACAGCTGTCTTTCTGCACAATGCTTTACATGTTCTAAACTCCATTCTGACCGGGCAGCTTCATCCTTTCTGAACATACCCTCACCGGAACATGGGGCATCCACCAATATCCTATGAAAGAAATTATCAAATCTATCCTGGAGTCTTTCTGGTGGTTCATTGGTTACGACACAGTTTTTGACGCCCATTCTCTCAATATTTTGAGATAGGATCTTTGCCCTGCTGGGGTGTATCTCATTGGCTACTAACAATCCCGTACCATCCATTTTGGCGGCGATGTGAGTAGCTTTTCCACCAGGCGCAGCAGATAGATCCAATATTCTTTCTCCCGGCTGTGGATTTAGTAAGGTTCCTACGGCCATGGCACTGGGTTCTTGAATATAGTATAGCCCTGCTTCATGATAGGGATGTTTACCAGGCCTATCTTCAGGTCCATAATAGAAACCTTCTTCAGCCCAAGGAACACCATCCAATGCAAAAGGACTTAAGCGAAGGAATTCTTCCGTAGAAATTTTCAATGTATTGACACGCAGACCCGCATATCGTTCATCATCATAGCTTTTTAAAAATGCTTCATAAGCTTCGCCCATTAGGCTCCGCATTTTGTCTAAAAAATCCTGTGGTAAATTCGGCAAATTAAGCACCACCTATCACCTTTGTTATTTATATAAGTCACACTAAGCACGTTACGTCCCACCACGCTAGGGGGACAGTTCCATCGTTTTTCCGGGTGGCTGTAGGCAGCCACCCCTACGGTGTCGAATCGGCCCATGGCTACGCTCCTTTGTGACTGACTGTAATATAGATTTATGTCTTTAAATGGTATTTCGTTTTGCGGGACGGCGCGGAGACCGTCCCCTACGAAAGAAAAAACATTCTGGTCTAGGAGCGTAGGTTTTTATACTTCGTGTTATTTATTTAGTATTTTTCTTTTTTTATGGATTAATATGCAAAGTTCATTGTTCATGGATTCATTTCCATTTTTACTATCTGTCAAAGAAAAAGCCGAGTATTGACTCGGCTATGCAATCTCTTCAAAGTCCATAATATATTTGTCTGCCATAGAGCAAATCTCATCTTTATAGGGAACGGAGCTTTCATCTGCTACGGCAAATACTTTCATCCCAGCCCTTTTAGCAGCCATTACTCCGGCAAAGGTATCTTCAAAAACCAGGCAGTTCCGGGGTGCAACCCCTAGATCTTCCGCCACCTTAAGGAATACATCCGGATGGGGTTTTCCTTTTTCAACCTCGCAAGAAGTTCGTATGGATTGGAAGCATTCCATCAGGTTATGTTTCTTAATAACAGCCTCAGCCAAATCCCTTGCATTACTGGTTCCGATGCCAATTTTGATACCACGCTTCGTAAGGTGACTTAGAAAATTGGAGACTCCCTTTTTCAATGGAATATGGTTCAAATAGTAATCCTCTGCCATACGCCGCCATTCTTCCTTAATAACTTCGATATCATCCGTTAAGCCGAATCTGTCTTTAAAATACTGGGCTGTTTCTGTAAAGCTCATACCCTCAATTTCTCTCTGCAAGTCATCCGGCAGTTCTATATTTCTTTTTTCAAGATATTCAATATCAATGTCTCTCCATATCCACATGGAATCAACCAGTGTACCATCCAGATCAAATATTACTGCTTTAATATCTTGAAACAAGCTTATCACCCACCTATCATTCTTACATACTACACTATAGGGTACCACATATCCAGTATACATTCAATAAATACCGAAAAAAAGAGATACATTTACAACGCGTAAATATATCTCTCTGATATTATGATTTCTTTAGTCTCTAAAAATCCTTATTCTGCAGCTTCAATGCCCTTTCATTGGCTCTTTGTATGAGGGCATTTTTATTGACAATAGCTCTTTCGTGGATGCCTCTTCCAATCAATCCTACCTCATCATAGGCCACCATATCCATCAAAACGTTTACGCCATCAAAGGCCTTAACCTCTACCTTCACACTTACCGTTGCCCCTAAGCCCGTGGGTTTCTCATGAACAACCTTTGACATTTTTCCTACAGAAATCATGCCTTCGGGAAGCTTTTCATCAATGATTTTTACAGCAGCCTCGATCATCAATGCTACCAAAGATGGGGTTGCCAGCAAGGTGTCCAGCTTACCACTTCCATAATTCAACGCAGTGTCTTCCTCTCGAACAAGCTTCTGAATCGTTACTGACGCGCCAACCTGAATTTTTGGAATTTCGATCATTTGAATCCCCCCTTGTCATTGTTATATTCTATTACTACCATTTTATCACATAAATATTCATAATATTCAAAATTTAAACTAGAAAAACCAGGAATCCTGGTTTCTAGTACATTTTTTTGTTCTCTTTATATTCTTGCACACTTCTCAATGCTTCACCAAACCTTTGGAAATGTACAACTTCTCTTTCTCTCAAGAATTTTAGTCCATCTATGAGTAAAGGATCATCTGATAATTGTATAAGATTCTCGTAGACTGCCCGTGCTTTTTGCTCTGCAGCTAAATCTTCATAAAGGTCTGCTATTGGATCTCCAATGGACTGAATATATGCTGCCGTCCATGGGTTTCCTGTGGAGTCAGCAGGATAGATGGCCTTATCCCGTATTGCATAGAAGTCTCCCAGGTCTGCTTCTTTAATCTCTTCTACTGAAACGCCCTTCGTCAACATATAAATCATTGTTTGGATCATTTCAACGTGAGCCATTTCTTCTGTCCCGATATCCGTTAACAATGCTGTTGCTATATTCGTAGGCATTGTAAATCTCTGGTTAAGATACCGGATAGCCGCTGATAGTTCTCCATCAGGTCCTCCAAGCTGTGTTTGAATATATTGCGCCATTTTTGGATTTTTACAAGTAATACGAACAGGATACTCTAATTTTTTTTCATAGATCCACATACTGTCTTACACCCCCTCTAGTATTCTATTTGCCAAGGCCATGGTTCATCGATCCATCTCCATGGATACTGGCTTGGTGAAAATCCAAAGTTCATTAAAGGACCATACATATTCTCATACTGTCTTTTCAACATCAGTAGTTGATTGCTGTACATATTGTAATCCATCAATGCCCTTTGATCAGTGGGGTGGGTATCCAAATATAAATTTAAATCAATACATGCAAATTCAAATTCTTGAATCTTTTTTAGTATTTCTAATCTCTCTTTATGCATTACAAAGCTTACCCCCCTTATACTTTCCTATTTGCAACCCTTTTTATCATATGGCCTTATCAATTCTGGAAAAATGGTTCCTTCCTTAAGTGCCTCATCTAATGGCAATTTCATAAAATATATTTGATAAGGCACATAGGCCTTTGCCAACATATAGCCGGGCTGAGCCATATACGGCATAATATTTGACGGTTGATACATACATTCATGTTTCAATGCGGCTTCCCCCTTTTTTCGTATTTACCTTGCACTACTATAATATTCAAAAAGTGTCAATTGGGTTCTGTATAAAATATCTATCATATGTTTTCTCTTCTATGAGCAACGGACGCCCAATGGGCGCCCCTACAAGAAACGCTCAAATCGGCTCCATGACTACGCTCAGTGCTTCCCTCATGATGTCACAAATGAGTAAATTTTTAGTTAAATTGTTAAAATTTCCGATTTGTTGAAAGGACTTTGTTGAGATATAGAGAATATTGTAAATATTCTAAGTAAGGAGGAAAGCTCATCATGAAAGCTAAAATTTTCTATCTGTTCTCTTTTATCTTCTCTGTTCTGTTTATTCTTTTCGGAGGCATATCCGTTTTTATGAAGGATTCCAATGATTCAAATCTATATATGCTTCTAGGATTTTTTAGCGGTCTAACTGCCGTTGTATTGCTTACTGCTATTATTTTTGCAATCCATAGAAATATCCTTAAAATGACAAATGATATCTCGGTTATTGCCGATGGGAAATTGACGGTTAGGGTAAAATCAGCCGGTTTTTTCCAACGACATGTTGATAGCATCAATCGCGTTGTTAAAAATACAAAAAAAATCGTAAGCGAAATGGGCGATATCGGGCAAAACAATAGAACCCTTGCAGATGCCTTAAATAACAGTATGCTTGATACACAGCATACCTTTGAAGATATCAATCATTCGATTTCGGAAATTGCCAATGAAACTACACTGCAAGCTGAAAATGCGCTGAAGACAAAGGAAAGCATGCATCAAATGCTGAATAACGCCAATGCGATTGCACAATACGCAGACAAAAATAAAACCATCGCCCAGGATACTATTTCCACCATTGAAAAAAGCAATGTGGTATACGAAAATCTTGTCATCAAGTTGAAGCACACGGCTGATACCAGCAAGAAATTATGTGAAAATGTACAGCTTCTTGGAAGTGAAATGGATAAGATTAGCAACATCACCACTGTGGTTACAGCAATTAGTGAGCAAACAAATCTTTTAGCATTAAACGCTGCCATTGAAGCGGCAAGAGCCGGAGACCATGGTAGAGGCTTCGCAGTCGTTGCCGAAGAAGTGAGAAAGCTGGCCGAACAATCTGCTAACTCAGCAGGCGACATTAAAGAATTAATTGAAAATATCAGTACCAAAATATCTGCAATCATTCACGAAACCGAAGAAGAAGTAAAGTCAATCGGTGAAGATATAAAATACGCTGAAGAATCAAAAGAAGCTTTCAGTGAATTGGCAACAGCAACAAAATCTACTTACCGTTCCGTAGACGAAATATATGCCATGGCAAATCAAACCTCTGAAATTGCGCAGTCTATTGATAAGCTTATGGATAAGATCGTTTCTACGACGCAAGAGGCCGTAGGATTTACGGAACAGGTTGCAGCTGCATCAGATCAACAATTAGATGAAATTTTAGAGACCTCTGATCTTGTTAAAAAATTGAAAATCGGAGCTGAAAATGTAGAAAAGAAATTGAGTGATTTCTGCAGCAACATCAAGATGACAGATGAAGATTTAAAACTCATTGAACACGGATTTGACATATTAAGAGCTATGAGAAAGGACCTGATGGATCAAAATATTGCCATTGACAAGGTTAGCAAATATTTGAAAGACAAGCAGCATAAGCACAGTCAGTTTGAGCTTTTAGCAACTGTTGATGAAAACGGCATTGCTGCATCCATTAGTGCCGATGAAATGCCTGAGATCATTGATTGCTCCTATCGAAGCTATTTTATTGAAGCCATAAAAGGAAAAGAATTCTATTCAGAACCTTATATTTCAAGGGCAACCTATAATTATTGTGTTACTTTGGCTATTCCATTAAAGAATAACAATGATAAGATCATCGGTATTATTATGGGAGATATTTGTGTAGAAATGTAATTTGAATGGTCTAAAAAGGCAAGCAGTACACTGTACTGCTTGCCTTTTTATTTCCTCTATTCCTTTGGCTCAAACGGATCAATATCGTTCCCTTCATTTTGTCCCCTCTCAAATATCAATCGTGATTCTTTTGTATACTCATTTAATTTTCTGAGATTAACTACCCATAAATATAAAACAAATGGTATAAAGAAAACCATCAAAAGAGGTATTTGGGCCATGAGGATAAAATCAAAAATACCGTGTAGCGTCAAAGGAACCGTTAGTGCTTTTCGCAGAAACGACTTCCTCTTCTCTTCGCTCTTGGCAAACCGAGATAAGGATAGATAATATCCCATGGTGATACCAAACAGCATATGGGCAGGTACGGAAAGTATTCCTCGATAGAGTCCTACATAGGGATTGGCAGCAAATCTAAAGACAACATAGGAGACATTCTCAATGGTGGCAAATCCCAATGCTGAAAATACAGCATATACAATACCGTCCAGCTTTTCATCAAAGGCCCTGTGATAGTAGGCTGTCCGTATGACAACTTCCCTTTTAAAAAATTCCTCGGTAAATCCAGCCACAATAAACGCTGTAAAAGCTGCCTCCAAAACACCGCTAAAAATATTTAATGATAGTAGAAATCTTTCAACAAACATCGTAGGAATTACGGATAAAGCGCCTAAAATAAATACTTTTATCAGCAATCCAATAGGTTCCCGATCATAGCGATCGGTCAAATAAGCAGCTAAAGCCAAGGCTAGTCCCGGCGCAACAGCTATAACAAATAATCTTGTTGTCATATCTTACATCCTTTCATGGCATAACTCGTTTTCCATTTTTTCCTTTTCAGTCTTTCTCACGCTAATATTTTACCCAATGTTTTTTTAGAATACCCTTTTTCATCTGTCATTTCTTTAGATCACTATATACCATCCGCTTATTTCATGTAATCTATTGAAATCCTCTTTTTGTATTTCTTTCTTTAAGCTGCATATACTAAATATAGCTTCTTAAAAGGAGGATTTTTTATGCGATATAATATAAAATTAAATGACTCTTTAAAAGCTTACGATGTCAATGGCCACCTCGGTAATGTTATTCGAGAAGATAGAAAAGCAATGCATCAGAAAGATGGGAAAAGTAAGCATGGCAGCGCTAAATTTTGCAGTGATTGCATCAATGATGATATAGGGAGCCTGGATATTACGGTATAGATATACACCTACAAAAAGCCTATACAACCAATAAAGTTGTATAGGCTTTTTTGAAGAACTGAAATGCTGTGCTGCTAAAAGCATTCACCTGCTATATCTTTAAAGTTTTTTCGTCATGGTGTTCTCCACCTATGCTTCACCAATTTTTGAAATATGGGCATGATCTTTTAAATGATCCATACAATATTCGTAGTCACCGTCGCATTTTGAACAATATCGGAATTCCATTTTAGGATCATCTTTCTCGGTAATGCCGCATACGGTGCATCGATGAATGGTATGATCCTTTGGTATTTTTGCGTGGAATTTTCTTTTATTCTGGTAAGCCCTTCGGTTTGATTTCGCTCCATGAAAAATATCTCGACCAAAGAAAACAAAATAGTTAATAATGGAGACAATGGCGGCCACCTTAAAGATGACGGGCTGTGTAATCACTGTATATCCTATAAAAGCCCAGTTCAGCCAAGCCAAATACTTTACCTTAACCGGTAGGATAAAGAAAAGCAGCAGTTGAAAATCAGGATACAGCCTTGCAAAAGCTAAAAACAGCGAAAGATTTAAATAGAAGCCTGTAGTACCCCCACCCGCTACAAATGCCCCGATGATAGTCCCAAGCATTCCCAGCAGATAATATATATTGAATCGAAAACTTCCCCATTCATGTTCTAATGCAGAACCTACCATATAATAAAAATATAAAACAAAAACAATCCATAGCAATGAAGCCTCAGGGGGAATAAAAACAAATGTAATCAATCTCCAGATTTGCCCCTTCATCACCAATGCTGGATCAAGGATCAACATACGAAAAATGCTTCCTGTTGTATCGAAATACATAAAAGCAAAAGTTAACCCATTAAACATAACAATATATTTCATGAGTTCACGGATAGCAAGATGTCCGTATTTTCTTTCAAGTTTGTCTAACCAGTTCATAGGATGCCTCCTTTGTAATTCGTTGTGCTGCCAATATGGAAGGATATCTCCATTGTATTACGATTGGAAAATTTTTTCAATGCTTAAGTGAATATTCTTACAGCTATTATCTCCCCTCAAAATAAACATTACTTTGAGACAATGATAAATAATTCGATGGATTAATTCTTGACCGATTTCTTGTCCCCTATACTCTTTTCGGGCAATGACATTGTTGTGTAATCAATACAGAAAAAACAATCCACCCTGAAGAATGGACTGTAGAAAATATATGGTCAGTATTTTGTATTGATGTAGGTATCAATCAATGATCTTTTCTTTCCTTCTATGAAGACGTTCTCTTCTCTCAGCCGTTCCAGCAGCCAAGTACTCTTTGAATGGAAAATCACATTCTCATAATCCATTAGAACAATTTCAAATAATTTATCCTTTAATAAGGGAGATTTCACTTTGACAAAGTATGCTTCAACATTTTGGAAATCTAAGAATTCTAATAGCTTCATCGTTGACTTGTCTTTTTGATTATAGTAATAATCTGCATCCTCTGCAAATCTTTTGGCAAGCATAGGATGCTTCCGCTGAAGCTTTTCATCCTTTGATTTCATATAGCTGTATTTGGCCAGCATATTGTAATACTGGTAGTTATATATTCCCTTTTCAAAGGAGTCTATCCGGTATTTAAAGGGTTTCAAGTTTAATCTTTGTATAAAAGCATAGTGCTCCTCAATAAACTCTTTTTTCGTTATATCACCATTCTTAAATTGAATAATCAAGGATTCTCTGTTTTTGAAAAATTTATCAAAAACACTTTCCTGAATTCTATATGTCATATTCAACACCTAATTTCATGTACACTAGCAGGTATGTACTGAATTATTAAATCTCAATCACTAAAAATGCTTTCCGTTTTCGTAGTATTTATTTTTCTCCAGTACGGTAAAGAATATTTCTACATTTTCATAACCAATTCCTTGAATAATCTGGGTAATTGCTTCTGCAGCCCCATCTTGGATTTCTTGTCCCCTATCAAACCAAGCAACTTCAATCAGTGGGAAATTCTCCACTGTTTTACCGTCCATAATATAGATAGAAGGAATACATTCTATGGTGAAATAATCTCTTGGACATTCAATGATCTCTTCAAGACAATCCACCAGTTCTTTACTAATCCCTTTCACTTTTTCAATTTCTAAGCCCCTAACTTTAATTTGTGGCATTCGTTTCACCTCCACCACTATTTTACCTTTTATCCATGAAAAAAACAAAGGGTATTCACCACTTTGTTTTATGCCGACCTTTCCAATGAAAGGTTTTCTATAATTTTCTGTATTTCCAACCAGTTATTTACCCTTACAACGCCATTCGGCAATGGATATCTATTATAGTAGGTGTCTAAAAGTAGTACCTGGAAGCCCGCTTGAGCCAATTGCAGGGCATTTTGATAGTTATCCTCAAGAAAGACATCGCATTGTAGTTCCAACGCTTTATCTACTTTATAATGACTGCCCAATAGGAACAGTCCATCACAGGGAAGCTGATGCTTTTGGATCCATTCCTTCGATACTTTATCCATCTTTGCTTCCCTGGCAGTCACATAATATAAGTTATGCCTTTTACGGAAATTATCTAGGACTTCTTTGACATGCTCCCTTATAATAGCAGCACCGTGGATTCTTTCACCATACATTTCATAGAATTCGATGTATTCCTCTGGTGATACATTCAGTACCTTGTGTATTTCATAGGCCGTTACATGTTCAGGACGTACCGATTTTTGAAAGTATTTATTTGCTTCATCAATCCAATAGTATGGATCAGTTAAAGTTCCGTCAATATCAATACAAATATTCAAACCCAGCATGATTTACCCCCTACTTATTATCGTCATCCATCTACCATGTTACTCCATGGATTTAAAGGGCAAATTAACGTCATATTAAAACTATGTTAAATTATCCTTCTATCATGATCTCCTTGGCAACCAATCGTATATTGTTCTCCTTTTTCCGGATTTCACTGTCATATTGGATAAGAGATTTTACCTCAGGGATTTGCAAAAGTGCCTGCCATCCCAGCATCACACCTTCAACAAAGGCTTCTCTTACATCTTCCAATCTGTCCAATAAAGGACAGCCGTGTATTTGCTGTTTTTCAACCACTAGCTGCAGCCGTTTGCCTTCCAGATGGGGCTCGAATGGGTATGTTCTGCATTGGATAGGTCTTACATCTCGTATGCAGCCCTCCTCCTTGTTACAATGGAAGTAATATAAAAACTTTACCTTAGGAGGTATGTAATAAACTTTGCTGCTGTGTTTTTCAAAGCGAAATCTTTCCTCTAGCTTTGTGCCTCTAAATACACTTTCGTATTCATAGGGCATCAGATAGATGCCGATCTCTTCCCCATCTTCCGTACGATTTCTACAGCAGTGGCTTCCGCACAACAGTCCGCAGTCCTCTTCTGTAACCCTTTCTCCCATATGTAAATAAGCCGTTTGATAAATATGTTTATAGTCCATTGGATATTATGCTCCTTTTAATATTTCATTGTTTCACGGGTGGCTGTAGGCAGCCACCCCTACTTTGTAACCGACTTTAATATACTTATATGTTATTTATATAGCATTCTTATTATAATACAAAAACTCCTGTATTTCACAGGAGTTCGTCAATTTTTATTTCATAGGCTTTAAAAATTGCCATCACTTCGTCCATTTGTTCTTGTGATGGGGGGTCTACATCTTTGAGTTGGTAGGTAAGACCTTGTTCTTCCCACTTGTGAACTCCCAATTGGTGATATGGCAAAATCTCAACCTTTTTTATATTTTTCAATGTTTTAATAAATCCGCACAGCGCTTCAATATCTTTTCTGTCATCCGTATAGCCCGGAACCAAAACGTATCTCAACCATACAGGGATGTCCTTATCCGATAGATATTGGGCAAACGCCAGGATTTTCTCATTGCTTACACCAGTCAGCGCCTTATGCTTCTCATCATCCATCTGCTTAATATCTAGAAGCACAAGATCCGTATAGGGTAAAAATTGTGCACCCTTTTCTATTTCGCAGTAGCCTGATGTATCCAGACACGTGTGTATCCCTTCGTTCTTACACTGTTTAAAAAGCTCCGTTAGAAAAATCCATTGAAGGGTTGGCTCTCCTCCAGAGACAGTAATGCCTCCATTGGAAAAAGTAAAGTAATTTTTATATTTTCGAAGATTTTCCATGATCTCCTCTACAGTCATCCATGAGCCGTTTTTTCGGCTCCAGGTGTCACAATTATGACAGTATTTGCATCGTAGAGGACAACCGGCGAGGAACAGGATATACCTGATCCCCGGTCCGTCTACTGTTCCACAGGTTTCAATTGAATGAACCCTACCTTTGATCGGCATATCCATCACCTCAATTCTTATATTACTTCATGGAAGGTACGGTTAATCACATCAATCTGCTGTTCTCTCGTTAATTTGACAAAATTAACTGCATATCCAGAAACCCGGATCGTAAGCTGTGGATATGCCTCCGGTCTTTCCATGGCATCTACCAATGTCTCTTTTTCAAAAACGTTGACATTGATATGATGTCCTGATTGTGTAAAATATCCATCAAGCAGTGCCTTCAGGTTTAAAATTTGATTATCTTTCGTTTTACCCAGTGCTTTAGGGATAATAGAAAACGTATAGGAAATACCATCTTGACTATGTTCGTATGGAAGCTTAGCAACGGAATTCATAGACGCAATTGCTCCCCTTTTGTCTCTTCCATGCATTGGATTTGCCCCTGGTGCAAAAGGCTCCCCGGCTTTTCTTCCATCCGGTGTATTTCCTGTTTTCTTTCCATAAACCACATTGGAGGTTATGGTTAAGATACTCATGGTTGGTACAGCATTACGGTAGGTGCTGCATTTTCTAATCTTATCCATGAACTTTTTCACGATATCCTGTGCAATAGCGTCGGCTCTGTCATCATCATTGCCAAAGGCAGGATAATCTCCTTCCACATGGTAATCAACAGCCAATCCTTCTTCATTCCTGATAACTTTCACCTTAGCATGTTTTATGGCTGAAATCGAATCCGTTACCAAAGACAGTCCCGCGATACCGCATGCCATTGTTCTTAATACATCTCTATCATGCAGCGCCATTTCTATTCTTTCATAAGCATATTTATCATGCATATAATGGATGACATTTAATGTGTTGACGTAAAGCTTTGCCAGCCAATCCATCAGCTTATCAAATTTATCCATTACTTCGTCATAGTCCAGATATTCTGATGTAATGGATTCGAACCTAGGTGCAATTTGATCACCGGTTTTTTCATCTCTACCGCCATTGATGGCATACAATAAGGCCTTAGCAAGATTGGCTCTTGCACCAAAGAACTGCATTTGCTTTCCGATTCTCATAGCGGATACGCAGCATGCAATGCCGTAGTCATCTCCCCAGTATTCTCTCATCAAATCGTCATTTTCATACTGGATGGACGATGTATCAATTGATACCTTGGCACAATATTTTTTGAAATTCTCAGGCAGATTCACTGACCATAATACCGTTAAATTCGGCTCCGGAGCAGGACCAAGATTGTACAAGGAATGAAGCATCCTAAAGGAATTCTTTGTAACAAGAGGGCGACCATCTATGCCCATGCCTCCGATACATTCTGTAACCCATGTAGGGTCGCCGCTGAATAATTCATTATAATCAGGCGTTCTTAAAAAACGTACCATTCTTAACTTCATAATGAAATGATCCATCATTTCTTGTAATACTTCTTCCGTATAAACGCCATTTTTCAAGTCTCTTTCCATATATATATCTAAGAAAGTAGAAACCCGACCAATGCTCATAGCTGCACCGTTTTGTTCCTTGACAGCAGCTAAATATCCAAAATACAACCATTGAATAGCTTCTTTTGCATCTTTTGCAGGCTTTGTGATATCGAATCCATATCCTCTTGCCATGATGATCAACTCATTTAATGCCTTCATCTGTTCCTGTATCTCTTCACGTAATCTTATAACTTCTTCCGTCATTGAATCTACATCTAAAGATGCCAACTGCTGCTTTTTATCTTCAATCAGTCTTTCTACGCCGTATAAAGCTACCCTTCGATAGTCCCCTATGATCCTACCTCTTCCATAAGCATCAGGCAGTCCCGTAATTACGCCTGTCTTTCTTGCTAATCTCATTTCTTTTGTATAGGCATCAAAAACACCTTGATTGTGGGTTTTTCTATATTTGGTGAAAGTTTCACTGATCCGTGGGTCCAGTTCATAACCATAGGCATCGCAGGCATCTTTAACCATTTTAATACCGCCATAAGGCATAATGGCTCTTTTTAACGGTATATCCGTCTGCAGCCCTGTAATTATCTCCAGATCCTTGTCTATATATCCTGGATTGTGGGACGTGATATCGGATATGATATGGGTATCCACGTCTAATGTTCCTTTCTTCTCAGTTTCTTTCTTAAAAAGTGCTTTTACTTCATCCCATAATCTTTGCGTTTTTTCTGTTGGAGAAGCTAGAAACGATTCATCTCCTTGATAGGGTTCGTAGTTCTTTTGAATAAAATCTCTCACATCGATTTCTTCACACCATTTTCCTGTTTTAAAATGCTCCCATGCTTTCATATCGTTCACTCCTCAATTTATCGTGATTTGCAAATGCTTTTTTCTAATTTCTAACCATATTTTACATCCATTTCTTGAATTAAACAGTGACTATCATCACATTTTGATAATTATTTTCATTGTATACAATATACTGTATGTATATAATACTACAAAATATTGCGTGTGGCAATACCGATGTAAAAGATATAAAAAGTCTTCCATTGAAAAATTCAAAGGAAAACTTTTTGAAATACATAACGGAAATTATGAAGTTACCCGCTGCTTTTTAACGTTCATAATTTCCTATGTGCTATAAAAAAACGAGGCAATTGATTTCTCAAAAGCCCCGTCGGATTACTTCTTGGTTTTAATCTTCTTTTCTGGTTATTTTTAAATGCATTTTCGCTTTATCGCTGCTATTTCTTTGAAACTCATTTTTTATATTTTCCATTTCTTCTTGCATTCTCTTTCTACAATCAGGACAATAGGTATGATGAACAGATAAAAGAAGGCGTCCACAGCCTTTGCATTCAATATTGACAAATTCAATATTTTCTATTTCTACCAGTCGCCCTTCCCTCACAAAGGTATTGATCACATGATAGGGAATGCCTGTCTCCAGTTCAATTTCAAAAGCCGTGGCTCCAGGGTATTCATGAAGGTAATCTTTAATTCTCGTAAATACATCTTCAACAATACGCAGACAGTCTGGACAATAATCATATAAGCTGGACAGTTCAACAGCGCCCTTACATCTTCTACATGCTCTTACATTTGTCGTTTTATTTGTTTTACTATTCTTCATATGTCACCTCGATTATTAGCCTTCATACAGTTCATATCTTTATTTTACATCACTTCCTTATCTAAGACAATAAACTGTGATGTGCGGTTATGTAGCATTGTCTTCCAATACAATGCTGTTCTTCATTTTGGAAATCCTTATTACTCTAGTATTTTTATCGGCTTGAAATGCAGATAATCACAGGAAACCAACTGATATGCCACGCCGTTTCGAACGCCTTGTAGTGCACCGTTAAATGAATCTTCACCATGTAAATGACCATAAATGACTTTTTTCACACCGGCATTTTCAAATATTTCTGTAAAACCGGAATCCTCGAGCTTATCGTTCGTAGGTGGATAATGGGTCATAACAATAAGATCTTTATATCCCATTTTTTTTGCTGCTTCTAGGGATAAGCTTAATCTCAATAATTCCCGTTTATATACTTTTTCATCTTGTTCGTCGAATTTGTAATCATTGGGACAAATCCAGCCTCTCGTTCCGCATACTCCGTAGTTTTTATAGGGAAAGAAATTATTCTGTAAAAAATATATATCTTCA
Organism: Bacillota bacterium; assembly: GCA_049324315.1. Taxonomy (GTDB): domain Bacteria; phylum Bacillota; class Clostridia; order Peptostreptococcales; family Thermotaleaceae; genus JBMOKU01. Next base: position 43,450 of record JBMOKU010000035.1, on the reverse strand, counting down.
AACAATTGATTCATCTTACTGATGGAACCCCACCAATAATCATGGTTTCCCCTTAACAGTACTTTTTTCCCGGGAAGTTTGTGTATCCATGTCAAGTCAACCATGGCTTCATCCAATCCCATTGCCCAAGAAATATCCCCTGGAATTAGCGTTACATCCTCTTCTGTAATGGTTTCCCTCCAAAATGCTTCAATTTTATGATGATGTTCGAACCATTGTTCTCCAAAGACGTGCATTGGTTTATCTGTATTTAAGCTTAAATGTAAGTCTGCTATTGCATAGAGTGCCACGCTTTTCACCTGCTTTGCTCCATAGTTCTTTTCATAAGATTCTTTTTCGTTTGATTAATTAATTATTTTTTGCTTTTTTTCTTAGTATGATCATCTGTTCTTTTTCTTATTTTGTTTTATCCCTACTATTAGAATTCTACCATAATATTTCTTTTCCTCTACTTTTTCTGAACATTATCTATATATTTCTTAAAAATTAAGATACAATAATAAAGAACTTTGCTCAAAATATTTTCATATCCGAAGAGGTGATTCTATGGCAAAAACAACTTGGAAACCCGGTACGATGGTATATCCTATTCCAGCTGTCCTCGTAACCTGTGGAGATTTTCATGGTAAATCAAATATTATAACCATTGCATGGACAGGGACAATCTGCTCTGACCCGGCAATGACGTATATTTCCGTAAGACCGAGTCGATATTCCTATGAACTCATTAAGGAATCCGGAGAGTTTGTTATCAATCTTACCACAGAAGATTTAGCAAGAGCAACAGATTATTGCGGAGTCAAATCAGGCAGGGACGTAAATAAATTCAAAGAAATGAATCTGACCCCGGAAGAAGCTACCCAAGTAGCTGCTCCTCTTATTAAAGAAAGTCCCGTTAATATAGAATGCCGCGTGGAGAAGATACTAAAGCTGGGCTCCCATGATATGTTTATGGCAAAAGTTTTAGCAGTAAACGTTGATGAAGATTTCATCGATGAAAAGAATAAATTCCATCTGGATATGACAAGGCCTATTTGCTATTCCCATGGGCAGTATTATGGATTAAAAAAATCTTTGGGCGGTTTTGGCTTTTCCGTAGCCCGAAAAAGAAAAAAGAACAAAAAATAGAGATGTGCAGCGCACATCTCTTTTCTAGTCGAAGGCTTGATATCTTGCAACCACATATTTGATTGTTTCTGAAAGCTTAGAAAGCTCCTCTACCTTACCAATACCATGTAGTTCCTCAAATTTTTCCTGGAATTCATTGGCCTCTTTCTTTTTCCCAATCAAATATAATAGTTGAATATTATTTACGATGGTAGAGACCGTATTGGATCTGGTTTCAAACAATTTTTGCGCATTAATAACTTCTTCTCTGATTTCAAGCATTTCCTCATCCAACTGCTGGGCGGCGATGGCCGATTTCCTTAGTCGTTCTTTAATCTTCTCCGGAATATTTTCCTTGTATTTGTAATTTAATGAATGTTCGATGGTAGCCCAAAAATTCATAGCTAAGGTTCGAATTTGGATTTCAGCCAAGATCTCTTTCTCCCCCATAGCTGTTTGTATTGGATATTTGATAATAACATGATAGCTTGAATACCCGCTTTCTTTTCTGTTTCTTATGTAATCCTTCTCATAGACGATGCTTAGATCTTTTCCATCTCTTTGTCTAATATAGTCGATGACTTTATATATATCATCAATAAACTGGCACATAATTCGTATGCCAGCGATGTCTTCAATTTTTTCTTCAATTTGATCATCGGGTACGTTATATTTTTTCGCTTTTTCTAAGATACTTGATACTTTTTTTACCCTTCCAGTAACAAATTCAATAGGTGAGTATTCATTTGATGCCCTGAGTTCTGTACGAATAGCCTTAAACTTGACTTTTAATTCTTCTACAGCCTGTTCATAGGGAATCAATACCTTCTTCCACTGACGAACTTCCATGCTTATCCCCTCCAAACATCGATATCCCTTTATTATTCTATCATTTTTTTTACATATTGATAACCGATTTCTTTCATTCCTTATAAATTTCATGACAAGCATAAACAAAAAAACCCAGAAGCGTTTGCCTCATGCCTGTATAAGCATCGCTGCAAACATCTTTCTGAGCTGTATGTTCAAGATTTTCTTCTTTCTTATCTCACAATTCCTAAGAATACAATAACTGCACCAAAGAGAATCCCACCAAATCCTAGAATCAATAGTTCTCTAAATAATTTACCTTTGTCCACTTCATCTCCTGCCGATGCCATTGCCAGAGCACCTAATGTGGAAAGTGGTGAATTCGTTACCATGTGGGCTCCAATGATAATGGCTGATACAAGGGCTGACGCCGACACAGCCCCTCCCATCTTTTCTATAAGTCCGGGTACTGTTGGTATCAATGTAGGCATAACCACGCCGGATGCCGACGAAACCGAGGACATTAGCCCACCAATGATGGTCATGATCGGTGCTGCCGTTCTGCTGTTCATAAATGTTGCTAATCCATCCGTTAAGGTTGTAATCCCACCTGCAATACTTACAACATTTACCAAAACACCTACACCAGATATTAAGAGCAATGTAGACCATGGAACATTGTATATGGCATCCTTTTCTTCAGCTGCTCGCAGCAGCAGGAGAATGGTTGCTCCTGTAAATCCTGCAAACCCTAGATGCGCGTTAAAAACAATAACTCCGATAACTACCAAAAGAATAATGAACATCGTTGTCTTCTGTTTTGAATCAAAAGCCTCTAAGGCTTCCCTTTTTCCTTCGCCCCTACCGGAAGAAAGCTTATATCCGCCAAGGAGGAAATAAAGGGCTAGGGCAATAATAACTTGTGCAATCACCATATTGATGAAAATTCTCATTCCCATATTTTCTAGGCCAATTGCCGTTGATAGATTGACACCAATGATTCCTGTTGGCGCCAGCGGCGATAACCCACCTGCATTAGAACCGGCAATGACCATGGCAGCCATTAATAGTGCACTGATATGTTCTTCATGAGCAACACTCATGGCAATAGGCAGAAGCAATGCACAAACTGCAATGTTTCCCGGCCCTACTGCCGCAATAACTGTAGCTAATATGAAAAAAATAATAGGAATCAACTTTTTATTACCACCTGCCATTCTTGCACTTTTTCTGGCAAGAAGTCCTAATGTACCATTCACTTTGGCAATACTAAATAGTAACGTCATTCCCAAGAGAATAAAAAATAATGAGTTTGGCCACCCGGCGACCAATGTTTTAAACTTATTGGCCGGATCTGAGAGCGGTACTGCTTTACCTAGCTTTTCATTCATTTCAAGAACAAAGAAACCTAAAATATATGCTCCTGTTATACTAACCAGCCCGGTATTAATCCCTCTTTGAAAGCCTATATAAATTGCAATAACCAATACCAAGAGCGATATAATCGCAATCATTTCAAATTCCTCACTTTCACTGTCTGTTTTGTGTAAACAATGGCAAAGAGCACTAGATGCTTATATTATTTTGAACTCATTTTTATAAAAGTATGTACAACGGAGTCGATAAAATTGCCAATAAAAAACACTCCATAATGGGGAGTGTTTCCAAATATGATTTATACTTCCTTTGTTTTCCAAGTTCCTTTTTGAAACACAATCCAAATAATTAGCGCCTCAACAATTACAGAAATACTAATGGCGATCCACACACCATTCGTTCCCATACCAACAGGTTTCGCAAGCCAATATGCAAGAAGAAGCTTTACAACCACATTGGCAAATAATGACGAAATCATAGGAGGAAATGTATCCCCCGCGCCTTGAAAGGCTCCACCATAAACAACCGGCAAAATCACAAAAAATACACCGATATATACGATTCTTAAATATTCTATGCCGATTTTAACAACATTGGGATCCGTTGAAAAAAAGCGAATAATCAAATCTGGAAAAATAACATAAGGAATTGCGAAAATAGCCATATTCAACAGTGCAATTTTTATCCCCTCTTTGACGACCAGTTCCGCCTGCTTTATATCTTTTCTTCCAAGGTTCTGACCAACCATGACGGATATTGCCACGGTCAATCCAGCCAGTAAAATAAAGGTATAATTAAACAACTGGCCTCCAATGCCAAAGGCAGCAACACCTTCTTTTTTCCCTACGCTGTTTACCAGGTTGAACATTAACATACCCGTAATAGGTCTGGAAATCTGCTGCAGGCATGCCCAACCACCAATCCGTAAAATGCGATAGGCATCGTAGATATGTATTTTCATATATCTTATAAAGGTTTTTAGCTGTCCATGATAAAGTTTTCGTATTAACACCCATGTTATTAAGAAAAAAGCAATGATGTTTGAGAAAACCGTGGCTATGGCGGCTCCCTTTATGCCGTAACCAAAACTAAATATGAGTATAGGGTCAAGAATCATATTCAGCACATTGGCTATGGCAAAAATGTACAAAGGTGTTTTTGTATCACCCAAGGCTTGTAAAATGCTTCGTATGGTAAAGCTTAAAAAAACAAAAATGGTTCCTAAAAAAATCGTAGATAGATATTCCTCCGCACTATGTAAAACACCAGATTCAGGTTGAAACATTACTTTAACAATTCCCACCGTAAATATACTGCACAAGACGCCTATCAGACCACCGATGATCCCTGCTAAAGCAACAGATTGGCCTCCGATGCGTCTAACCTCTTCATGATTCTCTTCTCCATAAGCCCTTGCAACAATTGCAACCGTTCCTGAAGCTACCAATGCACACATAACAAAGATAACGCCTGCTGCAGAGTTACTAATAGATGCAGCAGCAGTCTGGGTCGTTCCGATCATTGAAATAAATTTCAAATCTACGGTTCCTAGCAAGCTTTGTAATGCCATCCCAACAATGACGGGCCATGATAGATTCCATATGCTCGTAAACTCTTTACTCATCGATTTTGATTTCATTGCTTTCCCCTCTTAAATCACCCAAATTAGAATTTAAAATACTTCAAAAATACTTTGATGGCCACGGGCATCACTGTAATTACAGTGATAAGACGCATCAAATGCAAAAGAGCAACCTTTTTTATATCAGCACCGTAAGCTTCTGCTGTTATTACCATCTCAGTCAATCCCCCCGGAGCGCTGCTGAATAAAGCAGTAATTGGGTCAATCCCTGCAAACTTCGATATGAGTACCCCCAGCGTAAGACTCAGCACCATCAAACCCACGATCATAACAACGGCAGGAACCCAAAGCTCTTTTAAACCGTATAGCGTTTCCATCGTAAAGCTTAGTCCCAATATGCCGCCTATAACAATTTGGGCGGCAACTTTAAAATTAGGATGTATATACCCTTTGCCTCCCGAAATATTATAGGCAGCAACAGCTACCATCGCACCAATCAATGCTCCTGCCGGTATTTTCAATTTGATACCTAGGAATCCCCCTAAAAAAGCTACTACCAATGTATAGATCATCTTCTCCATAATGTCCTCCCTTTCATAGACGCAGTTGTTAGGCTATCGAAAAATCTCAAAGAATTTTTCTACGTTTTCCAAATTTTCAAAAACATAATCCGGAGCATAGCTTTTTAGGGTCTCTACTGAATATGGTCCCGTTCCTATGGCTATGCTTTTCACTTGAAGCTTCTTGCCGCAGCCTATGTCAAAAGGCGTGTCACCAATAACATAGGTATCTTTCTTATCGAAAGAATGTCCATACATTAACTCCGTTTTTTCAATAGCCTTTTGAATAATCTCCCATCTTTCCATGGCTTCATCGCCAAAGCCTCCTATCGGGAAAAAGCAGTTGATATCATGAGGTTCCAATTTTATTCTGGCCCCTGGCTCTATATTCCCAGTACCTAGCGCATGGGTAAATTGTATCCCAGGATGCTGTCTGGAAAGAATGGTTTTTATACCGGGAAGGAGTTCAGTGAAATCACCTGACTGTCTTTCATATTCCAGCATTTTGCAGTATACTTCAAAAAAATCGTTTAGGTTTTCTACATCGATGCTATGATTTATCATAGCATCCTTTACGATCAGAGCATCCAACCTGCCCGCCATATTAACATCTGCAAAACCATTTTCTATTCCATAAAGATAATGAAATGCCTTTTCCATCGCTCTTCTGCCACAGCCTCTACTGTTAATAAGGGTACCGTCAATATCCCAGATTAAAAGTATATTTTTCACCTTGATCCCCCCATTCCTTTCACTCACCTGCTTATTATACCATTAAATGGCATAACAAAAAAGAGATGTGGAGATGTTTTAGGCAACACATGGGGACAGAGCCTCAGTCCGGTAAAAAGCACACCGGACAGTGGACCAGTCCCCAAGTCTTGCCTACGTTACTCCGCTTTGTCACGGGGAATTTTCATCGTTTTTGCGGGTGGCTGTGGGCAGCCCCCCCTACAGTGATGGCTTCCCAAGCAAATTTCTTTAAACAGAAAACCTGCAAAAAAGCAGGTTTTGTAATGTAATACTATATAATTAAAATCATATTCACAGAAATTGTCGTACTGCTTTTCCATTTAGATAATTACATTGCTTGCCCTGAAAGCTGTTCTTTGCTTCCATTTTTTCATCAATCATATCTTTAATTTTCCACCAGCTGGTGTTCCAATTGCAAAACAGTGTGTTTTCTTCCGGCGCTCTTCCAATCAATCGCTGAATAACAATATTAGGGTCCAAATATTCTAAAAAGCATATCACACGCTCTATATAATCTTCCAGAGAAATAATTTCAAATTCTTTATTCTCATACATATTTCCCATGGCAGTATTTTTGACGATGTATAGTGCATGAAGTTTTACCTGTTCTACCCGCAGTGCAGAGAGAACTTTTGCTGCTTCGACCACGTCAGTCATTGTATCCCAAGGTAGATTCAGAATCAGATGTGCGCAGCTTTCAAAGCCGAATTTTTTTATTCTGAGCATCGCATCAATAAATTCACCGAGGGTATGACCGCGGTTAATTTTTAGAAGGGTATGACAATTGACACTCTGCAGTCCCAATTCGATGGATATATTTATTTGTTTTGTACGCTGCACCTCTCTAAGGCATTCTAAGTAGGCATCATGTATGCAATCTGGCCGGGTAGATATACATAGTTCCACCACATTTTCCACACAGGCATCCTCTATATGTCTTTTAAAATCTTGCAGCGGCAAATAGGTGTTTGAGAAGTTTTGAAAATATGCAATGAATTTATTTGCTTTATATTTTCCCTGTATATAGGAAACATTTTTTTCCAGCTGTTCTTTTACAGGGATACAGTTGGACAGGTTTTCAAAGCCCGCCCCTTCATCTCCACAAAAGATACAGCCCCCCTGACCTGCAATACCATCCCGATTGGGACAGGTGACTGGCAGGTTTATGGGAATCTTATATACTTTTTCACCATATTTTTGCTGTAAATACGTTGAATATACGCGATACCTTTCTTCATGTTCTTGCTGCATTTCATCAAATCCTTTTCATCATTTGATTTTCTTTTTAACTATATAAGTTGTAATAAATATATTACGCCACGGGGACAGTTCCTCAGGCACATAAAAAACATATGTGCCAGACGAACCGTCCCCATGACTCCGCTGGAGTTCGATGGCAATTTCCTTTTCTTCGTAATAGTTTTCTATTTCATATTCTATTTTTATACGTTCATTTTATATGATGAAAATAAAGTGCATCATTCTCAGATGCACTTTGCTTTCCATGTTTTAAGATACGGCTTTCTTCTTCTGTTTTGCCGGTAGGATTTCAAAAACCATATCCTTAGGCAAACGTTTTCTCAACTTGCTGACGATGTCATTTTTCTCATTATCTTCACAAGACTCCCCAAGCACCATCAAATCAATTTGATGCTTCTCTGTCAGATCTTTTAAGGTTTCAATGATATCATGGGACCTTAGGACATCCAATGTCGCCCCATAGGCCTTTGCCTTTTCAAACAAATACTCCAATGCTTCCCCCTCTTTTGACTTCCCCAGAAAATTCCATCCTTCTTTCGCAACATGAATAACAAACAATTCACCATCATAGGAGTCTCTTATTTCTGCACCTCGTTTGATCAGTCTGTCACAAGTCTTTTGCTGCGTTACACAAACCATAATATTTTTCACTTTGTTCATCGTGAGGCCCCTTTCAAATGCCATTAATAATTACACATTCATGTATACCCAAAAACCATGAAAATATTCACGCTTTTTCCCCTTACACTTTTATTATACATGAAAAAGAAAGGCGACTAAAGAGAATTCTTTGTAACAGTTTTATATCTATAAGTCAACAGAACATAAGCCTCCGTTGGGAGGCTTATCACTATACAACTGCAGCCAAAAGCAAAAGCTCTTCATTGTCGCGATAGATTTTATCAAATTGAGTTATGGGCAGAGGATTTCTTCCTATACCTACCTCAACAGTATATCCTGGTCTTCTATATTCTTGTATAAACCAATCCTTGAATCCTGCATAGGATGCAATACCATAGGTTTCTGCTAATGCATAGCCGCTTACTTGTGAGAGCATTTCCCCAATTCGTCTGGCTACCGGCGGAGCCATGTTCATAAAATCCCAATAAATGATTTCACCTTGACTATGATATGCCAGTACCAGTCTAAAATTATGATTTCTAACAAAATCTACGACAGCTCTGGTCTCCGGTTCTGACTCAGGATAAGGTCCTGAATATCGAGTGGGCCCGGGACCATCTATGCCATATTGGGCTTCGGCCTGTTTTGACAGCTCCCATGCAGCATTATAATTATGATTGAGATCAACCCCACGAATATTTGCTTGCCATACTTCTGAAAAATTGGTTCTTCCATCATTCCATGCGATCAGCTGATCATAGTAGGGATTATCCTGTTGTAATCCATTCAGTACCAGATCTACTCCATCAGGGTTCACCATGGGCATAATATAAACGGTGCTCTGATCCCATATATCTCTTACATCATAGCCTCGAATTGTAGTTTCTGCTACGTAAGCTTTTAAAAAATTCTCAGTAAATTTCATCAACAATGGTGAGGTTATCCACTCTAATGCATGATGGGCTGCATTATAAAACACCTGATTAGGACCACTGCCCAGCTTAATATAGTATAGATTTTTACCAAGTACACTACTGCCTACAGTCCCTACCTCAATAAAAGGATACCTTGCCTTTAATCCCCTTATATCTCTTTCCATAATCTCATAGGTGTAGTCAATATTGGTATCGACGACATCAATACCATAGGGAATAATCAGCTGTTGTCCGATTCTTAAGTCATAGGGATTAATTCCCGGATTAGCAGTAACAATACGATTTAGCGTTGTGTAGTACTTTCTTGCCAGATTGTACAAGGTATCTCCTGACTTTACAGTATAAACATCATAGCCCAACAAAAATCTTTCCATGACCTGATAGGTTTGGGGACCTAAAATTCCATCAGCTGTTAATCCATGATTCTGCTGAAATTGAATAACTGCCTGATGTGTTTGCTGTCCATATATTCCATCGATGGGTCCTGGATTATATCCGATTTTTTGCAATAAAGCCTGAATTTCCATGACATCAGTTCCTCTGGAACCTAGCCGTAACGTTCTCATCTACATCACTCCATACTTCTTACTAATACTATTGTATTGACGCAGCCGAAATTCGGTGAATTATTTATTTGTAGCGTGAAGTTATGGAAAATTCTTTATGTTTTTGTCTATATTAAAACAAAAAATATGCTATACTAAGTATACTGGAAAAGATTCAGGAGGGTAAACATGAAGCGATATACAAAAGTCATACGATTGATGGGAAATTATTATACGAAAGAGTTCGAAAAGAAAAAGCATCATAAAAACAAAGTTAGAGAGATTAATGAAGACACCGTAGCCAAGGCTTTCCTCGATGGAGAAGCTGAGGTTTTGGTATATCTTATGGAAAGTGACCGCGAAATTCTCATCACCCCAGATAGTGATGCAGATGAAATTAAAAGATACTTAGGTGCCAAATTTTTACCATCATAAAAAGTTAGTCTTTCTTAATCATTAAGGGAATAGCTTTCACAAAATTTCTGTGGATAATCTAATTGTAGGGGCGAACATTGTTCGCCCGTTTTATTTTCTAGTTTTCTTTTTTGAATCCGAAAAAGAGCTTTTGAAAATCCTTGCTGTTTTCCGTTTCAACCATATCTACATTTGTAATTAACCAGCCTTCGTCTCCGTCTAAATGCCTTTTACAGAAGATCATAACCTCCACCGGCTCATCGTAGGTTTTTCCATCAATGGTTTGATGATAGGATGCTATTATCCGCACCTGCCCATAGATCGTATCATCTTCTTCATTATAAACCATTCCAGCGTCTTTAATCTCACTTACCTTCACATCAGAGGTTATTTGTTTCTCTATAACATATTGACTGTTTTCTTCAAAATTATCAAAAAGATAGACTAGTCTGAAATTCAAGGCGAATGCCAATCCCCATCGCGTAGGATCATAATCATCATATCGAAAGCTCTGCCATTGTTCAAAGACCCAATTTACAGTTTCTGTCATTTCCTTTTTTAGAGCTTCAATATCTTCATGGTCTTCATTTTCGATCATTCGATCGACAATTTCGCCTGTCTCAGCATCAATCAAGTAAACATATTGATAGCTGGTATTCTCTTCCTTAATGTGTATATACCAAAATGGATCCTCTCCAGTAGGTTCTAGACTTTCTGTTATGGAAACATTTCTTCCCTGTCCTGTAATCTTTTTAATTTCTTCTGAATCCATTACAGTTTGAACTGCATCATCGTAAGTTATCTTAAGCTGTTTGGGCTTAAGGACTAGATCCAATGAATTCTCTTTTGATGCTGGAGTTTTTTCACTGCATGCAGTCAATATGATCATACACATAAGAAATAAACTAACCAATAAACGCTTTTTCAAGGTTTTCTCCCCCAATAGTTTGATCAAAAATTTCATGGCTTATATACCTTTAGAACATTATCATACATGAAACTACTTCTATATGCAATCTTATATGCTTGTTTACCATAATTTATGAACAGATAAACTAAAAAAATCTCCACAGCCTACACCGTAGAGATTTTATATCTTCTATTAATACATAGGAAATCATGTACTTTTGTTCATCGTAGATAAATCATAATTTCCATAATGTATTTCACCAAAGCCTATTACTAAGCTTCTAAGTAAGGGCTTAGCTACATTTTCACGACATTAGCTGCTTGCGGACCCCTATCTCCTTTTACAATCTCAAATTGAACCCGTTGACCTTCTTCCAGGCTCTTATAACCTTCTCCCGTCAGTGCAGAGTAATGTACAAATACATCATCTTCACCCGGTACCGATATAAAGCCAAAGCCTTTTTCATTGTTGAACCACTTAACTGTTCCTTCCTTCATTGCTAATTTCCTCCTATTGCGTCACATTGGACCATAATAAAAATTTTTATTTTCTGCTAATATTGTAACCATTATCATGAAAAATAAACATACATCTCATAAATAATTTCTATAAATTTGAAAACTTATTCTTGATTATAGCCTATTTCTTTTTGACTTTGAAGTCAATGCAGCCATCCCCATTTTCAATGTAAATCATATAATTTTGATATTGAAGCTCGAAATTCAAAATTGATGAATGTAGATCGATACGATTGAGGAAATGAATCGTAGCAATATCGCTGTCGTTTCTGCTGCAGTACCGAATTAAGATGAACTTAACCCTGGGCAGCTGCATTCTAGAAACAGGCGAAGTATTTTCCCCAGGTATGCAAAGATTTAAGCTTCTGTCATCAACATCGACAGATAAGTCTATATCCCCTAGGGCTTCATCTTCACGAACTGTTCTTACTTCGTAATCGCTATGAATCGTCAGATATCCATTTGTATATATCATAGTTTCACTCCTCGTACTATAAGCGGGCGAACACTGTTCGCCCCTACAGTTATGTTATCCGCAGAAGCTTTCTGCAAGCTGTTTTCTTAAAGTAAATGAAAATAGGGCTTAGCGCCCTATTTTAAGCAACTGCATACTCTTTTAATTCCTCAGGTAGTTTCTCAACTTCACAATTAACACTAACAATAAAATCTATTTGGAATTGCTCTGCAAACGCTTTCAATTCCTTTACCAGATTGGGCAGATCGCTACAGTCAACATCAACGATTTTTGTTATTCCGTCAATGTAAATGGCCTCGATATCATGGTCTTCGGAAATAATTCCACATAAAAATCCTAAAAAGCTTTCAGCACTCTTTATGGGATACTCTTTGGTACAAATAAAACGAACGGCATGTTTTAGGTCATATATGTGCCTGTTGTCATCATCAATGAACACAACATGACCCTTGCCGTTCGTTGCGAGTTGATTCGCCATATCAATCATTGCTTTGGTCTTTCCAGTACCTTTTCCTCCTGCAATAATCTTAACCATTTTAATCTCCTCCCTTGGAATAGTTGAGTATTACTCTTATTATGAACTTTTTCATAATATTCTTACTTATATAACTATTCTATGCAAATAATAAAAGTCCTTCAACTTTATTTTCTTTTTTTATACCTTAAACAGGAAATTGATAAGTATACAGAATACGTTTTTCTTTCATTCAGTATCCTTGAGATATCTTCTTCTCAACTGGCCGCAGGCAGCATTAATGTCGCTTCCCAATTCCCTTCGAATCGTGGCTTCAATACCATGCTTTTGTAAGATATTTTGAAAAGACTTAACGTCGTTTTTGCGTGAAGTCCTTAGACCTGTTTCCTCTACGCTGTTTAATGGAATCAGATTTACATGGCACATGATTCTTTTTATCTTATTGGCAAGCTCCAAGGCGTGTTCTTCCTTATCATTCACGTTATGTACCAATGCATATTCAAAAGTGATCCTTCGGTTTGTTTTCTCTACATAATATGCACATGCTTTTAAAAGTTCATCCATAGGGTATCGTTTGTTAATAGGCATCATTTCTTGCCTCAGTTCATCATTAGGAGCATGCAGTGATATGGCAAGGGTAACCTGCAGCTTTCTATCAGCTAGATCCATGATCTGAGGAATAAGACCACAGGTGGAAATTGTAATGTTTCTTAGCCCGATCTGTAATCCCTCTGGGTGATTCACAATCTCTAAGAATCGTAAAACTTCTTGGTAGTTATCAAAGGGTTCTCCGCTGCCCATAAGCACGATGTTCGATACTCTATCTCCAATATCTTTTTGAATCGCCAAAACTTGGTCTAAAATCTCTCCAGCAGACAGATTTCTGACCATACCGCCGATGGTAGATGCACAAAAGGAACATCCCATTCTACAACCTACCTGTGTGGATACACAAACAGTATTTCCATAATTATATCGCATTAATACACTTTCAATAATATTCCCATCTTCCAATAAAAAAAGATATTTTCTCGTTCCGTCAACCTTTGATTCCAGCATCGTTTCAATTTGAATGGCACCTATATATGCATATTCTTTCAATTTCTCCCGCAATCCTTTGGAGAGGTTTGTCATATCATCAAAGGAGTCGATTCCTTTATGGATCCACTGAAAAATCTGCTTACCTCGAAATCCCTGCTCTCCAATCTCTTTTAAAAAAACTTCTAATTCTTGTACAGTACAGTTCTTTAAATCTTTTTCGTTAACCATCTTCAAGCTCCTTGCTAATAAAAGCCCTAGGGGAAATCCCTCTAAGGCTTTTCTGTATAATTTTCTTTGTTTTCCTGGATTCTTTGATATACCTTAAGCATTTCGTTCCTATGTATTGAAACAATACGATCTAACCTGGTTTCCATTTCATCTTGAGAATCTATAAATTCAAAAAATATCTCCCATGTTGGATTGTATTCATCCTCAATTTCAGAAATTTCTTCAACGCTATCATCATATACTTCATAGTCATACTGGTCAAATACGGCCGTGTATTCCCAATCCTCCACGTCTCTATCTGTGGTAAGCCTCAATGACACAAGGTCCTTATCCCCTTTTTTTATCAAGTATATGCCGCTAACCCAATTACCATAGTCAGATATTTTATAACTTCCTATTTCTCTTTCAAGTATACCGGTTTCTTCATTCTTTTCCATCAACAGCAGTACTAAGGTTTCCATAACTTTCTCACCCGTTTTCTTATTCTTCATCAAAGTATGAATTATACTCTTCTAAAACCCTTTCAAACTCATCATCATCTTCTACAACCACATATTCTTCTTTCCCATCAATGATTTCGATCTTATAGACAAAAGCATCGTCTTCTTCTCCCACAGGTGCTAACAAGGCATAACGATCCCCTTCCATTTCAATCGTATCAACAACCTCAAGCTCCACTGGTGCTCCATTCTCATCCTTAAATGTTACAATCTTTTTTTCTTCCATGTAAATCAGCCTCTTTCACTATTTTATTGTATTCATCATAATTAATTAATCTCTACACGTTCACCCGTAATCATGTAAATTACTCTCTCACAGATATTCGTTGTGTAATCTGCAATACGTTCAACAAACCTGGCAACGAAAAGGAGCTGTGTTAACTGCTGTGTATTTTCTACATTTTCTTCAATCAGCTTAAGAACACGGTCATAGATTGTAGCATATATCTCATCGACCAACTCATCTTTTCGCGCAATCTCTTTGGCTAACTCAATATCTTCATTTAAAAAGCTATTTAAGCATCCTTTTACCATTTCCTGTGCAATTTCTGCCATCCTAGGTAAATCCACTAAAGGTGTAACCAGTTTGCTTTTCCCTATTCGCAGCGTAATCTTAGAAATATTGACAGAATGATCACCCATACGTTCTAGATCTGTAATAATCTTCATGACCGTCCCTATTCTTCTAAGATCAGATGCTAAAGGCTGCTGCAATGCCAATAGCAGCATACACTTTTGTTCAAGCTCCAATTCAAGCTGGTCTATCTGATCATCTAATTTTACAACCGTTTCAGCCATTTCCAAATCTTGATTTTTTAAGGAATTAATAGCTACTGCTATGATTTCTTCCACCATAGCACCCATTTTTAGCAATTTGATATTTAAATCTTTAAGCTCCTCTTCCAAATGTATCCGCACATCAACACCCCTCTCAAAGTCAAATTCATCCGTGAAGTACCGCATTATATCAACAATTATCACCATCATAATACATATACAAGGGATTTACAATATGGAAATACAAATGTCTCCATTCTTTTTTTGTTATGCTATCCATGTCTGTCTATAACATGTTCTATCTCCATGATATTTATGCATTAAACTTTTTTCGCCAGCTCTTCCACGGACTCTCTACTTTTCAATCTTGTATTCAAATACACACCTGTAATAATAATAGCAGCACTCATCAATTTTAAAGCACTAATCTGCTCATGAAGAATTAGCGCCGATAAAGCAATGGAAAAGACAGGGACTAAATTGATGAAAGCGGCTGTTTTGCTAGCACCTATCTCTTTTATCGACATCTGCTGGACCAAATAACCGATTACCGAAGGAAAGATTGCCATATAGAGTACAGATGCCCATCCTTTCCATGTAACCGTCATCATATAAACCTGCGGTTTTTCCCATACCACGAAAGGGAAAAGCAGGAACAGACAGACTAAGAAGCTGTAGCTGGTTAATATAATGGGTGAATATTGATCCATGACTTTTCTGCTTATAATAGAGTATACAGCCCAACATAATACAGCAGAAACCATAAATATATCCCCCACGTTAAAATCCATGGTCATAAACACGCCAATATCTCCATTTGATAGGGTAAGAAGCACGCCGATAAGCGCCATTAGAATTGCTCCTAGTCTTTTTATCCCTACCTTTTCTGATAAAAATACGGATGCCAATATGCTGGTCATAAGAGGGTTGGTGGCAGCTATCATAGAAGAATTTATCGCAGTTGTATGACGCAGGGCAATAAAGAATAGCACATGATATCCGAACATACCAATAAGCCCAAGCAAAATAACAGGCCCCCATTGTTTTCCTTTTAGTTTCCAATTTTCTGTCCGTCGTTTTATCATAATCCAGAAAATGATGATGGCAGCAAAGAAGAAACGGAAAAAAGCCAGTGAGAATGGTGGAAACTCTTTAACCCCTATTTTGCCGGCTATAAATGCACCGGCCCAAAATATGGTAGACAGTGTCATCAGCAAATAAATCCTGTTATTTTTTGGCTCCATTGGTAATCCCCCCTGTAATATTCAAAATATTTCTATACACTAAATATATTGTACACTAATTTTAAAGAAAAAAAAGTCCCTTATACCAGGGACATATACTTTTTATGAACGATAATTTGTAAATTGTAGTGCAATACCAAAATCCTTCTCTTTAAGGAACTGGATAACCATTTGCAAATCATCCTTATTCTTTCCTGTAACTCTGACTTGATCATCCATAATTTGTGCTTGTACTTTAAGCTTTGATGCCTTTATGGCAGCTACCACGTCTTTTCCTTTTTCCTTTGAAATACCTTTTTGTACTTTAATAATTTGTCGTAACATACCGCCGCCACCAGGCTCTATTTTACCGTAATCCAGTGATTTCAAAGGCACATTTCTTTTGACCAGCTTCCCTTGAAGAATATCGATGATACTCTTTATACGAAATTCATCTTCTGCTATTACTTTGATTTCATCAGCATCCAAATGAATCTCTGCCTTACTGCCTTTAAAATCGTATCTTTGTGCAAGCTCTTTTTTCGCTTGATTTACGGCATTATCTACTTCCTGTAGGTTCACTTCAGAGACCACATCAAATGAACATGCACTTGCCACAAAAACGCCTCCTTTTCCAATGTATATTCGATAAAATCAACATATTGCAATCATCAGTATTATACCTGGAAATATATTCTATGTAAATTCAAAAGTAGAAAAAGGGGAAAAATAAGTCCCCCATCCTACTATTTTAATAATTCATCGTTTACATGTACCTCATATTTCTGCTTTAACTGCTCCGCATATTCATTAAATAATTGATTTTGCTTATTTCTTAATAAGTAGTTTTTAAGCTGGTCTGCAATTTGATCATATTCCATGTTTGCAGAAGGTTTTTTATCTTCAACGCGAATAATGTGATAGCCAAATTGAGTTTTCACCGGTTCACTGATCGCGCCAGGTTCTGCTTCGAAAGCAGCTTTCTCGAATTCGGGTACCATTTGCCCTTTCTCGAAATACCCTAAATCTCCGCCATTTGCCTTTGAAGGGCATTCGGAATATGCTTTTGCAGCTTCTTCAAAGCTTTTTCCAGCCTTTATTTCTGCTGCAATCTCTTTTGCTTTATCTTCTTCTTTCACTAAAATATGCTTAGCTCTAACAGAGTCCTTTGTAAGAAATTGTTCAGGGTTCTCCTGATAATATTTTTTTGATTCTTCGTCTGTTACCTGTACATTCTTAAACAATGCTTGGACTGCATACTGCTTTAGTAAATTTTCCTTAATCATGTCTAACTGTTTGATAAAATCTTCATCATGATATAGTTCTTTTTCTACTGCATCTTGATAAAACATTTCCTGGGTAATTAATTCACTCAATAGATACTTTCGTCCGGAATATGTATTGATCTGCGCAGCCTGCTCTTTGGGTGCCATTTGGATTGCCATATTCAGATCTTCTCTTGAAATACTTCTTTGACCCACGGTTGCTAAAATCTCATTATTCATTGTTTATCTCCTTTTTTATCGATTTTCTTCACTATCATAACACATATTTTTCCTTGCGTCTAATCGTGGACTTATTTCATCTTGAAGCCTTTTGTCTCTAAGAAATCCCGCATATGGGGCCGAGTTTCTTTCTCCATTTTTTCAGCCATTTGTTCCGTCCATGCGTCACTACGCTTACCCTTTGTCCTTCTGAAATAATATTGTCGTGTTATTTCATCGTATTGTTTCATGATTTCTTCTTCATGTTCGGTAGTATATACTTCTTCTTTATAGATGAGCTCCATGGGCAGTCTTGGTTTCCGTTCCGGATCTTGATCCGGATACCCCAAACATATTCCAAATACCGGGTAAACATATTCAGGAAGTTTTAGCAGCTGACTTACTTCATAAGGATTGTTGCGGATACCGCCTATGTAGACACCACCCAGACCTACGGATTCCGCTGCCAGCATGGCATTTTGAGCAGCTAAGGCTGCATCAACCGTTGCCATAATAAAGGACTCCGTATATTCGCCCATCATCTCTGTTTGATGCATATTACATGCCTTTTCTAATCTATGTAGATCTGCACAAAACACAAGAAAGACAGGACATGCTTCTACGTAAGGCTGATCACCGCTCAATGCTGCGAGTTTTTTCTTGGTTTCTTTGTTCTTAATACCTACAACTGAATATGCCTGAACGAAACTAGAACTGGATGCCCATTGGGCTGCTTCGATAATTTCCTTTACTATTTCATCCTCAATGATCCGCTCTTGGAATTTTCTAATAGACCGATGAGATTTTATTAGATTCATCACTTCATTCATAGAAACGCCTCCTCTACCCTTGATATCCTTTCATTATAAATTATCCCTAACAAACAATCCATACTAATGCAGATTTTTTTGGAAAATTTCCTTGTAGAAAGTAATCATACATCCTGCTGTTGTTCTTTCTGCTAGAGGAAGGATGCAATTTGTCGTTCGATAATATCTTTGATCATTATCCTTTATCACTTTAAACTTATTATAAATTTTCATGGCAACCCTCGTGTTAAATCTTATGTACTCGTTTATGGAATCAAAAATGATTGCTCCATTTGTAGCTTTAAACGTATTAACATAGAGGTACGTACGCTTGACAAAGTTCTCGTATTGCCTGTGATTATCTAATAATTTTACATTAGCATGCTGAGGTATGGTCATATCTTGAATAATATGAAGCGCTGCACCAAAGTAGAACATAGATCTGTTGATTTCTCCAATCTTCCATAGTTCTAGTGCTTTTGCATAATAATCCCGCCCTAGATCCATGGCGCTTTTTCTTCCATACATCCCTTTTTTACGGACAGGATGATAAAAATGACTGCTGCTTTTAAAATCTTGATCTGCCCAGTAGGTACCATCATTCATCTGCAAAATATAATTTTGATAAAAACGATACACGTCAGTATACTGATCATTTTTTAAAATCTCTAATGCCTGAATATTAATGAACTTGTGAACCTTGCATTCTGTTTTGATTACTGCCTTTTTAAAAGGATTTAATGCTAAAAAAGACAGTTTCAGAAAGTTCCCATAGGTATTCTCCAGTAGATTCATCTTTTCACCTTCCTTAAAAGCAATTCATGAATAGTATTTGTATTTCTTCATAAAATAGACAAAAACTTCTATCCTAAGACAGAAGTTCTTGTAAAAATTACTTTGTGATGTCCACACCTAATGCATTATTAAACCGATTGAAATAGTTAAATGTTCCTATGACACAAGCGATTTCAATAATCTCACCTTCATCAAAGAAGACTCTAAGTCTGTTCCACAAATCATCGCTTACATTCATAGAATCCTTTGACATCACTTCAGCAAATTCTAAGGCTACCTTTTCTCTTTCCGTAAAAAGCTCCGGAGTATCTTCTCTATCTGCCATAGCATAGATTGCCTCTTCAGATACACCAAACTGTTTTGCCAAAACAGTATGTGATGCCAGTCAGTATTCACATTGATTCAACTGGGATACTCTTACTGCCACCATCTCTTTTAACTGAATATCCACTGTACCTGTATTCAATACTGTTGAAAAATGTTTGAATGCTGTTTTAAGAAGCTCTGGTCTATACGCCAATGTACGGAACATATTGGGTATATTTCCTCTTTGTTTAAGAAACGCGTTAAATATGTCCTGACTTTCCTTGTCAACTTCTTCAATTGTTAAGGGTTTAATTCTAGCCATATCTATCACTCCTCTATGAATTATTAAATAAAGTATGTCTATTTGCCGATGTACTCATATTTTCTTCTACCTGGGAAAAATTATAAGTAGGCTTTTATACCTATTCGACATTAGATTTAAATATCCTATTTGATTTTACTTTTATGATAGATTTCCGTAACCTTTCTGTAGTTTACACCGTCTCGAGATTATTCTATAATGTTAGAGATTGAGAAAGAAAACTTGTAAAGGAGATGACGCTCTTTGGAATTAAAAAGAATTCAACATGTCACCTATGCCGAAACAGAATCGATCTATAAACGGCTGACACGTTTATCGGCATATACACCGAAGTTCGACGAGGTATATAATTATTACAAATATCTGCTCACTGTACTCCATGAAGGCTCACGATATTATTATATCATGGATGGCAAGGAAACCATCGGTATTGGTTTTCTAAAAAATATTAACCGCACAGATAAAAAGTGCCAAATGGACGTATATATTTTCGATAAAGAAAATATCGGAAAGGGCTATGGCTCCTTTGCCATCCGAAAGCTCCTCTCCGCCGCCTTTCAAGAACTCAGGCTTCACAGTGTCATTTCCTTCGTACACTCCAATAACGAAAGGTCTGTAAAAGCTTTGTCAAACATAGGCTTTAAAGAAATAGGACGGCTGCGAGAAAGTATTCTTAGAGACAATCAATTTCATGATGAAATACTGTTTCAAATTATGGATTATGAATACAACCAACCATCAGAATAGTAGAGATAAAAAGATGCTATCCATTCATAGCATCTTTTGTTGTCCTTCTTTATTTTTCTAATCGTTTCATCAGCGTATCTCTAAGTTCTTCATAGCCTTTCTTTCCAAGTAAAGCAAACATATTCTTTTTATATTCTTCCACCCCCGGCTGATCAAAAGGATTTACCCCTAATAAATACCCGCTGATTCCGCATGCCTTTTCGAAGAAGTATATTAGCTTTCCAAAAACATATTCATTAATTTCAGGTATGTTGATAACAAAGTTAGGAACGCCTCCATCTGTGTGGGCAAGCATTGTTCCTTGGAACGCTTTTTTGTTTACTTCATCCATGGACATACCGCTGATGAAGTTTAATCCGTCAAGATTATCCTTATCATTGACGATAATGACCTCTTCTCTTGCTTTCTCTACATTCAGTACGGTTTCAAAAAGATGTCGTTTTCCATCCTGTAAATATTGACCCATAGAATGTAAATCCGTAGTGAATTCTACTGACGCAGGATAAATCCCTTTTCCGTCCTTTCCTTCACTCTCACCGTAAAGCTGCTTCCACCATTCCGAAAGATAATGAAGGGCAGGCTCATAGCTTACCATTACTTCTATATCTTTACCTTTTCTATGTAGTATATTTCTGGCAACGGCATATTGATAGCAAGGATTCTTTGTCAAATCAGCATCCTTATATTCTTCGCAGCCGTCCTTGGCACCTTCCATCATCTTTTCAATATCAATCCCTGCCACGGCTATGGGAAGGAGACCTACCGCCGTTAAAATAGAAAATCTTCCTCCTACGTCATCAGGAATAACAAAGGTTTCATATCCTTTTTCATCAGCCAGCTGTCTAAGGGCACCTTTGCTTTTATCTGTTATGGCATAGATTCTTTGATCCGCTTCTTTCCCATATTTTTCTTCCATATAAGCCCTCAGCAGTCTGAAGGCAATTGCAGGCTCCGTGGTTGTTCCCGATTTTGAGATAACGCAAATGCTTACGGATTTACCTTCAATGATGTCCATCAGATGCTGATAATATGTACTGCTAATACTATTTCCTACGAAATATACCTCTGGACCCTTTCTCTTGTCCTTCGGCAACAGGTTATGGAAGGAATGTCCCAGCATTTCTATGGCAGCTCTTGCTCCCAGGTATGATCCTCCAATGCCTATCACGATGAAAACATCCGAGTTTGCTCGGATTCTATCTGCAGCAGTGATAATCCGTTGAAACTCTTCTTTATCATAATTCAGCGGAAGATCAACCCATCCTAAATAATCGCTGCCTGCCCCTGTTTTTTCGTGCAGCATTGTGTGTGCCTGTAAAACACTGTTTTGCAGATACGCTAATTCATGGGCTCCAATGTTCGTATTAGCGTAATCAAATCCTATTTTTTTCAAAAATACCCCTCCTTAAAACTTGTATGCATTTTATCATAGTTGATTATATAGCAGAATGCAAGCAATAATCGGTTAAACCCTTTCTAAGAACCATACTATTGATTGGCGCCTAAAAATGCTGCCCCGATAATGCCGGCATCATTACTTAGCTGTGCCAGGACAATGTCTCCATAGTTTATATCTTTACAAAAGGTCAGCTTCGCTACCTCTTCCTGTAATAGCTCAATTAAGTACTCTCCGGCTTTGGATACGCCTCCACCGATGGCTATCTTATCCGGGTCCAACATATTATAGATATTAATGATTCCAATGGCCAAATATTTTACCATTCTTTGGACAACTTCTTTTCCCAGGTTATCCTCGGCTTTGGCAGCATCGAAAATTATTTTAGCAGTAATTTGATCCGGATCTCCCTTTGCTAATTTGATGATCTCAGAGTTTTGTTCACCCTGTGCAATCCGCATCTGCGCATATTTGATCATGGCTGTAGCTGAAGCAAATGTTTCAAAACATCCGTTATTACCGCAGTTACAGTTGTAGAAATTTTCTCCTAAAATCATGTGTCCAATTTCTGACCCAGCTCCATGACTGCCACTGTATACTTTATGATTGATAATAATACCACCACCAATTCCTGTCCCCAGTGTGATGAATACAGAGTTGGCAACACCTTTGGTTGATCCGCATACGCTTTCTGCTAAGGCAGCAACAGTCGCATCATTCTCAACAAAGATTGGCTTGTTAAAATATTTTGAAAGTATTTCTCCCAGTGGGACATCATACCATCCCAGATTTGTTATATAAATGACTCTTCCGGTTTCTGCTTCTGAAATACCCGGTATGCCGATGCCAATAGACTGGATTTCGTCTATACTGGTATTTGCTTGCGCCAACAACCCTTCAATTTGGCTGATCATATCCTCAATAATCAGCTTTGGTTCCCTGCCGGCACCTGTAGGCCTTTCACTTTGGTATTGAATGTTTCCCTCATGGTCAACCATACCTGCCTTAATGGTTGTTCCTCCCAAATCTACACCTATTCTCATTTCTTCCACCCCTTTTAAAAGTTTAATATCCTTTTTCTAAATCCACAATATTTAGCAGTCTTTGTCCGTTAGCGTAACGTTTCATGTTTTCGTATACTGTTGAGAATCTCCTCTCGTTTCGCATCTCAGAAATCCACGAATTATGCGGTGTAATGATT
The DNA here is from genome assembly GCA_049324315.1 of Bacillota bacterium. Taxonomy (GTDB): domain Bacteria; phylum Bacillota; class Clostridia; order Peptostreptococcales; family Thermotaleaceae; genus JBMOKU01. Next base: position 20,279 of record JBMOKU010000035.1, on the reverse strand, counting down.
ACGTTTTGAATATCCCAAAATGGATGCACTGCCGGCAGCGGCTCTTCTTCAAAAACATCCAAAGCTGCCCCTCGTACTTTGCCATTCTGTAAGTATTTTATCAGTGCCTGCTCATCAATAATGCTTCCCCTGGACACATTGACCAGATATGTAGCATCTTTCATCTTCTCAAATTTTTCTTGATTTATTAGATGATGGGTCTTCTCCGTATAGGGTATGGTCAATACCACCACATCACACTGATTCAGCATACAATCAATCTCTTCCATGGCGTAACATTGATCAAAGTAAGGAACATTTCTTCCAGAAGTATTCAGACCAATGATTCTGACATCAAAACCCTGGAGACGTCTAGCACCTTCTGCTGCTATACTTCCTGTGCCGATAAAACCCACAGTCTTGCCATACAATTCCAACAGTGTTGTATCCATGTTCCATTTTTTTTGCTCCTGCAGGACATATAAACCTTTACTGTTTTTCAGCATCTCCAATATTTTCATGACAATCCATTCACCTATGGGTATGCTATATCCGCCCTTATTATTGGTCAGAATGATTCCTGATTCCTTTAAATACGCAACGGGGGCTTGATCGATGCCAATACTGGATAATTGTATCCACCTGAGATTTTTCATCTGCTTAATATCCAGGGTAGGAAAAGGATTATAGCAAATTAAGATTTCAGCATCTTTGGTTTTTTCATTCACAACAGCATCCTTTTCATATACATAGATCACATCATAACCTAACTGCTGGATAAGATTCATTTTATCTGTACCATAATTGTAGGTAAATAATGCTTTCATTGAAGCGACCACCTCAATTCCCTTGAAACTATTTATTCTTTCTAACAATCTTTTCAACAGGCACAATTTTCCCATTGATGATCGTAATGGCTGACACATCGATATGTAGCTGTTTCATCATCTTGTACATGATAAACTTTTCGTTGTCCCTAACAATATTGATCACCATACCATGCTTTTCCATTCTACCTGTACGTCCCGCCCTATGTAAATAGTCAATATTGTTTCTAGGCAAGTCCATATTAAAAATATGGGTAACATCCTTAAAATCCATTCCCCTTGTAAATAGATCCGTAGTTACCAATACTTTCAACTTTCCCTTATTAAATGCCGTCAGCATGCTGTGTCTGTCTTGATTTTTTGTTCTTGTCTGAATACCGTCAACGGCAAAGCCCATGGACTTCAGCTCTTTTACAAAACGCTCAACATTTTCATTCCTGTTAATGAAGACCAGCGCTTTAGATGGTTTTATCACACGCAGTAATTCTTCCAGAGTTTCTGTTTTCTTGACAGCTTTGGTTACAATATATTGATGTTGGATACCTTTAGGAACTGGCTTATTCTCATCCAACATGATGATAGATGGCGTATTCATAAGCTTAAGCAGTAGTTCTTTTGCTTCTTTTGATAATGTGGCAGAGAAGCTCAGCAGCTGCCTGTCCTTCAACGTAGCTTTCACAACGCCTAGTACCTTTTCCGCCAAGCCCTGCTCCAGCATTTGATCTACTTCATCTAGTGCAATTGTCTTCACACCATGCATTTTTATTTTTTTCAGTCCAATAATATGCATCAATCTTCCCGGTGTGGCAATGATTAACTGCGGTTTATCCTTTAATTTATCCAACTGTCTATTCAAATCCATACCTTCTACAATGGATTGAACAAGTATTCCTGTGTTTTGCACGACTTTCTCTGCTTCCCGCTGTATTTGAAGGCTTAATTCTCTACTGGGTGCCATAACCAGCATTTGCAGTTCCTTTTTATTCGGGTCAATTTGCTGAATCATCGGCAGTAAATAAGCCAGTGTCTTTCCAGTTCCTGTTCTGGCTTTGCCAATTACGTCCTTTCCTGCCAGTATATCATCGAACACGCTTTTCTGAATTTCTGTAGGTTCTATAATACCAGCTTCTCGTAAATTCTGCGTCATAAAGTCTTTGAAAGGATATTCATGAAATCCAAACGACATATTCATTCTCCTCTGTAGTTGTTTTATGGGTATATTATACCCTACTTGTCATTTCTACATCTACAAATTATTCCTTTATTTTTTTGCTATAATTTTTTAAAGCCCATAGAAATCGTTTTCTATAGGCTCTGAGAAGTCATTTAGTCATTATTTTTCCTCTCTCGTAAAATTCCAACATTTGCTCAGGTGGAACAAATAGTCCACCAGTGGCCCAAGCTACATGGGTGGCACCAGGGATTTGAAGATATTTTTTCCCTTCCGGCTGATCGTTTAATCTTATAGGTCCTAATAGTCCTGCTGCTGCAGAGGGTTCAATTTTGAGGCTTTCTGTATCCATCAATCCGGTCAGTATCGGATATAACTCTTCATCAGCCACTGTAAAGACACCAGCAATCCAGTCTCCCACTGTTCTACAGACAAAGCCTGAAGGTGTCCCTACCGCCAAGCCATCCGCTTCCGTGATGTTGTCAAGGCCAAAATCATTCACAGAGATCTTTTCATGTTGCTTTGTCATAAGACCCAGCAGCATGCAAGGCGAATGGGTAGGTTCCGCGAAAAAGCAGTGAACATGCTCTCCAAAAATTGTCTTTAAACCAAAGGTGATTCCTCCTGGCGCACCGCCTACGCCACAGGGAAGGTAGACCACCAGCGGATGATCTTGATCTACCAGGATACCCTGCTGATCAAGCTGCTCCTTCAATCGATAAGCTGCAACACTATAGCCTAAGAACAACTCTTTCGACTGTTCATCATCTACAAAATAACTCATTGGATCTTGGTCAGACTGTTTTCTTCCCTCTTCAACAGCTTTGCTGTAGTCAGAGGCATATTCTATCACGGTTACACCCTTTTCTCTTAATAGCTGCTTCTTCCAAGCTTTGGCATCGGCCGACATATGCACGGTTACATGGAAGCCCAGGGCAGCACCAATAATACCAATACTTAGTCCTAGATTTCCAGTGGAGCCCACTGCTATCTTATATTGATTGAAAAAACTTCGAAATTCAGGGCTTGCCATCACACCATAATGATCATCAACTTTCAACATTCCCTTTTCAATGGCAAGGCTCTCAGCATGCTTCAATACCTCATAGATTCCACCTCGAGCTTTAATTGAACCGGCAACGGGCAGTTCACTGTCACATTTCAAATACAAATTTCCAAAAACCTGTGTATCGTATTTTCTTTGTATATGATCTCTCATGCCTTCTATCTTTCTTAGCGGCGATTCGATTATTCCATGCTGTTCAGCAGTCTCCGGAAACAGTATGGAAAGCAATGTCGCAAATCTCTTCCATCTTCTTTCTGCATCAAGTATGTCCTTTTCCGATAGTGCCCTTACTTTATCATGCTTCATGTCATCGTTTTTTTCATGTTGAAACCATATAACAGGAATATAACTTTGGATTGACCTCAACAGTGGGTAAGCCTCCATCCGCTGTTCATTCATGGATTGTTCCAAATCATGTTTCTCCGTCATGCAATTCATCCTCTTTCACTTTATCTTATTCGTCTCCAAGCTCAGTCACATAATCATCAATATCGGTGCTCAAAATTTGCGCAAGGCCTACAAATTGGCAGCCGATTTGATACCCTTTATTCAATTTCTTTGACCTCACAATCTTTAATACGCAATAAAACATTCGTTCTTCATCAATGGTAATTTTTGCGTTAAAATAATGATTCATCGGAAGTTCTTCCTCACAAATAAATCCCATCCCCGTATTTGATATATTGGTGACGGTGACCTCTTCTTCTAATTGAATCGTTTCTTTATTTCCTTCCGTGTAGAGAGATTCGATTGCCAAGGTTAAGTTAAAGGGTACCCGCTTACTTTTTCTCTTCTCTTCCATAAAATCGCCTCCTTTTTCATCATTGGTTACGTGATCGTTATATTTTTGCGCCCATCATCGTACTTGATAGAGAAATTGCCTTGCATTTATTATGCTCTTTTCCATAGAAGAAGTTGAAAATCCTTTCCTGCATCACAAAAGTCATGATTCCGAAAGGATTTCTGTGATGCATAATTGTTCACCGCTACTAAACCGCTGACAAAATCAGCGCCGATCTCTTGACCGTATACCTTCCCCTGTTCCAGGAGCTTGCCAGCTATTCCTTTATTCTGGTATTTCGGATGGACAGCAATCAAATCAACCCATAAACCATCATAATGTAAAGTATGCACATGCAGCAAGCTAATAAAACCTATCATGCTGCCGTCATATTCAGCCACATATATTTTATTTTCTTCTTTTCTGGCGATGTTTATAATCTCCTCTACAAAATAATGGCAGTCTGCAAATGTAGCGCCATCAATTTCCTTAATCTGCCGTGCATCTTCTATGGTATGATTGAACGCTCTTATTATGACGCCCTCCATAGCTGCAGCTTCCTCCCTTTGATAAAAATTACAAGACATTATAAGCAGCTTGTCTATTCATAGGTCTTCTGTTTTTATTCTATGAAGAATGAAAAGTTCCTTTTACTTATTGTTAGAATTTATATAAAAATTCAAAAATCCTACGTACCTTTTTTCCTTTTTATGAATAGATTAATAGTATCAGTCCGAAAATGAGGTGAAATGTTATGGCTTATTCAGATAGAGAATTGTTAGCGAGGATTATTAAATGCGAAGCTGGCGGAGAAGGGGAAAATGGCATGAAGGGTGTTGCCACCGTGGTTATGAATCGGGTCAGAGTACCCTATGGAGAATATCACCGTGTCGGTCAAGGAGATGTACGCAAGGTTATCTATCAAAAAGGTCAATTTGACTGTATGAGATCCGTTTTAGCAGGCAAACCAAACCCGCAGACCATTTGGGCAAGTCCCCCTGAACAGATCCATTATGACATCGCAGATTGGGCATTGGCCGGTAATCGACTCTTCACCATTGGTTATTCATTGTGGTATTTTAATCCCTTCAGACCTGCATGCCCTTATACATTCCCGCGGAACGGAACCGGATCTTTGCAAGTAAGGGTTGTTCAGCATTGTTATTACAATCCCACAGAACTATATGCCCAGACCTAAAAACCCATTATGTTAAATTATTAGAAGCTTAAAGATGAGATTTTCACAGGTAGACATGCACATTTTTTGTTTTTTCTCATATACCTAGTTTAAGGCGAAATATTTTTTAGGAGGATGATTTATGTTCCGTGAAGATTATAACAATTATTACTACCCGCAAATGCCCATGTATAAAGGTATGCCAATGATGCCAGCCGGTAACCCTATGCATCCAGGTATGCCCATAATGCCTGAGAGACCGACAATGCCTATGGGTACAGCACAGCCCATGCCCTTGCCGACACCCCAACCTACACCAATGCCGGAACCAACTACCCTGCCCCCTGATTTTGAATATGAACCCGGCGCACCTGTTGAAACAGATATAAACTATACGCAAGGATACTTAAAAACACAAATCGGTAGATATGTGAAAATCGAATTCTTGATCGGTACCAATATGTTGATTGACAGAGAAGGAACATTGCTTGATGTTGGAATCAGTTATGTCATCATCAGGGAACCTGAAACTGACGACTTATTGCTGTGCGATATTTACTCTGTTAAGTTCGTAAAAATTTTCTTCTAACAGCCTTTATCTTTATAGTGTATTCTATAATTTTTTCAGTGGAAGGTATAGATATAAATCCTGTTATGGATTTACGCCTTTAAAATGGTACTTAGTTTTGCGGGACGGCACGGAGACCGTCCCCTACAGAAGAAAATACATTCTTTTCTAGGAGCGTAGATCTTTATTGAACAGGCATTACTTATAAAATAATTTTTTCAATATATTCATCTTAAAGGACTCCTATAGATCCACAGAAGTCCTTTTTTGCTTGTCTCTGTACGCTTTCTTTATGCACCTAGTAACCCTTTTATATTGCTTATCATATTTATATCATAGGTATAATTAGAAAGGTGTGTGATATGATGTACTATTTCCCTTGTATGCAATGTATGTACAGAAGTCCTGTGATGCCGTCCTATGTCAGGATTCTTCATGCATCGCCGGATGCACCCGGTGTTGATGTTATGATAAGCGGCAAACTGGTAGCAAGCAATCTTCGATATAAAGAATTTACACCCTATCTTCCCTATATTCCGGGTAAATACAGCGTCGTTATCTACCCAGCCGGTAATAGGACAACACCGATCATTAATACAAATTTGGACATCATGCCCAATGCCAGCTATACTGTGGCTGCAACAGGTATGTTAAGGGATATAAAACCCCTTATTGTTCCGGATACCGCATTACCCCTTCCTCCAAACAAAGGTCAGCTTAAGTTCGTTCACCTTTCCCCAAATGCACCTATGGTTGACATCACACTGCCGGACGGAACCATTCTGTTTAGAAATATTGAGTTTAAAGAAATCAGCGAAAATCTACCTGTAGATCCAGGCAGATATACCATACAGGCTCGGATCGCAGGTACAAATCAAATTATTTTGACGGTTCCAAATGTCACCATTCAGCCAAGCAGGTATTATACGATCTATGCTGTTGGCTTGATAGACAGAACTCCCCCTCTTCAAGTGCTGATTGCTCTGGATAAAGCATCTTATTAATGGGAATGGGCATACTATTGTGTGTCCGTTTTTCATGTAATTTCATCAAAATTTAACTATACAAATGAATTGCTTCATCATATAATTTTGTTGTATCATATAACAATATATATAGGAGGATAAATGCATTGAAACACTTAAGAAACCTGTTTCTTACAGGTCTGATTGTTATTCTGCCCATTGCAGCCACAATCAGTATCGTTGGCTGGCTTTTTAATAAGATTGACTCCATCTTTCGAGAGCCTTTAGAAAGATTGATTGGATTTCCTTTGGTAGGTATAGGGGTTTTTTTAACATTGTTAATCATTTTTTCAGCCGGTATCATCTCGACGAACTATCTTGGAAAAAAACTGATTAATTTAGCGGAAGGGGTTCTAAAAAAAATTCCACTGGTCAATACAGTCTATTTATCTATTAAGCAGCTGATGGACACAGTTCTTTCCAACAAAAAAGCTACTTTTAAATCCGCTGTGCTTGTTCAATATCCCTCAAAGGATATTTACGCCATAGGATTTATTACAGCAGATGCACCTGATGAGCTATGTATCAGGACTTCAAAAAAGCTAAAAAGTATTTTTATACCCACAACGCCCAATCCTACTTCCGGCATGCTTGTGATGATACCGGAAGAAGAAATAATACCCCTGGATATCCCAGTGGAAGCAGCCGTAAAATTAGTGGTCTCTGCTGGAATGCTATTACCAGAAAACATTCAAAAAGACATTACAAAAAGTTGAATCAAAGTAGTTCTTCCTCGGTGAAGGAAGAACTACTTTTTTTATTGTTCCGAAGCCCCTGTTCCCTTTCCTTGTTTCTGCATACCTAATCAATGTGTTGTGTTAGTTAATCAATATCTTAAATTGTGCCACCTCTCGGATTAATTCATACTTTTTTCCTATTTTCTGCTTGATCATTCATTTTGAAATGGGCAATTATACAAATCATGTAAGATTTACAAATAGAGCTTTGTTAATTTTTTGTTGAAATTTGTTGAAATTTAGGTTACTTTTGCGCTATACTTTTAATAATATCTGTTCATGATTTATGATATTTAAGATGCAGTGTATATTTATTTTCATTAGGATTGTGCAGCCAGATGGAAAAGAGGCAATCACGTCACAGGTGATCGAAATCTGGTCATACCATCGGACTGATCTATTCTCCTCTTTTTGTTTCTCTGCTTGCAGGGCAATCAGATTAGCAAACAAATATTAATGTAGGAGGTTTTTTTATGCTAAAAAACGTAAAAATCAGATTTAAAATTATCCTGCTCCTCATTCTGCTAACTTTTTCTTCTGTCTCGATCCTGGGATACATATCAACAACCAATCAAATGGAACTGATTGAAAAGAATCTAACCAAAAACACAAGCGAGTTGGCGAACACCCTCAGTCGTCAGATTGATGACTACATCAGGAATAATGTAACCCTTCTGGAAGGTATTACGCTTTTGGAAGATGTGAAAACGTTTAATCCTATAGAACAGAAAAAAGTACTTGAGGCTATGGGAAAAAATCACAAGAATTATGCACTTTTATTCATTACAGACACATCATCTCAACAGGTGGCACGTTCTGACGGCAAGGAAACCTTTGATAATCTGTCTGAACGTGCATATATGAAGGATGTTCTATCTTCAAAGCGTACAGTAATCAGTGACGTCCTTATTTCCAAAACCACCGGAAAGCCGGCCGTGGTCATCGCAACACCAGTTATGGATGACATGAACAATCTTGTCGGCGTTTTGGGCGCCACATTGGACCTCTCTATTGTTGAGGATATGAGAGATGATATTGCCCTTGGCGAAAACGGCTATGCTTTTGTAACAGACTCAATGGGTCAAATTTTAGCCCATCCTGACAGCAAGATGACAGAAGAACGGACAAACGTTTCAGACATCTCCGTCGTTAAAAAAGCCTTGGAAGGAAATCATGGAACAGACAGCTATGTATACAATAATGAAGAGAAGTTTTCATCTTATCAGACCGTACCTTCAGTGAATTGGGCCGTTGTCGTGCAGCAGCCTTATGATGAAGCCTATGAATCTGTTTCAAAGGCCGTTAAGAGCTCCATTTTTCTCATTCTTATTATTCTAGCAGCTGCTTCTATCATCGGATACGTTTTTTCAAGAATGCTGACAAAGCCGCTGTTTATATTAGCGGAGGCCTCAAAACAGCTGGCTAGCGGCAACTTGGGCTATAACATTGCCATTGAAAGTCATGATGAGATCGGAGAATTGGCAAAAGCCTTCACCCATATGAAGGACAACTTAAGAATCCTCATTAGTAAAATACAAACAGCATCCGGACACTTGAATGATACTGCCCAAGAGGTACTTCTTTCATCTCAGCAAACCAGTACCGTAGCCTCTCAAATTGCTGCAGCAATCAATGATTTGGCCCTAGGCAGTGACGAACAAGCCAACAGTATCCAAAAATGTGCCATGTCGGTAAACAATATGGCACAATCCATCAATTTAATTGGAGAAAATAGTATGAACTCCTTTGAGACTGCCCTCCAAACGGAGGACTCCGTTAACCTCGGTGTAAAAGCTGTTAAATTGCAGGAAGAGCAGATGCAAGAAAGCAGCAGAGCAGTTAAAAACGTTGCAGATACGATCTTTACCCTGAATGATAAGGCGGCTGAAATAGGAAAAATTGTAGAGGTAATAGAAGGCATCTCCTCCCAAACCAATCTGTTAGCACTAAATGCGGCCATTGAAGCAGCAAGGGCTGGGGAACATGGAAAAGGTTTTGCCGTTGTTGCAGAAGAAGTAAGAAAATTGGCTGAGGAATCACAGCAGTCCACGGAAAGAATCCAACAGCTGATTCATGACATACAAAATGCAACCCATCTAGCCGTTAAAGAAGCGGATGCATCGATCAACATTATCACCGAGCAGGTTAAAACCGTTCAACAGACATCGGATACTTTCAGCAGCATAGCACGCATGGCAAATGGAATGACCCATCAGCTAAAGGAAGTGGCTGATGCCGTTCAAAATGTAAGAGCAGAAGGCCAAACGGCTGCTGGAGAAATTGAAAGCATATCAGCTGTTTCAGAAGAAACGGCAGCAAGTACAGAAGAGATTTCCGCTTCTACTCAGGAGCAAACCGCTTCCATCGAGCAAATAACAGCATCCGTGGAACAGTTAAGTCATTTAGCGCAAGAGTTAAAACAATCTATTAGTGCATTCAAGCTATAAGTTTATAGAAAGCAACAGGGACAGTGTTGATCAACACTGTCCCTGTTTCCCTTTTATCATCAGTTTCTCAAAATCCTCCGGTTTTAACGGGGGACTAAGCAAATATCCTTGAACTTCGTCGCATAAGTGAATCCTCAGCAGCTCCAACTGTTTTTCCGTTTCTACACCTTCTGCTGTAATCCTAAGCTTCAACCGATGGGCCATATCAATAATAGCCAGAACAATGGCAAGATTTTCACTGACCTCATCAATATCATGGATAAAGGATTTGTCAATTTTCAGCTTATGAATTGGAAAAGCCTTTAAAAGAGCCAGTGATGAGTATCCGGTACCAAAATCATCAATAGAAAATGTCACTCCCTGCGCTCTTAGCTGACTAATCACTGATATGGTAAAGTCTGGGTCTTGCATGGCGCAGCTCTCGGTTATCTCCAGATCTAAGTATTTAGGTGCCAACTTTGCGTTTTTCAACGCTGCATTCACTTTTTCTACCAGATCTCCCTGATGAAACTGACGCATAGATAAGTTAACAGAAATTTTCATGTCTCCAAATCCTTGATTATGCCATGCTTTCATTTGACAGCATGCTTCCATCAACACCCATTCTCCTATTTGCTCAATAAGTCCCGTTTCTTCTGCAATAGGGATAAATTGCCCTGGTGGAACAAGTCCCATGGTAGGATGCATCCATCGTATCAGTGCTTCTGCCCCAATTATGTTTCCGGTTTTGATCTCCATCTGCGGCTGATAGTAAACAAGAAATTCATTTTTTATGATAGCTTTCCTCAAGTCGTTTTCCAAGGAAAGCCTTTCCATAGCCCTTTCATTCATTGACGAGGTGAATAATTGATACGTATTTCTTCCCTGTTCCTTTGCACGATACATAGCAGTATCAGCATGCTTTATAAGTGTATCCACGTCTTCACCATCCATTGGAAAAATGCTGATACCAATACTTCCTGTTACAAATATTTCATGATCCTTTAAAAGATACGAGTGAGACAGCGATGTAAATATCTTCTGCACAATATCCACCACATACTCTACATGCTTGATATTCTCTAAAATGATAATGAATTCATCTCCACCCAGCCTTGCCACCGTATCCCCTTTTCTGACACATTGGACTAAGCGTTGTGCAACCTCCTTTAAAAGCATGTCTCCCATTGCATGTCCAAGGGTATCGTTAATGTTTTTAAACCGGTCAAGATCGATGAACATTACTGCTATTTGCTCTTTATTTCTTTGTGCATGGGTCAGTGCAACTTCTAAACGGTCATTGACCAGCAGCCTGTTTGGCAGCCCGGTTAAGGCGTCATGATATGCCTGATACTTTATATGCTCTTCCTTTAATATTCGCTCCGTAATGTCATTGAAGACTGAAATATATCGGACAGGCTCCTCAAAATCATTTTTTATCGTAGAAATGGTCATCCACTCAGGGTAAACTTCTCCGTTCTTCCTGCGATTCCATATCTCACCCTTCCATTGTCCTGTTCTTCTTAACGTGCTCCAGAGATTTCTATAGAATGCGTCATCATGACGGTCTGATTTTAATATCCTTGGATTTTTCCCCAAAACCTCTTCCAATGTATACCCGGTAATTTTGCTGAAAGCCGGATTAACCCAATGAATATTACCTTTTATGTCTGTTACGACGATACCTTCTATGGTATTTTCAAATATTTCGTTAGCCATTCGCAGCTTTTCATGATTTTTTACCCGCTCTGAAATGTCAATTAAGCTTCCGATGATGGACTTTTTTCCCTGGTATGTAAATTGATTGCCCAATACTTCTACATATATGACTTGATGATCTTTTGTCAGGCCACGAAATTGATATCGAATACTGTCAATTTCCCCATATATCCTTTTTTTCAAATTGTTTAGTACAAGTTCACGATCTTCTTCATAAGCGATATCCCTCACAGGCATGTCTATGAATTCTTCATATGTGTAACCAAATATTTCAGCAAATCTAGGATTCACATAGACAAATCGCTCATCTTGAATAATATAGATGCCTGTTAATGATTTCTCCACTAGATTGTTGAATTTTGCTTCCACTTCTTCTAAAAGTGTAGCACGGTGTTTTCTTTCCGCAGCTTTTTCCAAAAAGTATTTATGAGAGCTATACAGTTCATCACCTTCATTTGCTGATTGATCTATATCGTTCACACAGTATATGTTGTCATCGGAAAAGTAATCGCCTCTATTGAATCGATCATTCATCTATTGCCCCCCTTTTATCCAAAATCGTCTTCTATTCTATATTTCCTTTTTTTCCGCTTCTAATCAAATATAACATTTTTTTGGACATTTTGTATTTTAATATTATTAAAAATACATAATATCGACAAGAAAAGAAATCTATATACAGCAAAAAAAGTCCATGAACCATATTTATAGTTCATGGACAATTCTTCTTTATCCTTTTATTATCTTACTTCAACTGTATCCGTTGCGATTGTCGCTCTTCTCCTAATGCTCTTTTCAGTTTTAGGCATTCTGATTTCAAGAACGCCGCTTTGGAAGTTAGCATCTACAGATTCTGCCCTTACACTTGTTGGAAGTGCCACTGTTCTGTTAAGGAATACTTGCTCGTTTCCTGTCCAAGCTACACCGGAAATAGTTACAGAGTTATCTGTAACGTTTAAGTTCATATCATGAACGCTTAGATTTCCAACACAAGCTGAAACAACTACATCACTGGTTGTCTCAGAAATATCTACAGTTGGTTGTACGATTAAGCTTCTAACGAAAAGCGTGTGTGGCTGCCATTGTTGATATCCAAGGATACCGCCACTTTGAAGCTGATTAAACTGCTGTGCAGAAATAACAGGATTATAGCTTACTGTATTCCATCCTGTTTGGCCAATAGTTCCAAATTGTCCGGATGCTCCGATGTTCATATTCTGAGCACTTACTGTCTGCATGTTGCTCATATTCCATGCATTTGTCATCGTTGAAGGATTGATGCTGTAAGATACAGTTGTTCCCATATCTGAGATCGATCTGGAAACTGGCGTGAATTTCACTTGGTTTGATCCACTAATTTGTTGATTTGTAATATGCATGTTCAATAGCCTCCTAAATTAGTTAGTTTTTTTACTTTCTAAAGCCAAGATTATTATGAGCCCATATGAAACAAATTATTCGACAATTAAATAACTTTTACGAGAATATTTACAATCTTAAATCCCAATAATATTTTTGATTGTTTAAATAGAGGCTTCTCTGAGAAAGGATTATAAATTTATGAATGAGAATAGACAGCAGCTCATCAAAGAACTATCGGATATAAGACAGTCCAGTATCATTTGTTACATTGCCGGAGACCGACAAAATGTCAGCACAAGAATTGCACCTGATATTATTCCTATATTTCATAAGCATCTTGAAAAGCTAGAAAGCAGAGAAAAAATAGACTTATTCTTATATACCAAAGGTGGCGATGTGCTTACCGCACTGCGATTGGTAGAACTGATTTATGAGTATACCGACAATTTCTCTGTTATTATTCCCTATAGGTCTTATAGTGCAGGTACCTTAGTATCTCTAGGGGCTTCAGAGCTGCTTATGACAAAGATGGCCGAGCTTAGTCCGGTGGATCCTAATGTTACCAGCATGTTTAATCCCACGGATCCAAATAATCCGGCTGTCCGAGTCCCCATCAACGTGGAGGACGTTTTTTCCTTCTTAACGATTGTCAATGATATTATGAAGATAAAAAATGATGACGCTTTAGGACAAATTTTCTCACAGCTTTTAGATCATATTCATCCTTTATCTTTAGGTAGTATACAACGTACCTATTCCCTTATCCGTACAGTTACCAAGAAGCTTTTGAAGATGCATATGAGTCCCTTTGATGAATCACGAATTAATTACATTGTAGACAATCTAACAGAGAAGCTCTTTTCTCACAGCTATATGATTCCAAGAAGGGAAGCAAAGGAATTATTAAAACTGCCGGTTACCTACTGCAATCATGAAATAGAAAATCTTGTTTGGCAGCTGTTTAAGCACTACGAAAGAGATTTACAATTGGAAAAGCCTTATAGTCCGGAGAACCATTTGGATCGGGAAGGAAGATTCTCTGTTTCCTGCGGTATTATTGAAAGCAGCGATATGATAGACGAATACGTGTTTGAAGGAATTATGCAGAGAAGTAGTATGCACGAGGCAGGCATGGGAAATAATGTGAGTATCATCCAACAAGGGTGGAGGCCTCAAATGTATTAAGAATGTTTTAGCATCAGTTTAGTCAATAGGAGGATTCATATGAAAAAAAGAGAAGAGCATGGAATTGATAAACGATATATTCGCATTGGTAAGGAATCGGGTTGTATATCCGCAAAGTACTCCATGACAAATGATGATGAGGAAAACATCATTATTCCTTACGAACGAAACGAAGAAAGCGGCAGGTTTCGAAACATAAAAAAGTATAGCAATTAATGACAAGAAAAATCAGCATTTCTGCTGATTTTTTCTTGCCTTAAAAGACCTTTTATACTCTTTCTACTTTTATTCCTGTATCATGATCATTCAAGTTTTGTTTTTCGACGCTGTCATCCTGCACTCTTTCGATACTTACTGCTAGGGTTTCATGCATGATATAGTCTTTGAATATTTCAACCGCTTTAGCAATCTCATCGTCTCCATCGAAATAGATACGAATGTTATCCATCATTTCAAAATCATAGTTTTTACGCATTTGTTGAACTTTAGAAACGAGTTCTCGGGCATAGCCCTCATCAATCAATTCTTGGGTTAATGCTGTATCGAGAATGACAAACAGATTATTTGCCATTTCAACGGTAAAGCCTTCTTTTGCAGAAATGTTGATAAGCACCAAATCCTTTGTCAATTCAAAGGATTCTCCATCCAACGCAACAACAATGCTTTCTCCCGCTTCCAGCTTAGGTGCCGCCTCAGATGCATCCAGGTTGCCCAATACAGCGCCTAACGCTTTGATTTTTGACCCTAAAATCGGTCCTGCCACTTTGAAGTTCGGCTTCAAGCTGAAATCCATGAACTCGTTTAAGTTCTTTTCAAACACGACTTCCTTTACGTTCAACTCTTCCTCAATCAGTGGAACCAAATCTGAAATCAAGGCCTCATATTTACCGTCAATTAAGATCTTTTGGATAGGCTGGCGAACTTTAATTCTTGTTTGCGCTCTTGCTGCTCTTCCCAGTCCAACCAAATCTCTAACCAAGTCCATTCTCTGTTCAATTTCTTTTTCTATAAGTTCCGGATGTGCTTCAGGATAATAAGCCAGATGTACTGATTCTTCTCCTGTCAAATTCCTATACATCTCGTCGGATAAGAATGGCGCAAAAGGCGCAACCAACTTTGAAACCCCAATAAGCACTTCATAGGTAGTATTGTAGACAGATTTTTTATCTTCTGTTAATTCATTTACCCAGAAGCGTCTACGGGCCCTTCTGATATACCAATTGGAAAGGTCTTCATTGACAAATTCCTGAATCTTTCTTACTGTTTTTGTTAAATCGAAAACGGAAAGTTCTTTTTCTACTTCCATCACCAAACTGTTGAATTTGGACAGTATCCATTTGTCCAATTCAGGACGATCGTTGTATGGAACAAAGAAATCCTTAGGATTGATGTTATCCGTATTGGCGTAAAGCGTAAAGAAAGTATATACATTTCGAATGGTACCGAAGAATTTGCTTTGTACTTCCTTTAAGCCCTCAATGTCAAATTTCGTCGGTGTCCAAGCTGGAGATACATAAAGCAGGTACCATCTTAGGACGTCAGCACCATATTGGTCAAACAGCTCAAATGGATCAACCGTGTTTCCTCTGGATTTGGACATCTTTCTTCCATCTTTATCTAAGATAAGGTCATTTACCAATACCCGCTTATAGGAGGATTCACCCATAACAAAGCTGGATATTGCCAGCAATGAATAGAACCAACCTCTGGTTTGATCAATTCCTTCACAGATGTAATCAGCCGGGAACAGTTCATGGAAATTCTCACTGTTTTCAAATGGATAATGATGCTGGGCGAAAGGCATGGCTCCACTGTCAAACCAGCAGTCAATAACTTCTGTTACCCTTGTCATGGTTCCCTGACATTTTTCACATTTCAAATGCACATCATCCACATAAGGTCTATGCAATTCAATGCTCTCATCAATTGACTCAATAGCTTGCTCGATCAATTCTTTCCTTGAGCCGATGGATGCAATATGCCCGCATTCACATCGCCAGATATTTAACGGCGTTCCCCAATAGCGGTTTCGGGATAAAGCCCAATCGTTCAAGTTTTCCAACCAGTTGCCGAATCTCTTTTCTCCTACATAATCCGGATACCATTCTATGGCATTATTGTTGGCAATCAGACGATCCTTAATTTTCGTCATCTCTATATACCAGCTTGGTTTTGCATAATACAATAATGGTGTGGAGCAGCGCCAGCAGTGAGGATAATTATGCTCCATTTTTTCTTTCTTAAATAGCTTGTCTTCAGCATGGAGCCATTTGATGATATCCACATCACAGTCCATGACAAATCGGCCTTCCCATGGGGTTGTGGTATATTTTCCATCCTCGTTTACAGGCTGTAACACCGGCAGGTCATATCTTCTTCCCACTTGATAGTCATCTTCACCAAAGGCCGGTGCGATATGAACAATCCCTGTACCATCTTCCGTTGTTACATAATCTGCTACCGTAACAAAGAAGGCTTTCTTTTCCGCCTTAACAAAAGGCATCAGCTGTTCATACTCAATGTATTCCAATTCTTTACCCTTGTATTCCTGTAATACTTCGTAATCTTCCCCAACAACTCGCGGTGCCAGCTGTTTTTCAACATAATATATCTTATCTTGATGCTTGATCTTCACATAGGTTTCTTCCGGATGGACTGCCAAGGCAACGTTGGAAGCCAAGGTCCACGGCGTGGTTGTCCAAACTAGGAAATACTCGTCGGCATCCTTTCTTTTAAAAGCCGCAATTACTGTGTTGGACTTGATTTCCTTATAGCCCAAGGATACTTCATGGGAAGCCAGCCCTGTTCCGCATCTCGGACAATATGGCAGAATTTTATGTCCTTCATAAATAAACCCTTCCTTGAAGAATTTATTTAAAATCCACCATACAGATTCAATATAGTTGTTATCTAGCGTAATATAGGGATTATCCAAATCGATGGCATATCCCATACGTTGCGTCATTTCTCTCCACTGCTTTTCATAGGTAAATACAGATTCCCGGCATTTTTCATTGAACTCGGCAATTCCATATTTTTCGATATCCTGCTTGCTGGACAGCTTCAATTGCTTTTCTACTTCGATTTCAACCGGCAGTCCATGGGTATCCCATCCTGCTTTTCTCTTCACCTGGTGCCCTGTCATGGTCTTATATCTACATACGGAATCCTTTAGGGTTCTAGAAATAACGTGATGGATTCCCGGTCTGCCATTGGCGGTTGGAGGCCCTTCATAAAATACAAAGGATTTCTGTCCTTCCCTTGTGGTAATACTTTTTTCTAGAACCTTATTTTCTTCCCATAATCTACCTATTTCATTCTCTCGTTTTGCAACAGGCAGATCGGATAATGGCTTAAACTTATCCATTTTTTTCATCCTCTCCTATGCTTTATTTAAATAATTTTATAATTTATTTAATGCAATAAAAAATCCCTAAGCATCACTACTTAGGGACGATTGATAACCGCGGTACCACCCTGATTATAGAACGCAGAACA
Organism: Bacillota bacterium; assembly: GCA_049324315.1. Taxonomy (GTDB): domain Bacteria; phylum Bacillota; class Clostridia; order Peptostreptococcales; family Thermotaleaceae; genus JBMOKU01. The sequence continues at coordinate 2,758 of JBMOKU010000035.1, read as the reverse complement.
ATAGCATTCCATCACTCACACCTGTTAACGCATGGCTGCGGAAACCCCTACTGTCACTTTCAGGATTTCAACTCCAAGATGATCTTCACAAAAGACTTCGTCATAATCTCTCACCGAATGATTATTTCCCTGTAAACCCCATCATTTTGTTACTCTTCTTTTCTAAGTCATTTCTATATGATGTTTTAATAAATTATTTATATTTATAAATCATTTTAACCTTGAATTCTCGCAGCTGTCAAGGAATAAGTTGCAAAATCTATAAAATTTTTTAATATACTGACAATTTTTTATGGATAAGTAAAACGGAGAGAAGCAACGGACGCGCAATGCGCGACCCTACAGAAAACCCTCGAACCGTCTCATGGTTTCTCTAAAAGTCCTATCGATTTCTTCGAATAATGAAAATGGTAGCACCAATGACAACAAGGCTAATTATAATGATAAATATGGAGTAAGACTTTATGTTTACATTATCTCTTTTGACAGGAGCATTTGGCTTCTCCTCTAGTATTACCCCATCCTCCGCAGTATCTGTTTTTTCTTCTCTAAAGTATGCTGTATCGATCCTGCCATATTCGTCGATGACTGCTCCATCTCCTTTAAGGAATGGCGTCAAACGGAAGTCCGTTAAGTAGCTTTCTGCCCATTTTAGGTTTTCTATGCTGGTTCCGGACAAAACTAAAATTGATTTTTCCTTATTCCATGGTGAAGGTATGATCTGAATCAGCCCGGCGTTTTTTCGAAAACGCTCAATCATGGGAATTTTGCTGTTCTCTGAAAGCACTTCAAAATCGTTTTCAAATTTGATATAGAAATATGGATTCAATTCCCTAATCCACTGGTTTTCTTCAGGGATCCCCAACAGCAGCAAATTTTTCTTTTTCATCGTCTCCGACAGTTGACCGGCTGTAATGACAGTGAGTTCATCGTATCCGGTTATACTGTGACCCATAAAGGCCAGTAAATTTCCAGCGTCACTCAGTATCCTGCGATCCACCCTATCAGGAAGAACAACTGCTGCGTCGTTAAATCTACCTTCACTTATAAATGGACTTGGATAGTACTCTAAAAATCTTCTCTCTACAACTTCATAAGGCAAGTAGAAACCTGACTCTTTTAGCAAAACAGCCCATGTATTGCTTTCATGGATATTGCTGCAGTCAATATCTAAAGGCACTAGAAAGAATACGATCCTCATATCGAAATAGTTCTTATCTTGAAATGCTTTCGGTATTTTAATCGTCATTTCATCGCCTTCAGCCTTGGACTTCTCCAGCTTCATATCTCCAATGGGTATATCATTTAAATATACAATCACGGAGGATTTATCGAAATCCAGCATCTTGGAATAACGCATTCTAACAAAAATAGATGCATCTTCCTTCAGCTTTCTATCCTTCGGCAGGTTAATACCATAAGTAGCCTGTTGGTAAAAGAGGCCTTCCATCAGATAATCTCCATAACCCAAATCTTCAATGGCAATTCGCTCCTTTGCCAAGAGACCATCATTATCCTGTATCGTCATATCGTCCAGATATATTGGATTTCCTTTCATCTGTGTCGACAAACGATCATTTCCCAATGCCGAAACAGCATGAATCAATCCTTCGCCATTCTTGGAAAGCACAAGTAATACCCTGCGGCTCCCTTTCTGATATGAAGATGCAGCCTCCTTTATCAAGGCCTTCTCCTTCAATTGTTCTCTATCTTCGCTCTCGATAAATTGAGCATATTCCTCCGGCAGTGTCTCAGGATCCCCAATGTATATAATGTGTTTCTTCTTATCTGCATCCATGATCTCCTGATGCTTTAGAATTTCAACTTCCACATTACTGAAAGGTACTCTTCTGCCAAAATCTGCAGCCAGTATCATGGCAGCCGTAAGCTGCTCTTCAGTAGGGTGATCAGGTATCACGATGACCGAATCTACTGGATTTTCAATGCCCTCTTTCAAATAGGGAAACGGATATTCCTTTACATCCAGTTCATCTATCTGTTCCTTATACACTAGATGTATATAGGACTCCTTATGCAGCAAAAGCCAATTGGCTGGATTTACATCATCAGTACATGGTTCATCTGATATTCTGTGGAACGTTTTTATCTTGATAACATTATAATTATTTGTGAATTCCCCTTTTGGCAAAGGTATGCGAAGCCTCACTTTTTCAACACCTTTTGGGAATAAGGCCATACTTTTTACAGGGAAATCGTTAAGATATACGGTTATGGTAGAATTCTTAAATTCTTTTATTTCACTTTGACTGAATATCAATTCCACATAGCTATGATCCTGTATATTCCAATACTCATCTACATAGAAAAAAAGCGTATGTCCTCCAAAAACACCCTTAATTTGAATATCTTTATTAAATAAATAGTTCTTAATCTGTATCTCGTTTTCCATACGTTCTTTCAAGGGTAGCTGCCTAGAAAAGCCCGAAGTAGTCATTAAAACGGCTGCCAGCAAAAGGGTACACAGCATCCTTTTTATATTCATACCCTCACTTCCTTAAATTAATGTGTTGCGTTAGTTGACTCCGATTTGCTAGTGTTACGAGGCTTAGAGTTTGTAAGCTCGCTACAGGTTACATCAAAACTCGCTTCGCACATGTATAGTAAATCATGATTAGATGATTTGCTATGCATGGGGGAGTGCAGAGGGGATTCCCCTTTGCCGTTTTAGGAGGGTGCTCAGACTGCGAAGCAGTCGTCGAAGGGAACCTAGGGTTCCCTAGCGAAACAAATTGACGCA
>JBMOKU010000034.1:0-7956 GCA_049324315.1 Bacillota bacterium | reverse complement strand
CGGGTTGCTGAAACTAGCTGCATGACACAAAGCTGTAGGAAGAAGAATGTCGGAAAGCCGTGTGCGGGAGAATCGCATGCACGGTTTGATGAGGGGCGAATGAAAATTTTTCATTCGCCTACTCTATCTTAGAATGGCATCATCATAGACAATTTACTATGGTATAATTAAGGAACGAGGGTTATAGCAAAGAAAAGGATACTGCATGATTACATCGTTGAATCCTCAGTATTTGAAACATCTCAAATTATGGATAATGTTATGGAAGTGGGACAAACGAAGGTTCCAAAGTTAGGTGAGGATATGAAAAAAACGGAACGACTGCAGATGATTATTATGGCTTTGAGGCAAAAAGGGAAGATGTCTGCCCGTGATCTAGCTGAATATCTTCATGTGAGCATGCGTACGATTTATCGTGACATTGATGCTTTGAGTCAGATGCATGTTCCGATTTCAGTATATGAGGGTATCTATGGTGGGTATGAGATAGATTCGTCATACTTCATGCCTACAGTACGTCTTACGGAAAGGGAAGTACTCATCTTAATGATCCTGCTCAAAGCGTCTAAACAGCTAAGCCTTCCTGATTTTGACGAAAGCATCCACATATTAAATATTAAGTTGCGTAATGCATGTCAAGATTATTCGAATAAATATGACAAGCTGCTTGAGTACATCACCATGGACATTCAATACATTTTTCCTGAGTCGTATCTTCAAGGTGCATTTGAAACAATACTTTTGGCCTTTGAACAGCAGGTTAAAGTAAAGATTCATTATTTTGTACCTTTGAAAAATAATGTAATCGAACGTGTTATTTCGCCATTACATTTCTTTTATAGTGAAGGGTGCTGGTATTTAGACGGATTTTGCCACCTTAGGAACAAAAAAAGAACATTTCGGCTAGATCGTATCTATCAAGTGGCTCTGTTGCCTGACCCAGTTGATAACATACTTAATCAGCAATATACTAGTAAGGCCCTAGATGATCCCAAACTTTCCATTGAATTTGATATTGATAAGGATTTATATATGCTTATTAGGCATGACGGTGCTATGAGAGATGCGTGTATACTGGTTGAGGATGACAAAAGTTATAGAATTCATATTGAGACAAATCGATTAATTTTTTTTGAGACCCTAGCTATTCGCAACGTGGATCAGGTGACCATATTAAAGCCAGAAAAATTGGTCCAAAGCATTTATCAAAAAATGTTAAAAGTTCTTCAAAAATATAAATAAATGCTGAAATGAATTCGACACAATTACGAAAGATAAAATAAGGCATTCGTCAAATGGGCGGAGATAATCCGCCTTTTCTTCATTGGATGAATTGGGGATAAGCACAAAATAACGTTTCCCAAATATGATGGTATTAATGGATATAAGGATATGAATATCATTTAAGAAAGGGGAACGATTATGGGCCAAAAAGGGTTTGTAAAAAAGGTTTTTCCAGGAGGAAATACGGCAAATGGCTTTTATTCTTATTATGATCAAATTATCGGAACGGATGCCACAAGAATTTTTGTTATCAAAGGTGGACCAGGTGTAGGAAAATCCTCCTTTATGAAAAAAATCGGCTATGAAATGGTAGATAAGGGGTATGATGTTGAATTTCATCAATGTTCCTCGGATAATGGCTCTTTAGATGGTGTTGTAATCCCAGCACTAAAAATTGCATTTTTAGATGGTACAGCACCTCAGGTAGCGGTCTTGTAAACACAAGAATACAATAAAGAATCATATAGACTACTATTGAAGCACTCTTTTGGTTATCTTAGAACAATAGTGTTATATGAGACAAACTATAGAAGGACTTTGGAAAGTCTTAATGATGAAAAAAGCCTCCTATGCAATGGAAGTTCTAATACTCCATGACATAGGGGGCTTTTGTGCTTGCGTGCTAACTATATGGACTAGGACAAATTTGATCTAGCATAAAAATTATTAGGGGGATTAATTTGTCCACGAAAATTGTCGTTGAAGAAGTATTTAGGGCAAAGGAAGAAGACGAACGGTTGAAGAGGCTAGAAGATTTACTTCTAAGGATTATAAAGAAATGTGAAGCATTGGAGGATTAGCTTTTAATATGTGATTTCAACGCGCTCATTTGAATGCCGTAATGGTAAAGGAGACTTTGATTCATGGACAAAGTTGCAATCTATTGTAGACTTAGTGATGAGGATAAAGATAAGAACAGTGAAATTGATGAGAGTGAGAGTATTCAAAATCAGAAGACTCTTTTGACGAAGTATGCCATTGAGAAGGGATGGAATATCTATAAAATATACAGTGATGATGACTATTCGGGAATGGATGCTAATAGGCCAGAGTTTAGTCAAATGCTACATGATGCAGAACTAGGGAAATTTAACATTGTTCTGTGCAAACACCAATCCAGGTTTTCTAGAGATGTTGAAGTAGTCGAGAAATACCTGCATCGTAAATTTCCTGAATGGAGAATACGCTTTATAAGCGTTACGGATAATGTAGATACACGAGATAAAGGGAATAAAAAAGCTAGACAAATAAATAGCTTGGTTAATGAGTGGTATTGTGAGGATATAAGTGAAGCGATAAGAGCCACATTTAAGATAAAAAGGGAAGAGGGTAAGTTTATTGGTTCTTTTGCCCCATATGGATATGTGAAAAATGAATATGATAATAATAAGATAGTTATTGATCAAGAGGCAGCAAGGGTTGTAAAAATGATATTTAATTGGTATCTAGAAGGTCATGGCACGCAACATATAGCCTATATGTTAAACGAGAAGGAAATATCTAATCCAACTAAATATAAACAGAGTAAGGGTTTTAAGTACAAGAACTCTTCACAGACAGACGATCATGGTTTGTGGAATAAGACGACCATCAGGAGGATGCTGCGTGATGAGACTTACAGAGGATATGTAGTTCAAGGAAAAAGAGAAAAGGTGAACTATAAGTCAGATGTCATCCAAAATAAATCAAAGGACAAATGGATAATTGTAAAAGACATGCATGAACCAATTATTGATTATGAGACATTCTACGCTGTACAGAAGCGACTGAATTGCAATGTTCGAAGCACCGGCAAGGGTAGGACGCATATTTTTGCTGGAAAAGTAAGGTGTATGGATTGTAAAAACAGCATGAATAAGGTTAGAAGTGGCAATGGATACGCCTATCTTCGGTGTAAGCTCTATGCTCGGGGCCCGAAGAAGCAGCTATGTACTAGTCATAGTATTCGCTTAGATATATTACAGGAGATTGTCGTAGAAAAGATAAGGGGACATTTACAGAGGGTATGTACTGATACTTTAATCCATCGCCTAAATCAGGAGGACTTAGTAGGTCAGAGTATCAAGACGCTTAGAAAGCAGCTAGCTGAGATTGAAAAACAGTTAAAAGAGAAGGACAATATTGTTAAGAGCTTATATATCGACAAGGTAAATAACTTAATCGATAATACTCAGTTCCAGGATCTGAACAGCAAATTTATCTATGATAAGGAAGTATTGATAAGGCGTAAGCGGAATTTAGAGGAGGATATTGAGGATATAAGCGATAGAATAGGAAATACAGAAAGGTGGATAGGAATTATCCAAAAGTATAAGGGTTTCAAGGAATTAACGCATTCAATGGTAAATGAGCTGATTGATTATATAGAGATTGGAGAAAAGGACAACAATAAAATTCAGAAACTGACAATACACTGGAAGTTCTAGAAAAGGACAATTTAGTGATACAGATAAGAGAACTTATTTTATATCTTTAATAAATTTACTGCGTTATAGAGAATGAGTTTGATTAATGGCTTAATGTTGAATATTTTATTCTATGAAAGGTATAATACCTATAAAAAGGTGTCCAATGATTGGAGGTATGAATTTGAAACGATTCTTAACATTCTTGTTAACAAGCCTTATTTTTTTTGTGCTTTTTTCAACGAGCTGTGCGAAAATAGATAATCCAATACCAGAGCCTCAGGAAGAACAACCAAAACCACAAGTAGAAGAATTCCCTGCGGTCACCCAGAATCTCAATAAATATTTCCCCCTCACGAAAGGAAGTACTTGGCAATACAAGGGTGAAGGGAATGAATATGCATCATTTACCCGAGAAGTGCTGTTTGTCGAGGGAGACAAAGCTCAGATCAAAGAAGATACCGGAGGTACTGTAAGTGCAGCCGTTTTCAAAACCACAGAGAAAGAAATCACTCGGATATTCTTTCGAGGAGAAGAATACGAAGAAACCAATTTCCTTAATGAAGAGCCTAACGACAATCTGGTCATTTTGAAAACGCCCCTTGAAGTGGGTATAAAATGGGAGGAGCCAAACGGAGTAAGGGAAATTGTCGAGGTGGATGCTGCAGTGGATACTCCTGCTGGAAGATTCGAAAACTGTATCAAGATTAAAATTCAGGGGCAAGATTCAACCATGTTTGAATACTTTAAGGATGAGATAGGAATGGTTAAAAGAGAATTTATATCAGGCGATACCACAGTTACGTCGACTCTAGAGAAATACACAATAAATCCATAGGATATTGATTATTATCACAATGATTTTGTAATAATGTAGATTTTGTATTTAGAAGACCGCTACCCATGTTGTCGATCCCAAACATCCTGGTGGTATTGATGAAATCTTAAACTTTGGCGTGTTTTGGGATGAGAACGGGATGCGTGAAAACAGGGACAAAATAGTAGAAAAGACAAGTGCGATCGGCCAGTTGTTCAAAAGGGCATACAAGTTTATTGCGGCAGCAAAATCGTTAAGAGATGACATGGAAATTATCTACGAAGAGGCATTGGATAAAGGGCTATTTAATTTTCATGTTGCAAAACTAAAGAATGAAATACTAGGTGGAATTCCCTATACGCTGAAGGAAGGAAAGACAAGACACTTGTTTGGAAGTGCTTTTTCACCGGATGGACGGGTAGATTACTATGAGACCGTATTACATGGTTTCGATAAAGTTGTTTATATTAAGGGGAACTACATCAAAGGAATGTCTAGGCTAATGGAATACATTGTGGAAGAGGGTTTGAAGAAAGGACTGTATATTGAAATCTATCACGAACCAATGGATGAGAGGAATATTGAGACGATACTTATTCCAGAGTTGGATATTGCCATAACGACCAGTAAAAAATTCGCTAAGAATAATGTCAAGATTATTGATTTTGATAGTTTTATGAAAGTAGATATATTGAAAAAGCATGAAGAGAAGTTGAAGGAGGATCAACAGCTTATTGATGAATTATTAGCGAAAGGTTTAGCCAATGTAAGTATTGCTAAAAAAGAACATGATATTTTAGAAACATTTTACATCCCGAATATGAACTTTAGGGCAGTTGATTCATTTAAAGAAGAAATCATGAATCGAATCATGGGATATGCAGAAGAACCGGAGAAATAGAACAAAAAGTTGCCAGTAACATCGCTGCTGGCAACTTTTTATCTTAGAATATTCAGATGGGTAATCTATATGGGATCATCGTAAAGCTTCTGTTATACTGTGGGCGTGTTCTTTGATGTTCTATTTGTAGACGATTCGAGAAAGAATAATATCGATCAGCCAAATACATGAAATCCAGGCGAGTTGCAGAGTCCAGTAAGTAGGCGGATTTAGTAGCTCCGGCTCTTCTTTGTTCATTTAAGCTTTCGATCATCTTATCAGCAGTTCTGATCCCTATACCATGGCCATAATAGGTTCCATCTCCAAGGACGATGACATTTTCGCCTTGCCATTCAGGCGTCAGCGGATTCACATCAGGATTCTTAAAATATCTGCAATCGCCGGGAATATCGTCTGTTACATTTCTATATGTTGCAATTCCTAGATCACCGTCAAGATATTCCCAATTCATTAAATAAATAGATGAGAACATGAGGTTGAAAAGTTTTTCGGGAAGTATATCTGCAAGTCCTTTATAAAATACGATGACCATAGCAGTTGCACACTCTGTACCGTATTTAGAACTATTTTGATAGATATCTCGAATGCCTGCTGTAGGATGAATACCTTCTTTTAATAAAAAGCCTCCCTCCTCTGTACGCTCCCAATAATCGGGGTTGCAATAAGATTCGCGGAAAATTTCAAAGGAGAAATTGCTTTTATCCAATTGTTTCGCAGCAGTGACTATGTGGGTACGAAGATTTAACTCAAAGGTTAACTGTTTGAGTGAATCAAACCTGTATAGGGTGCTGCTTGTATGCATAATCTCAATTGTTTTTCTTTCTAAACTACCAACTGGATACTGAGCTATATTGCCAGGGGAAATGGTATTGCCTGCAATTTTTATCATATTCCTCCCTCCATTCTCATCTGTGCAATCTTTATTTGTTCATGGAGGGGATATTGAATCCAATTGTTCCACCAATGAATATCTTTTTGGTGCATCAAATAGGAGAAAGATGACAGCCGCTGCTGCATATCATTATCTAGTTTTTCAAATTCATTTATTAAAATAGAGTCCTCTTCGCTGCACGGAGCAAGTGTTGCCCCGGTATCTACGCAAACGATTTTGCATAGATATTTGGCTGAATGAATCACAATGTAAGGTATGGGATGAGGGGATTGTTGAAAGCTATCACCAGTATATTGGAGGAATAGGCCGTTTTCTTCAATCCAATTTAGCAATTGTAAATACTGATGATGTCTATCCGTGGTGCTGTTGAAATCTATACCAGGAACAAAATGAAGCAGTCTACATGCCAACTTAATATCCTTTTGATCATCCGAAAGCAAATGAGATCCAATCACAATAAAACTAAAGGGGTCACGACATTCCAAAAAAGCCCAAACCAAATCATGGATGTAATGTCCCTTTTTGTGTCGCTGGAAAATTGTATCAATGATGGGCGCTAGTGCTGTTTTGTCTTTATAAACTTTTGACAATAGAATTGCAGTCATATCCAGTATTTTATCATACTGGTTATTTAGGCCATCATCGTTAATTCCTGTTTCAAAGATCCATTTCAAAGTAGAAGAGGCAGTTTGAATATAATCACATAATGAGCAGCCATTAGAGAGAACTGATTTATTGGGAGAATTGGCTTCGTGCATGAAATCGATGGCCATCTTATTTTTTAGGCTTAACTGATCTGCTATAGAGAATTCCATAATAAGGGGTTCTAAGAGAAATAGAGAAGAAAATTGCAGCTTTTCATCGTTTATCAAGCGAATAGCTTCTTTTGGATTGTTTTGAAGCAATTCACGATAATAGATTTTTACATGATCAATATCTCTGCTGTGTCTCATGGCATCCAAAAAGCTTAAGGAATCCGCATAAATACTTGAGCTAGTAAAAGGTTTTGTGTTTCGTAGAATATCACGATGCTGTGAGTGATATGGCGTTGGTGATTCACTTCTTTTTCTTTGGTATAGGAGGTAATCCTTATACTGTTTTATGGCATACATATCCATTGGATGTATAGACAGCATATGTGACATATATGGGTATATGTATCCATATCTTTGCTGAAAAGGTATACATGGATAACGTTGATCGCACATCATATTTTATTCACCCCGTAATTTTTGAAGATCTATACATCATATGAGAGAAAATTCGATATCATGCTTTCTATAAAAAGGTATTTATTGAGTTAATTTTGTGCTATAATAAAAAAACAAGGAGTGAAGTAATATGAAGAAGTATTTTTTAATGGCGCAAAAACATCATCACCATCCATAAGGGACTGTGTCTTATGTATAATAGAGATGCAAGCCCTATTTGTGTTAATTTACCAGCAAATTAGGGATTGTATCTGGGATGGTGTTTTGATAATAGATGACGATCGAAACCATATAGGTACTGTTCCTATATGGTTTTTTATTGTGTAACGAAAACCCCCGGTTCTACCGGGGGTTCCAAAAAGCTTTAGCTATGAGTAGAAAAAACAACCTCCTTTTGCTAGAATAAAAAAGGTTCGCCAACCAATTAACAACAAAAGGAGGTATCC